>DASYGV010000043.1:0-50290 GCA_035999335.1 Thermoanaerobaculia bacterium | reverse complement strand
CCCTCACCGCGGGAACGACGGACTGTATAAAACCGCGTTCAGGAAGATCGGCAACGTCCCTCGCCAGAACAATCGGAAGTGCGGGTCGTCCGCGAACGTAATGACCTGGCCGCGTCCCGACGGCTCGCTGACGACGTACACCGAGCCTTTGATCCGCTCGAGCGACTCGTCCCAGGCGATGCCGGAGATGAGCGGCTCTTTCGCGTCGATGGTGAGGATGTTGTCGACCTTCTTCGGCAGCGGCAGGAACGCGCCCGTGCCTTCGACCAGCACCGCGGGCGGCCGGGGTACGCCGAACGTCAGGTACGAGCGCTCGTTCATCGTCGTGCGGAACGCGGAGCCGGGGATGCGGTAATCGAAGTAACGCTCCGACGGCGGCGTCTTGTCGTCGTCCTTTTTCTTCGGCGGCTCCCACGGCTTGAGCTTCGAGATCTCGACGTCTTTCTCGCGCAGGAACGCGCTCGCGCCTTTCACCGCCACGATCGTGCCGCCGTCGCTCACCCACTGCTTGAGCTTGTCGATGCCGCGCTTGCTGATGCGGTCCATGTAGTTCCCGTCGGGAAAGACCAGCACTTCGTAGTCATGCAGCTCGAGATTGCGCAGCGACTCGGCGGAGAGGACACTGTGCGGAATCGGCGTGTCCACGTCGAGCGTGTGCCAGAGCATTCCGAACGACGTCGGATCGCTGCCCGGCCCGCCGACGAGTCCGATCTTCGGGTCCTTCACGTGCCGCACTTTCTCCGAGCCGAACGCGATGCCGCCCATCCAGCCCGACTCCAGCGTCACGATGCTCACGCCGCTCGACTGCGCGATCGACTGAAGACGCGCGTCGAGATCTTTCTCGTTGTTGCCCTTGAGGATGATCAGCGATCCGCGCGCGTAGGAGTGGTCGCCGATGCTGATGTCGCTGTCGACGACGCTGAAGCGCACGTCGCCCTCGAGCAGTTTTCCCGCGAAGCGATAGAGCTGCGGATCGCGAGCGTCGACGAGATAGCCGTACTGCGCAGCGCGGAACGGCGCTGGCTGCGCCTTCTGCAGCTCCTTCGTTCCCGTCACCGCCGCCTGCGTGACCCAACCCTCGACGTTCATCGCCAGCGGAAGCGACCAAGTCGTGAGGTCGTAGAAATCATCCGGTTCGTCGGCCTCCGCCTTCTCGCGCTGCTCTTCGACGAAGCCTTTTCCGAACACCGGCGCTTTTTCTAGGAGCGTGTTCGCGAGCGCGCCGAGGGGCTGGCGCGTGGAGACGACCGCGGTGCCGGCCGGGAACAGATGTGATTCCGTGGCGTCGCGATCAATGCGCGTCGCGCGGAGGGTCGACGCGGCGTTGAGCATGTCCACACGCACGCCCTGCTTCTGCAGCAGCGACACGAGCGCGTCGAAGCTCGGAGAGCCGGGGACGATGAGGAACGTGTTCTTCCCGCCGTCGAGTTGCGCGCGCGCGGCGTCGTACGTGTAGCGCAGCAGCTCCGCGCGATGTTGTGCCGCGGTGCGGACGGTGGTGATGCCGGTCGTGTAGTGACGCAGCGCGCGATCCGCGAGCGTGAGCACCGTTCCATCCTCGCGCTCGATCGCCGAGCCCGCGCGGCCGCCGCCGGCCATCTCGTAGGTCATCCCGATCGCGCCGTTCAGCGCCGGCCAGGAATCGCCGTAGCCGGGATAGAAGAGATCGAAGCGCTCGGCCACGAAGAACGACCAGCCGCGGCGCGAAAACTCGGCCGCATTCGCGCGGCCGAAGACGTCCAGCCAATCCTCGACGGCCTTGGGCAGATTCGCGTTGATCGGCTTCGCGTCCGGCGGGAAGAAGTACGTCGAGTTGAAAAACATCTCGTGGAAGTCGACGACGACTTGCGGATTCCATTCGCGGTACGCGGCGACTCGCGCCTGCGTCTCACGCTGCGACTGCCAGGCCCAGTCGCGATTCATGTCGATCAGGTAGTGATTGAAGCGGCCTCCGGGCCATGGCTCCTGATGCTCGTACGCGTCGGGGTCGGAATTCGCGCGAAGGCCGCGCGTGCGGTGGAACCACTGCAGATAGCGCTCGCGCCCGTCGGGGTTCTCGAGCGGATCGATGAGGACGACCAGATCGTCGAGGTGACGCGTGAGGTCGGGATCGGTCAGCAGCGCGTGCGCGACCATCATCGACGACTCGGCCGACGACGACTCGTTGCCATGGATTCCGAACGCGAGCCAGACGATCGCCGGCGTCGATTTGGTCAGCGCAGCGGCATCGCCTTCGCCGCGCGCGAGCGTCGCCACGTTCGCGCGAATGTCGTCGAGGCGCGCGCGATTCTTCGCCGAGGTGAGAGTGGCCAGGACCAACGGCCGGTCCTCGTACGTGGTGCCGATCGTGCGAACGGTGATGAGGCTGGAGCGTTTCGCGAGCTCGTCGAAATACGCGAGGATGCGATGGTGTGGCGTGAAGCGCTCGCCGATCGGGTAGCCGAGGAATTCGGCGGGCGAGGGAATCGTCTGTTGCGCGAGTGCAGCGGTGCAGAGCAGTGAAAGGACGACGCTGAGAACGATCCGGCGTGTCATAAGTGCGGGTGATTCTAAGCCGGCGGGTGTGAATTCTCATGTTGATGCAAGTAATCTCGATTGCGGGAGCGGTGATGGTGCTGATCGCGTACGCGGCGCATCAGATGGAGCGGATGCGCGTGGAGACTTTCGCGTACCAGTTGTTGAACCTTTGCGGTGGCGCAATGCTCGTGGCGGCTGCCATCACGACCCGTCAGGCGGGACTGATCCTGATGGAGGGGGCGTGGGTGGTGATCAGCGTGTATGGATTGGTGAAGCTGATGGGAAAGAAAATCTAGGAGTGCGGTGGCGAGGCAGGAAGGGCGGCGGGGAGCCACCGCTCTGGTAAAGGAGCGGTTCGCGCTGCGGACTACCAGAGCGGCGGCTTCCCACCCTCCAGCCACCCTCGCCACCGCACTCCTAGATCATGACTCGGCGACGCCGACTTCTTCCTCGGCGATCGCGTTCGACTTTGCGTGGATGCCGAGGCGCTTCATCATCTCGTTCAGCGTGGACGGCTTCACCTGCAGCAGCTCCGCGGCGCGTTTCTGCACACCGTTTGCGAGCTCGAGGGACTGCAGGATCATCGTGCGCTCGTAGTTCGAGACCGCGTCCTTGAGCGAGATCCCTTCGGCGGGGACGACCATCGCCGGCTGGTCGGTGCGCGTCGGGTAGCGCAGATAGTCGGGCAGCAGCTCGGGAGTGATGCGGTCCCCCGTGCAGAGGACGACCGCGCGCTCGATCGTGTTCTCCAGCTCGCGCACGTTCCCCGGCCACGAGTGATCCAGCAAGATCCGCATCGCGTCGGGGGTCACCTCGCGCACGCGGCGCTTGTTCTCCTCCGAATACTTCTGGAGGAAGTGCTGCACGAGAAGCGGGATGTCCTCGCGGCGGCGGCGCAGCGGCGGGAGCTGGATGGTGATGACGTTGAGGCGGTAGTAGAGATCCTCGCGAAAGCGCTGATCGGCCATCAGCTTGTGCAGGTCCGCGTTGGTCGCGGCAATGATGCGCACGTCGACCTTCACCGTCTCCACCGAGCCGAGACGCATGAACTCCTTTTCCTGGATCACGCGCAGCAGCTTCGCCTGCGTCTCGAGATTGATGTTGCCGATCTCGTCGAGGAAGATCGAGCCGTCGTCCGCGACCTCGAAGAGTCCGCGCTTCGTGGCGATCGCGCCGGTGAACGCGCCCTTCATGTGGCCGAAGAGCGAGGACTCGAGGAGCTCCGGCGGAAGCGAGCCGGAGTTGACGGTCACGAACGCGTTGCGCGCGCGCGGGCTGGCGTGATGGATCGCCTTCGCGACCAACTCCTTGCCGGTGCCGGACTCGCCAAAAATGAGGATGTTGGAGCGCGACGGCGCGGCGAGGCGGATCAGGTCGAAGACCTTCCGCATGATCTCGCTCTTGCCGATGATGTTCGAGTACGCGTACTTCTCCGAGAGCTCGGCCTTGAGGCGCTCGTTCTCGTTGGAGAGGCGGCGTTGCTCGAGGGCCTTGTTCACCGTGAGGACGACTTCTTCGTTCTTGAAGGGCTTGGGGATGTAGTGGAAGGCGCCCTGCTTCATCGCGTCGATCGCGCCGTCGATGGACGAGAACGCGGTGATGATGATGACCGGCACGTACGGGTTGGCGATGCGGATGGCGCGCATGGTGTCGATGCCGCTGATGCCGGGCAGCATGACGTCGAGGATCACCAGGTCGAAGTCCTCGCTCTCCAGCATGTTCAGCGCTTCTTCGCCACTGGCCGCGCTGATGACGTCGAAGCCCTCGCGCCGCAGCACGGCGTCGAGCACGTCTCGCAGGACTTCTTCGTCGTCGACGATGAGGATTCGCATAACGTAGGACGGGCTTCAGCCCGTCCAATGGGCGGGCTGAAGCCCGCCCTACATACTGCCTACAGCTCTTTCCACCCGCGGCAACTTAATCGAAAACTCGGCACCATTGCCGGGAGTGCTGGCAACGTCGATCTCGCCGTTGCTCGCGTCGATGATACGGCGGCTGATGGCCAGTCCGAGGCCCGTTCCGCCCTGACCGCGTTTCGTGGTCACGAGCGGATCGAAGATTTTCTCGATGATGTCGGCCGGGATGCCCTTGCCGTCGTCCCGTACGCGGATCACGACGCAGTCGCTCTCTTCTCCGACCGTCACCCAGATGTTCCCGCCCTCGTCGACGGCATCGCGGGCATTCAGAAGGACGTTGGTCACAACCTGCTGTAAGTCATGGAAGTTCCCGCGCACTTTGAAAGGCGAGATTTTGGTGTGGACCTGGATGTCCTTGGCCTTGAGGAGATCTTCGTGGAGGACGATCGTCGCCAACACCAGCTCGTCGACTTTGACGATCTCCCGTGAACGGGGGCGGTTGGCGATGAGGTCGAGGAGGCTGTTGACGAGGTTCGACGCGCGGAACGTCTGCTGCTCCATCTTCTTCAGGAGCCTGTATTTCGGATCGTCCTGCGGCGTATCGGCGAGCAGCAGTTGTGCGTACGAAGAGATGCCGGTGAGCGGCGTGTTGACCTCGTGCGCGACGCCCGCGGCGAGAAGGCCGAGGGATGCGAGACGCTCCTTGTCCTGCAGCTCGCGCTCGAGCCGCACGCGGTCGGTGACGTCGCCGATGACCAGCACGCGCGCGCCGTCCGCGACGTCGCCCGCGGACAACGGACTCGCGGTGAGCGTCACTTCCTTCTCCACGCCGTCGCTGTTGATGAAGTGCGTGGTGATCGTGCGCACGCTGGTCGAGCGCAGCTCGTCATAAGGCGGGAACAGCTCGGAGATGGTCTCGGACGAATGGTCCGTGCCGACGAGCTCCCAGAACGCCTTGTTCGCCGTCAGCACCGTGCCGTCGCTGCCGACGACCGCGATCGAGGAGAGCGACGACTCGATGATGTTCTCGTTGTACTCCTTGAGCGCGCGGATCTCTTCGAGCTGGCGGCGGAGCTTTCCGTACAACCGCGAGTTCTCGATGGCCAGGGCCACGGGCGCGGTGAGCGTGCCGATGAGATGGAGATCGTCGCGCGACAGAGGCTCTTCGCCGCGGCGCGTGCCGAGGAGCAGTAGCCCCTGCAGCTCGCCGCGGTTGCGCAGCGGAAAGACGTAGCGATACCCGGCCTCGAGGAGCTTCCACGGCACATCGGTCTTGTCCGGAAGGCGCGGCGCGCTCAACACCATCGGCCCTTCCTTCGGAATCGCCCCGAGATCGTCCTCGGCCATGCGGCGAGGCGCCGTCCCCTCGGGATCGTAGATGAGCAGCGATGCGCCGTCGCGCATGTACAGGTTCATCCGATCGATGTGCAGCGTTGCGCGCAGACGTTCGCGAATCATCGCGATCAGCTCGTGCGCGTCGTGGAACGTCGCGAGCTCCTGCGCGAAGTCCGTCATCGTCCGGCGATGACGGTAGGCCTCGCGATACAGGATCATCTCGATCACCGACTCGATCTTGCCCTTCACCGGAATCAGCACGCCGGCGATCAAGAGGCCGGATGTGAATGCGAGGAAGTTGCGCTCCATCGCCGAGCGGTCTTCGATCACGCGCGAGAGGATCAGGTTCACCGTCGAGAAGGCGACGATGCCGAAGACGAAGGTGACCGAATACGCGAGCACTTCCTTGATCACCACCTCGACGTCCCACAGCCTGTACTTGAGGATCGAGACGGCGAACGCCAGCGGGACGAACGCCAGCGGCAGGATGGAGATGGTCGTGTACACCGGCCGCACCTGGCCGGTGATCATGAGCGGGATCAGGTAGAGCGCAATGAACGGCAGGAAGCCGATCGTGAGGCCGAGGTAGATCCACTTGATCTGCTTCTTGCCGATGGCCGCGGCCTGGCGATAGGTGAACGCGAGCGCGGCGACGGCAAGCGTGAAGTAGATCGCGAAGTCGATCTGCTCCCAACGCAGGATGACCTCGAGCGCGCGTTGCGGCGCGGCCACGCTGACGGTGTTGTTGAACAGCAGCAGGTCGATGTTCCACAACGCCAGCAGCGTCGGCGGCGCGTACATCGCCGCGATCCACCTCTTGTCGCGAAGGATCGGACGCGGGAAGAGGAGGAAGAAGTTCAGCGTCAGCGGCGGCAGGAAGATCCGCGCGAACTCCTCGGTCATCTGGAGGACTTTGTAGCTCCAGTCGATGTCCCCCGCGGGCGTGTAGACGTAGACGATGAACGACAGGAGCGTGACGAAGTAGAAGAGGCGGCTCTCGCTCGTCTCGCCGCGGAAGAGCGTGAACAGTCCGATGGCGAGATAGAGGAAGCCGATGAAGCTGAGGATGAGGTACGGGTAGTCGACCTTCAGCTCGGGCGGACTGTACTGAAGCCTGCGCATCTCGCCGTTGCGCGAGATGAGCATCGGCACGCTCTGCCCGATGCGCCGAAGCGTTTTCTGGAGACCTTCGACTTCGGTGGTCGGCGTGTCGCCGATGAGCAGGATCTGGTCGCCTGTGCGGAGGCCCGCCGCCTGCGCTCCGCTGTCGGGGTCGACGCTCTGGACGACGATGACGCCGTGCGAGCGCTGGAAGGTGAAGTCGATGCGCTCGAACGAGGAACGCTTGCGCTGGAAGGAAACGAACGCACCGACGATCACGCCGACCGTGAGGATCGCGATGAGGACATTCGTGACCAGGGACCTACGCATGACGAGGGGAAATGGAGATTCAATGAGAGTGCCGTGCGAAAAATGGCGCTAATTCGTTGATTCGAAACGTTGAATCGCGGGACAGATTTCCGAATGAAGGGTATCGGTTTCCAACGGGTTGAATTTTTTGCATCAGAAATTTGGAGTCGCCTGTCATCCTGAGCTGCGTAGACAGCGAAGGACCCCTGATTGGGACGCTTCACGTGCTTCCGGCGGGGGATCCTTCGCCGTCTGCGCCGCTCAGGAAGACAGGCGATCACACTACAGGAAATCGGCACACATCCCTCAACAGACACACGTCGCAGTTCTCCTTTTTCTGCTTGCGCGAGCAGAGATCGAGGATGCCGAGGCGGCAGAGGGCGAAGTCGTAGCGCACGGGATCGGCGGCGTCGAAGCGGGCCAGGTTGTCGGTGAGCGCACGCGCGGCTTTCCAGTCGCCGGACTTGCGATCGCTCAGTCCGAGAAAGGTCGCGATGCGGTGGACGTGCGTGTCGAGCGGCATGACCAGCTTTGCGGGATCGACGAAGGTCCAGAGGCCGAGGTCGGGCGGCGTGCGGCGAACCATCCAGCGAAGGTAGAGGTTCATGCGCTTGCATGCGGAGCCGTCGGCGGGGTTAGTGAGGAGGTAGCGAACGGTTGCGGGTTGGGAGCTACGGGTTGCGAGAGCTGCATCGATGAACCGCGACAGCGATCCCGAGATATCCGCATCGCGTTCGTCGTAGCACGCTTCGAACAGCGCGCCGATCGATCCTTGCTCTTCGATCACGTTCGCGAGAATCTCGAGGAACGCAACGAGGTCCGGAGTCTTGTGAAAGCGATGCGCGAAGCCGGCGAATCGTTTCGTGGCCTCGCGCGCGTCGAACGTCTGCAGATAGCGGTACGGCGACGGCTTCATCCTCGCGAGCACGACGCCGATGTTCGCGACGATGATGTCGGCGCGGCCGTACGCGAACGCGGCGGCGATGAGGCCCGCGACTTCCTGATCGAGCGGGTCGTCGTAGCGCAGCACGAGCTGGAGCGGGTCGGGCTCGATGGTCGAGACGTCGAACGTCGCCACGAGCTGGTCGAGGCGTTCCTTCAACAGCTCCGCGCGAACAGGCTTGCGGCGTTTCACTCCGGCCAGTTCACCTTCTTCACGTCGCGACTCTTCACGACGATCACGGCGTACGGATACGTGATCGCCTGCGTAGTGATCCCGCCCGGCGGCGGACCCTTCACCTTCGCGTCGATCACGGCCGTGCCGTCCGCCTCGACACGCGCCGAAGTCGGCTGGACCGACCAGCCGCCGGTGTTGCGCATGCCGCCGAGGAGGAAGACCACGACGCCGCGGCCGAAGTCGACGTTCGGAATCTCGCTTTCGCCGATCAGCTCTTTCCATTGGCGGCGATAGTCGTCGTCGTTCGTCGACAGGACGGCTTTGCGCTCGGACTCCTGTGCGGCATAGCCGCCGCGGGCAATGGTGCTGATCTCCACGTTCTCGGCTCCCGCGTTCTCCGCCACCTTCGCCGTCGTGCAGGTGTTGGCCATGGCGAGCACGGCCCAAAGCAATGCGGCTCTCATGATGAAAGCGGCAACAGGGGGTTGGCGGGAACTGTTCCGGGGTTGCGGCGTCATACTTCACGCCATGCGCACGAACCTCGCCATCGCGCTTCTCCTCTGCCTGATTGCCCTTCCCGCCTCGGCCGCGATCAGCGGCAGCGTCATGAGCACCGACGGCGCGCCCGTCGCCGGCGCGCGCGTGTCGATTTACGCGCCCGAGCTGCCGGATGCGCGCCGCCTGCGGCTGCTTTCGCAATCGCCCGTCCGCGTACCCGTTGCGTCGGCGCAAACCGACGCGAAGGGAACGTTCTCGCTGCCGTCGCCGAAGGATCCGGTGGTCGAGTTGCGTGTCGTTGAGTTACGAGTTGAGGCGGCGGGCTTCGAACCGCATGCGCGGCGCGTGGAGAAAGACGAAGACGCCGGCGCGATCGCGCTCGCGAAACGCGAGACGCGCAAAGGCACGATCACCGCGGGCGGCAAGCCGGTCCCGAACGCGACGGTTCTGATTTCGTACGGCGGCACCGACTTCATCGCGCGCACCGACGAGCAGGGCCGCTACGACGCGCTCGAGCTCAAGCGCGTGAGTCGCATCACCGTCATCCATCCCGACTTCGCGATCGACGAAGAGTCATTCCTGAGTCCGAGCACGCCCTCGAGCGAGTTGAATCGCACGCTCGTCTCAGGTGCGTCCGTGAGCGGACGCGTGGTCGCCGCCGACGGCACGACGCCGGTCGCGAATGCAACCATCCTCCTCGATCAGTGGCCTCTCGCGACAACCGGCGAAGACGGCTCGTTCGCGATCACACACGCGCCGGTGAAGTGGACACTGCTCAGCGCGCGCAAGGATTCCCTCATCGCCCAGCGCACGTCCGATGCGATCGGCAAGACGCCCGCGACGCTGAAACTGGAGAAGGCCTCGGTCGTCTCCGGACGGGTCATCGACTCGAAGACGAAGGTGCCGGTCGCCGGCGCAACCGTGGGCCTCGGCAGCTCGCGCCGATTCATGATGGAAGCGGCCGGGCTATCCACAATCACCGACGCCAAAGGCGCGTACTCGATTGCCGGACCCGCGGGCGCGTATTCGCTCTTCGCGTCTCATCCGGCATTCGCGGCGGGGAACGTCGAAGTCACGCTGACGGCGGGGCAGCACGCGTCGAAGGACATCTCAATGACGCAGTACGCGCGCGTGAGCGGCGTCGTCGTCGATGAGGAACAGAAGCCGGTCGTCGCCGCGGCCGTTGGGTCCGAGGCGGCCGGCGGCGGCGGCGACATGATGCGGATGATGCCGATACGCATGATGCGCGACGGCGGCAGCGGAAAAACCGTGAGCGGTCCGGATGGACGCTTCAGTCTGCGCATCGCGGCCGACGAAGACCTTCGCCTGCGCGCGGCGAAGAAGGGCTTGCCCGAGGCGAAGGGCGAGACGCTGCACCTCGCGGCCGCGGAGCGCAAGACCGGCGTCGTGCTGATCATTCCGACCGGCATCGCCGTCAGCGGAGTGGTGAAGGACGCGAATGGCGATCCGATCTCGGGCGTCTCCGTCACCGCGATCGAAACACCGGCGGGCGGGCGCGGCGGCGGAATGATCATGCGCAGCGTCATCATCGCCGGCCTGATGGGCGAGGAAGAAGACGTCGTCCGCAGCGCGCGCGACGGCACGTTCACGCTGCGGGTGAAGGAAGGGACGTACGACTTTTCGTTCAAGCGCGAAGGCTACGCGCCGAAAGCCGTCCGCGCGCAGAACGTCACGATCGCGGGCGCCCCGACCATCGAGACGACGCTCGAGCCGGCGGTGGAGATCAGCGGCCGCGTGACGCGCGGCGGAGTCGGCCTCCCGGACGTGAACATCAACAGCTTCGGCGGCGCGGACGCCTCCACCGTCACCGGCCCCGACGGCTCGTTCACCCTCGGCGGCCTCTCGCCCGGCAACACGCGCGTGATGCTGCGCAAGGAAGGGGACTTCATTCAGGAGCAGCGGAGCTTCACCGCTCCCGCACGCGACATCGTCATCGATCTTCCCGCGGGCGGACGCGTGACGGGACGCGTGGTCGAGAAGGGGACGCGCAAGGCGATCACCTCGTTCCAGGCAGGCGTGTCGACGTCGCGCGGCGGCGGAATGATGGTGATGATGGGACCGCCCCAGCTCAAGTCTTTCATGAACGAAGACGGCTCGTTCACGCTGGAAAACGTCCCCGCCGGCGCGATGAACATCGTCGCCTCGGCACCCGGCTACGCGAACGGCCGAAGCAACGTCGACGTCGAGGAAGGGAAGACGACGAGCGACGTCGTGATCGAGCTCGAAACGGGCGTGCGTCTCGTGGGCAAGGTCACGGGCCCGAACGGCGCGGCGCTCTCCGAAGCGTCGGTGGAGATCCGCCCGTCGCCGACCGGCTCGTTCGCTCGCGGCGGCTCCGTGCGTCGCGCGATGACGGACGCGAACGGCGAGTTCTCGCTGGAGTCGCTCGATCCGGGCGAGGAGACGTTCCAGATCACGCATCCGAAATACGTCGAGACGACGAAGACGATCACGCTGAAGGGCCGCGAGATGCGCATGGACGTGCAGCTCTCCGGCGGCCAACGCGTGACCGGCACCGTCGTCACCGACAGCGGCATGCCGGTGCCCGACGCGGAGGTCTCCGCGTTCACAGCGACGGGCATGTCGGGCGACAGCGCGCGCACAAACGCGTCGGGGCAGTTCGAGTTCGCGTCGCTCTCCGCGGCGCGCTATCGCTTCAGCGCGAGCAAGAGCGGCTACGTCGACGGCGTGGTCGAGGACGTCGACGTCAGCAGCGGGGGAAACATCCGTATTCAGTTGCGCACGGGCGGCACGGTCTACGGGCGCGTCACCGGACTGACCGAGAAAGAGCTCGCGGGCACGACGGTGACGGCACGCAGCGGCCGCACGTCGTCGTCCGCGGCGGTCGATCCGTCCGGGAACTTCCGCATCGAAGGCGCGCCGACCGGAACGGTGCAGGTGTCGGCGACCACGGCTTCGCAGTCGTTCATGGAGCGTCGTTCTTCGGGCACACAGACCGTCGAAGTGACGGCCGGCAGCGCTCAGCAGGTGACTCTCGAGTTCCGCAGCGACACGGTCGTGCGCGGACGAGTGACGCGCAACGGAATGCCGATGGGCGGCGCAATGGTGATGTTCCAGCCGCGGGGCGGCTCGCGCGCAAACGCGAGCACGAGCGCCGACGAAGCGGGCAACTACAGCGTGAGCGGTCTCGAAGAGGGCGAGTACTCGGTGATGGTCACCGACGTTCAGCGCCTCAACCCGCACCAGACGACGTACCAGGTGCGCGGCGGTGTCGCGACGTTCGACATCGACTACAAAGTCGCCTCGGTGCGCGGACGCGTGATCGATGCCGGAACGAACGAGCCGATCGCCGAAGCAACAGTGAACTTCCGTCCGTCGACGTCGGGTGAGATGCGCTTCATGCGCGCGGTGACGACGGACAACAACGGCAACTTCACGATGGAGTCCGTCTCTCCGGGCTCGTACCAGGTCACGGCGAGCCGCGACGGCTACGGGAACGAATTGAAAGAGGAGACCTTCGGCGACTCCGGCCGCGACGGTCTCGAGTTCCGGCTCATGCGCGGCGATGGTGTGACGCTGCGGGTCGTCGACGGTCGCGACGGCCGCGCGATCAGCGCAATCGTCACGGTGTTCGACAGCGCGGGACGCGTCGTCCCCGACCGAGGCATGGGATTCGGACAGGGAGGCTCGACCGACGTTCACCTGTCGCTCGCACCCGGCTCGTATACCGCCACCGTGATGACGTCCGAATACGCGCCGCAGACGGCGCGAATCACGTCGCCGTCGACGCAGACCGTTGCGCTGACGCCGGGCGGCACGATCCTCGTGCAGTCGAAGCACTCCGAGCGCCGGCAGATTCGCCTGATGGACGCGACCGGCACGCAGTACCCGCGCATGACTTCGCAACCGACGCCACGCGAGCTGTTCCCGGGCACCATGCGGTTCGAGCACGTCGCACCCGGCAGCTACACGCTGCTGCTGTTGAACGACGACGGTTCGATCGCGGACAGGGTGACGGCGACGGTGCGCGAGGGAGAGACGGTGAGGGTGGAGTTGTAGCTCAGTCCTCGGACTCTTCGATCGCGATCGGCTCCGGGATGTCCGCCACCGCCTCCAGCGGAATGCGATCGCGCTCGATGGGCGGCGCGCCGGAGGTCATGAAGATGTTCTTGCGGTGCTTCTCGAGCCGCTTGAACAGGTGATGGAGGTCGTAGGTCAGGCGCATCACCGTGCGGCGGAGCTTGTACTTCACGCGGCGGAATGCGTCGAGGTCGTCGCCGCGCAGCGTCGGGAGGAAGGACTGGATCTCCTGAATGCGCTTGCGCACCTTCTCGAGGTCTTTGTCCTGAACGTTCAGGAAGACCTCCTCGCCGTCGACGAGCAGCGGATCGACGCCGGTCGTCAGGTCATCGAACCAGCGCCAGAGCTGAATGAGGTCGATGCGGCGGCCTTTGGAGAGGAAGCGCGTCTCGAGCAGGTCCTGGCGGAAGTAGCCCAAGAGCTTGCGGTCGTCGGTCTTGTTGAAGTCGTCGTCGGTGAGGTTGCGGATGTTCCAGACGCCGAACCGGATGATGTCGTTGCGCGTGCTGCGCAGTTGCCGGATCACTTCTTCGAGGATCTCACGCGGGAGCTGCGCCAGCGTTAGCGCCTCCGGCAGCGCCTGCTGGGGCGAAAGTTGGGCCATGGCGGGCGAAGGATACACGAACGCAAAGGGGCGCGGGCTTTCAGCCCGCGCGACTTTGTGCGGGCTGGAAGCCCGCACCCCCTTGCCCGATCACTGACGCGTAAGCCCGTCCCACTCCGTTTGTGAACCGCACCACCGCCCGCCCGTTCGCGACGCGAGCGTTCACGCGCACCTGCGCGATCCCTCCGGAGGTCGCGAGCGTGTGTCGTTCCACCTCGGTGCCGCTCGCGTCGTAGACGATCACCTCGGCAGACGAGGGCACCGCGGCGACGATGCCGATGTTCGTGCGGACCGTGTCGGAACTTTCGATGAAAAGCAGGTGCTGTTCGCTCGGGCCGTCGCTGACGAACGGCACGAACTGCGTCGTTCCCGGCGTGACGATGCGCGTCGCGGCGACCACGCCTTCGGGAAGCGTCACACGCAACGCGGCGAACGTCACCGTGCGGTGGAACATCAGCGCGAGCACGTCCTCGAACGCGTTGGGACTCGTCACCGGAACGATGCCGCCCGGGATTGCCTCGACGAGAAACTGCGTCGCGATGCGCGACCCGAGCCAAAGGTCGCTCCGCCATAACGGCTCGTCGGACGTTTGCGTCGTGATCACCGGCGCGATGCGCGTTCGCGGCGCAGCGGCTGTCTCGGCCGGGATGAACATCTCGTCCTCACCGATCTGAGAGATGTACGCGGCGACGCGCGCATCCCCCTCGACGACGCGCACTTCCAAAAACTCCGGACCGGCTGGAACCTGCACGTGGCTGAACGGCTCGATCGTCAGCTCGCGCTCTCCGACGCGCACGACGCCGCGCGCACCCGCGGTCTCCGCGAGTCCGAAGTTGAACCGCGCGACATCCTCCGTCATCGACGCGACCAGCAACGGCGGCGCGTTGAACGTCGTCGTGTCGAGATTCGGCGGCACCTGTTGTCCATTGATGCGGCTCGTCACGATCACGTCGCCGAGGACTTCGAGCGTGCCGCTGCCGAACGTGTGGAACGTGCGTTCGACGACGTCGTCGAACGCGATCGTCTGCCGCGGCGCGAGCGACACCTGCACGGCGGCGAAGCGCGTGCGGCCGTCTTCACCGCTGCGCGTGAAGATCAGCGTCGCGCCGCGCGCCGTGTCATTCGGATTCGCGAGGCGCAGGTCGGACACGTACCTGCCGTTCTGTCCGAACAGGTTCGCGATCACCGGGATCATCTGCGCGCTCTCGTCATGAGGCCGCGTCGTTTGCGGCTCGTCACCGGCAAAGACGATCTCGAGGCCCCACGACTGGAACGAACCGGCGTCGCGCGGGCGGCGGTCGGCGACGAACAGCGTCCACACGCCAGCCGCGCTGCGCCCGCGCAAGACATCGAGCGATTCGAACGGAACGGCCGTGAGACCGTACGAGACGTGAATGTTGGGCGTGCGCGCGCTGGAGAGTTGATGGAGGAGGATCACCGTTCCGTCGGGCGCGGTGAGCTCGACGCGCAGATCGCCGCGAGACGGATGCTCGACGTCCACGCGCACGAAGAGCTGCTCGATCGCGCGCGCGTCGGTGATCGTGATCGTCGACGTCACGCCGACCGGGCTGTTCTCCGGAATCGGGACGTCGTGAGTCGTCGATTGGAAGAGCGTCCGCCCGCCGCGCGGCGTCAGGTCGCACTGCGTGACGATCCCGCGCGCGAACATCGCGCTGCAGATGACGTCCGCATGTACGCCTTGATAGAGGAGACGGTCCGCTTCGAGAAGACGGTGCGTCATCACCGCGAACGTCGGCCGCGGCGGCGCGCCGAAGAGCGATTCGACGACGACCGTGTCGGTGATCGCCCTGCCGAGCTTCTCGTGGATCTCGCGCAATGCGGACGACCAGATCGCCCCGTTGCGATGCTCGACGCCTGACGTCTCGGTTTCGTCGTAGTCCTCCATCGTCTTCGTGCTGTCGAGACGACGCAGGCAGTCGCTGCCTACCTCATAGCCGCAGCCCTCGGAGGTAGCATCCTGCCAGCAGCGCGCATCCCAGTCCGCGAAACAGTACGGATCGCGCCCCGACGCGCGGCGCGCGGCGACGTGTGCGGAGAACGCCCAGTAATCGCCGATCCCTTCGCCGATTGCGCGCGCTTCGCCAGCAAACGAGCCGCCGAACGTGCCGGGCGCGATCCACTCCATCACGGCGTGCGCGTATTCGTGCACGAGCAGGTCCGCGTCTTCCGCGTCATCGGTGCCGCCTTCGCCGAAGTAGAGCGTGCCTGTGCCCGCTTCGGTGGAGCTGGGAATGAAGAAGGAGTTGTCGGCGCCGTTCGCGGCATGCGCGTCGACTTCGATCGCGTATGGAACGACCGCGCGCACGCCCGTGTAGCCGAGGGATTGCAGATGGCGCTGATTGCGGTCGATGTGAAAGTAGGCGCTGACGTCTTCGAAGCCGTCCTGATCGCGATCGAAAACGAGCGCGCCCTCGGGTGGCGCGACGTCGCGCGGTTGGCGATCGACGAGTTTGACGTGAGGGCCGTCGAGCGCTTGATCGGGAAGCGTCACGTCGATGTATGCGGTGCCTGGAACCGCGGACGCGCTGTCGTTGCTGTCTCGCAAGGTTGGGTCGTTGAGCGCAACCACGGGATTGGGATCGAAGACGCGCGCGGGTTTCGCGTGAAAGAAGAGAGGAGTGCGGCGCAGGAGTGCGCCGGTGGTTGCGTCGTAGTCGTGGGCGTAGGGTTCGAGCGGGGATTCTTCAATGATGCGTCGTCGAATGATTCGGCCCCGCGAGAGGCGCAACCCCTCATCCGCCTTCGGCACCTTCTCCCCGTGCGCGGGGAGAAGGTACTTGGAAGTGATGTACTCGTCGGAGGGGACCCCGTTAACGTACTCGCGGTAGCGGTAGTGGGTTCCGGTGAGGGACTCGCGGGCGAGCTCGAGAACCAGGGCGGCGGCGAGGAGCATTGGGTCAGAGTCTACGACTGCACGGCGACTTGCGCCTCGGGGCGCGCGCCGACCGACGTCTCGGTCGCGGGCAGCGCGAAGTAGAACGTCGTTCCGTGTCCCTCTTTGCTCTCCACCCAGATCGAGCCGCCGTGCCGCTCGATGATCTGCTTGGTGATGTAGAGACCGAGGCCGAGGCCGCCGTAGTTCGTCGAGCTGACTTGCCGGCCGCGGTGGAAGCGCTCGAACACCTGACTGAGCTCGTCGGCGGGGATGCCGATGCCGCGGTCGCACACCGCGGTCACGAGGTTGTCGCCGCGATCGTCGACCGTCACCGTCACGTCGCTGCCTTCGGGCGAGTACTTCACCGCATTCTCGAGGAGATTTCCGAGGACCTGTTCGAGACGATCGCGGTCGCCGGTGACGATCGTCCCATCGTGCGGAACGCTGACGTGGAAACGCCGGTCGCTCACCGCGGTGTGATGCCGCTGCACGACGTCGCAGACGAACTGCGGCCACGCGATCGGCTCGCGGCGGATCTCCAGCCGGCCCGTTTCGATGCGGGACACGTCCAGCAGCTCGAGGATCAGCCGCGACATGCGGTCGATCTGGTCGAGCGCGATGTCGAGGTACTCCTCCGAGGTCGAGAGGTCTCCCTCCTTGATCAACATCTTCGCGAGCTGCGTGTAGCCCTTGATCGACGTGACCGGGGTGCGCAGCTCGTGCGACGCGATCGAGAGGAACTCGTCCTTGAGGCGCGAGAGATCTTCGACCTTGCGCCGCGCCTCGACCTGTTCGGTGTAGAGCTTCGAGTTCTCGATGGCCAGGGCGGCGCGCTCGGCGAGGATCTCCGCGAGCGGCAGCTTGTCGTCCGTCATCGAGCGCTCGGGATCGTTCGCGGCGATCACAAGGGCGCCGATCACCTCGCGCCGCGAGCGCAGCGGCAGCACGAGCAGAGATGCGAGCATGACCGGCGACGGGTGATACGTGCCGGGGTTGGTGAAGTCGAGCGTGCGCGGAACGTCGGTCATCATCGCCGGAAAGCCGCTCGAGACGACCTGCCCGATGATGCCTTCGCCGACGGCCAGCGGTTGTCGGTAGATGTAGGACCACGCGAGGCCGAGCGACGACATGTCGCGGTGATGAATGGACGCGACGCGGAGCTCCTTCTCGCCGGTGCGGAGGATGACCGCGGACCAGTCGCCGAGGACTTCGGCGACGCGCTCGGCGATCGCCTGCGTGACCCACGTCGGATCGATGTTGCTCGAAAAGAACGCGCCGGCGTCGGCGAGGATCTGCGCGCGCTCGGCCTGCACCTGCATCTGCTCTTCGAGAGCGCGGCGCTCGGTGATGTCGCGGAAGGTGACGACGACACCGGAGGTCTGCCCGTCTTCGCGCAGCGGCGTCGCGCTCATCGACACCGAAACGCGCTCCGCGCCTTCGCGCGCGATCAATACCGTCATGTCCTGCACGAGGCGTCCGGTGGATAACGCCCGCGCGGCCGGGAGCTCCCGCGCATCGAGCGTGCGCCCGTGCTCGTCGCGCAGGCCGTAGACCTCGGCCTGATCGAAGATCGGAACGCCGACGTCGGCATTGCCGAGCAGACGTTGGCCCGCTGGATTGATGAAGACGGATTTCCCTTCGCCGTCGACGAGCAGCACGCCGTCGGACATGCCCCCGATCATCGCCTCGGTGCGCCGTACCTGGCGGACGAGCGACTCGCCGAGACGGTCCTGGACGCGCGACACAGCGGCGGCTGCAAGACCGATGATGAGCACACCCAGAAGGACCATGCCCATCATCAACCACTGCCGCAGGTTCGCGAGCTGCTCGAGCCTTTCGTTCTGATCGGTGCGGATCTGATCGGCAAGCACCTCCGTGTGCTCGGGCTCGTTGCGGCGGAGGTTGGCGATTTCGATCACCGTCACAGCGGCGTTCGGATCCCTTTTGATCAGCTTGTCCGACTTTTCCTTCACCAGGTTGTGGTGCCTGATCAGGTCTTCGACGTGCTTGAAGTGCTGCGGGTCGTCCCTGGCAAGCTCGCGTGCACGCGGCACGGCCGTGACGAAGGCGCGCTCGGCGTCGTCATACTGCTGCACGAACGCCCTGTCGCCGGCAAGCTCGAAGCCGCGCGAAGCGGCGACCAACGTTGCGATCGAGTCGTCCATCCTGCGCATCGTGTCGAGCAGTGGATTCGACTCCTGGATCCGGAACTCGCGCTTCTGCTCCATCTGTAGGATCGCGATCGTCGCGGCCACACCTGCCACCGTAAGGAGGGCCAGTCCAAAAAAAGCCCCCCACAGCATTCGCCTAATGGATGGAGACATAGATCCGCCGCGGCCTCTTGCAAGAACGGAGCCGTCCGCCACTTAACTCCTAGCAAACACGCCACTTCCGAGAGGTTGGTCTCAGAGTCGCACTCTATGAGACTCTGAGACTATGAGACTGTGAGCCTCCCATGCCCGACCTCCTGAAAAAGTATCGCCAGATGCGCGACTTCGCCGACACGCCCGAGCCGGCGGGCGGGAAGCCAAAGCGGGGGAAGCTGCCGATCTTCGTCATTCAGAAGCATCGCGCGTCGCGACTCCACTACGACTTCCGCCTGGAGATGGAGGGCGTGCTGAAGTCGTGGGCGATTCCCAAAGGTCCGTCGTACGATCCCGCCACGAAGCGGCTGGCGATGATGACCGAAGACCATCCGTACGACTACGGGTCGTTCGAGGGCGTGATCCCGGCGGGGAACTACGGCGCGGGCAACGTCATCGTCTGGGACAACGGCGAGTGGGAGTTCATCGAGCCGGGCGACGATCCGGTCGCGGCGCTGAAGTCGGGGAAACTGACGTTCCGGCTTTACGGGAAGAAGATGTTCGGCGAGTGGGCACTGGTGCGCATCAAGGGCAAGGGAAATTCGGATCGCGGCAACGAGTGGCTCCTGCTCAAGCACCGCGACCCATTTGCGAACGACAAGGTGGACGTGACCGAAGTCGCGCCGCGCTCGATCCTCTCGAACAAGCTCGTCGAAGAAGTCGGCCCGGAGAATGTGTGGATCAGCAATCGCAAGGCCGCATCGCGCAAGGCGCCGACGGTCGCGGACAAGCTGGCGAGCCGTCAAGTCGTCGAGTCGCCGAGGAGAACCGCGCGGAAGAAACCTCTCGACGACTCGAAGACTCGTCGACCCGTCGACTCTACAAAGACGGCTGCAGCGAAGAAAGCACCATCTCGAGCAGCTTCCGTTCGGACTCGAAGCTCGCGCGCTGCAGCGAAGAGCCCAGCTCGACCCACTGCACGTCGTCGACCTCGCTGAGCTGCGGCTCGAGCTCACCCGCGACGTAGTCCATCAGATAGAAATCGACGCTCTTCAGGATCAGCGTGTCGCCGGCGCGAAACGAGTATTCGATCGTGTCCAGCCGACGGATAATCCGCGCCTCGAGCCCGGTCTCCTCGCGCACTTCGCGCAACGCCGCGGCCTCGCTCGACTCGTCGGGACCGACGGCCCCTTTCGGGAGCCCCCAGCGCGTCTTGTTGCGCGTGGCGATGAGCGCGACGTGGTGCGTTCCGTCGCGCACGGCGATCACCACGCCGCCCGACGAGTGTTCGTTGCGTGTCCTCCGCGTCCCTCCACCCATCGCCGTGCATTCTAGCTTGCCTCCTGCACTCCACACGGATGCGACCGGCTGCAGGACTTCGAAATGGTGCTGGTCGAATGCAACATAAAAGGGTACATTTCTCGCAACGCTCAAATCTGGAGCAAGAGGAGGTCGCCAGTGCCCAACCTTGCAACGCTGACCGTTGTTGGAGTGATCGTTCTCGCGGTGCTCGCCGTGGTGTTCATGAAGCTCCGGCAGAAGGACCTGATCGGCGCGTTCATGGAGAAACGACGCGCGACCGCGAAGCTGGTGAGCCGCGCCGACTACGTGGAAGGCGCGGAGAAGATCCCGGTTGCGATCGCCCTCACGAACGATACGTTCTACTACGAGAATCCGGATCTGGAAGCGTCGTTCGACCTGAATCGCGTCGACGAGATCGAGTACACCGACGAGCTCGTCACCGGCGCAAATCACAACGAAAGCACGCGCGTGCTGCGGCTTCGCTCGCACGGCGCGGCGTTCGAGTTCCTCCTCGACAGAGCCGAAGCGCAGAAGTGGCAGTCGATGCTGCCGCCGCGCAGATTCGGCGGCGGCGTTGCCCACGCGAGCTGAACGGAATGAACGCGCCGTGGCGGTCTGTTCCGACCGCCGCAGCGTCTCTCCATGCGTCGGGGTGTAGCGCAGTCTGGTAGCGCACCTGCTTTGGGAGCAGGGGGTCGGAGGTTCGAATCCTCTCGCCCCGACCAACGGAGAAATTGAAAATTGCGAAATTGAAAATTGAAAATGCGGGAAGCGTTTCTCGCGAGAATGCTTTTTCAATTTTCAATTTTTCATTTTCAATTTCGCGCGCCAGCGGCGATTCCGTCCCCGTAGCTCAGTTGGATAGAGCAACAGCCTTCTAAGCTGTGGGTCGCAGGTTCGAGTCCTGCCGGGGACGCCAGGCGGCACGGCCGCCGGCGCTGGTTGGCCAAGCCTTCCTGGACGCTGTACTCGTTGACGGTGGATCGAGTTGTCTGCCTCCGATCTCGGCGCCGCAAGGTGCTCGACGAGCTGTGGCGAAGAAGTTCCTGGCGCGCTTCGAGCTCGCGCGAAATTCGACATCCGCGCGTTCCGCGACGAGGTGCTGAGCGCCGGCGCCCTGCCGATGATGCTTCTCGACGAGAATCGAAGAGCGCGAAGGCGGCGTGTGTGCTCCAGCCCGATGTCGTCTTCCAATTCCGCGGAACGATTAGTCGTCAGGGGTTATCGTCGGTACTGTCACCGGCGACGGTTTCAAATGACGATAGTCCGGGGTCCGTGCATCCGAGTTACGAGTTTTCCGAGACGGTCGATGGCCAGCGAGCGTGACCGTGTGTGACGTCTGTGACCACGGACAAAAATTATTCCAGATCCCGTGCGTGATCCTGTAGGAGCTCGCATTGGCGAATTTACCCGGCGACGGAGCAGGGCACGTTACATTGTTGATCCCGCTGTTCTTTGTTCCGTCAAAGCCGTCGAACGTATTCGGAGCAGGATAGATCCACCAACACGTGGGGTTTGGCGTCGCGCCCGTGCTGGTGTTCGTACCAGGAATGGCATTTCCCAAGGAATCAATTTGCTCGACAACCCACAAGTCGCCGAAACCGACTACTGAGTTAGTGTGCGGAGTCACTGGCGTTGCCGTAATCGTGAAGTGAGTGTCAGGGCTCGTATAGTTGACACGATACGTAAACTCGGAGTTGTTCGTCACAACTGCGACGTTGACGGCCGCTGAACCGGCACATCCGGTCGCATTGTCGACAACGGACATGTTATAGGTCGTGTTCGTCGTAGGTCTCACTGTTATACACTGTGCGTCGACATCGATCGCCATGCCGCCATTTCGATAAGTCCATTGAACCGTATATTGTGAGTTGTTTGGATAATTCGCGCACAACGTGGTCGACGCGCCACGACAAATGGTAGTGTTTCCAGTGATGATCGGCGCCGGCGTACAGTTGACGAATACTTGTCTGGTTGTTCGAGCGGTCGTCGGGACTGGACAGTTCTTCTTGACTACTAGGGTTATCAGATAGTTTTGATTGCAGCCGAGGCTGGCCGTATTGGGAAAGACGAACGGCGTAGTCGATGGCGCACCCGCGTAAGTCAGTACACCGCTATCGTAAGCGTTCGTAGGGACGCCGGCAGAAGTGCACGATTGTAATTGCCAAGAATGACCGTCCGGTGGCACAAGTCCTGTGTAGTGACCCGTGACCGAGATGTCCTTGCCGTTGCAAAGCGATGCGCCCGTGGTGATGCTCGGGTTGAGAACCGATGGCGCTCCTTTCAGCACTTTGCGAATGACGCTGGCGCTGGAGTCCGCAATATACAGACTTCCGCAAGCGTCCACAGCGAGCTGCCATGGGTCGGCTAGTCTTGCCGAGGTGGCAGGACCGTTATCTCCCGCATAGCCGTAGACTCCAGTACCGGCAAATGCGTTGATGATTCCGGCAGTGTTGATAGCGCGAACGCGCCTGCTGTCCTTGTCGGATACGTACAGTATGTCATTCGGGATATCGATAGCCAGCCCCGAAGGTTCACTCAACGTGGCTGACGTGGCCGGCCCTCCGTCGCCGCTGGAACCGTTGTTGCCGTAATTACCGGCCGCCCGGCTGATCGGGCAGTTACCCGTGATTTGACCCGAGCAAACGGTAATTTTCCGGATGACCTGATTAAGGAAGTCCGCGATGTATAGGTTTCCGCTCGCATCCAGAGCCAGAGCATGCGGCGAATATAGAAAAGACAAATGGGCCGGACCGCCGTCTCCAACATTGACGCTGCCGGATGCGGCAATGTAGTGATTGGGATCACCAGCGATCGTGCTGATCGTTCCGGAAGTATTCACCTTGCGGATGCAAAAGTCGCCTGCATCGCCGATATAGATATTCCCCGACGGATCTACGGCAAGCCCACTGGGCCGGTATAGTTCCGCGGAGGTAGCCGGTCCACCATCACCGCAGGCACTCATTCCCGGACACTGCGTGCCGTTGCCGGCTACGGTTGTGATGATCCCCAGAGTATCGACTTTGCGGATGACGTGATTGCTTCTGTCGGAGATATACACGTTACCTGAACTGTCGCAAAACACGTTGAATGGCTGGTTGAGATCGGCCTGTGTCGCCGGAAGCGTGTCGCCGCCATAAGCCCCCACCGCGCCGCACGTACCCGCGAACGTCGTAATGAATCCGGTGCCAACACTGACCTTGCGGATGCAATTATTCGCTTCATCGGCGATGTAGAGGTTGCCTGCCGGATCGAGCGCTACGCCTTTCGGCCCGAATAACTGCGCCGCCGTGGCGGGTCCGCCATCGCCGCTGTATCCTGCTGTTCCATTCCCGGCCACGGTAATGATTGTTTGCGCGACGGCGGAAGAAGCGCTGAGGCACACGAGCGCCAGCGCCAGAATCAGTTTGGTTGTCGTCAATTGACGTCGCTTTCGGCAGACGTACGCCGCGATGAATCAAAGTGCCGATGATCAGAGGCGGGCGTCAAGCTCATTCTTGCTTCGCTTTCTTGTAGTTGGTCCAGCTATCGCCCGCTACGGCATGTATGCCGCCGCGATCGGCGTGGAGGCTTGGACATGGGACGGTATTCGCGGGATCGTCGCCGTACGGCTCGAGGAGCGCGGCGCCTCATAGGCGGTGAGATCAACTTACGTTCGCCGCGCAATAACGGCAAGATAGAAGAACGGAATGCCGCCTGATCGAGGCTGGACGCTGGTGTTCTGATGATCGATCACTGCTCCCGCACAGGCGTCGTAGTCGCGCGCGACGTCGGGACGCTGGACGTTCACCGCCTCGACCTCGATCAGCGCGAAGCGACGCTCCCTTCCTCCGAGGACGCACCTGAATCGGAGACGTTGTCCCGGTGCGCAGATCGAAGTGGGGGCAGAACTTCATCGACGCGTACCACCGCTACACCGATCAGATGTATGAGAAGCTGCCGCAGCTCTTCGGACGGCTGCCGAAAGCGAAGTAGTCATCGAGCCGACGCCGGCTTTCGCCGAGGCCGGGCTTCGGCGGTGGAGTACGCCACGGGCTCGCCCGACGGCACGCGTCCGGGACTCGTCTACCGCGCGTCAGAAATCGTGGCCGCGCGGCCTGGAAGGCCGCTTCTCCGCCCTTTCGCCAGCCTCATGCGCAAAAAAAAATCCACCAAGACGGGTAGGGATTACAATCCCCGGCAACACTCCCAAATCGTCAGCACTTTAGGAAACGGTCCGACATTCCGTGTACACCTCTGTCTCTGGCGGCGTCGAGCCGCGTGGAGGGGCCGACTCGCCCCGTCTTCCGGCAAGTCAACTACTTGTCTTGCTGGCGGCGATGGTCCTCGTGGCCGGTTGCGGAGTGACGCAGAAGGCGCGCTCGATGTTCGGCGGACAACTTCCGTTCGAAGTCGTCATCGCATCGGACGCGAATGAAGACAGCCCCGTCGCGGTCGATCTGGTCTTCGTCTACGACAAGAAGCTCCTCGACGCGCTGCTGAAGATTCCCGCCACCGAATGGTTCGCGAAGCGCGAGCAGTTCATCAAGGACTACGGCAACGCGCTCGCGGTCGAGAAGTGGGAGTGGGTGCCGGGCCAGCAGATCGACCGCATCAACGTCTCGTACCGGGCCGGCGCGCGACGGGTCGTGTTGTTCGCCGACTACGTCACCGACGGCGACCATCGCGCCACCGCCGATCCCCAGCAACCGTTCCGTCTCGTCCTCGGCGCCCGAGATTTTTCCGTGGAGAAACTGCAGTGACGTCCACCGACACCACGCAGCCGATCCGCACCGAGCGCCGCAAGGGACGCGCCCGCACCACCGCGCGCGACGTTCCGCCCTCGATCCAGTGGCATGAAGGGATGCTCCTCGCGCCGCAGCATTTCCAGTGGCTCGCGCAGCGTCAGGAAACGCTCCTTCACTACCACGCCACTTCGATCTCGCCGTTCCACTGGGGCGTGCGCCATCTCGAAGTCGACACGGTGAAGCTCGTCGACGGTCTGTTCCGCGTGATCGAGCTCGAAGCGGTGATGCCCGACGGTCTCGTGGTCTCCTACTCCGCGGGAGACGGACCCGATCTCGTCTTCGATCTCACGCTGTTGCCGGACATCAAACAGAAGCCGGCCATCGTGCACCTCGCCGTCGTGGCGCGCAGCCGCGGCCTCGCGCTCGCGGAGCGGTTCGCGTTCGAGGAGAGCGGTCCCGTTCCCGACGAGAACACGGGCGAGGGCGAGCTCCCGCTGATCGTGCTGCGTCCGAAGCTGCACCTCATCGCGGGCGAAGAGCCCGCGCCGAAGTACGTCAGCTTCCCGCTCGCGGAAGTGAAGTACGAGCACGATGTGTACACGCGGACACGCTTCGAGCCGCCGCTGATGCGCGTCGCGCCAGGATCGGCGCTCCACGGACTCTGCGCCGCGGTGACGACCCGTCTGCGCGAGAAAGCGGCCGTGCTCGCGGACCAGGCGCGCAGCACCGCGGACGCGCACGCGCCGCAGCGTCTCGAGACCAAGAACCTCATTCACTGTCTCGTCGGCGAGCTGCCCGCGTTCGAAGCGGTCCTCGGCACCGGCACCGCGCATCCGTTCCAGCTCTACGTCGCATTCTGCTCGCTGCTCGGCCATGTCGCGGGCGTGAGCCGCTCGCTCATCCCGCCGCCGCTCGAACGCTACGATCACAACGATCTGATGGCCACGTTCGACCAGGTGCGCGCGGCCATCGCGCGCGCGCTCGACGAAGGGATTCACGAGGCCTACACCGCCTACACCTTCCGTCACGACGGCGACGAGTTCCGTCTCTACTTCGATCCGGAATGGATGACGCGGCCGCTGGTCATCGGCGTGCGCGCTCCGGCCGGAATGCCCGCGCGCGAGATGACCGAGTGGATGAGCGCCTGCATCATCGGCAGCCGCTCGCAGATCGAGTCTCTGCGGGACCGCCGCATGACCGGCGCGCGCCGCAAGGCCATCGAGGCCGACGCCGATCTCGTTCCGTCGACGGGCGTGACGCTGTACGCGCTCACGGCCGATCCGCAATTCATTACGCCGGGAGAAGACCTGATCGTCCTACGCCCCGGCGAGAGCAGTGCCCGTTCGCCCGAGCAAATGGTTCTTTACATCCGCAAACGCACTTAGCCAAACCGCCATAGCAGCTGATGTCCCGGGGTCCGACCCATGTTCGTCACGGAGAAGTTTCAGCAGTTTCATGCGGAGCTGACACGGCTCCAGGAAAGGTTGCGCGAAGGCAATGCCTTCGACGCCGACGCCGCGGACGTACGCGGCGCGGGTCTCTCCGCCAGCGCCGTCTGGCGGCGCATCCTGAACGTCCTCGAGCGCCAGGAGCAGGACGCCGTACGTCACGGCGGGGATCTCGGCCTCGAGCTCTACAAGCGCGCGCAATACGCGATGGCCGCGCTCGCGGACGAGATCTTCCTCCATCTCGACTGGGCGGGCCGCGACGCGTGGCGTCAGAACCTCGTCGAGGCGAAGCTCTTCGGAACGCACCGCGCGGGCGAAGAGTTGTTCGAGCGCATCGACGATCTCCTGCGCGACAGCGACAGCGGCCGGACCGAGATCGCACGCGTCTACCTCTCCGTCCTGGCCCTCGGATTCCAGGGGAAGTTCCGCGGACGGAGCGACGCCGAGCAGGAGATCGAAGTGATCCGGCGCCGTCTCTATCGCTTCATTTTCGGACGCGATCCGCGCGTCGTGCGCGGACGTGAAGCGGTCGCGCCGCAAACGTACATGGGCACGATCGAGCGTCCGCGCGTCGAGCTGCCGCACCTCAAGCCGTGGATCTGGGCGATCGTACTGGTGACGCTGGTCTGGCTCACCGGGCAGCATCTGATCTGGCAGCACACCGTCAGCCAGATCGCGCCCCTCGTCGACCGCATCCTCGATCCCTACTCCGCGCCCGCGCCGGCCGCGGCAACGACGACGGGAGCACGTCCATGAACGTCGCCGCGATCTGGCCGTACGCGCTCGCCGCGGTGCTCGTTCTTGCCGCGATCATCCTCATCCTGCTCGTCGTCGTCCTGCGCAAGTCGGCGAAGGCGTCGAAGTTCCCTGATCCGAACGAGCCGCCCGCGCCGGAAGAACCGGCAGCGAGTCCCGACACCACGCAGCAGGCCGTGCCCGCGCTCGGCGGTGTGTTCCGCCGCGCACGGCGCCGGATGCGCCAGACCCGCCAGGGCGATCCGCACGAGCTTCCGCTGATGCTGCTCATCGGCGCCGCGGGCTCGCGCGACTCGAACCTGCTCGCGACGGCCGGACTCGATCTGCCGTTCGGCACCGCGACCGACGCCGAAACGTCGCTCGCGTACGGCCGCGGCTTCTGGCTCTACGACCGCGGCGTCGTGCTCGACGTTGCAGGCGACATGATCCTGCGCGCCGACGGCAGCACCGCGGACGACTCACACTGGGCAGGCGTGCTGCGCCGGCTGCAGAAGCTGCGTCCGAAGCGCCCGATCGACGGCATCATCGTCACGATCTCCTGCCAGACTCTTCTCGACGCGGTGAAGAACGAGCTCGCGCGCACCGACCTCGCCGTGCGCATGGGCAAGATCCATCGCCGGATCGCGGACGTCCAGCAGAAGCTCGGCTTCCGCGTGCCGGCGTACATCGTCGTGACCGGCTCCGAGGCGCTGGTGGGCTTCAACGCGTTGTGCTCGGGACTGCCGCCGCAGTCGCGCCGCCAGATGCTCGGCTGGTCGAGCACGTACACGACCGACGCCACGTATTCGCCGGAGTGGGTCGACGAGGCCTTCGCCGCGCTCAACTCCCGAGTGCAGGACCTCCAGATGGAGATCTTCACGGAAGGGAGCAAGGACGCGAATACGCTGCTCCTGCTCGATGAAGCGGTGCTCTCGCTCGCGGCGCCGATGCGCACCTGCCTCGATCAGCTCTTCCGCGCGACCGCGTATCACGACGCGCCGGTGCTGCGCGGCATCTACCTCACCGGCAAGGACACCGGCGAGACGGACGTCCTCGGACAGAGCAGCGGCGGCACGGCCTTCCTCGGCGATCTCCTCGAGCGCAAGGCGTTCCCGGAATGGGGCGTGGCCACGCCGACGACCTGGACGCTCGTCACGCGCAACCGCACCGTGCAGATCGCGCAGATCGCGACGATCGTCCTCGGCATCCTGTTCGCCGGCGGCACGGCTCTCGGCACTTACCGGATGCACAAGTCCAACACCGAGCTTCTGCCGTTCCTCGAGGCGACGGCGGACCGCGTCGAGGCGTGTAGGGCGCAGGGCCAGCAAATCTCCGACGGCAACCTGCAGAGCTGGTCGCTCGATCTCCTGCGCGGGATGGCGCGGATCGACTTCAGCCACTACGCGGCGATCTTCATCCCGAGCTCGTGGATCAGCGACTACGACGCGAGGATCGAGCGCGCGATCACGGAGTCGTTCGAGACGGTGATCCTCGACGGTGTCCGGCTCGAGCTCGAAGAGCGCGCTCGTCGTCTTCTCGACGGCTCGTACAGTTGCACCGCGAGCATCGTCGAGTCGCAGAGCGAACCGTCCACGCGCGGCTTCGCGCTCGAAGACGCGCCTCAGTTCCGGGAGCTGCGTCAGCTCGTCTTCTGTTTCCGGGAGCTCGAGGACACGAAGCGCAGGTTCAACGATCTCTCGCGCACCGCGGACATCAAGGAGCTCGGCATCGTCGTGAAGTCGGCGTTCGGTCAGGACCTGCCGGCGGAGTTCTACGTCAACAACCATCTCTATCGCCGTGCGCTGCGGAACGCGAATTACGCGCGCTTCGACGCCGCGCGGTTCCGCGACGAAGCGAATCTCAACGCCGCCAAGTTGGCGCACGGTTTCTACAACAGCCTCTTCGAACAGAACCTCTTCTACGCGCGGCTGCGCGAGCTGGGCGGCGCGATCGGCAACGCCGCGACGGAGTGGCCGTCGGCGGGGGAGACCGGCCGCTTCTCCGAGCTCGTGTCCCGCATGCGCGAGATCGAGACCGCGGCTGCGACGCCGCAGATGGAGTGGGCCTTCCGCCCGACGTTCAGCCTCGGACGCGACTTCGATCGCGTGCTGGTGGACATGGAGACGTCCGAATTCTTCGGCCGACCCGCGGCGGTGAGCCTTCGCAACGACGCGACGGCGGCGTGGCGTGAGTACCAGCGCCGGCTCGCCGGCACGACCTCTCCGCTCACCGGCTCGATCCTCGCCGTCGACCGCGGACGTCCGACGATGCAGCTTTCGTCCGACACGCTGCTGCTCAAGTCCGCGCTCGAGACTTTCCTCGGCCAGAAGTTCGTCACCACGCCTTCCGCGCAGCGGCACATCCAGGTGCGGCTGCTGCCCGGCACGCGGCTGGTGTGGTCCGCGCCCTCGCTCGCGCAGGCCGCCGACGTCGTGCAGGCCTACGATCGATTCCGCGATAAAACCTTCCCGCTCATTCCCGCCGACTTGCGCATCAGCGTCGATCAGGTCGCGCGCGACCGAGCCCGCGCGCAGATGATGGACCTGCTCGCGCAGGCGCAGCAGTTCGAGAACGTGCTGCCGCCGGCGACGCGCGACGCGCGCGAGGAAGCGGTGCGGTCCGACGTGACGACGTTCGTTGCGTCGACGAAGTCGATCGAGTCCGCGCTCGACGGCCTCACGCGGCTGAACCTCGTCGACGACAAACGCGACGTGACGCTGGCGATGACCGCGGAAGCGCGGCGCATCCTCGCCGAAGTCGACGAGCTCCTCGAAGCGGAACAGCCGTATCGTCCGCGTCAGGGCGGATTCGAGTGGTGGAACGGCGACGCGCCTCCCACGCCGGCCGCTTGGGGCGCCGCCGATGCCGCCGAAGTCACGCTGTACCTGAACACGACCCGCGAGCGCATCGCGTACATCGGACGCACGTACGCGCATCCGCTTCTCGCGTTCCTCGCACACGAGGGAACGCGCGCGACCCCGGAGTCGCGCCGCTGGCAGAACATCCTCGACGACCTTCGCGACTACGATGCGAAGAAGCCGGGCAACGCAGTGGCGATGCTCGAGGACTACGTGCTCGAACGGATGGCGAAGATCGATCTCGCCACCTGCGGGGGCGCGCGTCTGCCGGCCGGATTCCAGCCGGACTCCGGCATCTTCGCGACGCGCACGCACGAGTTGTCGTCGCAGCTGACCGCGCGCTGCACGAACGTCGCGATCGAGCGCGTGGCCACGCGCTACAGAGAGATCGAGCAGTACTTCAACCAGCGTCTCGCGGGACGCTATCCGTTCACCGACGGACCGCCGCGCGCGGGTGAGCTCGAAGCGGATCCGAACGATCTGCGCGGCTTCTTCCGCATCTTCGACGCGTCGCAGGCGATGGTGCGCAGCATCCCCGTCGACGCGACGCAGGATCCTTCGTTCGCGAAGGCGCGCCGTTTCGTCGAAGACCTCGCGGCCGTGCGCGTCTTCTTCGCCACCTATCTCGAGAAACCGGAAGCCGGTCCGGCGATCGACATCGAGCCGATGTTCCGCGTGCTGCGCGACCGCGAGGTGTACGGCGACCAGATCATCGGCTGGACGCTCGACGTCGGCCGCGACACGATCACGAACCGCGAGACCAAGGCGCGCAAGCTGCGCTGGACCTACGGCGAGCCGGTGCGCGTGTCGCTGCGCTGGGCGAGCGAGTCGCCGCGCATTCCGGTCGCGGGCAACGTCCGCCCAGGCGTGACCGTCCTCGATCGCACGGTCACGTACGAGTACCGCAACGCATGGGCGCTCCTGAGCGCGCTCGCACAAAATCAATCCTCGGCCGACGATCTCCCGTCGTTCCTCGACGTCGAGCCGGTGACGCTGTCGCTCGAAGTGCCGACGCGCAATGCCGTGGCTGTGCAGGACGAGCAGCCGAGCGATGCGCGTGTGTTCCTCCGCCTGTCGGTGCTCGATCCGAAGAGCGCGCAACCGCTGATCATCCCGCGCTTCCCGTCGTCCGCCCCACGGATCGGCGGCGCGGCCTACACGACGGAGGCACGGAAGTGAGGGGTAGGACCTATACGACTCATAGGACTCATAGGACCTATTCGTCCTATTCGTCCAATGCGTCCTATCGGAGGCACGCATGAGCGCCCAGGTCATCCCGATCTCAGGGCCTGCGGTCGACATCGACTCGCTGCTCATCCCCATCAGCGCCGAAGCGCCCTCCGGCGAGTGGCTGCGCTTCGATGCCGTCTACGACGACATCCAGCGCCTGCGTCAGGAAGACGATCCCACGCTTCCCGTCGGTGTCTGGCAGCGCGAGCTCAAACGCGCGGACTGGCGCGGCGTCGAGCGCCTTTGCGTCGACGTCCTCACCACGCGCTCGAAAGACCTGCAGATCGCGGCCTGGCTCACCGAAGCGTGGGTCCATCTGCACGCCTTCACCGGACTCGCGGCCGGAGTGCGTGCCGTCGCGGGACTCTGCCGCGACTTCTGGCCCGATCTCTATCCCGCGCTCGACGAAGGAAGCTGCGAATACCGCGTCGCGCCGGTCGCGTGGCTCACGCGCCTCGCCGTGCCGATGCTCTCCATTCCGCTCACCGCTCCGACGACCGAAGAACCGGCGGCGTACGGCTGGAAGGAATGGACCAACGCGCTGCGCCTCGCGAAGATCGCGGTCAAGGACCAAGCCGCAGTCACTAAAGCGCAGGCCGCGGGAACGGTCACGCAGCAGAAGTTCCTCGTCGCGGTCTCGCTCACGCCGGGCGCCTGGTACTCCACGCTGAACGAGGACCTCGGCGCCGGCCTCGCCGCGCTCGACGAGCTCGATGCGGTGATCGTCGAAAAGTGCGGAGCGCACGACGCGCCGAGTCTCACACCGCTTCGCGAGATGCTCCAGGCCATTCAGAACTTCGCCGCCCGCGTCATTCGCGAGCGCATCGAAAAGGGCGAGCTCTCCGCGCCGGAAGAGCTGCCGGATCCGATGGTGGATGAACCGATGATCGACACGACCGAATCTTCCGCTGCACCGCCGTCCGCGCCGCGCCTCGTCGTCGGACCGATCGCCAGCCGCGCCGATGCCTACCGCGCGCTGACCGAGGCGTCCGAATACCTGATGCGCGCCGAGCCGCACAGCCCCGTGCCGTACCTCGTCCGCCGTGCGATCACGTGGGGAAACATGAGTCTCGTCGAGCTCCTCGACGAGCTGCTGCAGAAAAACGCAGACATCAACACCGTTTACGCGTTGCTCGGGATGAAACGCCCGAGCTGAGATCGACCAACGAACCCGAGGGGGGTGAAACACGTTCGCATGCCCAGAGAAACGACCCGCGCCAATCCCATCCACACGCTAACAAGGAGGCTTCAGTGAGTGAAAGCACACAAAAGAAACTGACCCGCATTCGCCCGCCGCGGGTTCAGATCTCTTATGACGTCGAGACCGGCGGCGCGATCGAGAAGAAAGAGCTGCCCCTCATCGTCGGCATCCTCTCGGACCTCGCCGGCAAGCCGGAGACGCCGATGGTCCCGATCAAGTTCCGGAAGTTCGTCGAGATCGATCGCGACAACTTCAACGACGTGATGGCGTCCATCTCCCCTCGCCTGGCCTTCCAGGTCGACAACAAGTTGAAGGAAGAGGACAACACCAAGATGAACGTCGAGCTGAAGTTCAAGAAGCTCGACGATCTCCGTCCCGAACAGGTCGTGCAGCAGGTCGAAACGCTGCGCAAGCTGTTTGAGGCGCGCCAGCGCCTGAACGACCTGCTCGCGAAGCTCGACGGCAACGACGATCTCGACGCGCTCCTGCAGGACGTCGCCGCCAACACCGATTCCCAGCAGCAGATCAAGGCCGCCGTCGAAGGAGGATCCAATGGCTGATGAAACCAATGCCCAGGCCGAAGGAGCAGCCGCGGCTGCCGCAGACGAAGGCACTCTGATCGACCAAATCATTTCCAAGGGCAAGCTGGCCCGCGACGCGGAGCAGAAGCCTCGCGCGAAAGACCTCGTCGGCGAGTTCGTGCACCAGATCCTCGACGAAGGGATGACCGTCAGCCGCGACACGATGGCCATGATCCAGGCCCAGATCGCGCGCATCGACGAGTTGATCAGCAAGCAGCTCAACGAGATCCTGCACCACCCCGACTTCCAGAAGCTCGAAGCGTCGTGGCGCGGGCTGCACTACCTGGTGATGAACACCGAGACCAGCACGCGTCTCAAGCTGCGTCTCATGTGCGCGTCGAAGGCCGAGGTGTTCAAAGACCTCGATCAGGCCATCGAGTTCGACCAGAGCCAGCTCTTCAAGAAGATCTATGAAGAGGAGTACGGCACCTTCGGTGGATTCCCCTTCAGCCTGATCGTCGGCGATTACGAGTTCGGCCGCCATCCGCAGGACATGGCCATGCTCGAGAAGCTCTCGGGCGTCGCCGCCGCCGCGCACGCGCCGTTCATCTCCGCCGCGTCGGCGCGCCTGTTCGACATGGACAGCTTCACCGAGCTCGGAAACCCGCGCGACCTCGCGAAGATCATGGAGTCGACGGAGCTGATCAAGTGGCGCTCGTTCCAGCAGACCGAGGACTCGCGCTACGTGACGCTCGTGCTGCCGCACATCCTGCTCCGCCTCCCGTACGGCCCGAACACCGTGCCGACCGAGGAGTTCAACTTCGTCGAGGACACCGACGGCAAGAACCACAGCAAGTACCTGTGGGGCAACGCGGCGTGGGCGCTGACCCAGCGCATCACGAACGCGTTTGCGCTGTACGGCTGGTGCGCGGCGATCCGCGGCGTCGAAGGCGGCGGCATGGTCACCGGCCTGCCGACGCACACGTTCAAGACCGACGAGGGCGACATCGCGCTGAAGTGCCCGACCGAGATCGCGATCACCGATCGCCGCGAAAAGGAGCTGGACACGCTCGGCTTCGTCGCGCTCTGCCACTGCAAGGGCACCGACTACGCGGCGTTCTTCGGCGGACAGACCACGCAGAAGCCGAAGCAGTACGACACCGACTCGGCGAACGCCAACGCGCGCATCTCCGCGCGCCTGCCGTATCTCCTCGCCGCGTCGCGCTTCGCGCACTACCTGAAGGTCATCTGCCGCGACAAGATCGGCAGCTTCCAGACCAAGGACACGCTGCAGATGTACCTCAACCGCTGGATGGGCATGTACGTCCTCGGCACCGACGACGCCGGCCAGGAGCTCAAGGCGCAGTTCCCGCTCCGCGAGGCGCGCGTCGACGTCTTCGACATCGCCGGCAAGCCCGGCGCTTACCGCGCGGTCGCGTTCCTGCGCCCGCACTTCCAGCTCGAAGAGCTCACCGCGTCGATTCGTCTCGTCGCCGAGCTCCCGCCGCCCGCGGCGGCATGACCCCGACTCATAGGAGGAAATGAACCATGGCAATCAACATGTACCTCAAGTTCGAGGAACCGGCCGTCACGGCGTCGTCGACGGCCGCGGAGCACATCGGTGAGATCGAAGTGCTCTCCTGGAACCACGGCTTCGTGCAGCCGACCAGCCCTTCGCGCAGTTCCGCGGGCTCGGGCACGGTCGAACAGGCCAATCACCAGAACTTCACCTTCACAAAGTATCTCGACACCGCCACCGACTCGCTCCTGAAGTACTGCTGGTCGGGCAAGCAGTTCGGCAAGGCAACCCTGACCTGCTATCGCGCGGACGGCGCCAACGACAACAAACCGGTCGAGTACCTGAAGGTCGTGATGGAGCACGTCGTCATCGCGAACTACAGCGTGTCCGGCGGTCCGGGCGACATCCCCGTCGAGAATGTCTCGCTCGACTACGGCATCGTTCAGTACAACTACAAGGACCAGAAGCACGCCGACGGTTCCGCGGATGCGAACAAACCGGCCAAGCACAATCTCGAAACGCGATCCGTCGAGTAAAGCTCAGGTAAGAAGCAATGCCCACGCAGAAGATCGAGGTCCGCATGCCCCTGTTCGACAGGCTCGTCGACCGCGATCCACGTCTGCGACACGAGCTGCGCCCCACGCGCACGCTCGACCGGCGAGGCTTACGCGAGTCGGTGCGCCGGGAGCTGGAGCAGCTGTTCAACACACGCTGCCCCTTCCCGGCGCATCGGCTCCCGATTCGGGAACGCTCGGTCATCGACTACGGCGTTCCCGATTTCTCCGTCTTCTCCCCACGCAGTTTCGACGACCGCGTTCGTCTGGCGGAGCTCCTTCGCCGGACGATCGAGGCCTTCGAGCCGCGCCTCATCGACGTACAGGTCTCGCTCGAGCCGCATCCCGGCAACGACCTCTCGCTCATCGGCGTCATCGAAGCGAAGGTCCTCACGGACATGGTGCCGGAGCCGATCTCGTTCGAGACCTCGCTGGATCTGAAAGAAGGAAAGGTGGAGGTGCATGCGGGCGCCCGGTAACGACTTCCTTCGTTACTACCTCGAGGAGCTCTCCTACCTCCGCGAGATGGGGCAACAGTTCGCGCGCAGCTATCCGAAAGTCGCGTCGCGTCTCGAGCTGCAGCCCGGCGAATGCCCCGATCCGCACGTCGAGCGGCTCATCGAGTCCTTCGCGTTTCTGACCGCGCGCATTCAGAACGATCTCGACAGCGACTTCCCCGAGATCGCGGCCGAATTGCTCGATGTGCTCTATCCGCACTACCTCCGTCCCGTGCCGTCGATGGCCGTCGCGCGCTTCGACTTCGATCCCGAGCGTGCGAAGCTCACGACCGGCTTCGAGATCGAGAAACACACGCAGCTCTTCGCCGTCGCGGAACAGGGCGCGGTCTGCCGCATGCGCACGTGTTATCCGGTCACACTCTGGCCGGTGAAGGTCACCCGCGCCGAGATGGAAGTGCCGGAGCTCTTCGACTTCCTCGGCAGCGACGTCGCGGCGGTGCTGCGCCTGCGCCTCGAGTCCCTCGCGGACCCGTTCGAGGTCCTCGGCGTCGACAAGCTCCGCTTCTATCTCCACGGCGATCCCGTGCTCGTGAGCCGCGTGTACGAGCTGATGCTGCGCGACACGATCCGCGTCGCGGTCGTGCCGCACGACGCGAAGTCGCATTCGTATCTGCCGAAGAACTCCCTTGCGCCGGTCGGCCTCGAGGATGACGAAGAGGTCATCCCCTATCCGCGCCACTCGCATCCGGCGTATCGCCTGCTGCAGGAGTACTTCGCGTTTCCGGAGAAGTTCCATTTCGTCGACGTCTCCGGCCTCGCGGGCCGCGCGTCGGGCCAGTCGATCGATCTGCTGTTCCTCCTCGACCGCGCGTCGAAGCGGAGACTGCTCCTCACGCCGGAAACGTTTTCGCTCGGCTGCACGCCGATCGCGAATCTCTACCGCAAGACCACCGAGCCCATTCGCATCGATCAGCGCCAGATCGAGTACCGCCTCGTCGGCGACATGCGCAAGGAGCGCACGACCGAGATCCACTCCATCGTCGCCGTCTCCGGCTCGTCGAACGAAGCCGAGACCTCGCGCGAGTACGCGCCGTTCTACTCGTTCACGCACGGGATGGAGATGCGCAAGCAGAAGGCGTTCTGGCACGCGCGCCGCGTTCCCGCGTCACGCGAAGACCTCACCGGGACCGACGTCCTGCTGTCGTTCCGCGATCTCGAGTTCAGGCCGACGTTCCCGCCCGAGGAGATCGTGTTCGCACACACGCTCTGCACGAATCGCGAGCTCGCGGTGCAGCTCCCAGCCGACGCGAAACTGCAGACCGATGAGTCGATTCCCGCGAGCATCGTCTGCGTCAAGAAGCCGACGCGCCCGATCGATCCGCCCCTCGGCGGACAGGCACTCTGGCGGCTGGTCTCGCATCTCTCGCTCAATCACCTCTCGTTGACCGAGGAGCGCGAATCGCTTCGCGCGCTGCACGAGATCCTCGGTCTCTACTGCTTCGCAGAATCGCCCGCGCATTGGCAGCAGATCCGCGGCATTCAGGCGATGGCCCAGCGACGTATCATGCGCCGCGCGCCGCAACCGGACTGGAAGGGCTTCGCACGCGGCACGGAGGTCACACTCAACTTCAATGAGGAGAACTACGCCGGCAGCAGCGCGTTCCTGCTAGCCTCGGTGCTGAGCCGCTTCTTCGGTCTCCACGCTTCCACGAACTCGTTCACGCAACTCGTCATGACGCGCGTCGCGCGCGAAGGGGAATCGAACCGATGGCCTCCTATGGCTGGCGGCAGAGCCGTACTGTAGCCGAGGGGCTATGGGAGGAGGGGCATCGCTTCTCCTTCCTGCAGGCGGTTCGCCTGCTGGAGACGCTGTTCCCCGACCGCACCTCGCCCGCGGAAGGAGTCGACCCGCGGCGCGAGGTCGTGCGCTTCAAGTCCGAGGTGCGGCTCGACTTTCCGCCCGGCGACGTGGAGGCGATTCGTCCGCCGTCGGAAGGCGAGCCCGCGGAGATGCGCGTGAACGTCCTCGGACTCGCGGGCAGCATGGGACCGCTGCCGCCCAACGTTGTCGAGCTGATCATGGAGCGCAGCTATCGCAAGGACGGCGCACTCGCCGAGTTCCTCGACATCTTCAATCACCGTCTCATTTCGCTGCTGTATCGCGCGCGGAAAAAATACCGCCCCGCGCTCGACGCGAAGGCTCCGGACCGCGGCCGCGTCGCGACGGTGCTGCACGCGCTGCTCGGACTCGGCACGCCGCATCTCAACGGACGCATGGGCGTGCGAGATCGCACGCTGCTCGCGTACGCCGGATTCTTCACCGAGACCGTGCGTCCGGCGATCGGCCTCACGCGCCTGCTCGAAGACTGCTTCGACACGCAGGCCGAGGTCGTGCCGTTCCGCGGTCAATGGAATCACATCGAGGACGACGACACGTCGCGCATCGGCGAGTCGGGACAGAACCAGATCCTCGGATCGACGGCGGTCCTCGGACGCCGCGTATGGGAGCAGGCCGCGAGCTTCGAAGTGCGCCTCGGCCCGCTGACTCTCGCGCAGTTCCTATCGTTCCTGCCGAACGGCCGCGCGTTCGCGCCGCTCGTCGCGCTCGTGCGCTTCTACTCGCGTGAGGAGCTCGGCTACACGTTCCGCCTCGCTCTCAAAGCCGCGGAAGTCCCCGACCTCCGCCTCGGCGCCGCCTACGGCGCCTACCTCGGCTGGACGACCTGGGTGAAAACGAAACCAACGACACGCGACGACTCGCAGGTGCGACTGACGGGGAGACGATGAAGCACCTTTGGAGTGCGGCGGCAGGGCCGCCGCTTTCGAACAACGCGGCAAGTGCGCCGCGGTTCCTTACTTGGCGCGCATTCGAAAGCGGCGGCCTTGCCGCCGCACTCCAAAGGTGTCATTTCCCAGAGGTCTCCCCATGAGCAGTGAGCTGCGAACTCTGATCTCGCGTTTGAACCCGCTCGCCAAGCGCGCGCTGGAGACGGCGGCCGCGTTGTGCGTCGCGCAGACGAACTACAACGTCGAGGTCGAGCACTTCCTGATGAAGTTCCTCGACCTTCCCGGCTCCGACCTCGCTCCCGTGCTGCGTTACTACAACGTCGACACCGCCGAGCTGACACGCCAGCTCACGACGGCCATCGAGAAATTCGAGCGCGGCAACAGCCGCACGCCCGCGATGTCGCCGCAGATCCTGAAGCTGCTGCGCGAAGGGTGGTCGCAGTCGTCGCTCTTCCTCGAGTCCGCGAGCATCCGCTCCGGCGGCCTCCTTCTCGCGCTGTACGACGATGAGTCGCTGCGCGCGATGATTTACGAATCGTGCCCGGTGCTCGCGAAGATTCCGCGCGAGTCTCTGCGCGAAACGATCCGCGAGCTCATTCTCGAATCGAGCGAAGAGCACACGTCGCCCTCGACTACGTCGAGCGGTTCGTTCCGCGCGGCGTCTTCATCGGAGCCGTCGTCCGCGCCCGTCGCCACGACGGCGCTCGACAAGTACACCGTCGATCTCACCGCCGAGGCGCGCGCGGGAAAGATCGATCCGATCCGCGGACGCGACCCGGAGATCCGCCAGGTCATCGACATCCTCACCCGCCGCCGCCAGAACAACCCGATCCTCGTCGGCGACGCCGGCGTCGGCAAGACCGCGATCGCGGAAGGATTCGCGCTGCGCGTCGCGGCCGGCGACGTCCCGCAGCCGCTCCGCGACATCTCCCTCCGCACCCTCGACCTCGGACTGCTGCAGGCCGGCGCGGGCGTGAAGGGCGAGTTCGAGGAGCGCCTCAAGAACGTCATCCAGGAAGTGAAGAGCGCGAAGAAGCCGGTGATTCTCTTCATCGACGAGGCACACACGATGATCGGCGCCGGCGGCCAGGCGGGCCAGGGCGACGCCGCGAACCTGCTCAAGCCGGCGCTCGCGCGCGGCGAGCTGCGCACGATCGCCGCGACGACCTGGTCCGAATACAAGAAGTACTTCGAGAAAGATCCCGCGCTCACGCGCCGCTTCCAGCTCGTGAAAGTCGAAGAGCCGGACGAGGAAAGCGCGTTGGACATGCTCCGCGGCATCGCCCCGCACCTCGAGAAGCACCATCGCGTGCGCATCCTCGACGACGCGGTGCGTAGCTCGGTCACGCTGTCGCATCGCTACCTCTCCGAGCGCCGCCTCCCCGACAAGGCGATTGGCGTGCTCGACACCGCGTGCGCGCGCGTCGCGCTCGCGCAGGAGGGAACGCCTGCCGCGGTCGAGGACATCGACCGCCAGATCCGCATCGCCGAAACGGAGCTCGACATCCGCACGCGCGACGGCGACGCTCCGATCAAAGGCGTGACGAAGAGCGACCTCGAACAGCAACTGAAGGAGTTCCGCGACGAGCGTGCCCGGATTCAGGAGCAGTGGACGAAAGAGCGCGAGCTCGTCGCCGAGATCCGCAAGCTCGAAGGGAGCGGCGGCGACGCGACGGAGAAACGCGGCGCACTCGACACGCTGCAGGGCGACACTCCGATGGTGCCGATCTCCGTCGACTCGCGCACCGTCGCCGCGGTCGTCTCGGGATGGACCGGAATCCCCGTCGGACGCGTGCTCGCCGACGAAGTCCGCAGCGTGCTCACGTTGAACGAGCGGATGGCGCAGCGCATCGTCGGACAGCCGCAGGCGCTCGAGGCCATCTGCCGCCGCGTGTCGACGTCGCGCGCGGGACTCGAAGACCCGTCCAAGCCGAAAGGTGTCTTCCTCCTCGTCGGTCCGACCGGCGTCGGCAAGACCGAGACCGCGCTCACGCTCGCCGAGGAGTTGTACGGCGGCGAGCGAAACCTCATCTCCTTCAACATGTCGGAGTTCCAGGAGCCACACTCCGTGGCCACGCTCAAAGGCGCGCCGCCGGGATACGTCGGCTACGGCCGCGGCGGCGTGCTCACCGAGGCCGTGCGGCGGAAGCCCTGGAGCGCGGTGCTGCTGGACGAGATCGAGAAAGCGCATCCCGACGTCGTCGATCTCTTCTATCAGGTCTTCGACAAAGGCATCCTCGAGGACGGCGAAGGCGTGCCGGTGGATTTCAAGCACACGGTCATCATCTTGACCTCGAACGTCGGCGCGGACGTGATTCAGGAGTTCTGCAAGGCGCAGAGCGACAAGCGCGACTCGACCGCGGTCGTCGAAGCGTTGCGGCCGTCGCTGCTCCAGCACTTCCGTCCCGCGCTGCTCGCGCGACTCGTGGTCGTGCCGTATTACCCGCTGCGCAAGCGCGAAGTGTTGCGCATCGTCGAGCTGAAGATGAAGTCGGTCGAGCAGCGCGTACGCGAGAACCACGCCGCGGAGCTGACCTACGACCCGAAGCTCGTGCAAACCCTCGCCGATCGCTGCGATCCGGACAGCGGTGCGCGCGAGATCGATCAGATTCTCACCCAGACGCTCCTGCCCGAGCTCTCCACACGCATCCTCGAGCGCATGGCCAACGGCACGAGCTTTACCGGCATCCACATTTCCGTCGATGAATTCGGGAGATTCGTATGAGGAAAAGACGCGCGCTGCGCTACCGCCTGGACGGCCTCACGGTCGTCGTGATGCTGCTCTCGATGCTGATGCTGAACGTGCTGCTCTTCAGCGCGGGGTTCCTGGTGGGGGCCGTGCCTTCGCCGGTTTCGCGCGTCGAGCTGCCGAGAGTTGCGAGTGTCGAGTTGCGAGTTCCGAGCTCGGAGACTCCCTCCTCGCAACTCGTAACTCGCAACTCCCAACCTCCTCCACAACCCTTCGTCATGCCTCGCTGGACGCCGCCGGCCGAACCAACGCCCGCGCATTACGAGCCCGCGGCCGTGCTTGTCGCGTATCGCCAACGTGACTACACGGCAATCATCGAAGAAACCGCCTATCGCGAGTCCGTGCCTCCCTACCTCGTCGCCGCAATCATGGGCGTCGAGTCGAGCTTCAATGCGCGCGCGGTATCGCACAAAGGCGCCCGCGGATTGATGCAGGTCATGCCCGCCACCGCCCGCCGCTTCGGCTTCGACGCCGAACGCCTTCACGACCCGGTGCACAACATCGCCGCCGGCGCGACCTACCTCCGCTGGCTCCTCGAGCGCTACGACGGCGACCTCGACCGCGTCCTCGCCGCCTACAACGCCGGCGAAGGCGCCGTCGACCAGTACGACGGTATTCCGCCCTACAAGGAGACGCAGAATTTCGTGAAGAGAGTGAGGGCGGCGATGAGCAAGAACGCCGCGGCAACGTCGGTTTGATGTGGAGTGTGCGCGTTAGAATACGCAAGTCATGCGAATCGCCTCTGGCAAGGTCGTCAACGGCAAGGTCGTTTACGAGGGACAGCTTCCTGAAGGCGCAGACGTTACGCTCCTCGCGCACGAGCCGGAAGAGACGTTCGAGGTCACTCCCGAACTGAAGGCCGCCCTTCTCGAATCGATCGCGCAGTGCGAGCGGGGCGAGACGATCTCCGCCGACGAGCTCGTTCGAGAGATGCTCAGCCGGGAATGAGATTTACATCACGCGGATCTAGTACTTCCTGTATTACCGCCTACACGACCATTAACATTACGGAGCGCCCGAAGGGCAGGCTTGAGAGTTGTCGCGGCAGTTCAAGCTCCATTGGGCGCGGGCGAACTGGCTATCTGGTCGCGTTGTGTGACCGCGCGACGTTACGCTTTGCCTGGCGGATCGAAAAACTCGTTCAGCTCTTCGAAGAACGCCTCGCAACACGTATGTGCTGTCAGCACTCCGTCCCCCTTCGCGTCAAACATCGGGTGCATATGGTGACGGTCGCAGAGATACCGCTTAGGATTGATAAAGTTTGGCGGATTCCTAATAGGTCCGCTAAATGACAGTTCAAGGTTAAGCGTGTTGGGATTTACCAGCGCGACCTCGGAGATGGCTCGCGTGCGCGGCAGTCGTCGCTCGATCGAAGTTATCGACGAACGCAAGTCGCTCATGGATGAAAGAATGTCCGCGAGTACACGTTCGGTTGGCTGATCGCTAGAGCGAAGACCTTCGAGGTTGATCGCCATTGAGATCGGTGTATGCAACTTCGAAGGGTCCTTCTCAACCGCGCGAATCTGCCGAATCAACTCTTTCTTCGCTTCCGCGACGCTATCCAAGTCGTGGTGGTCCACCTGCACCGTGCGCATCCCGGCAACATCGAATGGAATGCGCTCACCCGAGCGGATCATCTGGACCAATGGCTTACCAACCGCATGCCGCACGGCAAGCTCGTAGAATACGTTCGGGTTGTGCTCGCTCAAATCCGCGATGACGAGCGGCGCGTCAACTAGCTGAGTAATGACCTGAGAGGTGATCAGGCCAGGTTCTCCGAGTCGATCGGACCGAACGGCCTCGTAGCCACACTCCTCAGCACATGGTTCGATGATGTGCTGCAGCACCTGGTCCGATCTTTTCCGCGTGTCCGACCCCGCATCACCGATGGGTGCGATCACAAAACAGGTTCTCGTCGTGCTTCCCGGCGTTGTGCTCATTTGGCCGAGGATAACGCCGCCCGAGAACGCCGCCAAACTATTCCAACAACACGAGGCGAGGCGCTGGAGGTGGTGATCGAGGGGGCGCGAGGTTTGGTGTGATGAGTCACCACCCCTATCGCACCCTTTGGAGCTGCCCGAGCTGTTCCAGGGGGATTGCCGCGCGTTCCGCCGGCGAGGGCAGGATGAAACTGACAGATTGCCCGATCAGGAGCGGCGCATCTTCGAGGAAGGGATGACCGGCGCAGTAAGCACGTACGTTCACTCCCTCGGCGCCCATGAGCGTGACGAGCGTCCATGAGATCACCGAGCCGTCGGTGATGAAATCCTGATATGCGTGTCGCTCGATCTTGTCGACCACGGCGATAACTGTGACCGGCGTGTACGCTTCTGACGATACGGGTGACGTCGTGTCGGGAGGATCGCTGCCAGTGCTTCGGCAACTCGCCATCAGGAAAAGAACGCAGCAGCTGATGACGAAGAGATACTTGATTCGCATCGGGACCACCTGCCTGACGATGGTACATCTTTGGAGTGCGGCAGCGGAGTACTGGCGCAGCCGTGTCCCCTCGGCGCACTCCAGCTGCCGCTTTCATTGCAGGCGATTAGAAAGCGGCAGCTCACGGTGGCGTTAGAGTGGACGTGCTCGCAAGAGATCTGCTGCCGCACTCCAAACTACTCCAACAACGCCAGCCGCACGAGGCGCGTGAGGTGGTGATCGAGCACCGCCTGCAACACCATCGGAATGCGCGCCGGATCGACGCGCTGTTCACCTGCGGTGATGTCGAGCCGGCCGGCGGATGCTTCGCGGTCGAGCAACCGCAGCAGCGCCGCGCGGTCGCGGGTGCCGTCGAGGTGAGTGATCAGCAGCATCGCCACCGGGTCGTCGATCTTCAGCACGCGGCGGCGGAGGTTGGTCACCATCGCGCCGCGCGCGGCCTGGCGGCGCGCGAGCTCGGAGACGCGCGGCAGCTCGCTCACTTCGTTCGCGCATTGCGGCGGCTCGACGTGCAGCTCGGCGACGCCGCTCCAGTAGAGCGACCACAGAAGATCCGCAAGCAACGCCTCATCGGCGTCGACGACCCGCATCAACAACTGATCGAACGACAGCGAACGCGGCCAGGCCTCCGCGAGCGCGACCAGCAGGCCCTTCGCCGCCGGATGCGTGGAGGTGAACGGTTTTCCGCGCTCGTTCCGGAACGCCTCGGGGATGCCCGCGCGCAGATCGGGCTGATCGGAGACCGGGCGCGCGGAGCTCGCGGCGTGCAGGCGGCGCATGCGTTCGGGCTGCATCGTGCGATCGAGGGACGCGCCCTCGTGCACGAGCAGCGTGCGGCGGAACGAGCGGTTCACGACGAAGTCGAAGTACTGCTCTTGTTCCAGCGGATCGCTCGAAAGCGCGCGCAGCCGCTGCGACACCTCCGGTCCGAGGTTGTCGGACTCGTTCATCGGCGGCTCGGCGTCACCCGCGTAGCGCAGCCCGTGCCGCGACGCGTGCGCGACGAACTCGTGGAAGTACAGCGGCGCGTTCGTCCGCTCGAGATAGTCGTGAAGGATGTACTCCGGATGCTCGGCCCACGCTTCGAACTGCTCGCGCGCGCCGCGGAGGATCTGCGCCCACGCGTCCTGATCGCGCGCCGTGGCATCGGAGAGAAAGCGGATCAGCTCGAACGAACGCGCCGCCGGATCCTCGGCGCCGCGCGTCGCGTGCTGCAGAAGATCGCGCACGAAGCGCCGCACGTGCCATCCCGGCAACGCGTTGTAGCTGACATAGGCGATGCCGTTCGCCGCGAGCGTCGCGCGGCACAATGCGAGGATCTTCTCCCGCACGTCCGCGTCGACCCATGAATACACGCCGTGGCAGAGGACGTAGTCGAACGTGCCGAGGGACGCGTCCCTGTCAAGGACGACATCGAGGATGCTCATCACGCGCAGGTCGACGTTGGTCAGCCCGAGCTCGCGCACGTTCGCGAGGCCGGTCTCGATCTGCCGCGGCGAAAGGTCGATCCCGGTGAAGCGGCTCTCCGGCAACTCGAGCGCCATCGGCACGAGGTTTCCGCCGTCCGCGCATCCCAGCTCGAGCACGCGGCAGCGTGCCGGCGGCGCGGTCTCGAGTCCGTGCAGCAACGCCAGCGTCGCCAGATGATCGGGATGCGTGTGGTGATACGAGCCGCTCGCGTAGGGCACGCGCTCGTAGGACTCGCGAAGCAGATCTTCCTCGTCGCGCAGGGTCATAGACTACGCAACCAGGCTCACGCCTCGGCCTCCGCCGTCTCGGGCTCGACGTCCTGTGTCGTCTCGTCCTGCGCGGGGTCGTAATACGACGCGAGCTTCTCGCGCAGCGCGTCGTCGATCGTGCCCGTCGGCGTGAGCCCGATGCGCGCCTGAAAGGCCATCACCGCCTTGGCGAGGTCGTCGCCGCAATCGAATCCGAGGTTCGCGAGCCGCGATTGGACGCCGCTGTCCTCGCTGATCGGATCCATCCAGCCGATCTTCAGCTCCCACTGTTCGAAAGTCGTTTCGGTCGTCCATACCTTCAGCGAGCCGGCGGTCGTGTCGATCGGCACGGCCTGCTCGATGATGCCGTCCGCGGCGATGGTGCCGCTGGTCGTCTTGCCGGCGGCGGTGAGCTCGTACTTGCAGTTGGCGAGCGCCGTGCCGTCCGCGTTTTTGATTGCGATGCGCAGCCACGCCTTGGGACGCTTGATGTTGAACGGATGCTTCGCGTCGATCGCCGACGGCTGCTGCTTCATCGTCTTGTTCGGGATGAAGAGGCTCACTCCGGGCTTGAGGATGCCGGGATCTGTGAGCGTGTCTTTGATCGACGCGTTCTCCGGGGCGTTGACGATGTCTTCCCAGGAGTCGAGCCCGTTCGTCGACGCGAGCGCGAGCAGTGTGTCGCCCTGCACCACGGTGTGGAAAGGCATCAGGAGCCTCCCGGGTTGTACGACTTCTTGTCGAGGTCGGGGAACGAGACCTTGGCGGTGCCGGGATCGACGCCGTCGATGCGCGCGAAGCCTTTCGCGTCCGTGCGCCCGGATTTCGTCGTGCCGTCCGGCAGCTCGACAAACCAGGCCTCGTCCGGAACGGGCTTGCCGTCTTCGTCGATGAGCTCGATCTCGATGTAGTGCGTCTCCTCGACTTGATCGGCCGTGCTCGCGGCCTGCGCCGCCTCTTCATCTTGCAGCGGCGTGGTCTGACTCTCGGCCGCCGCCGCGGCCGCCGCGCTCGATGCCGACGCGGAGGATTCGGTGAGCGTGCCCTGAATCGACGCCAGCCACGTGTCCGCACACGACACGACGTACAGTCCCTCGCTCACGACGCGTTTGGCCAGCGCGTCGAGCAGCTCGCCGTCGGTCACGGCGATGGTCGGTCCGAGGACGCGGCGGATGGCGATGCCGTTGCCGGCCTGCGCGACTAGCGGACGCAGGAACTCGCGCGCGGCCGCAACGTCGTGGAACTGGCGCATGTGACTGGGCGAGAGGATCTGCAGCCGCGCGGGGCCGTCCTGGAGAAAGAGGCGCATGGAAGGATGTATTTTATCGTCATGGCCTTCACGCAAGCGAACCAGTACCTCTCCATCACCACACCGCTGGGCGATGACAAGCTGCTGATCCGAAGCATCCACGGCGAGGAGCGCATCTCCGGCCTCTTCCACTTCTTCGTCGAGGCGGTGTCGGAGGACAAGGCGCTCGACTTCTCGCTGATCGTCGGGAAGAGCGCGACGGTGAAGATCGCCCTCGCGGACGGTTCGACGACACGCTACGTCAACGGCATCGTCGGACGGTTCGTGCAGGCGGGCAGCGACGCGCGCTTCTTCACGTATTTCCTCGAGCTGCATCCGTGGTTTTGGCTGGCGACGATGAGCGCCGACTGCCGGATCTGGCAGAACAAGACCGTCATCGAGATCGTCACCGGCCTCTTCGACGAGCTCGGATTCACCGACTACAAGAACGGCACGACCGGGACTTACACCGCGCTCGAATATTGCGTGCAGTACAACGAGAGCGCGTTCGCGTTCGTGTCGCGGCTGCTCGAGGACCACGGGATCTTCTATTACTTCGAGCACGTGGACGGAAAGCACACACTCGTATTGGCCGATGCCACGACCGCGTTCGTCGATTGTCCCGGCGCGGCGACCGTCGATTACGCGACTTACGGATTGTGGGCGCAGCAGAACCTCGTCACGTCGTGCGCAATCGAGCAGGCGGTCATCCCCGGCCAGTACGCCGTCGATGATTTCGGATTCGAGACGCCGTCGACGGACTTGATGGGCTCGACCGATAGCACCAAGGCGACGAACGGAACCAAGCGCCGCATTTACGAATATCCCGGAGGCTTCGTAAAGAAGGACGCCGCTGACGGGAAAGCGAAGCTGCGCATGGAGGAAAAAGAGGTGCCGCAGAAAATGCTGCGCGGCACGAGCTTCGTGCGCGCGTGGTATCCGGGCGCAAAATCGACGCTGGCCAAACATTATCGCGATGACGTCAACGCCGCATACGCCGTTGCGCGCGTCTCTCATACCGCAACACCGGAGAGCTATTCGAATTCATTCGAAGCGTTTCCCGCCGATCTCGTTTACCGGCCGGCACGCACGACGCATAAGCCTGTCATCCCCGGCACACAGACGGCCATTGTGGTCGGAAAATCGGGCGAAGAGATCTGGACCGACCAGTACGGCCGCGTGAAGGTGCAGTTCCACTGGGACCAAAAGGGCAAGAACGACGAGAACAGCTCGTGCTGGATCCGCGTCGCACAAGGATGGGCGGGCAAGGCTTGGGGGCAGATGTTCCTGCCGCGGATCGGACAAGAAGTCGTGGTGAGCTTCCTCGAAGGCGATCCCGACCGGCCGCTCATTACAGGCTCGGTGTACAACGCCGAGCAGACCGTTCCCTATACGCTGCCCACCGATCAGACCAAGAGCACGATCAAGAGCAACGTCTCCAAAGGCGGCGGCGGATTCAATGAATTCCGTTTCGAAGACAAGAAGGATTCCGAAGAAGTCTTTCTGCAGGCGCAGAAGGACCTCAATAGCGTCGTGAAACACGACGAGACCCACAAGGTCGGCACGAACAAGAAGGACGGCGAAGGGAATCAGACCATCGACATCTACAACAACCGCACGGTCACGCTCGAAAAGGGCACGGACAAGCTACAGATCAAGGAAGGGAATTACGACATCGACGTCGACAAGGGCAACGAGACGCACGACGTCGCCGGCACCCGCGACGTGACGGTCACGAAGAAAGAGACGCACACGGACAAGGACGAGTTCGAGCACAAAGTGACCAAGAACTACACGCTCAAGATTGATGGCGACCTCGCCATTACCGTCGCCGGCAAGGTCACGTTCAAATCGACGGGCGACATGACGTTGGAGACGAGCGGCAAGTTCACCGCGAAAGCGGCCGGCGATCTCGCCACGGAGGGGATGAACATCTCCAACAAGGCGACGACGGACCTCAAGAACGAAGCGATGAACGTTACCAGCAAGGCCTCGTTGAATCTCGAGAGCGAGGGCACGATGGTCAAGACCAAAGCCTCGGGGATGCACAACGTGGAGGCTGGCGGGATCCTGACGGTGAAGGGCTCGCTGGTGAAGATCAATTGAGGGGGTGCGGGCTTTCAGCCCGCACTCCGCACCGATCTGCGGGCTGGAAGCCCGCACCCCTCATCCGCGCCGTGCCACTACAAAATGCACGTCGTAATCGACGCTGCTCCTCTCGTGTAGGCGCACGCGCCAGGGGACGTGCGGCTCTTCCGCGATCACCTCGAGTCCCGCCTCCGCCAGCAGTGCGTGCAGTACTGGCTCCGAGGCGCCGCGATGCGCGCCCCGTTGCGAGTGGCCTCCGAGCCACGACTCCACCGGCGTCGCTGACGCGGACCAGTCGTACGGCGTTGCGAGAATCACCGTTCCGCTCACTACGCGCGCAAGCTCGTGCAACGTTTCGCGTGGCGCGCCTACGCAATCGACGACATTGAGGCTCGACGCGAGAGCAAACGTCGCGTCGGCGAACGGCAGCGCCGCGGCGTCGCAGCACCAGAAGTCGACGAGATCGTTGGTCGCGACATTCAGCTCGCGGCGGTCGTAGACGACGCCGACGCGACGTTGGGCATAGCGCACGCGGCCCTCGCGCAATGCGCGCGACGCGACGCGCAGCATTGCGAAATTGAGATCGACGCCGAGGGTGAGCGATTGTGTCCGCTCGGCGATCGCGAACGTCGTTCCGCCGGTGGCGCAACCGACGTCGATGGAGAGCCCGGGCTGGAAGCCCAGGCCCCGCAGTAGAGATTGCGCGGAATGCGTCTCGTAATGATCGTGCGCGTAGATTCCGGTGTGATTGCGGATCGTGTCGTATTGCGAACCGGGGCCGAGGACGTCGCCGAGGAGGCTCTCCAACTCGGGAGAGAGATCGTCGCGCAGAAGGACCTGCAGCGGATTCGCGGAGAGCCACGCGCGGATCGGGCCGACCAGCACGGGAATGCCGTCGATGACCGGATACTCGCGCAGGCATTCCGCGTTCGTGCAGGAGAGGATTCCCTCCAGCAGATCGTCCCGCTCTTCGCGAATCGCGTGCGAGACCGACAACGCGCCGCGCTTGCAGACCGGACAGACAGGACGCAGCGCGTCGAAGTGTGCGCGCCGCACGTCCGGTCAGCCTCCGATCATCACCGTCGGGCAGCCCGGCGGCAGGACCTTCCCGACAGGACCGGGGATCGGCGCGACGCAGGAAGTGTGCGCGGTCATGTCGTTCGTGCGCGCGGCGGGCATGTTGCCGATCAACACCGTCGTCGAGCCGAGGGCGATCATTCCCGGGCCGCCCGGGACGCAGCCCGGCAGCGTGCACGGCGCGGTCGTGTCGGTGAGCCGCGCAGCCGGCATGTTGCCGATGAGCACCGTTGTCTCTCCTTTTATGATGGCCAGCGGCAGCGCGGGATGCGCGCTCGGCGTCGGCACGGGCGCGGCCGGATGGATCGGCGCGTGGCAGTGCGGCGCGTCTTGCTTCACCATGTCGCCCATGCGCGCGGCGGAAGGCATGTCGCGAGTATACGTCTGCTAATCTTCAACCGATGGACGGTCCCTACGAGACGTTCGACGCCGCAGGGTGGCTCGCGCAACGCGCGAACTTCAAGGAGGGCGTTCTCGATGGCGAGCTCGTTCAGTTCGACGCCGACGGCAACACGCTCGCGGTCATGAACTACGCAGGCGGCAAACTCGAAGGAGAGTCGGTGTTCTTCGATCGCGGGCAGCCGCAACTGCGCATGCAGTATCGCGGCGGGCTGCAGGAAGGCGAGACGATCGTCTACGGCGCGAACGGTCTGCCGACGGCGAAGGCCGAGTACCGCGCCGGAAAGCTCGACGGCTTGAGCTCGTGGTTCCGCCCGGACGGCACGCTGCTGCGCACCGCAAATTTCATGGACGGACATCAGGACGGCGAAGCGGTCGAGTACGACGAGCGCGGACGCCCAATTCGGAGTGAAAACGCTCGGAGGTAGCGCATGGCGCACACGATGGTCACGTTCCGCCTTCACCGCCGCGGCGTGATCCTGCTGGTTGTGTTCTGCGTGATCCTGGCGGTGCTGATTTTCGTCGCCGGGTATTTGGCCGGGAGCCGTCGGGGGGCCGCCGCCTCGGCGGCCGTACCGCCGGCGCCTCGCCGGC
>DASYGV010000133.1:0-3224 GCA_035999335.1 Thermoanaerobaculia bacterium | reverse complement strand
CCCCCCCCCCCCCCCCCCCCCCCCCCACTCCTAGAAAACGAAAACCCGCGCGAACATCGCGCGGGTTTTCTGAGCTCACGAGTCTCGAGCGGCTACTGCGGGATCGCGAGAGTGGTGAGACTGTCGAACGAGCCGCAGGCGTTGGTGATGCGCACCCAGTAGAACGTCAAATCGTTCACCGCCGGCGTCGTGAACTGACGCCCGGTGGCGCCGGTGACCGGCGAGTTGGTCATCCCCGCAAACCCCACGTACCACTGATACGAGAACGGTCCCGAGCCCTCGGGTTGAACGGTGAACGTCGCGGTCGAGCCGCGCGTTACGGTCTGCGTGGAGGGCTGGCCGATGCCGAGGAGCGACGGCGGACGGCAATCGACGACGATGAGCGTCGCGGAGAACCTTTCGGCGTCGGCGGTTGCCGAGCGGATCGTCAGCAGGTGCGCACCCGATTCCGACTCCGCGCCGAGCACGATCTTCATGTTCACGTACTGCTGGTCGTCTTTCGTGTAGACGTCGGAGAACGTGACCGTCGCCCCCGGGACGCCCGACGCGGTCAGCGTGAAGGGAATGGAATCGAACACGAAGTAGATCGGGACCGCCACTTCGATCGTCTGGCCGACCTCCATCGCGAGGAGCCGAGGCGGGATGAGGATCGGCGCGGTCGTTCCGCTGATTCCGCCCTGTTCGATGAACACCGCGGAGTCGAGGATTGAATCGCCGGCGTCGGCGATGGCGATTTTGATGTGGTGCGTGACATTCGGCTCGACGATCGCGGTCGCGAGCATCGGCACGGTGAAGCCGTCGAACTCGGTGCCCTCGCCGGTCTCGTTGTCGCGATACAGATGCGTGTTGCGCAGGTGGTTGATCGTGTTGATGCTCACCGGCTCGCTCGAGCCTGGGGTCAACGCGATGTTCTTGCCGTCGACATAGAACGCGAATACGTCATTGAACTCCGTATCGACGAACTCGCGGTATTCCTCGGACGCAAAGACGTAGCTGATCGAGAAGAGCGGCGTCGCGGTGATGACGTCGAATTCGAGGATCGCCGCATCGTTGGTCGTGTTCGGAGAGACGATGCTGTTGAGTTGGGCATCGCCCGGCGTGCCGAGCCCCTCCCCCGCCCCCGACTCGTCATTCGGTCCGACGGCGGTGGCAACATTGCCGCTGCTGAGGATGATGCCGCTGGTGACGCCGAGGCTGCCTTCGCTGAACGTGCCGACGCTCTTGTCCGAGCCGGTGATCTTGACGTTCGTGATGGTCGCGCCCGGACCGGTGACCGTTGCCGCGACGTCCGCCGCGGTGAGGCCGTCTGCAATGCTCTTCGTGGTCAGCGCAAATGCGGGGACCGAGAACATCGCCACGATGAAAACCCACGCCCATTGCCTGTTCGGCATAACCCGCCTCCCGGTATTGAAGGACCTTACCCCGTGAAAACGATAGCCGAGATACGGAGGAATGACAAATCGTCAGGACTTCGGCCTGGGCGGCGCGGGCCTGGCTTTCATGAGAGAGAGGCAGAGTTTGCGGAGTTGGGAGACCCGCTGAAGACGCGTCGTGATGGCTTTCGCCGACATGTCGATCTTCATTGCGCCTCCTGTAGACGTTCGATGTCGTCGAGGTCCGTGCCGCTGGAGCGAAACCGCTTGAGTTTGATCAAACCCTCGCGAGAAACGACGGAGATCTTTCCGCCCTGCCAATCCAACTGTTCGCGTCCGTTCCAGACATCGGCGATCGGCGGAGTGACAATCATCAGATCGAGCATCAGGACATCACCGCCGTCAGGATCGATCTTGGAAACTCGGTGAATGACGATCGCGCCGGACGAAAAGGACATCGGACGGGCTTTGATTCGATAGCCGCGCGCTTCTGCAACCGCTTCAGCTGCCCACAGATCTACCGATTGGATGAGGAGATCGATATCCACCGTGGCACGAGGGAATCCCCACACGGCCATCGCGAGACCGCCGCAGAGCGCATAACCGACACGTTGCTCGTCGAGGGCAGCAACGAGTTGCGTCAGCTCATCGAACAGATCGAGCACGGGGCGTAGTTTACGCCCCGCGCCACGTCACCCGAGAAGCTCCCGTAGCGCCGACGGCGCCCGCTCGAGCGCTTCGTTCAGCTTGTCCGGGTCCTTCCCTCCCGCCTGTGCGAGGTCGGGTTTTCCGCCGCCTTTGCCGCCGACGATCGGGGCGAGCTTGCCGATGAGCGTATTGGCCTGCACGCGATCGAGCAGGTCCTTCGTCACGGCCGTGAGCAGCGTAACCTTGCCATCCGTTGCGCTACCGAGGACGACGACGCCGCTCTTGATCTTCGAGCGGAGCTCGTCGGCGAAGTTGCGGAGATCGCCTCCCGAGAGATCGTCGACGCGGCGCGCGATGAGCTTGATGCCGCCCACGTCCTGCGAATCGTCCGACGGCGCCGACGAAGTGCCGCCAGTCGCGACGCGCACCTTCAACGCCTTCAGCTCCTTCTCGAGCTGCTTTTGCTTTTCCTGCAGCGAGCGGACGTAGACCGGCAACTCGTCGAGCGCGACGTTCGCCTGCGCGGCGATATCGTGCGTCGTGCCGTCGAGTTTCTGGAAGAGCGCCAGCGCTCCGCGGCCGGTGACGGCCTCCATGCGACGCACTCCGGCCGCGAGCGAGCGGTCGGACGTGATCTTGAAGATGCCGATGTCGCCGGTGCGATTCACGTGGCAACCGCCGCAGAACTCGCGCGAGTACTCGCCCGCGGCGACGATCCGCACCTCGTCGCCGTATTTCTCGCCGAACATCGCCACCGCACCGCTCTTCTTCGCTTCCTCGATCGGCATGACGGTCTTGGTCACCTCGAGGTTCGCGCGCACGCGCTCGTTCACCGCGTCTTCGATGGTCTTGATCTGCTCGTCGCTGAGCGGCGCGTGATGCGTGTAGTCGAAGCGCAGTCGATCGGGCGCGACCAGCGAGCCGGCCTGCTGCACCGTCGGTCCGAGGATGTCCTTGAGCGCCTTGTGGAGCAGGTGGGTGGCGGTGTGATTCGCAGTGGTGTCGAGACGCACCGCCGCGGGCACGGATGCGCGGACCGTCGCGTTCACCGCGAGCACGCCTTCGTCGACGCGCACACGCGACACCGGCATCTCGCCGAACGGTTTCTGCGTGTCGAGCACCGTCGCTCTTCCGCCATCCCAAACGAGCGTGCCCGTGTCGCCGATCTGCCCGCCCGACTCCGCGTAAAACGGCGTCGGATTC
>DASYGV010000128.1:0-5742 GCA_035999335.1 Thermoanaerobaculia bacterium | reverse complement strand
TTGTACCCGGACGTTCTTTCCCCGTGAGGGTTCCCAAAACGAATCGGCAAGGAGGTGAGCGCCGGCACCCAGAGTGACGCATTCGATTGGAGCACCTGACCACCGAATACGAACACAACAGAAGGAAGAAAAAAGTATGGCTAAGAAGCTTCTCATCCTGCTCGCGGTCCTGACGATCGTCGTTTTTGCCGCGTGTCAGAAACAGGAAACGACTACCGAAACGGCCGGCACGGACACCTCCGCGACGACCGAGACCTCGATGACCTCCGTCACCGACTACGGCACGACCGACACGGCAATGACGACGGACACGATGTCGACCGACACGAGCGCCACGTCGGGCACGACGTCCACGTCGACCACGACGGAGACCAGCGGCACGGTTTCAACGACTACGACCTAGTTTTTTTCGCTTCAACGGACGTAGGGCGTGGCTTCAGCCCGCCTCCCTCGGTCTACACGTGCTGACGGAGAGGCGGGCTGCAGCCGCGCCCTACGTTTTCGCTTCGAGATCCGCGCGCAGCAGTTCGTACACGCGCCTCGTCTCGCGCTCGAGGTGCATGCGATCGCCGCTGTTGTCGATGACATGGTCGGCGTAACGAAGGCGCTCCTCGCGCGGGATCTGGTTGGCGATGCGCCGCAACACTTCCTCGCGCGCGAGACCGCGCGCCACGCCGCGCTCGATCTGAACGGCGGGATCGACGTCGACGACGACGATGCGATCGTAGCGTTGGCGGCCGCCTGATTCGATCATCAGCGTCGCCTCGACGACCACGATGCCTTCCTCGATGCGCGCGAGCCGCGCCTCGGTCTCCGCGATGACGATCGGATGAATGAGCGCGTTGAGCTTCTTCGCTTCCGCCGGATCCGAGAAGGCGATGCTCGCGAGCTTCGCGCGATCGATCGTGCGATCTTCACGCTGGATTTCTTCGCCATACGCGGCGACCAGGGCTGCGTGTCCCGCGCGGCCCGGCTCGTAGAGCTCGGCGACGAGTTTGTCGGCGTCGATGGTGTGGCAGCCGAGTCCGCCAAGCAGCTCGCGGACGGTCGATTTTCCTGACGCGATGCCTCCAGTCAGCCCGACACGCAGCTTCATGAAATCCCCACAGCCGCGACCCACATCGGCGTCGCTTGTACCACACAACGGTGATAGCGTTTGCCGCCTTACATAAGGAGTGTTCGATGCGGATACGCGGCCGGTTTCTCCTGGTTGTGTTGTTCCTCCTCGTCCTTACCGCGAGCGCGAGTGCGCAGAGCTTCGTGGCTGGCCTTTCCGGCGCCAACGAAGTACCGCCAGCCGATCCGGACGGCAGCGGCGTTGCGCAGATCACGATCATCGGTACGACCGTGAACTACACGATCACGATCGCGAACATCGATCCGCCGACCGCGCAGCACATCCACGTAGGTGCCGCGGGCGTGAACGGACCGATCGTGGTCGGTCTCCCGGGGTCTTTCGTCGGGAACACGCTCGTGGGCTCGACGACGGCTCCGCAGGCGACGATCGATGCGATCCTCGCGAATCCGGGCGGCCACTACGTCAACGTGCATAACGCCACGTTTCCGGGCGGTGCCATCCGCGGGCAGCTCGCCTCCGCCACGTCGACCATCCCGACGGCGTCGGCCGGCATGCTGATGTTGCTTGCTGCGGTCATCGTCGCTGGTGCGTTGCTGATGCTGCGGAAGTAGAGACTTCGCGCCGCTGCGCGGCGGCGGTCACGGTGTTCTTCATCAGCATCGCGATCGTCATCGGACCGACGCCGCCCGGCACGGGCGTGATCCACGAGGCACGCTCGCGGACGCGCGCGAAGTCGACGTCGCCGAGAAGAACGGAGCCGTTCTTCTCCAGGAGGCGCGCCTTCTCCGTGTCGTGAACGAGGCTCGCGGCGAATTCGGGACCGACGCGGTTCATCCCGACGTCGATCACGATCGCACCCGGCTTCACGAACTCCTCGGTCACGAGGATCGGCCGGCCGATCGCGGCGACGAGGATGTCCGCCTGCCGCGCGGCGCTCGCGAGATCGCGCGTGCGCGAGTGGCAGATCGTCACCGTCGCGTTGCGCTGCAGCAACAGCGCGCCCATCGGCTTCCCCACGATGTCGCTGCGTCCGATGACGACGGCGTGTTTCCCTTCGATCGTCTCGCCGGTCGACTCGATGAGGCGAATCACGCCGGCGGGAGTACACGGAACGAGCGTCGGACGTCCGAGGTGGAGCATGCCGACGCTCATCGGATGAAAGCCGTCCACGTCCTTGGCGGGGCTGATCGCGTCGATGACTCTCCGCGAATCGATCTGCTTCGGCAGCGGCAGTTGCACGAGAATGCCGTCGACCGCGTCGTCGCGATTGAGCCGATCGACTTCCGCGAGCAGCTCCGCCTCGGACATGGTCTCGGGAAACACCAGCTCGTTCCCTTCGAGCCCCAACTCCCGCGCCTTCTTCGCTTTGTTGCGCACGTAGATCTCGGACGCCGGATCGTTGCCGACGCGCACTGCGACAAGGCCCGGTTTGAAGCCGAGTTTGGCAATGCCTTCGACGACTTCCCGTTCGATCTGTTGAGCGACGGCCTTGCCGTCGATGAGGCGCGCGGTCACGCGGCGCTTGTACCATGCGCTCTCGCGGTGCCACAAGGACGCGCGGACGGGACTTTCCCGAGGGGAGCAGACGGTTCACATCCCTGCGCCGCTGGGAATGAACCGCTTGACGGTCTCTGTTCGGCAGTGTTACCGTTTTGGCCCTTTCCCCCTCAGGGAAGGTGTGTTTCGTCTTTGAGTTCCTGGTCGGCGTTTGCGGTTCACACCTGCGCCGCCCGGTTTCTGGTAGTGCCTGTCGAGTTGCTTGCTGTCCGTCCCGGAGCCCCGCGGACATCGGATGACCGACAACCGACAACGTTTTTCAGGGAGAGTCATGCGTACCTATTTTCCCAAGCAGGGAGACATCGAGCCGCGCTGGTTTGTGGTCGATGCGGAAGGTCAGGTCCTCGGACGTCTGGCCACGACCATCGCCAACATCATCTCCGGCAAGGCCAAACCGACGTACACGCCGTTCCTCGACACGGGCGATCACGTCATCGTGCTCAACGCCGAGAAGATCCGCCTCACCGGTAAGAAAGAGACCGACAAGATCTACCGCAAGCATTCGCTCTATCCGGGCGGGCTCAAGGAGAAGGCGGCGCGGTTCGTGCGGGCCGAGAAGCCCGAGCACATGATCGAGCAAGCAGTTTGGGGCATGCTGCCGAAGAACAAGATCGGCCGCAAGATGCTGAAGAAATTGAAGGTCTACCGCGGAACGCAGCATCGTCATCAGGCCCAGAAGCCCGAGACCCTGCAGGTCGGCGAGTAATCACAGGAGGATATCCTTTGGCTTTGGTCGAATATTACGGAACGGGAAGACGGAAAACATCGACGGCGCGCGTGCACATCCGTCCGGGAGCGGGCGCGATCACGATCAACCGCCGCTCGATGGACGATTACTTCGGCAATGAAGTGCTGAAGATGATCATCAAGCAGCCCCTGTCGCTGACGGAGACGGTCGACAAGTTCGACATCGTCGTCACGGTCGGCGGCGGCGGTCCGAGCGGTCAGGCCGGCGCGATCCGCCACGGCATTTCCCGCGCCCTGCAGGTCTACAACACCGAGCTTCGCAAGCGCCTCAAGAAGGCCGGCCTCCTCACGCGCGATCCGCGCATGAAGGAGCGCAAGAAGTACGGACAGAAGGGCGCCCGCGCCCGCTTCCAATTCTCGAAGCGCTAAGTTCCCATGTTCCGGTTTTCCTAACGTTCAAGGTAAGACAGGAGCTTCGCCGGCTCCTGTCTTTGTTTTTTCGGCAGCAGTTTCAACGTTTTTTCGATCTTCAATCTTTAAAGGAGGGTTCACTTGGCGGTCTCTATTACGATGAAAGAGCTTTTGGAGGCTGGCGTTCACTTCGGTCATCAGACCAAGCGCTGGAACCCGAAGATGAAGAAGTACATCTTCGGCAAGCGCAACGGGATCTACATCATTGACCTGCAGAAAACGCTCAAGCTCTTTAAGGAAGCTTCCGGGTTCATTGCCGACCTCGCGTCCCAGGGCAAACGCATTTTGTTCATCGGCACCAAGCGCCAGGCGCAGGATGCCATTCTCGAAGAGGCCAACCGCTGCGGCATGTTCTACGTGAACAACCGCTGGCTGGGCGGCACTCTCACCAACTTCCAGACGGTCCGGAAGTCGATCGAGCGGCTCAAGGAAATCGAGTCGGTCCTGAACGACGCCGAAAAGGAAATGTCGAAGAAGGAGCGCGCCGCTCTCGACCGCGAGCGCGAGAAGTTGCAGAAGAACCTCATCGGAATCCGCGAGATGGACGGCCTTCCGGATGCGCTCTTCGTGATCGATCCGAAGAAGGAGTACATCGCGGTCCAGGAAGCGAAGAAGCTCCGCATCCCGGTGGTGGCGATCGTCGACACCAACTGCGACCCGGAGGACATCAACTATGTCATCCCGGGCAACGACGACGCGATTCGCGCGATCCGTCTGTTCACGCAGAAGATCGCCGACGCGGTCCTCGAGGGCTACAACCTCGCCGAGGAGCGCTACATCGGAGTCGAGGACAAGGGCGGCGAGGCACCGGTAGAGGCCGCGCCTCCGGCCGAAGTCCCGGCGGAGCTCCAGGCCGCTCCCGCGGTCTGATTCGCAACTTCACTTCCTGCAACGTAGGGCGGGCTTCTGGTCCGCCCTCACCCCGGGGACGGGCTCAGGCCCGTCCACCATTTCCAGAGAGGTTTTCGACATGACCATCACTCCAGCCATGATCAAGGAGCTGCGCGAGCAGACCGGCGCCGGATTCGGCGACGTCAAGAACGCGCTCACCGAGGCCCAGGGCAACATGGAACAGGCGGTGGTGATCCTTCGCAAGAAGGGTCTGGCCGCCGCCGGTAAGAAAGCAGGCCGCGTGACGGCCGAAGGAACGATCGCGGCGCGTGTCGACGACAACGTCGGCGTGATCGTCGAGGTCAACTGCGAGACCGACTTCGTCGGCCGCAACGAGGTCTTCCAGAAGTTCGCCGCGGAAGTTGCGGGCGTGATCGCGCAGAGCAAGGCAACCTCGGTGGACGAGCTTCTCGCCGAGAACTGGCCGGGCACGAGCGAGCCGGTGAGCCAGAAAGTCGCCGAGCGGATCGCGTCGATCAAGGAGAACATCTCCATCCGCCGCTTCGCGCGCTTCGAAGCGCCCGCGAACGCGAAGATCGGCACGTACATCCACGGCGGCGGCAAGATCGGCGTCATGGTCGAAGTCGTGGCCGAAAACTGCACCGCCGGAACGCAGGTCAACGACGTGGCCAGGGACATCGCGATGCACATCGCGGCGGCCGAGCCGCGCTTCCTCCGCCGCGAGGACGTAACTCAGAAGGACCTCGACACCGAGCGTGAGATCGCCCGCGACGCGGCCATCAAGTCCGGCAAGCCGGAGAACATCGCCGAGAAGATGGTCTCGGGCAAGATGGAGAAGTTCTACGCCGAGAACTGCTGCCTGGAGCAGGCCTACATCCGCGACGACAAGATGACCGTCGCGCAGTACCTCGAGAGCCGCGGCAAGGAGACGGGCTGCAAGCTCAGCGTGACTCGCTTCACCCGCTACAAGCTCGGCGAGGGAATCGAGAAGCGCTCCGAGGACTTCGCCGCGGAAGTGGCGAGCTACATCAAACAGTAAACAGTCGGCAGTTGGCAGTTGGCAGGAGAGGCGGCCCGAGCGGGTCGCCTTTTTAATT
>DASYGV010000100.1:0-52807 GCA_035999335.1 Thermoanaerobaculia bacterium | reverse complement strand
AGTACGAGCCGCCGCAGCGCGAGCAACGGCGCACTCCTTCCGCAACGTCGACGTGATTGCGACAGATCATCGGTTGGCTCCTTGGAGTGCTGAGTGCTGGGTGCTGAGTGCTGGGTCCCGCCCACCCACGCAAGAACGCGGGCGGGCGGGTGTGACTCAGCACCCAGCACTCAGCACTCAGCACGAACCCCGCGTAATCCTACCGTACGTCCTCGCGCGGATTGAACAGAACGGCCGTGAGGTCGCGCACGAAGTTCTCTCCGCTGAGCGACTCCTCTTCGACGTCGAGCTTGCGGCGATACTCGTTCGCGACGTCCTGCATCAGGTCGTAGCGCGCGGTGGGGGACATGCGGTCGGCGCGGAGGCACAGCGTCAGGAGGAACTCGCGCTCCTCCAGGCCGATGCGATTGCGGATCAGGCGCAACACGCGCGGCGTACGCAGCGAGTTGTGCCGCCGGTCGGACGCGAGCTGGCCCTTGTACGCGAGCGCCTGCGCGTCGCGGATGACCAGCGTGTCCGCGACCACATCGCCGAGGCGGCGGCGTGTCGGCGTGACCAGCGTCGCGATCGCACCCACGCCGTAGAACGCCGGCATGAAATCGAGCGCGCGGACGATGTTCCGCACCAGCGACTGATACAGCGACACCGGCAGCCCGCGCGCGTCGACCACCCGCAGCCGCAGCGCGCGCTTGCCGGGCGTCCGTCCCTGTTTTTTCGTTTCGAAGAACACGTGCCATCCCCACGTCAGCACGAAATTGGCGGTGATCGCCAGCGCGGCGCCGATGCCCATCGGCAGGGTCATCAGGAGCACCGTGGCGACCATGCCTGAGATCGCGGTGATCAGAAACGAGTCGATGAGCGTCGCCAGGAAACGGCTGCCCGCGCCGGCCGGCTCGAGGCGGATGGGCACATGCTCGGGCGTGGTGATGACGACTTCGCTCATGACTCCCGCGTCCGGCGCATGAAGAGATACGCCATCAGTCCGATGAACAGCAGCGCGGCTACGGCGATCTTCAGCGCGTATGGAATCGTCTTCGCGGAGAACTGTGAGAACGAGCCCTCGATCAGTCCCGCGAGGACGAGCACCAGCGACGCGCCGATGATCATCCGCCACACGGACGGAAGCACGCGCCGCAGCGATGCGCCTCGCGACAGATCGCCCGGCATCAGCAGCGCGCGTCCGACCACGAGTCCGGCCGCGCCGCCGAAGATGATCGCCGGCAGCTCGAGCGCGCCGTGCGGCCCGACCCAGGCGAAGAAGAAGACCGACACGTCGTCGAGCACGTACATCGTGCCGACTGCGCCGAGGATCACCCCGTTGTAGAAGAGGATCACGATTCCGAGAAGGATCGTCAGGGCGCCAAGGCTGAAGGCGAGGAACGCGACCTTGATGTTGTGCGTGTAGAGCGACGCTCCGAAGACCAGCGCCTTTTCCACGTCGTCGATCCGCTCTTCGTTGCGCTCGATCTTCTCCACGCGCTCCCGCGGACTCTGGCTGAAGAATTCCTGCGGGATGAGCCGCTCGCCGTTGGCTGGATCGACGAGGATCGCGATCGAGCCGAACAGCGCGCCGGCGAGGAAGGCCGCTGCCGCCACGAGCACCGCCGCGCGCTCGCGCCGGAACGCCGACGGGATCTCGCGCGTGACGAGCTTCACGAACGTAGCCCACACTGGAGTCTCGTGCCCCGCGCGGTAGATGAAGCGATACGCGCGGCCCGTCAGCTGATTGAGGTGCCCGAGGACTTCCGCGTTCGCGGTGTACGACCGCGCGCGATTGAGGTCCGAGCAGGTGCGCCGATACAACTCGACCAGCTCATGCATCTCCGCCCGCGAAAGCTCGACGTCCTCGGCGCGTTTGAGCAAGGCGTCAAGGTCTTCCCAGACTGGTCTTCGTTCAGCGAGAAAACGTTCGATGTTCATGATTGAGTTGCGGGTTGCGGGTTGCGGGTTGCGAGACTCGGAACTCGCAACTCGGAACTCGCAACTAAAGCATCTGCCTCCTCTTCACATCGATGTACGCATTCACCGCATCCACTCCCCAGTCCACCGCCGTCGATTCCACCACCAGCGCGCCGCGGGCGCGCAGCTCGCGAGTGAGCTCGGCGCGGCCGAGCCAGAGGTCGCGCGCGACGAGGGTGCGCGAGAGCTCTTCGTCATTCGACGGCAGTAACTCCGCCTGCGCTTTGAGATCGCGGTCGGTGAGCGTGACGAAGAGCGGGAGGTGTTGCGGCGCGAGCATGTCGACGGCGCGTAGCAGGTCGAATCGTTCCTCGCGCTCGGGCAGTACGGTCAGGATCAGGATCAGCGTGCGGTGGTGCAGCCGGCGGCGGAGGCTCGCGGCGAGGGCGAGGTAATCCGTGTGCAGGTAAGCGGCTTCGAGCTGCGTCACGTACGCGGTGATCGCGCGCAGGTGCGCGGCGCCGCGGCCGGTCGGCAGTCCCTTGTCGACGGTCGTGTCGAACGAGAGGATCCCGGTCTTGTCCTCCATGCGATTGCAGACGTAGCCGATCAGCACCGAGGCGTTCACGGCTTGATCGAGGCGGGTGATCTGTTCCACGCGCGCGGCCATGCGGTGTCCGCGGTCGAGGCAGAGGAGGATGTCCTGACTGCGCTCCATGCGGAACTCGCGGACGATGAGGCGTCCGTGCCGCGCGGAGGCTTTCCAGGCGATGTCGCGATAGTCGTCGTCGCGCACGTAATCGCGAAGACGATCGAATTCACGGCCCTTGCCGATGCGCGGCGCCTGGCGCGCGCCGAGGGAGCGGAGCGCGTAGTCGTTCAGCCGCTTGTGCATGCGGCCGACGGCGTGAAGGTTCGGCAGCACGTGCACGATCGACGGCTCGCCCGCGCGCACGATCCGCTCCACGAGTCCGCGCATCGTAACCGCGATGTACAGCGGCTCGACCGTCGCGGTGCCGCGCGCGATCCCGCGCGGAAGCATCTCCACGGGCAGCATCTCGCCCGGCCGGATGATCGCGTGCACGACGCTCGCGCGCGGCTCGACGAGGTCCGGCCAACGCTGGCGAATGAGCAATCGCAGCGGACGCCGCGACGTCGTGGTCAGTCGCACGACGATCGTCTCCCGCTCATCGAGCGGTACCGCGAGCTTCCCCTGTCGCTCCGCGCGAAAAACGACGCGCCGCAACAGCAACGCTTCGATCGTCGCCGCGATCAACAACACCGCCCCCAGCCCGACGAGCGCCCACATGAGCTCGGGCAGCACCGCGACGAGGAGCGCGGACGCTGCCAGGAGAATCGTGAGGCGGATGAGGAGCGGGCCGGGACGCATTCTTCAGTTTATCCCGCGCGTAGACGCGGGATCTCCGGTGCCCCCGCGGTGATTGGTCGATTGCGCGGTGCACATGCGGTCGCCTGTGGGCTCTCGCACAGAGAGGGCGCCAGAGATCCCGCGTCTACGCGCGGGATAAACTAAAAAAGCAATCACCGCGGTACCTCCACCTGATCGAAGATCCTTCTCAACAGATCCTCTAATGCCAGTCCCTCCATCTCCGCTTCAGGGCTGAGCGTGATGCGGTGCGCGACCACGGGTGCGACGAGCGACTTCACGTCGTCGGGCGTGATGAAGTCGCGGCCCTCGAGTGCGGCCGTCGCGCGGCTTGCTTCGAGCAGCGCGAGCGATGCGCGCGGGCCGGCGCCGATCTGAACCGCTTCGTCGCGGCGAGTGCGCGAGACGAGCTCCTGGATGTAGCGGATGATGTGCGGCTCGACGCGCACCTGTGTCGTGACCGTCTTCCGCGCCTGCAGCAGCTCCTCGCCGCTGATCACCGGTTGCAGCGACGCGACCGCCTCGTCGTGGAGACGCCGTCCCGCCGCGTATTCGTCGAGCATGCGCACCTCGTCATCGGGCTCCGGAAAATCGATGTTGATCTTGAACAAGAACCGATCCCGCTGCGCCTCGGGCAACGGATACGTCCCCTCGAACTCGACCGGGTTCTGCGTCGCGAACACGGTGAAGACCGGCGAGATGCGATAGCGCGCGCCGTCGACCGTGACCGCGTTCTCCTGCATCGACTCCAGCAGCGCGGCCTGCGTGCGCGGCGGCGTGCGGTTGATCTCGTCGGCGAGGAGGATGTCGGTGAAGACCGGCCCCGCGCGAAACGCGAACTCCTGCGTCTTCTGATTGAAGATGTTCGCGCCGACGAGGTCCGACGGCATGAGGTCCGGCGTGAACTGGATGCGGCGGAAGCGGCATCCGAGGAGCTTCGCCAGCGTCAACGCGAGCAGCGTCTTGCCCGTCCCCGGCACGCCCTCGAGCAGCATGTGCCCGCCGGCGAGCAGCGACGTGATCGCGAGCATCTTCACCCGCGCCTGCCCCATGATCACCCGGTCGAGCTGCTCGCGCAGCGCGGTGAACCGGGCGGCGATGTCGGCGATGGTTTGCATTACGTTTCTCCCTTGAACACTTTGCGACTTTGCGACTTTGCGACTTTGAGACTCTCAAATCCATGATTGATCGCGTCGAGCGTCCGCTCGCCGCGCGTGAGATTGTCCACTCGCTTCCGCAGCGCATCCCCGCGCAAGCCGCTCGTGTGCGCGACTGTGCGCGTGAGCGCCTCGTGGTACAGCTTCAGCGCCTCATGTTTCTTCGTGACATCCCGATACAGCGCGGCCAGCGACTGCACGAGATCCACCGCATCCGAGCGCGCCTCGCGATGGTCGTCTTCCGGCAACCCGACGCGGCGTCCCGCGCGCCAGAACACGAGCACGGCCACGGCGCACAACATCACCAGGAACGCGCCGAGGTTCCACTGCTTCATCAACTCCAGCGCGCCGTCGCCGCTGACGATGCCGTGCAGCACTTCGTCGAAGTACACGGGGCGCTTCCCCGCGAGCGCGACGAGCAGCGGAAGATGATGCGCGTTCGCGAGCTGTTCGTTCTGAAAGATCTCCGGCCACGCGACGACGTACAGATCGCCGTCGCCGATGCGCTCTCGCGCGACGATCACCTTGTCCCCCGCGACGAACACCGCGTGCATGCGCGGGTGCAGCGAGAGAAACGCGCTGGTGATGTCCGGCACGGCCAGGTTGTCGACGCCGGGCCAGATCGGGAAGACCTTCGTCGCGTTTTTCTCCGGCGGCGATCCGCTCGGCAGCGCACCGAGGTGCGCTGCGATGATCACCCGTCCGCCGCGACGGACGAACGCATCCTCGGCGTCATTGAGCAACGGCTTCTCTTTCGGCCGCGGCGGACCAAACTCCTTCTCCGCGAGATCTTCGGGATCGAAGAAAAGGGGCAAGTCATGCGTGATGCGGAACACGACGGCGTTCGCTTCGATCGGCTCGCGTCCGAGAGGGCGCGTGAGCATCGCCGTCTTCCCACGCCGTCCGAGATACGCGAACGCCTGCGACAGACCCGCGTCCGAGGTGTTCGCGGAGGAGAAGTCGTCGTACACGCGCTCCGTTGCGCGTTGGTCCGTGATGATCCAGAGGATGCCGATCGCGGCGAACGCGAGAATCGCGAGGATCAACGGCGCGGCGCGTCTCATGCGGCACCTCGCATCTCGCGACGCAGTGCGTCGAGAACCGATCGCGCGAGCTCGCTGCACTCTTCGTACGCGTCGGCGGTGCTGTGCAGCGCGCCGTACCACTCCTGTTCGAAGCGGCGCGTGAGCGCGATCGCGTCGGGCCGCCACGCGAGCGACGGCGCGAGCGACGCGATGTACTCCCAGTTCGTGCGGCCCTTGCGGAAGTGCAGGATGCCGGCGGCGTAGCAGGTGACGAGGACGGCGTGGTACCACGCGCGGATCGCCTCGCGATGACGGCGCGCGGTCGCGAGGTCGTTCGCATACGTTTCCCACTCCAACGCGCCGCGCGAGAGCGGGTCTTCGTCCTGTCTCGAGCCGATCGGCGTGCTCGTCTCGACCTCCGCGGGGCCGGCCGCGCGCGAGCGGCGGAGGACGTCGACTGCCAGATAGAGAATGCCGAGGACGATCGCGCCGACGACCGCCCAGACGATCCAGTGCAGCCCCGGCGTCGGTGTTCCGTCCGGGGCGCGGCGGCGAGGAACGAGGTCGAGGATCCACTCGAAGAACTTGCCGAGCTTCTCGGCGATCCAATCGAACATGTCGGAGATTGCGTTGGCGATGCGCTCGAGGAGCGGGACGTCGCGCTGGATCTTCGTCGGCACGAGCCCGCCCTTCGGAAGCTCGGGCGGTTCCTGCTCCGCGGCGATCTGTTCGAGGAGCTTGCGGTCGGCCTGCGCCGCGCTCATGCCGGCCGCGCGGCGCAACTCCGTGATCGTTGCGATGAGCCGCGCGCGTTCGCCTTTTTCGATTCCCGCGAGCAGCGATGCATCCGCTTTGAACTTTCCCTTCGCCCAGACGATCTCGACGTCCTTCAACGCACTCGCGGCGCTCTTCGCGGCGTCGAGTTGATTGGACGCGAGCAGCGCATCGATGCGTTCCAGCGCGGCGATGTAGTCGGCGACCGGCATCGCGGCGGCGGGGAAGGCGAGGAGGAGAAGCAGAAGGAAGCGTTTCACGCGGTCCTCCTCAGTTCGTCGAACCACGCGCGGAGATCGTCGCCGCGTTCCTGCGCGCCGGCCTTGCGGACGAACACCACGTGCGCCGCAACCCAGAACGGCTCGACCGCGACGAGCGCGCCGGCGGCTAGCATCAGCACGAAACGCCGGTTGTCCGGGGTGAACAGAAGCTCCCAGCGCGGCGCGTCGAATCCGCCGATCGCGCTCAGCGCCCACACGCCGATGCCGAACGCCGCGGCGAGATTCAGGAATGCGACGAAGAGGCCGCACAAGAAGACGAAGGCCATGCCGAGGAGGATCATCGGCTTCGCGTAGCGGCCGATGAGGCGAAATGGCTCGAGCACGCTCACGCGCTCGTTCAACTCGATCGTGCCTATGGCGAGGCCGGCGAAGACCGACGCCACCCAGAGGCCGAGGCAGGTGAAGACGCTGAGATGACCGACGAGAAGAACGACCGAAGACGTGAGGAAGTAGCTCACCAGCGCGGCTGCGGGAACGCGCCACACCTCGCGGCCCGGCGTCGCGCCGCGGCCCATCGCCAGCCGGCACGCGCGCGCATACACGGCGCGGCCCCACAGTGCGATCACGATTGCGGCGACGATCATGTTTGCCGTACCGCCGAGGAGATTTCCGTACTGCGCGGCCTTCTCGCCGACCTCGATCAGTTGATCGAAGAACAGCGCCTGGAGGAAGCGGTAGGGGAGCGCAGTCGCGATGAGCAGGCCGGCCCACGGTGCGGCCGTCATCGAGACGACCTCGGTCGCCTCATCGAGGACGGACGTGATGGAGAGCGGCGAGCGGATCAAGAAAACAGTCCCGCGAGAACGGCCGCCGTCCAGACCATCAGCCGCGCGCCGCCGAAGAGCATCGCCGCGGTGATGAGGACCACGGCGATCCACGAAAACACGGGCGAGCGCTCGACCTTCGCTCCCCGCTTCACCGCCAGGCAGGCGGCACAGTGCCAGATCCCGTCCCACTGCGTCGCGCATTCCTGACAGAGCGTTTTCGCGCAAGTCATGCAGCGCGCGAACGCGTGCCGCTGGGGATGCACGGCGCACCATTGCGTGGCGGGGGACATGGACGCGGAAGTGTAACGTAGGGCGGGCTTCAGCCCGCCTGCGCAGTTGCCCTACGGGAAAGCCCCTGCTACCCTGTCGCCCTCAATGAACGCCCCGCGCCGCTTCTACTCGTATTACCGCTACTTTACGTAGCGCGGGGCAATGTGCGCCCCGATGCGAAGGGGCGCTCGGCCGGCAACGGCACATCGAAAACCTCTTCCCGTCCGGGCAAGAGGTTTTTTCACGATGAGCCATCACGATGCCGAAGCCGAACTGATCCGCCTCCGCGAAGCGATCGACCGCGTCGACGAGGTGCTGGTCAAGCTCCTCAATCAACGCGCGAAGTACGCCGTCGAGATCGGAGAGATCAAAGGACAGCTCGCGCTGCCGATCTATGCGCCGGAGCGCGAAAAGGAAGTCCTGCACCACGTCGAACAAACGTCCGCCGGTCCCTTGCAGGACGCCGCCATCCGCCGCCTGTTCGAACGAATCATCGACGAATCGCGACGAGTCGAGCGCGAAAGCGCACACATCCCGGCCAACCGCCAACCGCCAACCGCCAATCGAGGTAACGAATGATCATCGTCATGCAGAAACACGCCAGCGACCCGAGCATCGAGCACGTCGTCGCGGAGCTCAGTGGCCGCGGGTTCGACGTCCACCGCTCCACCGGCTCCGACCAGACCGTCCTCGGCGTCGTCGGCCGCGTCGACACGATCGATCCGCGCGAGTTCGAGTTGTTCGAGGGCGTGCAGGAAGTCGTGCGCGTCAGCGAGCCGTACAAGCTCACCAGCCGCACGTTCCGTCCGCACAAGACCGTCGTCAATGCGCGCGGCGTCGAGATCGGCGGCGACAAGGTCGTGGTCATGGCCGGCCCGTGCACGATCGAAAACGAGACCCAGATGTTGGAGACCGCCCGCCGCGTCGCCAAAGCCGGGGCGCGCGTATTGCGCGGCGGCGCTTACAAGCCGCGCACGTCGCCTTATGCGTTTCAGGGAATGGGCGTCGAAGGATTGAAGCTCCTCCGCGCCGCGGGCGACGAGAACGACATGGCCACGGTGAGCGAGGTCATGGAGCTCGGCCAGATCGAGAAAATGCTCGAGTACGTCGACATCCTGCAGGTCGGCGCGCGCAACATGCAGAATTTCAATCTATTGAGCGCGCTCGGCCAGGTGCGCAAGCCGATTCTGCTGAAGCGCGGCATGAGCGCGACGATCCAGGAGTGGCTCCTCGCCGCCGAATACATCATGGCCGGTGGCAATTACGACGTCATCCTCTGCGAGCGCGGCATCCGCACGTTCGAAACGTACACGCGCAATACGCTGGATATCTCCGCGATACCGGTGATCGACAAGCTCTCCCACCTGCCGATCATTGCAGACCCCTCGCACGCGGTCGGCCGTCGCGACAAGGTCATGCCCCTCGCACGGGCCATAGTGGCCGCCGGAGGCGACGGCGTGCTCATTGAAGTGCACCACGATCCCGAGAAGGCGGTATGCGATGGGCCGCAGTCGTTGTATCCGGATCAGTTCGCGCGGTTGATGGATGAGTTGCGCATCATTGTGCCGGCGGTGGGGAGAAGTATCTGACCCAATTGTCGTTGCGAACGTCGACATAGTGACGGATGCCACTTTGGCTCGAAGCTGCTGCTTTGTTTCTTGACAAGCATCTGCGATCATGGCATTCTGCCTGCCTTCGATCGATCCGCTTCGATCCCAGCAAACAACGTTCCTTCCCAGTCGGCGTAACCGAGCGGGGAAAGGTGTGTTTATGCATACGGGCGTAGACGATTGGCGTGCTCAGTCGAAGAGCAATCGAATCTAGGAATACATTTGCCACTAGTGATCACACTCTTCTGAGAATCATCTCACGGCAACCGCACATAGGTGCCGTTCCGTATTGGAGCAGCGTTCGCACGCGTTGTTCGCACGCGTCGACGTTTTCCATCCCTCGATGTACGGTGGGAAAGATGTGTCTACACGAAACATGATCGATGAAAGGATTCTGAAATGAATACGATTCAACGTGTAATTGGTTCATTGGCTTTGTGCAGCTTGGTTATGGTCGCCGGACGGACGTCAGCGCAGACGGTGAATGCCACGAACGTGTCCGCCGGGAATTTCGGCGCCAACACCGGCGGAGGGACTTACACGTTCCCTTTGTGGGTGGGGGTCGGATCGACGTCCGCGCCTACTAGCAAGCTGAATGTGATCGGTGATCTGACCGCCGCTGGGTTCAATGCAGGAAACGTCGTTCAGCTCGAGCTGTCCGGCAGTACGAATCCCGGAAGAGAACTGCTCGCCGGCTTCGAGACGGAAAACAGCTACGGATTTCTTCAGACGCTCAACCGAGGCGTGGCGTGGGGCCCGTATGCCCTGGCCCTTCAGCCCATGGGCGGACAAGTGGGCATCGGGACGTCGACACCAGCGGCGAAATTGCATGTCAATGGCGATATCTACGCCAGCAGTCGGATCTCCGGCCGCGCTGGTTACTCTACCTACACATCCGATGGAATCTGGAGCTCCAGCGCAGTGCCGTCCCGCGTCATCATGCCAATGGACCAGGAACTTCGATTCGGTTATTCCGATGCCGGCGCGGGGCAGTATTACCCTTCGATCGGATTTGCGGTGAACAGCACCGCTGTCAATCATTCGCTGCTGATTCTTCAATCGCGTGTGGCGCTGGGCGTGCCGGAATCGTACAACCGGTTTCAGGTGAGCGGCGGCGGAACGCTCGGATGGGGCGCCGGAAGCAGTGCGGTCGACGCGACGCTCTACCGCGACTCCGCAAGCACGTTGAGGACGAACGCGTCGCTGGTCGTCGATGGCAACGTTGGCCTTGGCGCTGCGGCGTCGCCGAGCTACAGGCTGTATGTCTCCGGAAATACCCACGTGAATGGCACGGTCACGGGAACGATCATTCGTGCTCATTATCAGGATGTCGCGGAATGGGTTCCGGCGAGCGTAGAGATGGCTCCGGGAACTGTTGTCGTTCTCGATCCATCTACGCCGAACCAGGTCATGCCTTCGCATCGCGCCTATGACACGGCGGTTGCCGGCGTCGTTTCGGAGCAGCCGGGCCTGATCCTCGGCGTCGAAGGCGATGACAAGGAGCAGGTCGCAACGACCGGCCGCGTAAAGGTGCACGCCGATGCGACCCGCGCTCCGATCCGCATCGGCGATCTTCTTGTGAGTGGCGATCGCCCCGGCACCGCAATGCGCTCGGAGCCGATGGAGATGAACGGCCGCGCGTTCCACCAGCCGGGCACGATCATCGGCAAGGCGCTGGAAGCGCTTCCAGAAGGCGAAGGCGAGATTCTCGTTCTGTTGTCGCTGCAATAGACACCATCGCTCTGTAAATGCTCAGAAGAACGGAGTGACGATGAGAATCCTTCGAACGCTGTTTTCATTGACCGCCTTGCTGGCCGCAGCGATCGGTTTCGCCGATCCGCCGGCTGGATTGAAGCTTGCCGAGCCCAAACTTGTGAGAAAGCAACATGCGATCAAGGGTCAGTATTTGGTCGTATTTCGAAATGACGTCTCGACAGGCGATGTCCCAGGACTCGCGCGCGCTCTGGCACGCACGCACGAAACGGAACCGGTGAAAATCTGGACTCGTGCAGTGAAGGGATTTTATGTTCAGATGCCGGCCGCCCGCGCCGAAGCACTCAGTCGGCATCCGATGGTCGAATATGTGGAAGAAAACGGCCGGACCTTCATCTCGGCGACGACGATGCCGACCGATCGTGATCCTGCCACCTGCCCTCTGCCGAACGGGCAGAACTGTCCACCGACGTCCGACAACCGGCTTTGGTTCCTCGATCGCGTCGATCAGGACTCGGCCATCCCGAGCAGGTCATTTTCGTATTGCACAACGGGTTCGTCGGTCAAAATCTATGTGATCGACTTCGGCGTACAGGGCAATCATTCGGAATTCCTCGACGCGAATGGCAACTCGCGGGTAGCCCAGGGCAAGAATGCGACCGACGATCCATTTCCCGCGAACGATCCGTGTGGTGGATGGCCGTTGCCAATAGGTCCAGGAGGTCCAGGGAGTATCCCCGCTCAAACAGATGACGATAATTACACTGGTGAGTTGAACGCGGGACATGGGACCGGCGTGGCCTCGATCGCCGCAGGCAAGAAGGTCGGTATCGCAAAGGATGCGGCCATCATTCCGGTGAAGGTGGCGCGGTGCGACGGATACAGAACGCGATATCGCATACCCGGTGAGTGGTACGACGTCGGCGATTGGGTGCACGACGTGGAGGACCCGCCCGATTCCTCTTTCTGGAAACTGCATAAGCGTTGGATAGCGGTGACCAGCGGAAGGGCATCGACAGACCGTGCCCAGGACTGGATGCCGGACGCAAACGGACAGTTCGTCGACGACAACCCGAACGACTCAGATCCGGGAATCGTATGGCAGGAGCACATTGGTGTACCGGCAACCGTAGAAGAGTATCAGACGACGCAAATGCTCATCGAGGGCCTCGAGTGGGTGCTCCAAGACCGCAGCAGCTTGCCCACTCCAAAGACTGCGGCGATCGCGACGCTGAGCGTGTGGGAGCCGATCCTTGATACGGGAGTATTGGGAACTGGAAGCACCGTTCAGCAGGCTGTCGGAAACCTCATTGCGGACAACGTTACCGTCATCGCGGCGGCCAACAACCAGGGCATGGATGCCTGTCAGCAGGCGCCGGGCGCGTTTTCCCGGTGGAATCCGGTGGTGAATCGCCGCGACAAAGTGATTACTGTCGGCGGTTCCATGCTGCTGAACGAACCGGGGCAGGGCTATGATGGCACGCAGCCGACCCTCGACGCCCGTTGGAAGTGTACGGGCGCGTGCCCCTCGGCGGGCAACGAAGGCGCAGGTTCGAACGCAGGACCTTGCGTGACGCTATTTGCGCCGGCCAAGGGCATTGTTAATGCTCAGCGAAGGAGTGCGACGGATTATCGAGATCCGAGCAGCGGTACTTCGTGGTCTGCTCCGATGGTCGCCGGTGTGGTCGCCGGGTACTTACAGGCGAATTCGACCATGGCGCCGGACGATGTGTACAACCTTCTTCTGGCGCGCGCGAGCAATGGCGTTCTCGACGACAGTACACTGGATACGGACGACGTGACGGATGGGTCGACGCCGAATGAGTTTCTCCGGGCGAGCGACGTGAGTTTCTCGGCGCATCCACAGGACGGGCCGAGCACTGCGTCGAATCCAGCGGTCTTGAGTTTTTCCGCAACAGGGACGGCCCCGCTTTCGTACCAGTGGTTTCAAGTGAACGACGATTTTGCGTCAGGGTCGAGGCGAGGCGCTGCGGATTCGTTCCCCTTGAGCGGTGAAACAGGGCCGACTCTGACGAGGCACCCGTCAGAAGAGACTGGATATTGGGTGAGAGTGACGGGTTGCGGCGCCGCGGACAGCGACATCGCAGTGGTCACGCCGGCTCCGCCGCCACCGGAGGACTTCGAGGCAACCGCAAATCCGGACGGCAGCATCGCGTTGTCCTGGAATTCGGTCAGTGGCGCGAATCGGTACGTCGTGGAACGCCGCGTCGCGGGTGGGTCGTGGCAGCAGCTCGGTTCACCCGTCACGGGCACGACGCTTACGGATGGCACGCTCCCGCCCTCCTTGGCGGCGTTGTATCGCGTTCGAGCCAGGAAAGACGGGCCGCCGGCAGTGGATTCGGATCCCAGTAACGTGGATTTCAGCCACTCCTGGGTTCTGACCGATCTTTCTGTATCCAGCGGGACGCTCGTGAGGGCTCTGCACCTCACGGAGCTCCGCAGAATTCTGAATCAGGTCGCGGACATCGATCTGAGCGACAACTTCTCTCGTCTGTACACGGACGAGCAGGCGCTCGAGTCTGCCCTCAAGGACCAGCTCATCGACGATGCGCATTTCACGGACCTGATGAGCAAGATCAACTCGCTGCGGTTTGCATTCGGACTCGGCAATGAATCGTTCGGGACGGAACCTCTTGCGAATGCGCGTTTTTACGCATCACAAGTTCAGGATTTGCGCCGAGCCATTCGGTGATGACGTCGGCGACGCGCGGCTGGTGCCGCGCGTCGTCCGACCGCGAGACGTTGCTGTCCGCCGTGTTGGAATGTGCTGGGCTCGGTCACGAACACGAAGCTCGTGTCGAACGGCACGGGCGACGAGGCGCTCGCGTTTCTTGCGCAGCGCGAGATCCAGGGGGCGAAGTTCTCGCCTCCGATCCGCAACTGTGCCCCGCGCTCGTTCATCTTCACCTACACGCGCACGTTCTGAGATTCTCAGATGAGCGAACACGACATCCTTCAATCACCCGATCGAATTGCGATACGACTGACAGTTACAGCTGAGAGAGTGTCATTGCGCAATGTCAGGCGTGCGATCATGCTTCGGTCGCCGAACCAATGAGGTTGCGGCGATGCTCGAATGAAGTACCTGTGCATTTGTCCGTCCGGCTTCAGTGCGAACCGGAAACCTTGTGACGTCGGCATGGCCGCTTTGTCATAGCCAACGAACAATTCGCCCGGCGAGCCTGCCGATGCTTCTACATGAATGTAGTTCGCCGGCTCAGGTGCGATACCGACTGGAAACGCGACCTCGGTGCCGGGTGCCAATACGGCGTGCCGCGCGACTTCCCAGCGCACGACGGTCCGATTCGGCGCATCGAGTGGATCGTGCTCGCCCCAGAGTAACGGTAAAAAGCGGAGGTCATAGATTCCAGCGACTGCCGGATCTTCAAAGTGCCGCACTTTCGGGCCCACCGTGATCGTCATTGCGCGAACGGAAAACCGCCCGTCCGAAATGTTCGGAGGCGGGTCGAGTCGGAGCCGGTCGACCTTACCGTGAAACAGCAGGGGTGAACTGACGCGGTACCTGGTCCACCTTTCGCCAGCGGACGCAAAGCCGACCGGATTCGAAATCGTCCCGGCGGATGCAAACCGTACGGCGAACTCACCGCCAATATCGGCGCGAAAATCAAACTCCGCGACGATCTCCTGATCGCTGCTGACATTGATCTCCTGTTGCAAGGGGATCTCGACGATGGAGCCCAAAGCGGCGACACTGGCGGTAAGCTCGTCGGCGGTTGTCGAAATCGACATTCCACGGTGAGGCAACGCACGGTCGAAACGATGTGGAACAGGGGTCGCCGCGCGTGCAACAGGCCGTCTTGCATAGATCACGTAGGGGCCGACGCGGCCATGCAGTTGGTAGTGGTGATGGAGGAATTCGTGCAGACGATAATTGCGCATCGCATCCGGAACGCCATCCACGTCAACCAACCACAGCTCGCCGCCGTGCAGAACGACGAGCGGAGCAGGTGTGTTCGCCCAACGACGGACGAAGTCCTTCTGAAACGTCTCGCCGCTCGTGGCCGTTTGAAAAACCAAGAATCCGGGCCGAGGACGCCGGAGCAGGACATGCAGTAACGGCTGGCTGCCAAGCTCGACGAATGTCTCGCCTGGTCGCAGTGATTCGTCCATGTACTTCTCGAGCTCGAGGATACCGGCCGCGACACGCGGGTCGGTCTTGTATCGGAGTGAAAGCAGGTCCGACGTCGCGGCAGGCACACCGACGCGATCGATTGCCGCGCGTGCGACGTGCTTGGGCACATAGGCGAGAAGCTGCGGCGGCGTGAGTACGATCGTGAAGCCCGCTGCCAGGATCCACGCCGTCGGAAAGGCGTAACGCTTCGGCGGATTCAGCAACTGGACACCTACGGCAACCGCAAAGAGGGAATAGGCCATTGAGTAGTTGGCGGGATGGTCAATGCCGACGACGCCGTCCGTAAAGCGATCCAGCGCGCGATTGAGCACGTGGAAATTGTAGCCAACCAGCGCGACAAACATTAGCCCTCGCCAGTCCGGACGTTCGCCTTGCGACTGACGATGCCAGACGCGGAGGGCGATGGCAGCGCCTAGGATGGCCGTCAGCCAGGGCATCAAAATATGAAGAAGGTTGGTGTTGACAAACCATATCTTTGGCGACACGAGCTGCAGGCTGCTTCCGTTGAGGCTTTGGAACCCCGGAGTCAGAAACGCGCGCATCAGCGTTAGCGTCTTCAGTGGCTCGTCGGACGTCGCAAAGAGGATCATCAGGTAGACGGTGACGCAAATTGTCGGGACGACAAAGAAACGAGCCGCCAGCGCGGCCCGGTTCCGCAGCAATTTCCACGAGCCGGCGATCACGTACAGTACCGACACGACGACCACCACGAACGTGAGCGCAACCGCAGCGTCCAGCCGGAACAACGCCACGAACGCGATCCACAAGCCGACACCAAGGAACCGACCCGGAGTAGCCCGACGAAAGGCCCGCCCCAAGGCAACGATTCCGAAAAACGCTACCGAGTAGAACGGCGCCATGTGGCCAAGATTTGGATGGAGAAACGTGTACAGAAGGAGTGGGCCGCCAAAGGCGAAACTGACCGAGCCAGTCAAAGCACGGATCAAGAAGTACGTTGCGACGAAGCCGACCGGCCGTAGCAATGGCCACACGAGCTGCGTGGCGTCGATGGAGTCGAAGCCATACACCACGCGATGCAAGGCGTACCCTAAACCGCTGGCAAGGCCGTGCGTCGGCAGCAAATCAATGTACGGAAGTCTGCCGAAGTCAAGCCACTGCTGCACCGGCAGCAGGTTTTCTCCCATGTGATGCACGTCGATCTTCAGCTTCTCGCCAATCGGAAGACGGAAGGCCGCTGCAACAAGCCCGGCCATCGCGAGCGGCGCCGTAAGCCGGCTGAATCGTGTGCGGATGACGTCGCGCCTGTGCGCAACAACACCGACGCCGATCGCCAGGACCATTGCCGAGAGCACTAACGCGATCTGCGCGGCGGCGATTGGAACCGCGACGTTGAATCGGATGCCGAGAGAGTATGACAACTCGGGGCCGAGAAAGCCGATGGAGGGCAACAAAGCAAGCGGGATCGCGCCGACCTCGACCGCGCGACGGATCGCGCGGCGACGCGCGTGGCCGCGGGGAGCCAATCGGATCAGCAATCCAGCGGCAACGACGACGAATGTGATTGCTGCGATTGCCGATAGCGCCGTGGGCGGCTGCTTCAGTAACACGAGCCACAAACCGACGTAACACGCGAGCGTCACAATCGCGATGGAGTGCAGGACCCCGGGCATCAGTGGACGCCGCAGTGAGACTACGATGGCAGCGATGGACGCGTACAACGCGGCGAGCAACAACAGCTTCAGAAAGGTGCCAACCTCAGGATCTGGAGGGAGGAGAGCAACCGTAAGGGCGTAAATGCATGACAACACGTGAACCGGGCGTAAGGACGCGCGAAGGCGACTCACGGACGTCCGGCTGAAGATACGGGGCAACAGATACACTCTCGCGAGGTACGCGGCTACAATGACCAGGGCCGCGCCGAAGAGCAGCCACAGAACGGATCCGAGGAGCCTGTCCCAGCGCCGCGTGACATCGACGGCCTCCAACGTCGCAGCACCGATGATTCTCCCGGGGAACGACTGCAGCGCAAAGTCGACACTGTGCCAATACCTCGCTGCGAAGTGCGCACCCACGGCCACAGGCGTCGACCATTCAACTGGGTGCATGCGTGCCGCAAACTGAATCGGATCCTTGCTGGAATCGCTTGAAATCAACGGTCACTCCCGTCCAAATAGCTCTCGAGAATCGCGCCCTGCGGGTGACACAAACCGCCGGTCCTCGGCGATGAACCGAGTATGCAGCGTGTTACGCCAGATTCTCAACGTCTTTCGCGATCCGAGCTCGAACCGCTCGCGGAAAGCATGTTGGCGAACACCACGCTCGCGACTTTACCTGACTCCTTGGGAGAACTGTCGTCATGCGGATCAGAACTATGGCGATCGCCGCCAGTATCTTGTTGAGTGTGAATGCAGGTGCACAATGGCTGCCCCCACCGCCGGCCGGCAGCGGTCCGATTTACTACAACGGCGGCCAGGTCGGAAACGGTACGAGTTCACCTGGTGCGCTACTTCACGTTGTGGGCGCCGCAACCGGCCCGAGCGACCTCGGCATCTTCTCGTCTTCACGTACACGCGGACGTTCTGATCGGTTGCCAGTTGGCGGGAGAAAGGGCGGGGGATCTCCCGCCAACCGCCAACTGTCAACCGCCAACTATTCTTTGCTGATCGTAATGTTCCCGTTCGCGTTCACCAGGTCCAGCTTGCATCCGCCGCGGCCGATCGTTCCCGTGAGGGCGGCGTCGCTGACGCTGGTCGTCGTCACGGGCAGGTCCGTGTGGATGCGTCCGAACGACGTGCGCGCATTGACGGTATAGCCGACGCTCTCCGGCAGCGCGACTTTGATCGAGCTGAAGCTCGTCGTCAGTGAAACGGGGTGACAGCCGTTGCCGCGCAGGCCGGCCACGGAGACCGAGCCGTTTGCGTTCGAGACCGTCACCGCGCCGCCGACGCCGTCGACGAACACCGGACCGAACGTCGCCTTCACGCGCGTCGACGAGCCGATGTCCTTGAGCGTGACGCTGCCGTTCGCGCTGTCGACGCTCGCCGCACCTCCGATGCGGTCGGCCAGGACGGAGCCGAAGCGCGCCTCCGCGTCGAGCGCGCCTTTGACGTCGCTGACCTTGATGCTTCCGTTGTTGCTCGTGATCGTGGCCATGCCGCCGACCTCGCGCAGCGTCACGCCGCCGAACCCGGTATCGATCTTCGCGTTGCCGCCGATGCCGCTCGCGTCGACCTTCGAGTTGTTGCCGTCGACGGTGAAGTCCCCGCGGATGGTCGTGGCCACGACGCTGCCGAACGAGTTCCGCACGACCGCCGAGCCGTTCACGTTCGACAGGTCCACGCGCGCGTTGCTGGTGGTGATGTCGGCGGAGCCAGAGATGGTCGAGGCCTTGACGCTGCCGAATGCGTTGGTTGCCTTCAACGAGCCGCCGATGTCCATCGCCTCGATCGCCCCGTTCGCGTTGGTGATGGTCGCGGAATTCTTCACGTCCGCGACGTCGACTTCGCCGAAGCGATTGGACACGTTGAGCGCGCCGTCGACATCCCGGATGTTGACGGACCCGTTGGCGTTCGACACGGTGAGGTTGCCTCGATTGCCGATCACCTCGACTGCGCCGAACGAGTTGCTGATCGACTGAGCGCCGCGGCCGTCGGCGAACTTGATCGCGCCCTGCTTGTTCTCGATCGAGCTCGCGGTCTGCAGTCCGCGCACGTCCGTGTTGCCGAAGCGGTTCCGCGCGGTGAGCGGCGCGTTCGCCGGCACGGTCACGGTCATGTCGACGGAGTACGAGAGATGCCCGTGGGAGCGGCGGATCTCCGGGTAGTCGGTTTCCACGGTGACGCCGCCGGCGTCCGAGTCGGTGAGGATGCGGATCTGTTTGCCGATTGCCTCGTCCGAAGAGCGGATCGTGGCGCGCACCTGCACGTCGCTGCCGGCGTGCGTGCGTATGACGAGCTTGCCGAAAGCGTGATCGACGGTGACGCGGCCGCCGCGGAACTGCAGGTCCTTGGCGAACTTCAGTTCGAAACGGTCTTCGTCGTCCTCCGCGAAAACCGAGACGGCGAAGATGGTCAGCAAGAGCGCGGCAAGCGCGCGGAGACTACGGGTTCGAAACATCGGAGTCCTCTCTCAACACGTCCTGGAGCGTCTGCTGTTTTTCGGAGTACATGGCCAGCAGTTGCTTGCGGAGGTGCGCGTTCTGTCGGTTGTGATCGATGTTGGCCTCGCATTCGGCGATGGCGTCATCGAGCAGCATCAGTTTTTCCTTGTACGAGACCATGAGCGGCGATTCGGAATCCTCGAGCTTCGCGTCGGTGAGCTTCTCGAGGTTCCGGATCGCCCGGGTGTAGTCGCGCTCCGTACGCTCGACCTCGTCGAGAGCGCTCACGCGGATGATGGTGCGGTCGAACGCGGCCTCGCGGGTCTGCACGCGCAGCATGTAGAACAGCGGCGCGCCGAGGGCGGCGATGATGAAGATCGCGGCGGCCGCGCGCGACGTCCATCGCATCGGACGCTTTCTCTCCGCGCGGATGGCGCGCTCGATGCGCGGCCAGAGCGTGTCGTTGTCCCAGGTCGTGCGCAGCGACTGGGCGGTGTCCGACAGCTCGTTCCACGCGGCGAGCGTCTGCGCGCACGCGTCGCACTCCGCCGCGTGGCGCGCCGCCGTTTCCATGGCCAGCGGCGAGCCGTCGAAGAGGAGGTCGTCGATCTGATTGCAGGTGATGGTCATTTTCGTTTCCACTTGGTCTGAAGATCCTTCTTCGTCGCGAAGAGGATCCACTTCGAATTGCCTTCGGTGATGCCGAGGATCTCGCCGATCTCGGCGTGCGAGAGTCCTTCGATCTCGAACAGCGTGAAGACGCTGCGTCGCTGCTCCGGGAGCTCGTGGAGGAGCTTGCGCAGGGTCATGCGCTTGGCTTCGTCGACGCTCGGTGCGGTTCGCTCGGCCGTCTCGACCATGTCTTCGATCGGAGCCTCGTCGATGCGGCGTTTGCGCTTGCGCAGAACGTCGTAGCAGGTGTTGACGAGGATGCGGAAGATCCACGTCGAGAACGAAGCCTCGCCGGTGTAGGTCGACGCGGAACGATGGATCTTGAGGAACGTCTCCTGGACGGCATCCTCGGCATCGGAGATGTTGCCGAGGTGATTCCAGGCGATGCTCTTCAGCGACGCGCCGAAGCGCCGGTAGATATCTTCAAAGATCTGCGCGTCGCCAGCGGCGCACGCGGCCGCAATGCGTCGGTCCTCGGAACCCGAGGATGCCGGGACGGGATGGAGGACCGTGGTCATCGCCGCTTGCAGCATGTCGTCATAGGCATAGACGCGCAGGTTTGGGAAACGTTAGAGCCGTTTTTTCAGCCCCGAGCGCAGTCGAGGGGCCAAGTTAGCAGCAACGCTGCGCGTGCACGAAGCGCGATGCACGTGCAGGCGTCGGTGGGATTGCGCAGCGTTGCTGCTAACTTGGCCCTTCGGCTTCGCTCAGGGCTGGGGGACTAGAGTTCATCGATCGACTTCGGCCAATCCACATTCAGAAGTCTCGAAAGTGACCGATCCGCGAGCAACTTCCCCTTGGTCTGACAGCGTGCGCAGTAGTTCGTCTCGTTTTCGGCGTAGACGATGTGCTGGACGGGGGAGCCGCAGTCGGGGCAGGGGAGGTTGTAGCGGCCGTGGACGGCCATCTCGGGACGGAAGGCGGTGACTTTCTCAGGGAAGCCGCTGCCGGTCTCGGCGCGGAGGCGAGCGATCCATTCCTCGAGGACGGTCTGCGTCGCGTGGAAGAGACGATCGAGCTCTTCGTCGTCGAGGTTCGTCGTCATCTGAACGGGCGAGAGCCGCGCGCGGTGGAGGATCTCGTCGGAGTAGGCGTTGCCGATGCCGCTGAAGGTGTGCGGGTCGGTGAGCGTGCGTTTGAGCGTGTGGCGCTCGCGCGTGAGCGCTTCGCGGAACTGTTCGGCCGTCATCGTGAGCGGCTCGAGGCCGCCGCGGTCGTGCTCGCGCAGTGCGTCTTCGCCGCGCACGATGTGCATCGACGCGCGCCGCTTCGAGCCAGCCTCGGTGAGCACGAGCGTGCCGTTGTCGAAGTCGAACGCGGCGAGGCCGATCTTGCCGGGGATCTTCGCGCCGGGTGCGAGCCACTTGAAGCGGCCCGCGATCATCAGGTGAATGACGAGGAAGAGGTCGTTCTCGAATTCGAGGACGATGCGTTTGCCGAGGCGGCGGAGGCCGGTGACTTTTTTTCCTTCGAGATCGCGCGGCGAAGGATCGACGGTGCGGAGGACGAAGGGACTCGCGAGCCGGATTTTGTTGAGCGTCTGTCCAGGCAGACGCGACTGGAGCGCGTCGAGATAAACCGTGACGTCGGGAAGTTCAGGCATGGGTCTGGCCATTATCGGACTCGTGCGAACGTTTGGTGTGTTGCTCGCGGGGTGGATCCTCGGCGCCGGCGTGGTGGTCGCTCTGGTGGTTGGGAGCGCCGCCGGCTCGGCGGCCGGTCCGCCGGCGCTCCGTGATGCGCCGGCGCTCCCCACTCCCGCGCTCGGCAACGCAATCATTCCCGTTCTTGGCGTCGAGCCGAGCCAGCTTCGCGACACTTTCGCCGAATCCCGCGGCGGTGGCCGCACGCATCATGCGCTCGACATCCTTGCGCCGCGCGGGACTCCCGTCATCGCATCCGTCGACGGCACGATCCGCAAGCTCTTCACGAGTAAAGGCGGCGGACTCACCATCTATCAGTTCGACCGCGACGAAGCGCGCGTCTACTACTACGCGCACCTCGACCGCTACGCCGATGGACTTGCCGAAGGCGACTTTGTCGAGCAGGGGCGCGTCATCGGGTACGTCGGCACGAGCGGCAACGCGCCGATCGGAACGCCGCACCTTCATTTCTCCATCGACGACCTTCCGCCGACGAAGGAGTGGTGGAAAGGCGAGCCGGTGAATCCGTATCCGCTGCTGACGAGGTAGGGACGCGGTTTACGCGATATCCATTGGGCCATAGAATGGCGCCCCCGCGATGACCACCGAGACCCTTCCGCGGCCACAGTCCGCTGAACGCGCAACGATCCCGATCCTGGATGCTTCCGAAGTGACGCGAGCGTGCGAGCGTGCGCTCGTCCGCGCCCGCGAGTTGCTGACGCGCATCGAATCCGTTCCGATCGAATCCGCCACCGTCGAGAACATCCTCGACGTCTGGGATGACACCGCCACCGTGCTCGAGGACGCGTTCGGTCCGATCTCGCTTCTCAACAGCGTCCATCCGAACAGCGAAGTCCGCGACGCGGCCGACGTCGCGCTGGTGCAGGAGTCGAGCTTCCTCACCGACGTCTTCCAGAACGAGGCCTTCTACGAGCGCGTGCAGCGCATCGCGCCGAAGTCGATCGCCGCGCGCGAGCTTCGCAAGCATCTGCTCGAGGCGTTCGAGGACAGCGGCGTATCGCTGCCGGCGGAGAAGCGGCAACGCTTCAAAGAAATCTCCGAGCGGCTGACCGAGCTCGGGCAGGAGTTCGCGAAGAACATCCGCGAAAACGCCACGCGGCTCACCTTCACGCCCGACGAATGCCGCGGTCTGCCGCAGTCGTGGCTCGACCGCATGCCTCGCGACGAGAACGGGAACGTCGTCGTCGGCTTCGACTATCCGGACTACGTCCCGTTCCTCATGAACGCCCTCGACGAAGATGCGCGGCGCCGCTACTGGACGGCGAACACGCTCCGCGGGACGGCGCGCAACCTGGACGTGCTCGACGAGATCACCGCGTTGCGCAAGGAAATTGCGGATCTCTACGAAGTGCCGAGCTTCGCGCATTACGTCACGAAGCGGCGGATGGTCGAGAACCCCGACACGGTGAAGAGCTTCCTCGAGGACGTGCGCAGTGTCGTCACCGAGGCCGAGCTTCGCGATCTGTCGGAGCTCGCGGAACTGAAGGCGGAGATCGCCGGAACGAATCCGGAATCGACGCGCATCAATCGCTGGGACGTGTCGTTCTACCGCGAGCGGTTGCGCGAACGGCGCTATGCGATCGATCAGGAAGAGCTGCGGAAATTCTTCCCGTCCGAGCCGACCGTGCGTTGGATGCTCGACATCAGCGAGCGCCTGTACGGCGTCCGCTTCGAGCGTGCCGAGGTGCCAGTGTGGCAGGAAGATGTGATCTACCTCGACGTGCTCGATGCCGCGACCGGCGAGCACGTCGGCGGCATTTACCTCGATCTCTATCCGCGCGACGGCAAGTACAAACACGCGGCCGCGTGGCCGGTGCGCGGCGTGAGCCGCCGCAGCGGACGCAATCCGATCAGCGTGCTGGTGACGAACTTCAATCGTCAGGGGCTGACGCACGACGAGCTCGAGACGCTGCTCCACGAGTTCGGCCACGTGCTGCACGGCGTGCTGTCGACGACGCACTACCTTGCCCACGCGGGCACGAGCGTGCAGCGCGATTTCGTCGAAGCGCCGTCGCAGATGTACGAGGAGTGGGCGAGCCGCATGGAGAGTCTGTCGCTGCTGGGCGATCACTGCGCTGACTGTCCGCAGGTCGACGAGTCGCTCGTCGAGCGTCTCAACTCCGCGAAGAAGTTCGGCTCAGGCATCGACTACGGACGACAGTTGCTCTACGCGTCGTTCGACATGGCGTTGTCGAGCGAGACTCCCGGCCGCGCGCTGGCGGTGTGGGCGCGGATGGAAGGCGAGACGCCCATGGGCCACGTCGAGCCGACGCAGTTCCCCGGCACGTTCGAGCACATCGCCTCGGGTTACGCGGCCGGCTACTACGGCTACATGTGGGCGAAGGTGATTGCGCTCGATCTCGTCTCCGCGTTCGGCGCGGATCTGATGAACACCGAAATGGGACGCCGCTTCCGCGAGATGATCCTCAGCCGCGGCAGCGAGGAGCCCGCCCGCGACTTGGTCGAGCGCTTCCTCGGACGCCCGGTCGCAAGCGACGCGTTCTTCGACCACATCAAAGGGGATTGATCGAACTAGGACAAAGAGGACTTATGGGACCTATAGGTCTTATTCGTCCTATTTGTCCTATTAAGTCAAGTTTCCTTGACAAACAGTCATGCCAGACCTACCTTGTGTCAAGTAAACTTGACTAGGAGGCTCCCGATGACCTGTTCTCTGCTCTACACCGCCCGCGACGGCCGGAATTACCGCGTCTTCACCTGGTGGATGACCGCCGCGATGCTGACGTTTGCGGCGGCGACGATCCTGATCGACGGAAACTTCATCCCCACCGCAGCGGGATGGGCGCTCACCACGGCAACAGCGATATTGATGGTTGCCGCGATGCGGAGCTACATCGTATTCCTGCGGAACGCTGATGAACTGCTGCGGAAAGTGCATCTCGAAGCGCTCGCGTTCGCGTTCGGTGCCGGTCTCGTCGCGATGATGTGCTATCGCCTCTGCGAGCGCCTCGGCGCACCGAAACTGGACGTGAACGACGGCGGGTTGGTGTTGTTCATCGTCTGGATCGGCGGACAGTGGATCGGCGCGCGCCGTTATGCGGTGGCGGAGGAGCAGTGATGGACAACCGCCTCCGCGTCCTCCGCGCCGAGCGCCGCTGGTCGCAAGCGGAGCTCGCCGAACGCCTCGGCGTTTCCCGCCAGACCGTAAACGCCATCGAGACGGGAAAGTACGATCCATCACTGCCGCTCGCGTTCGCGATCGCGAAGACGTTCGAGATGAAGATCGAGGATGTGTTCAATCCGAATGGGAACTAGTGGAACGCCGCCGTCCCCGGCGGCTGGCCGGGCGGCGTCCTCGCCGCCCCGCAGAACGCAGGCGCGGGACGCCTGCGGGCCAGCCGGCGAGGACGCCAGCGTTCCGATTTCCACCTCCGCGACTCCCGTCGCGACGATCCTCATCGAGATCACGTTTGCCAGCGGCGTCACCGTTTTCGGCTCGATCGCGTCCACGCGCCCGCGCAACGACACGCCCGGTGCGAGCTGGCGAGTCAGAGCGCGCGTGATCTCGGCGCGCACTTCGGCGATGCGCGGGCCGAGGGGGAAGCGGGCGCTTTCGCGGAGGCGGGCGCGGATCGATTCGTGCGTGACGCGCTCGGCGATGCGCGCGAAGAGGCCGCGGCGTTTCGGATCGAGCGAGTAATTGAGATCGGGAAAGACGATCGTCTGCGTCGCGGGATCGAACATCGGCGTGCCTTCGAGAAACACCGCACCCCTGTAGTTGCGCAGACGCCCGCCGCGATAGTCGATCGTCGCCTCCACGAGCACGCGACCCGCCGTCGACGGCGCGAGTCGAATCGACGTCAGCGTCAGCGGGCGCCCATTCACCTGATACGTGCGTCCGCCGTAGTCGCGCGTCGCCAGGCGGCTCGCGTCGTCGTACGGCAATTCGAGATCGAACGGAACACGCATCGCTGCGGGCGTTGCGGACGAGGCGCGTTTGAGCGACGGAAGCGGACGTTGTACGGCGACCGGCTTCTCGCCGACCACCACGCGCGTCGTCGCGCGCAGCGCGAGCGTCGTCGTCACCGTCGTCTGCGCGCCGGTGATCGGCGACAGCGCGACCTCCGTCGGCTCGAGCACGAGCCACGTGCGCGGCGCGAGCTCGATCGGAGTCTGCAGCGACGCCCAAATCTGTTGCGCTTGCGGGCGGATGTTCGTCATCGCGGGGACGTTGCGATCGATGATCCGCGCGGCTTCTTCGAGCTGCGCCTCCACGCGCGGCGCGACGAAGCGGCGGGTGATGTCGATGCCGAGCCACGTCACTTCACAGCGTTTCGCGTAGTGGACCGGGAGGAGCGTGGTGGTCGAGCGCAATCGCCACCCCGGATCCCAGTCGAGCTTCGTGTGCAGCTTGATGTCCGCGACGCGGCGGGCCTCGCCGAAGCCGCATGAGATGCAGGGGAACTTTCCGCGGCACGCTTCCATCGCGTACTTCACCGTCGTGGATGAGTGGAGCCCCGCACCGACCATCATCAGGCGGATCGGCTCGCGCGCGGCCTCGTAGCGGACGTCGATGCCGCGCTCGCGCGCTTTCCCGTCGAACCGCTTCTCGACGCGCTCCTCGATCTGTGACGAGATCGGCGCCAGGTCCGTCCGAATGGGGACGACGATCGTCGACACCTCGGGCGGCAGAGTCTGCCCCGCGGCAGAGCATGCAACAATGACGGCGATTGGGAACAACTCGCGCGTCGCAAATGCTCTACATCGAGTCATCATCTCCATGAAACGGACGACATTCCTTCCGATCTTCTTCACGGCGCTTGCGGTCGTGTTCGGCATCGCGGTTTGGGTGCGCCTCAGCGCATACGAGACCACCTCGCTGCGGGACGATAACGTAGGACAGGCTCCCGCCCGTCCCGACAATGTTAGGGAGGGACGGGAACCCGGTCTGATCACCGACAATGCTTCTGCCGACACCGGGACCATCGTCGAGATCGGAACGACCTCCGCCGCCGCGAGCACCCGACAGCAGCGTTACAACGAGCTGCTTCGCACTCCGCCTCCTTCCGCGCCGATCGCCCCGCCCGCGCCGAAGGAATCGTTCCTCGACCGCGTCGTGAATCCGATCGCGAACGCCCTCGGCATGAATCGGCCGAAACAGCCGCCGCCCCAGTCGTCGAACGTCGTCCCGCAGCGACCGAATCCGCAGCAGGACCAGCAGGCGCGCGCCTCCGAGGAACAGCGGCGCGAGGAAACCAAAAGGGCGGAGAAAGAGCCGCGCGGTGAAGAAGATCCCGAGACCGACGTCGCGCCGCCGCAACTCGTCGGCGCCAACTTCAATCCGCAGCAGGTGAAGGACGACGGCGAGACGATGCTCGCCGTTCAAGTGACCGACAACCTTTCCGGCGTTCGTAGCGTTTCCGGCGTGATCTCCAGTCCGAGCGGCGCGCTGCAGGGTTTCTCGTGTCAACGCGACGGCGAAGGCGATCGCTTCGTGGCGAGGATCAAAGTCCCGAGTGAAGCGGCCGAGGGACTCTGGAACGTGAAGTACCTCACGCTCAGCGACAACGCGAACAACAGCGTGAACCTCAACCAGTCCGCGGGTACGCTGCCGGCGTCGGCGAGTTTCCGCGTCGCCTCGTCCGCCTCCGACTCCGCGCCGCCGGTGTTGCGGTCGGTGTATCTCGAGAAGCGCTCGATGAACGCGGGCGAGCGCAACACGGTGTTCGTGCAAGCCGAAGACGACAAGTCCGGCGTGGCGCTCGTCAGCGGCGTGTTCGTCAGTCCGTCGAAGCAGGCGCGCATCGGATTTGGCTGCCGCGCGGGTAGCGCAGGCGCCTGGGAGTGCACCGTCTCGCCTCCGGCGTGCCTCGACTGCGGCGCGTGGCGCCTCGAGCAGGTTCAGGTGCAGGACAAGGCCAACAACATGGCGACGTTCCGGGGCGACAACCAGCTGGTCTCGCAGATCGTGCTCGACATCTCAGGGCAGAGCTGCGATGCCGGTCCGCCGCAGATCACCGCGCTCGCGCTGAATCCGACCGTCGTGTCGAACACGGAAGGCGGAACGATCAACATCACCGCGCTCGTGCAGGACGATTCGTGCGGCGTCGCCAGTCTCAGCGGCCAGGCGATCCCGGCCGGCGCGATCGGCGGACAGCGGATCCCGTTTTCGTTCGATCCGTCGCCGGACGGGCAGAACTTCACCGGGCGGATCAGCGTGCCGAAGCATGCGGCGAAAGGTCTTTGGACGATCGCGTGGATTCAGGCGCTCGACAAGGGGCACAACCTGCGCGCGTACGGAGCGGCGGAGCCGGTGCTGGCACGAGTGACGTTCCGAGTGGAATAGCTGAAAATTTTTTGGAACGGAGCGCGGTTGTCCGTGTTCGCTCGGTCGTGACCTTGCCCGCAAATTCGAGTAAGATGCGCGTCCCAACCGTTCTCACGACCCGAGAACCAATCACTGAAAGGTAACGCAAACTCCCATGAGTCAGTCGAACCAGAGCGCCGAGGCTACGTCCTTTGCCGAGGCGATGGAGAATTTGGACCTCAAGACCCCGCAGCAGGGTGAGCTGCTTCGCGGCACGATCGTGTCGATCTCAGGCGAAGACGCCTACATCTCCTACGGCGGTCCGTCCGAAGCCGTGATGGAAACCGCGGAGCTCGAGGGCCTCGACGTCGGCGACCAGATCGAGGCGACGGTCGTCAAGACCGGTGCGGAGATCCGCGTCAGCCGGAAACTCATCAAAGGGCGCGCTTCGCTCGACCAGCTCCGCGCGGCGTTCGAGAATCGCCTTCCGGTCGAAGGGAAGGTCACCGGCCGCAACAAGGGCGGCTTCGAAGTGAACGTCAGCGGCATCCGCGCGTTCTGTCCGCTCTCGCAGATCGCCCTCGGCAAGATCGAGAACCCGGACGCGTTCGTCAATCAGACCATCGAGTTCCGCGTGACCGAGCTCTCCGACGACGGCCGCCGTGTCGTCGTCTCCCGCGCCGCGCTGCTCAAGGAAGCGGCCGCCGAGCGCGCCGCCGAAACCCGCAACCGCATCGTCCTCGGCGCCGAGCTCACCGGCAAGGTGAAGACGCTCACGCCGTTCGGCGCATTCGTCGACCTCGGCGGCATCGACGGTCTCCTCCATGTTTCGGAGATGAGCCGCCGCCGCGTGACCGATCCGAAGGACGTCGTCGCGATCGGCCAGGAAGTGCACGTCAAAGTCATCAAGATCGAAAACGACGGCAAGCGCATCTCGCTGTCGATGAAAGACCAGGAGCCAGATCCCTGGTACGACGTGGCCGAGCGTTACGCTCCGGGCACGCAGTTCACCGGCCGCATCGTCCGCTCGACCGACTTCGGCTACTTCGTCGAAGTGGAGCCGGGCGTCGACGGCCTCGTGCACGTCTCGCAGCTCCCGCACGGCGTGAAGCCGGGTGACGCGGAAGTGGCCATCGGAACGAGCGTGCAGGGTTGGGTGCGCGAAGTCGATCCGTCGAAGAAGCGCCTGTCGCTGTCGCTGCGCGCCGTCGCCGTCAACGATCCGTGGGAGAGCGCTTCGCAGCGCTACGGCATCGGCCGCGTGGTCGAAGGCACCGTGGACCACGGCGCCGCGCCGGGAATCTTCGTCGAGCTCGAGCCGGGTCTCACCGGCCTGATCCCGAACTCGGAGATCACCACGGCACCCGGACAGGACCCGACGCAGGCGCACCACCCGGGCGAGAAGCTGATGGTTCGCATCATGAGCATCGACCCGCAGCGCAAGCGCATCTCGCTGAGCCACGAGGCCGCGAAGGCCGCGGCGGAGCGCGAGGAGTACACGAAGTTCATGGACGAGCGCAACGACGAGAACGCGGGCGAGAGCGCAATGGCTCTGGCGTTCCGGCGAGCCATGGAATCCAGGAAGAAATAAAGGAAAGGCCGCCTTCGGGCGGCCTTTTTTGTATTGTTCGCGGTCATGAGAATCTTCATGACCGGAGCCACGGGCTACATCGGCGGTGCGGTGGCCGCCGCGCTGCGGATTCGCGGACACGAGGTGGCCGCGCTCGTCCGCGCCGAAGCCGACGCGAAGCGCCTGCGCGACCTCGGCGTGTTTCTGCTGGCCGGCGAGCTGGAGTCTCTTCCCGATCTTCGCGCGCAGCTCGACGGCTACGACGCGTTCGTGCACACGGCGCAGTCGGCGAAGAACACCGCCGCCGCGGATCGCGCAGCCGTCGATACGTTCACGGCGTTGCCGGGGCATTTCGTCTACACGTCCGGTGTGTGGGTGCTCGGCAACACGTCGCACTCCGACGAGTCGTCGCCGGTGAATCCGCTGCCGCTCGTCGCGTGGCGTCCGCCGCACGAGGAACTGGTCCTCGGCAGCGGAGCCGCGGTCGTGCGTCCGGGCTGCGTGTACGGCGGAAAGCAGTCGCTGTTCGCCGCCTGGTTCGCCGCCGCGCAGCAAGGCGCTTCGCTGAAGATCACCGGCGACGGCAACAATCGCTGGGCGATGGTCGATCTGCACGATCTGACGGATTTCTACACGCGCGCGGTCGAGCAGCGCGCGACGCGCGTGCTGCACGCGATCGACGACACCCGCGCGACGTTGAACGAATGTGCGAGAGCGCTGTCGCCGAATGTCGAGCACGTGCCGCTCGAAGTCGCACGCGAGAAGTTCGGCCCGTTCGCCGATGCGCTCGCCGTCGATCAGGTGATCGACAGCCGTGAAACGCGCGCGAAGTTGGGATGGGAGCCGAAACGAACGTTCCTCAATTCGATCGAAGAGCAGTGGCGGGAGTGGAAGGACTAGATGGGGCGCGGGCTTCCAGCCCGGCGCGTGAGCGGGCTGGAAGCCCGCTTCCCCTAGATGAACTCCACTAGCAACTGATTGACCCGTTCCCGCGCGTCGTGCTGCACGAAGTGTCCCGCGCGTGGGATGCGCTCGATGCGCACGTCCGTCACCCACGCGCCGAGGTCTTCGAGTGTGGAGTCGAGGAACACCGGCTCGCGGTCGCTCCAGAGGATCATCACCGGCACTTCGATGCGGCGGAACATCTTCTTGAGCGTTCCGCGCGATCGGGGCACCGCGCGGTAGTAGTTCAGCATCGGCGTGAGACTCCACCGCTTCGCGTACGCATCGACCTCCTCGGAAGTGAAGCGTCCCGCGCGGCGCATCAACGCGCGTCCGAAGATCCGCATGAAGAGCTCGGGCAGAACGGGCAGGCGAAAGAAGAGCTGATACAGAAGCCGGATCTTCTGCTTCGTGCTGCGTCCGAGCTCGCGCGCGATCGCCGCGGGATGCGGCACGTTCATGATGACCAGCTTGCGCACGAGCTCGGGATGCGCCATCGCCAGATACCACGCCGCGATCGCGCCCCAGTCGTGACCCACGACGACGACGGGAACGCTGCCGAGCGACTCGATCAGCTTCGCAACGTCCGCGACGACCTCGCTCATCTGATAGGCGTCGACGCCGCGCGGTTTCGGCGAGTCACCGTAGCCGCGGAGATCGGGCGCCACGACGCGGAAGCCCGCGCGCGCGAGCACGGGCAGAGACTCCTTCCACGTCATCCGCGATTGCGGAAAGCCATGAAGGAGGACGACGAGCGGCCCGTCGCCCTCCGAGTCGAATTGCAGATTACTTGTCTCGATTCACCGCAGCATAGAGGAGCCCCGCGCCGAGCGCGAGCGCGGCGACGCCCGCGGCGACTTTGCCCGGGTTCTCCTTCGCGTACACCGATGCCTTGTTGCTGCCGTCCTTCAAATACTCGCGGGCGGTGTTCATGTACTCGTCGATGTCGACGTTCTGAAACTGCCCCTTGAGGTTGTTGATCATCTCGTCGTTGATGCCGAGGCGTGTCAGAAAGTGCTCGAGTCCCCCGCCGGTCGTCGACTGCCCGCAAGTCGGGCAGTTCCCTGTATCGGTCGCGCGCGAGACACCGAAGCCCGCGTTCGTGCCGCCGATGTCGCTGCTCGTTCCACCACTATTCGTCGGATTCTGTTGGTCCATGATTTCTCCTCATCGTTGTTCGTTCCGCAGTTCGGCGCGGGTCTCGTTGGCCTCGTGCGTCCGCCGGTGTGTCCCGATGCGCGGATCGCCCGATTTGTTCGTGTAGTGGTCCTCGTTCTTCCAGCGATCGTCGGCGATCATCTCCTGATCCTTTTCGTGATCCGCACCGTCGCTGCGGAACGATGCCTTCGAGCTCGTCAGCGGCGTGTACTCGCGTTCGATGACGTCCAGCGGGATGTCGGACTCACGACGCACCGGCCTCGCTGTCTGCTGCGCGGTCCTGCGCGTGCGTTGCGGCTGAGCCGGCGTCTCGGCAGTCTCGTCCGCGGAACGTCCGCGCGAAAAAACGCGCCCGACGGCCTCCGCGGCCCTGCGAAGACGGCCGACTCCTCGTGGTTTCGTTACTCCTTCTCGTCCCATGCCAAGCTTCCTTTCCGGTGCTCACGCACGGGACGAGACGATGCAAAGAGAGTGCTGGGTGCTGAGTGCTGAGTCACACCCGCCCGCCGTGAGATCGTGGCGGACGCAGATCGTCGCTCAGCACCCAGCACCCAGCACCCAGCACCCAGCACCCAGCACTCAGCACTCAGGGTTTTCCGTACGTCACTCGCCAGATCACGCCCGCTCCGTCGTCGGTCACGAGCAGCGAGCCGTCGCGGAGGACGAGCAGTCCCGCGGGTCGTCCCCAGACCGATTTGTCTTTCGGATCGGGCGCCCATCCGAGGACGAAGTCGTCGTAGCCGCCGGCGGGCTTGCCGTTGCGGAAGGGGATGTGCACGACCTTGTATCCCGTGCGCAGCGCGCGGTTCCACGAGCCATGCAGTGTCACGAACGCGCCTCCGCGATATTGCGCGGGGAACATCGTGCCGTCGTAGAACGCGATCGTGATCGGCGCGGAGTGCGCCTGGATCAACACCGACGGCACGATCGCGCTGCGCACGAGACCGAGCCGCTCGCCGCGGCGCGGATCGACGTTCGGGCCGATGTACGAGAACGGCCATCCGTAAAAAGCATCGCGCCGCACCTCGGTCGCATAGTCGGGAACGAGATCGTCGCCGAGCCCATCGCGCTCGTTGACCACCGTCCAGAGCGCATCGTCCGCGGGATTCCACGCCAGCCCGATCGGATTGCGCAGCCCCGACGCGAACGTGAGCATGCCCGAGCCGTCGGCGTTGTACTCCGTGATCGCGGCGCGCAACGGCTGGTCGGTTTCGTCGGAGACGTTCGAGAGCGAGCCGACGGCGACGTACATTCGTGTGCCGTCGCGGTTGAAGATGACGTTGCGCGTCGCGTGTCCGCCGCTCGGCAGCGTCGTGATCGAAACGGGCTGGCCGCTGGCCGTGGTCTGTCCCGGCTTGTAGTCGAAGCGGATGATCTCGTCGGTGTTGCCGACGTACAGATGATTGCCGCGGAAGGCCAGCCCGAACGGACGATTGAGGCCGTCCGCGAACTTCCAGCGCTTGTCGGGAATCTGATCGCCGTTGGTGTCGCGGAGGACGACGACTTCCACGCCGCCCATGTCGGCGACGAATACGTCGCCGTTCGGCGCCAAGACCATGTTGCGCGGATCCTCGAAGTCGTCCGCCCAGATCGAGATCTGGAACCCCGGCGGCACGACCAGCTTCGCGTTCGCCGGCCGCTTGATCACGCGCGGAGCATTCCCCGCGCTCTCGGTGTGAAACGGCTTCGGCAATCGATCCGCGCGGATCTCGTAATGCTGCATCTTTGCGGACTCGGCGCGAACCGCGGTGGATTCGCCGGAGCGGGAGCAGGCGAGGAGAGCGGCGGTGGCGAAGATCAGTGCGTTTCGCATGAGAGTCTCCGAGTCGACGAGTCTACAAGTCTTCGAGCCTCGAAGACTCGTCGACTCGACGACTGGACGACTATCATCTCGCGCATGCGAATCCGCATCACCCTGCTCGCGCTACTCACCGCACTCCCGCTGGCCGCGCAAATGCGCACGCAAAAGCCCCCGCTGCACGGTGCGCACTGGATGGCCATCACCGGCAAGCCGCTCGCCGCGACGGCCGGGTCGATGATGTTTCAGAAGGGCGGGAACGCGGTCGACGCGGCCGCGGCGATGCTCGCGGCGACCTGCACGATGTGGGACACGCTCGGCTGGGGCGGCGAGACGCAGGCGCTGATCTACGACCCGCGTGCGAAGAAAGTCATCGGCATCAACGCCCTCGGCGTCGCCCCGACCGGCGCGACACCGGCTTTCTACCACTCGAAAGGAATGGCCTATCCGCCCGAGTACGGACCGCTCTCCGCGGTCACGCCCGGCACACCCGGCGGTCTAATGGTGATGGTTGCGGAGTACGGGAAACTGTCCCTGAAGGACGTCCTCGGCCCCGCGATTCAGATGGCGGACGGTTTCCCGATCGAGGCGCAGCTCGCGAATACGATCGAGCGGCAGAAGTCATGGATCAAGCAGTGGCCGTATTCGAAGAGCGTGCTGCTTCCTCGGGCCGCCGGATCAGCGCCGGCTCCGAGCGCAACATCATCGTCATCGATCACCCCCGCTCACGATGTCGTCACCACGGCCGCGACCTCCAGCGGCCGCGAAGCTCCCGACGCCGGCGAGATGTTCCGCCAGCCCGACCTCGCCGCGACGCTGCGCAAGCTCGTCGATGCCGAGGAGCAGGCGTTGAAGCGCGGGAAGTCGCGCAAGGATTCGATCTACGCGGCCTATGACCGCTTCTACAAAGGCGACATCGCCCAGGAGATCGCGCGCTCGACGCAGGAGCAGGGCGGCCTCATCACCACCGACGATCTCGCGAAGTGGAAGGTGCGGACCGAAGAGCCGGTGAAGGTGAGCTACAAGGGCGTCGACGTCTACAAGCTCACAGTGTGGACGCAGGGCCCGTCGATGCTGCAGATGCTGAACATCCTCGAGAACTTCGATCTCAAAGGGATGGGCTACAACAGCGCGCGCTACATCCATACCGTCTACCAGGCGATGAGCCTCGCCTTCGCCGATCGCGATTTCTATTATGGCGACCCGTACTTTCCGCCCGCCGAGCCGGTGGCGGGACTGTTGTCGAAGGACTACGCGCGCGAGCGCGCGAAGCTGGTCCGATCCGATCGCAACGATCCGAACATCGCGCCGGGCGATCCGTATCCGTTCCAGCGCGAGACGAATCCTTTCCTCGAGACCTTGCGCAACTGGAGCGCGACGGCCGCGAAACCGCGCAGCACCGCCGCGCTGCAGAAGTTCGACGAGTCCTTCCGCCTCGGCACGACATCCGTCGAAGCGGCGGACGAAGAAGGATGGGTCGTCTCCATCACGCCGAGCGGCGGCTGGATGCCCGCGGTGATCGCGGGCAAGACCGGGATCGGTCTCAGTCAGCGCGCACAAAGCTTCGACACCGATCCCGCGCAGAATCCGTACAACGTCATCGAGCCCGGCAAGCGACCGCACGTGACGCTCACGCCGTCGCTCGCAATGAAAGACGGCGCGCCGTTCCTCGCCTTCGCCGTGCAGGGCGGCGACACGCAGGACCAGAATCTCCTGCAGTTCTTCCTCAACGTGGTGGAGTTCGGGATGACGCCGCAGGAAGCGACCGAAGCGGCGAACTTCAACACGTTCCAGGTGCGCAAGTGGCTCGGCGACCGGCAATCGGTCCCCGGACGCATTCTGCTCAACGAGCAGACGCCGGCCTGGGTCCGCAGCGAGCTGCGCCGCATGGGCTACGACCTCACCTTCGAGGACCGCACCTCCGGCCCGATCAACGCGATCTGGTTCGACCGCGCCCACGGCACGATGTGGGGCGGCAGCTCGAATCATGGCGAGGACTACGGGATCGGGTGGTAGCTCCGCAGTTTATCCCGCGCGTAGACGCGGGATCTCCGGTGCCCCCGCGAATCCCATGGCACGTGCGCTGCCGGTGCACGCGGAGATCCCGCGTCTACGCGCGGGATAAACTGGAAGAAGCAAGCCCAACATCCGATCCCGACCGACGCCCGTAATCCCCACATGAACGTCTTCCTCACCGGAGCCACCGGCTACATCGGACGCCATCTCATCCCTGAGCTGCTGCGGCGGGGACACACCGTGCGCGCGCTCGTGCGACCCGCGTCGATCGACAAGCTCGCGCGCGGAGCGGAGCCGGTCGTCGGCGACGCGCTCAACGCGTTCTCGTTCGCGCACCAAATCGCGCCGAGCGACACGTTCGTGCAGCTCGTCGGCGTCGCGCATCCGTCGCCCGCGAAAGCGAAGGAATTCCAGAGCGTCGACCTCGCGTCCATCCGCGAATCCGTCCGTGCAGTGAGCGGCAGCTCCATCCGTCATTTCCTCTACCTGTCCGTCGCCATGCCCGCGCCTGCAATGCGTGCATACGTCGAAGTCCGCGCGGAAGGAGAGCGTCTCGTGCGCGAAAGCGGCCTCGCCGCAACGTTCATCCGCCCCTGGTACGTCCTCGGCCCCGGCCACCGCTGGCCGTATGCGCTCCTGCCCGCTTATTGGATCTGGAGCCTCTTCGACCGCGACACCGCGGTGCGCCTCTATCCCGTGAAACTCGCACAGGTCGTCCGCGCGCTCGCCGACGCAATCGAGCATCCGTCCGAGGGCGTGCGAATCATCGAGGCGCCGGAGATGCGCTCAAAGTTTATCCCGCGCGCAGACGCGGGATCTCTTCGTGCACCGGCAGCGCACGGTCCATGATCGACGCGGGGGCACCAGAGATCCCGCGTCTACGCGCGGGATAAACTCAAGGAACTGGACGGACCGCGCAACATCGACTCCAGCTCTTCCGGCCGCGAGGAGCGCACACGCGCATCATCGGCCGTGATCAATCCTTCGTGCACCAGACGCGCGAGGGAATCCTCGAGCGAGATCATTCCCTGGCGGCGGCCGAGGGTGATTTCGGTGGCGAGCTGCTGAAGCTTCTCGTTGCGGATGTGGTTGCGTACCGCCTGATTGTTGAGCAGCACCTCCACCGCCACCGCGCGTCCGCGGCTGTCGACGCGGGGCATCAGATGCTGCACGACGATCGCGTTGAGACTGATCGCGAGTTGCTGGCGGATCTGCATCTGCTGCGCGGGCGGGAAGACGTCGATGATGCGATGGATCGCCTGCGCGGCGTCGCTCGTGTGCAGCGTCGACAGAATCAGATGTCCCGTCTCCGCGGCGGTGAGCGCAGTCGATACCGTCTCGAGGTCGCGCATCTCGCCGACGAGGATCACGTCCGGATCCTGACGCAGCGCCGCGCGCAGCGCGCCCGCGAACGACGGCGTGTCGCGGCCGACTTCGATCTGCTCGATGATCGATTTCGCGTTGCGATGTTCGTATTCGATCGGATCTTCGATGGTGATGATGTGCCGCGCCTCCGTGCGATTCAGCTCACCCACCAGCGCCGCGAGCGTGGACGACTTGCCCGAGCCGGTCGGGCCGCAGACGAGCACGAGCCCGCGGGTCGGCTTTACCAGTTCCGCGAGCGACGCGGGTAGGCGGAGTTGCTGCAGCGTCGGGATCTCCGTCGGCAGCGCGCGGATGGCGGCGGCGAGCGAGCCTCGCTGGCGATGCACGTTCACCCGGAAACGCCACGCGCGCCGATCGTCTTCGCTCGCCGAGCGTGCGAGACGCAGCGTGAAATCCGCGGCCCCGTCGTTCTCGAGCTTCTCGCGCACGCGCGCCGTCAGGACCGGCGCGAGCAGCGCTTGCACGTCTTCGCCCGCGAGCGGCGCGTCGGAGTTGCGGGTGAGGCGCCCGTCGATGCGGAGCACGGGCGGTACGCCGGCGACGAGCAAAAGGTCGCTCGCGCCGCGTTGCGCGACCTCGATGAGAAGTTGTTCGAGATCCTCATGGAGGGCCGGCGCCTCGCCGGCCGTATCGCCGGCTCCCAGCCGGCGGGGCGCCGGCGGTACGGCCGCCGAGGCGCCGGCCTCCCGTTCATCATCATTCAGCTCGCGGACGAGCGCCTCCAACTCCGGATCGCGCATCAGTTTTTTCATCACGTGCCTTCTACGAACGAACCGTGCCATCAGTAACGGACCCACTTGGCGCATGAAATGACCCGTTAACAGGACCGTAACGGGTCAGTTTATGGGCCGATAAAGTGATGTTCTCAATGAAATCAATGACTTACGCGTTGGCCTAACGCTTGCCTTTCCGCCGCCCGCTTCCCCCATACAACTTCGAAAGGAACACGGATGAAAAAGCTCCTCATGATCTTTCTCCTGAGCGCCTCGGTCGCGCTCGCCAGGAACCCGGTCTCGGAGAGCAGGGTCGAGGTCAAAGACCTCGACGCCCGCGGCATCCCTACATTCGTCACGGGCCGGCTCGGCCGCCTTCCCGCGGGCAATGCGGAAAAAGCGTCGCGCGATTTTCTTCGCGCGCAGACGAACCTTCTGAAGATGGAGGGCGGCGAAGACTTCGAGGTCATCGGCACGCACCGCGATGAGCTCGGGCAGACGCACGTCCGCCTGCAGGAACGCGTCAACGGTCTGCCGGTCATCGGCGCCGAATACATCGTTCACTCGGATGCGGGCGGCAACGTCATCGCGATGAACGGACGCTTCGCGCCCGGCCGCGACCTGCCGCGCTATCCGACCGTCGACGCCTGGTCGGCGCTCGAGCGCGCGGCCTCGCAGTACGGCATCGAGAACGCGTCGTTCGTCGACAAGCCGCGGCTCGTCTACGTCGTGAACGAGCGCGGCACCGCGTCGCTCGCGTGGACGGTGACCGCGTCCCACAGGGACCAGGGCTTCGACGCGCTCGACCGCATCTACGCCGATGCGACCACCGGCGACGCCGTGTTGCGCGACGCGATCATTCAGCACGCGCGCAACCGCAGAACCCACAACTCCAACTACACGGAGACACTCCCTGGCACGCTCGTGCTGACGGAGACCACGGGCTCGACCAGCGACGTGTCGATCCAGAAGGCGCACGACTACGCGGGCGTCACCTACAACTACTACTCGGCGATCCACGGCCGCGACTCGTACAACGGCGCGGGCGCAATCATGACTTCGAGCGTGCACTACGGCTTGAACTACAACAACGCCGGCTGGACCGGATCGCAGATGGTCTACGGCGACGGCGACGGCTCGCAGTTCGGTCCGTTCTCGCGTGCGCTGGACGTCGTCGCGCACGAGCTCACGCACGCGGTCACCGACTACACCGCGGACCTCGTTTATCAGAACGAGTCCGGCGCGCTCAATGAAGCGACCTCCGACATCCTCGGCGTCGCCGCCGAAGCGTGGAGCTACGGCAGCGTGAGCTCGCTGACCTGGAAAATGGGCGAGGACTGCTACACGCCCGCCACTTCCGGCGACGCGCTTCGCTACATGAACGATCCGGAAGCCGCGGGCGACGAAGACTACTACCCGACGCGCTACACCGGCACGGCCGATTACGGCGGTGTGCACAGCAACAGCGGCATCGCCAACCTCGCGTTCTACATGATGGTCATGGGCGGCACGCACCCGCGCGGCAAGACCACGGTCAACGTTCCGGCGCTGAACGCGACCGCGGCGACGTCGATCAACATGGGCGCGAAGATCTGGTATCGCGCGCTCACGGTCTACATGAACTCGAGCACGAACTTCCAGGGCGCGCGCAACGCGACCGCGCAGGCGGCCACGGACCTCTACGGCGCCGCGGCGAACGACAGCGTGCACAAGGCGTGGGATGCCGTCGCCGTTCCGGGAACCCCGGGCGGCGGCGGATCGGTCATCGTGCTCACCAACGGCGTGGCGCAGACCAGCCTCTCGGCTTCGACCGGCACCTACAAGCACTTCAAGATCACCGTGCCCTCCGGCCAGACGAAGCTGGAGATCATCCAGTCCGGCGGCACGGGCGACGGGGATCTGTACGTGAAACGCGGATCGCAGCCGACGACGTCGAGCTACGACTATCGTTCGTACACGAGCAGCAACAACGAGAACGTCACCGTGACCAACCCCGTCGCGGGCGACTGGTACATCAGCATCTACGCGTACGCGACGTTCTCCGGCGTTTCGCTGAAGGCGACGTACACCGCGCCCGCTCCGTGCACGAACGTGTCGAGCACGCTGAGCGGCACGGGTGCGAGCTACTACACGACGCAGTACACCTCGAGCTCGAGCGGCGCGCACACCGGCAAGCTCACCGGCCCGGCCGGAACGGACTTCGACCTCTATCTGCAGAAGCTGAGCGGATCGACATGGAACGCCGTCGCCGCCGGCGAGTCGTCGACCTCGACGGAGAACGTGACGTACAACGGAACGTCCGGCACGTATCGCTGGCGCGTGTACGCGTACAGCGGAAGCGGCACCTTCAACCTCTGCACGACCAAACCGTAACTGCTCATTGGATGGGGCGGACGAAAGTCCGCCCCTACGTTTTTCTCCACACCCTCTCGAACACCTCGCGCAATCCCTGCGGAACCTCCGCCCCCTCCACCCACGACACGCGCCGCTCCCCGAAACTCATCGTGTAGCGCACGAGATCCGCGCCGCGTCCTGTCGTGTATTCATCTCGCCACGACTCCGCGTCGCGAAGCAGAACGTGATCCACGTCACCACTCGCGCTGCCGATGCCGCGCCCTGTGAAGCCGCCGTCGGTCGTGATCGTGACGCGCATGTTCACCTGTCCGTTGCAGTGCCCGGTTTCGTGCGCGGAGGGGAAGGCATCGAACGATGCAAAGAAACAGGAGGCATCCGATGTTCGAGACTTCCGTCGTCCATGCTCAAGCCAAGGCCGCAACCGGGCGGCTCAGTCTACTCACCATTTCGGTCATCGCGCACACGTCGATCGTGATCGGCGCCGTTGCGGTGAGCATTGCATCCGTCGATTTTCCTGCGCTCGCGCCCAACGAATATTCGCGCGCACCCGTCTTCGCCGCCATACAGATCCCGCCGCCCCTCGGCAGACCCGATGGAGGCAAGCAGCCGACCGCGCAGCCGCCGCAGCCGGTGAAGCCGCCTGTGAATACGCAGATCACCGCACCGCCGGACACCCCCGACGACATTCCTGTCCTCAACACGCCGACGACCGGCACCGGTGACATCAACAACAACACCGGGAAGGGGACTGTCGAAGGACCGATCGGCGTGCCGTGGGGGAAAGAGGGCTCCATCGGCGATCTCGATGGGCCGCCGATCGTCGACGTGCCCGTGCAACAGCCGGTCGAAGAGAAGATCTATCAGCCGCATGAAGTCGTGGCGCCGGTGATTCTGCACAAGGTCGAGCCGCGTTACCCGCAGATGCTGATCAAAGCAGGCGTGACCGCGACAGTCGTCGTGCGCTGCGTGATCGACAAGAACGGCAGCGTGCGCGACGCGCAGGTTGTGGTTCCCGCGTCGATGCCTCCGTTCAACACGGAAGTGCTGAGGGTCGTGTCGCAGTGGCGCTACAAGCCCGCGACCTACGCCGGCCGCGCGGTCGATTCGTATCTCAACCTCACAGTGCACTTCTCAGTGAAGCGGTAAGCGAAGGGGGGCGGGCTTTCAGCCCGCCCCGCATCAATTGACGTTCGCCGAGTAGATCCACACCACCCCGTACGCCGCCGCGCCGAAGCAGACGATTCCGATGAAGTACTTCATGATTCGGTTGCGGAGCTGCGCGGCGCCTTTCTCCGCGTCGCCGAGCATGAGCCGCGTCTGCTTCGCCCAGTTCGGGTGCGGGATCAGACCGCCGCGCTGGTGCGAGTAGAGCCCGAACGCGCAGACGGTCTCGTTCTGTTTGACGTGGTGCTCCGTGAGCTGGAAGCCGTTGATGTCGATCTCCTTTTCGACGTAATGACGCTTGTCGACCTTGAAGTTGCCGTCGTCGTCGGCGTGCTCTTCCTCCATCCCCGTTCGGTGATCCTTCGGCGTGTGTTTCGTCTGGAACGTCGTCGCGGCGATGTACTCGCGCGCGTTCGCGACGGCGTCCTGGTAATTCGAGAAGCCGGCGGGCGGAAGATCGAACGTGGGGACAGCGAGGAGTCGCACCGAGCCGTGACGCGTCGCGATCGTGCTCGGCACGACCGCCTTGCCTTCGTAGTACGTCACCTCGGAGCTGCTCTTCCCGACGCGCTCCGACCGCGAGATCTTGTACTGATACGCGACGACGTTTTCGCCGGTGAACGGCGCGCGGAGCGAGTGCATCGAGTGAATGTGTCCGCTGACCGCGACCCACTTCCCGTCCGGCGGCGGCGTACCGCCCGCCGCGGCGAGGAGGATCGAGCGTTCCGCAGCGAGGTCTTTGATGCCGATCGCGTATCCGACGGCCAGCGTCGCGAACAGCCCCGCGCCTGCCGCGGCCCAATAGATCGCCTCCGTGCCGATGTCGCCGACGTTGAAGCGGAAGTAGTAGTAGAACGCGGCGCCCGCGGCCGCCCACCCGACGAGCCAGTAGATGCACGTGCGCGCACAACCTTTCATGCGGAGGAGTATAGGAGGGGCGCGGGCATTCTGCCCGCGCGTGCGGGCTGGAAGCCCGCACCCCCCTCACGCCTCCGGAACGACTTCGTTCGCGGCGATGACCGTCCGCTTCGCCCATGACGTCACGTACACGACGCCCACCACCCCTCCGATCGTCAGCGCCGCGCCGAGGATCGCCATACCGCTGAGGTGCTCGTGCAGCAGCGTGACGCCGAGGAGCATGGCTACGACCACCGCGAGCTGCGAGATCACGCCGACCGTCATCGCGTCCACCCAGCGAAGGCTGAACGTCAGCAGCAACTGCGCGCCGATCGCGAACAGCGACGTCGCCGCGAGCGAGAGCCATTCATCGCCGCTCGGGTTCTTCCACGTCGCGATCGCGAACGGCGCGGTGAGCAGCGTGCCGAGGAGGCAGAAGCTCGTGTACACGGCCCACGAGTTCTCTCCCTGCCGCGCCGCGCGCATTGCGGTCACCGCCGCGCCGGAGAGAACGGCGGACAACAGTCCGATCAGCTCCCACTTGCCGAAGCCGAGGATGTCGCCCGGGCGCGCGTGCGCGTGTACGACCAGAAAAACGCCGGCGAGCGCGATCGGCATCGGGAGCAGCACCTTCGGGCTGATGTGCTCGCGCAGAAAGACGATCGAGAAGATCCCGCTGAACAGCGGCGCGGTGTAGTTCAGCAGCGTCGCCACGCCTACGTTGATGTGCTCGATGGCGATGAAGTAGCACAGCACCGCCAGTCCGCCGAAGAAGCCGCGATAGAACAGCAGATCGAAGCGCTGAAACGTGAGCGCGCTGCGGCGGTAGCGCGGGATGAGCAGCGCCGGAGTGAGTCCCGTGGCGAAGCGGATCATCGCGACCTGCGCGCCCGACAAGCCCGCGGACGCGAGCTTCGCCGCGAAGGCCATCGCGCCGAAAAACATCGCCGAGCCGACCATCAGCAGGAGGGCGCGCTCGGTGGGCTTGGAGATCGTCACACGCGCGCTCTCCGCTTCTGCAGCCAGAACAGGATCATCAACGCCGCCATCGCACCGGCGATGTGCTTCAGCGGATGACCGCCCACGTGCCACCGCGAGTGAATCGCGCGATCGAAGTCCTCGAACACCTTCGAGATTCCGAAGAGGAACACGCCCGCGGCGACATAGCCCGACTCCGTGAACGACGGGCGAAGCGTCGAGATCATCAGCAACGTCCCGGCCGCGGCGAAGAGCTGAAAGAACGCGTACGGATAGAGGTCCCACGACCAGTACCAGTACAACGTGGTCGCGATTCCGATCAGCGCCAGCATCGGAAGCGCGACGCGGTTCGGCCGATGAAAGACGCGGTCGCGCAGCACGAGCGCCAGCAGTCCGGCGAAGGCCACGGTCATCGGGATGCGGTCCCACAAGAGCGTGAAGCGATTGAGCTCCCCGCCGTCGAGCGGCGTGAGGTGAAAGTACGCCGAGCCGAAGGCCGTCGCGATCACGCCGCCGAAGAGCGTCAGCACGGCGGCGGAATCATCCGCGAGCTCGCGACGATGGCGCATCGCCCAGAGCACTCCCGCGGCACCGACGATCACGAAGCCGAGGTTCGAGAGCACGTTGCGCTCGTTGAAGCGCGAGCCCGCGTCGTCGGCGAAGCGGCCGTAGTCCGCGAAGTCACGGTGCGGAAGAATCGGGCGCAGTGCGAACAGTGCCACGATCGTCAGCGCCGCGATGGCCTTTGATATCGTCACGTGACGGAGATTATCAATGACCGACGTGCGCTATCGCGAGGGCGTTCCGTCCGACGCGGACGACATCATCGATTTCCAGATCGCCATGGCGCGGGAGACCGAGGACTTCGAGCTCCAGCGCGACATCACCACGCGCGGCGTTCACGCCGTCTTCGCCGATCCCGCGCTCGGCCGTTACTTCGTCGCCGAGGCGGATGGCCACGTGGTCGCGTCGCTGATGATCACGTACGAATGGAGCGACTGGCGCAACGGTGTTGTGTGGTGGATCCAGAGTGTCTACGTCGTCCCCGACTTCCGCCGGCGTGGCGTGTACGCGGGGCTGTATCAGCACGTGAAAGCGATGGTCGAGGCCGAGCCGTCGATCCGCGGGATTCGGTTGTATGTCGATGATCGCAACACGTCGGCGCAGGAGGTCTACACGCGCCTGGGAATGAACGGTGAACATTACAAAGTGTACGAATGGATGAAGTGAATGAGAGTGCTGAGTGCTGCGTGCTGAGTGCTGAGTAGGGGCGGGCGGGACTCAGCACCCAGCACTCAGCACCCAGCACTCGGGTTTCGCAACCGGATGTTCACGATGCGGGCGCGCAGCCGCGCTAATCTCCCCCGCATGCGCCGCATCCTCTTCCTGCTCGCACTCGCCACGTCCGCGTTCGCGCTTCCGCCGAACGTCGAGAAGATCGACTCCTTCCGCGGCATCGATCAATACCGCCTGAAGTCGAACGGCATGACCATCCTGCTCGTGCCGGACCACACTTCGCCGGTCTTCACGTTCATGGTCGTCTATCACGTTGGCTCGCGGAACGAGGCGCCGGGCAACACCGGCTCCGCGCATCTGCTCGAGCACATGATCTTCAACAAGTCGACCGAGAACTTCGGCAAGGCCAAAGGCCACAAGACCTTTCAGGAAGTGCTCTACGAGGCCGGCGCCGACTTCTCGTCGACGAACATGACCACCTGGTACGACCGGATGAACGGCTACTCGACGCTTCCCTCCGACAAGCTCGAGCTGGCGATGAAGATCGAAGCCGACCGCCTTGGCCGCGGACTGATCCTCGACAGCGAGCGGCAGTCCGAGATGTCGGTCGTGCGCAACGAATACGAGATCGGCGAAAACAATCCGTGGCAGGCGCTCTGGAAAGCGACCGTCGCCGTGTCCATTCAGGCGCACCCGTATCACTGGAACACCATCGGCTACCGCTCCGACATCGAGGGCGTGACGACCGAGAAACTGCGCGAGCACTACAAGAACTTCTTCCATCCGAACAACGCCGAGGCGCTGCTCGTCGGCGACTTCGACACGGAGAAGGCGCTGGCGCTTTTCGATCGCGAGTTCAGCGCGTTCCCGAAAAGCACCAAGCCGATCCCACAGGTCATCACCGTCGAGCCGCCGCAGGAAGGGGAGCGTCGCGCGATCGTGCAGCGTCCGAGCACGGTGGGCATGGTCATGATCGGCTGGATGCGTCCCGGCGCGTTGGACCCCGACTTCATCCCACTCGAGGTGTTGACGTCCATCCTCGCCGACGGCGTGAACTCGCGCCTCTATCGCGCGCTCGTCGAGCAGGGCCTCGCCACGAACGTGCAGGCCAACAACTTCACGTTGCGTGACCCGTATCCGCTGCTCGTCGACGCCACGCTTGCGCAAGGGAAGACGCACGATGAAGTGGAGAAGGCGATCAAGGCCGCGGTCGCGGAGCTCGTCGAAAAAGGCGTGACCGAGGAAGAGGTGAAACGCGCGCAGCAGCAGATCGAAGTCGCGGTCATCCGCAGCCGCGATGGCACGTACAACTTCGCGTCGAACATGGGCGAGTCGATCGCGTCGACGAACTGGAAGTGGTTCCTGACCTACATCGACAACGTCAAAGCCGTGACCGCCGCGGACGTGAAGCGCGCCGCGGCGACGCATCTCGTGCCGCACCGCGCGACCGTCGGCTGGTTCGTGCCGGGTGAGAAGCCAGGGGGTGCGGGCGTCCCGCCCGCACAGCAAGCCGCGCAACAGACGCCTCAGGCCACGCAGCCCGGGCAGGATGCCCGCGCCCCCAAGCGCGCCGCGGGTTCATTCGCTCAACGCACCACCCGCAAGGTTTTGAAAAACGGCATCATCCTCGACGTCGTCGAGAACCACTCCGTCCCGACCGTTGCGATCCGAGGCCTCGCCTTCGCTGGCGACACTGCCGTGCCCGCGGGCAAGCCCGCGATTGCGGCGCTCACCGCGAAGATGCTGCAGCGCGGCACGAAGTCGCGCACCAAGGAACAGATCGGCGCGCTGCTCGACGACGTCGGCGCGACGCGCTTCTACACCGCCAACATCACCGAGACGGCCATCAACGCGAACGGCATGTCGCGCGATCTTCCGCTGCTCGTCGACATCCTCGCGGACGAGATGAAGAACCCCGCCTTCAACGCCGACGAGCTCGCGAAGGCGAAGAAGGAGCTCGAGAACGACTACCTGCAGGCCGCGGACAACACCTTCGGCCGCGCGTTCGAGCGTCTCACGCAGCTCGTCTACCGCGACGGGCATCCGTACTACGGCGCGGGCAAGGACAAGCTCGTTGCCAGCGTCAACGCCGCGACCGCCGACGACCTTCGCGCGTTCCACCGCGCGCGCTACAACGGCGCGGGGATGATCCTCGCGATCGTCGGCGACGTCGACACCGCGAAGACCATCGCCCTCGTTGAGAAGCACCTCGGCGACATCGCGAAGGGCGAGCGCATCTCGTACGCGTCCGTCGCGCGCACGACCGCCGGCGACAAGGGCGCGCGCGAAGCCGTCACGATGCGCGGCAAGGCGAACATGAACATCGTCATGGGCGCGTCGAGCGGATTGCGCCGCACCGATCCCGACTACGAGGCCGCGATCATCGGCAACGCCGCCCTCGGACAGAACTCGCTCTCCTCGCGCATCGGCAAGCGCGTGCGTGACACCGAGGGGCTCTCGTACAACCTATCGTCGCGCTATGGCATCACCGATGAGGTGGACGGGATGTGGTACGTCAACGTGAACGTCGCGCCGCAGAACCTGGCGAAGGCGATGAAGTCGACGATCGAGGAAATCGTGAAGTTTGGACAGGAAGGCGTGTCGGAGGCGGAGGTCGAGGCGCAGAAGAGTTTCTTCGCCGGCAATTACCAGGTCGGCCTCGGATCGAACGCGGGCATCGCGTCCGCGCTCGTGACCGCGGAGAAATTCGGCTTCGGCCCGAAGTACCTCGACGAATTCCCCGCGCGGATCAAAGCCGTGACGCGCGAACAGGTGAACGTCGCGACGAAGAAGCACTTCTTCCCGGACAAGCTGCACGTGATCGTGGCGGGGGACTTGGACAAACTGCCGGACTAGCCGGCTATCGAGCGTCGTGCCAGTGGCCGTGTGTCGGCGACCAGACCTTGCCTGCGGGTACGGGGCCGGGGGGCTGCGGTTTCGGCGTTGGCGTCGGCGTCGGCGCGGGCGCCAATGCGCCGGGCGAGATCTGGATCGGCTGCGAGCGCGTCGTCTGAGCCTGATCGTGCCAGTGACCGTGTTCCTCCGACCAGACTTTTCCGGCGGGCGCTGTGCCGCCTGGTTTCTGCCGAGGAGTGCTCGCAGTGTTCGCAGTGCTCGCGGTCGGTGCGGGGAGCGGTGCAGGCTTCGGCTCGTCACGAATCGAGGCGATGAGACCAACGGCCGCGAGCGCACCGATCGCCACGAAAAGCAGAATCAGGCCGCGTGACATCCCACGCTGATTTTTCCCGTCGCAGCAGACTTTGAACTTCTTCCCACTTCCGCACGGACACGTATCATTTCTTCCGACCCGCATCACCCCTCCTGAATTCGCTCGGTTGAACCGCAATCCCCCTCAGGTGATTTCCTGGCCACTATCTCCGCGATCTCCCCTTCGCTCGAATACAGCACCTCGAAATCCGCGAACGTGCGTGCGAGCTCACCCGGCCCAATCCTATACGTCCCCTGCATCCGCGCGGCGCACACCACCACGCCTCCGCGTCGAACCAGACGCCGCGCCTCGGCGAACAGCGGCCGGTGCAGATAGAAGAGAATCGCGACGAGATCGAACGACTCGTCCTCGAACGGCAGCGCCGCGCCCGTCTCCAGATCCATCACACGCGCGTCGATCGCTGCGTCGTGCTCATGCACGATCCGGATCGCCTCGGATGCACCATCGATCGCGACGACCTCCCAACCGCGCCGCGCGAGCCACGACGCGTTCCTCCCCGCGCCACAGGCGAGGTCGAGTGCCCGTCCCGGCGGGAGTGATTCCGCCGCGCGCACGAGCAGCGGCGCGGGGTCGCTGGCGATCTCTTCGCCAGAGCGGTAGCGCGCGTTCCAGTCTGCGAGTCGTCGCTTCTTCAAGTCGTCGAGAGGATACGCTCGTCGACTCGTCGACTCGAAGGCTCGACGACTACAATAGCCGCATGTCCCTCCGCGGAATCCTTCGCGCACTCACGAGAGGAGAACCAAAGATGCTGAACGTAGGCGATCCCGCTCCCGACTTCGACGCCGTCGATCACCAGGGCAACCGTGTGAAGCTCTCCGACCTGCGCGGCAAGAAAGTCGTCCTCTGGTTCTACCCAAAGGCCGACACCCCCGGTTGAACGCGTGAGGGTTCCGGGTTCCGGGACCTCGACCTCGAGTACAAAGCGAAGAACGCACAGGTCATCGGCGTCAGTTTCGACACGATCGAGGAGAATCGCCGCTTCGCCGAGAAGTTCGACTTCCCTTTCCCGCTGCTCTGCGACACCGAGCACAAGATCGGCCTCGCGTACGGCGCCGCCGACTCGCCGAAGGACGAATATGCGCGCCGCATCGCGTACGTGATCGACGAGGAAGGGAAGATCGCCCAGGCCCACGCGAAGGTCGACGCCTCGACCTATCCGGCCCAGCAACTGAGGACTTTGTAGCTGTCCCAGTTTATCCCGCGCGGAGACGCGGGATCTCCGGTTACACCGGCAGCGCGCGAGCCACAGGCTGCGAGGGGGCACCGGAGATCCCGCGTCTACGCGCGGGATAAACTGAAGAGGAACTTGTAACAACGTTCCTGCAACCATTTTCGCCGCCCATCGTTATACCGCTCCAGACAGCTCTGGAGGGTTTGTATGAGCGCGAAGCGGAAACGCAAGATCACTCTATTCACGATCATCTTCCTGGTGCTCGCCATCGGCGGCACCGTTGCGATCAAAGCGAACGGCAAGGACAAGAAGCCGCCCGAGTCCCCGGTGAAGACCGGGAAGGCCGAGGTTGCTGACGTCCAGGTCAAGGTCACCGAGGTTGGGACGGTCGAGCCCGAGGTCAAGGTCGAGGTCAAGTCCGCGATCTCCGGCAAGGTCATCGAGATCGTCCATCGCGACGGCGACGTCGTGAAGCGCGGCACCGTGCTGGCGCGCGTGGAGCCCGACCTCAACCAGGCCCAGGACCTCGCCGACACCAAGAACTCCGTCGCCTCGGCACAGATCCGCTTCCAGGACGCGAAGAAGAAGTTCGACGAGAACAACAAGCTCTTCTCCGAAGGCCTCCTTGCGACGTCGCAGCATCGCGACGTCGAGACCGAATACCTAGAGGCGCGCCAGGAGCTCGACAAGACGCGCGAGAAATACGTGCTCGTCGAGAAGAGCGGCATCCCCATCAGCCAGTCTGCCGCCGACTTCCGCGGCTCGAACGTCGTCGCGCCGATGGACGGCGTCGTCCTGACCAAGAACGTCGAGATCGGCGAGTCGATCACCTCCGGCGTCTCGTCCTTCAATGCGGGCACGGTGCTCTTCACCGTCGCCGACGTCTCGCGCATGATCGTGAAGGCCGGCGTGAACGAAGTCGACATCGGCAAGATCCACGTGGCCATGCCGGTGAAGGTCACGCTCGACGCGTACCCGAAAGTCCTCTTCCACGGCAAGATCGACCGCATCGCCCCGGCTGTCCGTCTCGACGACAAGGTCCGCGTGTTCGACGTCGAGATCCGCCTCGACGCGCAGGGCCGCGAGCTTCGCTCCGGCATGACCGCGAACATCGAAGTGATCGGCGAGCGGCTGGACAAGGTCCTGACCGTCCCCGTGGAAGCGGTCTTCAAGCGCGACGATCAGGAGATCGTGTACGTGAAGAAGGCCATCGACCCGAAGGCGTTCGCCGAAGCCGCGAAGAAGAAAGAAGAGAAGAGCGGCGATGACGCGAAGAAAGAAGACAAGGACGCCTGGAAGCAGTTCTTCGACAAGCGCGTGATCACCACCGGCCTCGCGGACAACGCGAAGGTGCAGATCCTCACCGGCCTGAAGGCGGGCGAGGAAGTGGCCCTCGAAGATCCGACCCTGTCGAAGAAGGACCAGGAAGAGGACGACGACTAGCGAACGGCGGCTCTTAGCTGTTGGCTCTTAGCTCTTAGGAGCGACGGCCACTGCTAAGAGCTAACAGCTAAGAGCTAAGAGCTGAGGTCAATCAATGAGCGCTGTTTTCAAATTCGAGAACTGGCGAGCCGCCGAGCCCGCGCCGCCTTCAGCGGAGATGGTCCACAAGGCCCTGATCCAGCTCGAGCGGGTCACCAAGACCTACGACTCGGGAGAGAACGCGGTCCAGGCGTTGGCCGGCATCGATCTCAAAATCGATCGCGGCGAGTTCGTCTCGATCATCGGCCCGTCCGGCTCGGGCAAGTCGACGCTCATGCACATCCTCGGATGTCTCGACTCGCCGAGCGAAGGCCGCTACTGGCTCGATGGCGAAGACGTCGCCGCCATGTCGGGCAAGTCGTTGGCGCGCATCCGCAACCAGAAGCTCGGCTTCGTGTTCCAGACCTTCAACCTCCTGCCGCGCGCGACGGTCTGGAAGAACGTCGAGCTCCCGCTGCTCTACGCCGGCATCGACGGCGATGAGCGGAAGCAACGCGCGCTCGAGGCGCTCGACCGCGTCGGCCTCAAGAACCGCGCGAAGCATCGTCCGAACGAGCTCTCCGGCGGCCAGCGCCAGCGCGTCGCCATCGCCCGCGCGCTCGTCAACACGCCGTCGCTCCTCCTCGCGGACGAGCCGACGGGCAACCTCGACCAGAAGACCGGCAACGACATCATCAAGCTCTTCGAAGAGCTCGCAGCCAACAACCAGACCATCATCCTCGTGACGCACGACCCGGGAATCGCCGCGCGCACCTACCGCCGCGTGAGGATCGTGGACGGGCTGATCGACGACGGAGACGAGTTTGAATAGTGCTGAGTGCTGGGTGCTGAGTGCTGAGTTAGAACCGGGACGGGCGGGACTCAGCACTCAGCACCCAGCACCCAGCACCGGAGCGCAGCGAACATGTTGATCCTCGAAGCCATCATCGACGGCATCCGCGACATCAAGGACCACTTCGGCCGGACGCTCCTGCAGCTCTTCGGCATCATCCTCGGCGCGGGCTCCATCGTCGCGACGTTCTCGCTCAGCGTCGCGGGGAAGGAAGCGTCGATGAAGTTCTACCGCCTCAGCGGCGGCATCGAGCGCATCTGGATCGGCGACAAGGAGACCGGCAAGATCACCCTCGACGCGAAGGCGCTGGCCAGCAAGGGCCTCACGTACTCCGACGCGGTCGCGATCCGCAAGGAAGCGAAAGAGATCGACCTCGTCTCGCCCGTCTCCGAGCAGGGCATGGTCGTCCGCTACGGCACCATCGAGAAGAGCCGCAGCATCATGGGCGTCACGCCCGCGTATTCGCCGATCAGCTTCTTCAAGGTCGAGCACGGGCGCTTCATCACCGATCAGGACCTCACCAGCGCCGCGCGCGTAGTCGTCCTCGGCACGACGCGCGCCCAGGAGTTCTTCGGCAGCGAGAACCCGGTCGGCAAGACCATGACCATCAACGGCTCGGGCTATCTCGTCGTCGGCGTGATGGAGGAGAAGTACTTCAGCTTCGATCAGAAGCGCAACGCCCTGCGCTGGATGAACCGCTTCATCTACATCCCTATCACCACCATGATGACCCGCAACGGGCAGCCGCTGCAGCAGGGGAAGATCTCGTTCATGCACGCGCGCATGAAGGACATCGACCGGCACAAGGAAGCGGTCGCGGAGATCGAGCGCATCCTCTTCCGCCAGCACGGCGTGAAGGACTACCAGGTCTTCTCGCGCGTGGCCAACCTGGCCCGCAACGAGAGCGAGAACAAGATGTACGACGTCACCTTCATGATCTGCGGAATCATCTCGCTGCTCGTGGGCGGCATCGTGATCATGAACATCCAGCTGGCGTCGTTCAACGAGCGCGTCCGCGAGATCGGCACGCGCAAGGCCGTCGGCGCGACGCCCATGCAGATCTTCTTTCAGATGCTCACCGAGTCCGTGATCGTATCGGTCCTCGGCGGCATCCTCGGCATCTTCGCCGGCAAGTTCTTCACCCAGGGGATCTCGATGCTCACGCGCAATCCCGCGATCATCACCCCGGGCGTGATCATGAACGCGCTGATCTTCGCGGCCGGCACGGGATTGATTTTCGGAATGTATCCAGCGATTCGAGCGAGTCGGTTGAATCCGATCGAGGCGCTCCGAACAGAGTAGTGAGAAGCGAGTTGCGGGTTGCGGGCAGGGGACCTGGGGAGGGCACCTCTCGCAACCCGCAACCGCGACTTACGTGAGAAAAGCGAGCCATCATGCAAATCGGTGAATCGATCCGGACGTCCTACGAGGAAGTGAAAGCGCACCCGATGCGCTCGTTCTTCACGCTCTTCGGCGTCATCCTCGGCACGCTCGCGCTGGTCGTGGTCATGTCCGTGCTCGACGGCATCGACGCCTCCGTCATGAAGGGCATCAACGATCTCGGACTCGACGGCGTGGTCGTGGCATCGCAGCGCGAGCCGGTCGATCCGGTGGAGAAATCGAAGGCGCACCTGTCGCGCGGCCTGCGCGTCGAGGACCTGCAGGCGTTCGACGAGTCGGACAACATCAGCGCGATGGCGCCCGTGGGCGAGACCCGCGCGGTCGTCACCGGCGGCAGCGTCACGCGCCGCATCGACGTGTACGGCGTCACGCCGGAGTTCGCCGACATCCGCAATCGCTCCGTCATCGCGGGCCGCTTCATCAGCGAGCGCGACGTCGAGGCGTCCGCGCCGGTGGCAGTCATCGGCTTCAACCTCAAGAACCGGCTCTTCGGCGGCGAGGACGCGCTCGGACAGAAGATCAACCTCGGCGGCCGCCGTCTGACCGTCGTCGGCGTGGGGAAGAAGTTCGACACGACGTTCGTCGACGACGACGACATGTTCAAAGAGATGGGCGGTGTGTACATCCCCTGGACGGTCTACCGCGACATGTTCGGCCGCGCGAACGCGATCTCGTACATGCTCGCGAAGTCGGTGACGCCGGAGAAGAGCGTCGAGGCCGAATACGAGGCGACGGCGCGGTTCCGCCAGGCCCACAAC
>DASYGV010000094.1:0-86490 GCA_035999335.1 Thermoanaerobaculia bacterium | reverse complement strand
CGTCATCCGCGTCCCGCAAATCCAACAAGTCGAGCGCGTGATCGAGCAACGCCCGCATCGCTACGAACAGCAGCCCCCTCGCATCATTCGCGAACAAGAAGAGCTCCATCGCGAACGGCACGTGCGCACCACCATCGATCGCCGGCCGCAAATCCTCACGCAACAACGCATGGACGCACCAGCAGCAACGCAAGAGCCGACGATTCACGTCTCCATCGGCCGCGTCGAAGTCCGTGCGGTCTCGCAACAGCAGCCGCAGCGCGAGAAAGCGCGCGGCGACCGGATGACCATCGACGACTACGTCGCCCGTCGGAAAGCGAAGGAGCGGCGATGAGCACCGACCTCGCCATCACCGCGGTCACGCGGACGATCCGGCAGATCATCGCGGGACTCATCGAGACCAATTGGGGCAACGTCCTCGAAGGCCCTCTGACCAAGGCCATCGAGGTCACGAACCTGCTTCCGCATAAAGTCCGCGACACTCACGCGTCGGCCAACGTCATCAACGTCTTCCTCTACAAGACCGACTACAACGCCGCCTGGCGCAACCTGCCGCCGCCGCCGACGCCGCTCGCGATCAACCTCGAATACCTCATTACCGCCTACGGCGAAGACGACAAGGAAGAAGCGGCACACTTCTTCCTCGCACAGGCCATGCGCATCCTGCACGACAACGCCGTGCTGCCGCGCGACCTGTTCAAGTCCGTGCTCCCGAAGGCGAAAGTGCATCTGCAGATCGAGCAGGTCACGATCACCTCGAAGCCGATCACGATCGAAGAGCTCTCGAAACTCTGGGCGATGTTCCAGACGCAGTTCCGCATCTGCGCGTCGTATCTCGTCACAGTGCTCCTCATCGAAAGCCAGGCCGCCTCGCGCAACGTGCTGCCGGTGCTCAAGCGCGGCCCCGACGACTCCGGCGTCACCACGCTCGCCGGCGCGCTTCCCGTGCTCGACTTCGCCAAGCCCGCCACCGGCTTCGCCGCCGCACGTCTCGGCGAAGACGTCGAGCTGCACGGCCAGCGGCTCGACATGTCCGGCCTCGTCGCGCGCGTCAGACATCCGCTCATGACCGCGGCAGTCGATCTCCCGGTGACGCACGTCGACGCGGGACGCGTGACTTTCACGCTCCCGGAAGCGCTCGGCGGCTCGGGCGTCGCCGCGGCATGGCCCGCGGGAATCTACACGGTCGCGCTCTCCGGCACGCTGCCGAACAACGTAGCTTGGGCGACGAACTCCGTCTCGTTCCCGCTCGCGCCGTCCATCGCCGTAAGCCCGACGCAGGTCGTCGCCCCGGGCGGCGACTTCGAAGTCACGATCGAGGCGATCCCGCAGATCCGCGAGGACCAGCAGATCGTCGTGATCTACGGCAGCGCGCCGAAGCCGGTGAAGACGCCGCTCGCCGTTCCCGCCACCAACGACGATCCGACCGTGGTCAAGTTCGACGCGCCCGACGTCGCCGGTCTCCATCGCGTGCGCCTGCGTGTCGACGGCGTCGACTCGATTCCCATCGTCAAGACCGGCGACAAGCTCGAGTTCGATCCGGACCAGAGCGTCGAGGTGCAGCCATGAACGCCCGAGATCTCTCGACGTGGCATCAGAGCAATGACGCATATCTCGCCGCGGCCGTCGAGTGGCTGCGGCTCCTGCTCACACGACACGTGCCGTCTATGTCGACGCAACCGTTCGTCGTCGCCGAGCAGCGCGCGACGCCGCGCACGGAAACGACGACGAACGAGGAGAGCGCGTCATGGTGGACGTGGCGGCGCACGTCACCGGGCACGACTCCCACCCCACCGCAGCCCGGGCCGACGCGTCCCGCGCTTCCACCCGCTCCCGGCGTCACCGCGGAGCAGGTCCGCGAGGCCGAAAAGAAAATGCGCGATGCGGAGACGGGCGAGCCGCCGCCGGCGATGATGCTGCTCGCTCATCGCACGGGCCTCACGAACTTCGAGCGCGACGTGCTGCTTCTCTGCGTGGCGATGGAGCTCGACACGCGCATCGCAGCGCTGTGTGCGCGCGCACAGGACGATCAGTCCCGTCCGTTCCCGACGTACGCGCTAGCGATGGCCATCTTCGAAGGCGCGAGCTGGGACGCGATCTCGCCCGATCGCCCTCTGCGCTACTGGCGCTTCATCGACATCGGCCCCGCCGGCACGCAGCCGCTGACGACGAGTGCAATGCGCGCGGACGAGCGCGTCGTCAACTACATCAAAGGTCTCAGCCATCTCGACGACCGCATCGCGTCGTTCGTGATGCCGCTTTCCGAGCCGGTGCACGACGACGAGCTGCCGGCGTCGCAGGCCGCGGTCGTCGATTTGGTCCTCCGCGCGCTGCAACACGATCAGCCCCGCCTCCGTCCGCTCCAGCTCCTCGGACGCGACGCGGAGAGCAAGCAGCTCGTCGCGCGCGCCGCGTCGCATCGACTCGGCCTCACGCTCTATCGCCTCTCCGCCGACATGCTCCCCGTGCAACCGGGAGAGCTCGAAACGCTCTCGCGACTCTGGCAGCGCGAGACGCTGCTGCTCCCGATCGCGCTCTACCTCGACGCACGCGAAGTCGATCGCAACGCCGAGGCGCATGCGACGCCGCTCAAGCGCTTCCTCGCTCGCGGCGGCGGCGTGTTGTTCGTCGACGCGAAGGAGACATGGCCGGTGCCGCAGGGCTCGCACACGTTCGACGTCGACAAGCCGACGCCCGCCGAGCAGCGCGAAGTCTGGACCACACTCCTCGGCGAAGATCACGACGGCGACGCGTCGCGTCTCGCCGGTCAGTTCAATCTCAGCGTCGCCGCGATCCGCCGCATCGTCGCGCAGGCGCAGGACGACGAGGCCGAGGGACCGCTCAGCGATCGCCTCTGGTCGTTCGCCGGACTGCAGACGCGCCTGCACATCGACTCGCTCGCGCAACGCATCGACGCGAAAGCGCGTTGGGACGATCTCGTCCTCCCCGCGGTCGAAAAAGAGTTGCTGCAGCAGATCGCCGCGCACGTCGCGGGACGCAGCCGCGTGTACGACGAGTGGGGCTTCCGCGCGAAGATGAACCGCGGCTTCGGTATCAGCGCTCTGTTCTCGGGTGAGAGCGGCACGGGCAAAACCATGGCGGCCGAGGTCATCGCGAACGAGCTCGGGCTCGCGCTGCATCGCATCGATCTCTCGTCGGTCGTGAGCAAGTGGGTCGGCGAGACGGAGAAGAACCTGCAGCAGCTCTTCACCGCCGCCGACGACTCGAACGGCATCCTCTTCTTCGACGAGGCCGACGCGCTGTTCGGCAAGCGCACGCAGGTCCAGCACAGCCAGGACCGCTTCGCGAACATCGAGATCAACTTCCTCCTGCAACGGCTGGAGTCGTATCGCGGTCTGGCGATCCTCGCGACGAACCTGAAGGACGCGCTCGACCCCGCGTTCATGCGCCGCCTGCGCTTCATCGTGCAGTTTCCCTTCCCCGGCCCCGAAGAGCGGCGGGCGATCTGGCGTCGCGCGTTCCCGCCTGAAACTCCGACGGACGAGCTCGATCTCGATCGCCTCGCGAAGCTGAACCTCACCGGCGGGAGTGTGCACAACATCGTCCTCAACGCGGCGTTCCTCGCCGCCGACCGCGGCACGAACGTGACCATGCCGATCGTGCTCGAGGCCGCGCGGACGGAGATGCGCAAGCTGCAGAAGCCGATCAACGAGGCCGACTTCCGCTGGATGGCTGTCTTATGAGCGTCCGCCTGCACATCGACCGCCTCGTGCTCGACGGCGTCAACGTGCGCGCCGCCGATCGTCCGCGATTGCAGGCGGCGATCGAGGCGGAGCTCGCAAGGCTAATCGCAAGCGGCGGCATCTCGCCAGCGCTCGCTCGAGGCATCGCCGTGCCGAGCGTGCGCGCGCCGCGGATCTCCTTGGCGAACGACGTCCAACAACTCGGCACGTCGATCGCGGGCTCGGTGTACGGCGGCGTGGGAGGCGCGAAATGATGGCCGCGGCCACGCTTCAGCGCAAATGCGGCTGCGGCGGCAAGTGTCATTCCTGCGGCAACGATGCGCCGCCATCCGTGAGGCGTGTGCTCGCAACGCCGGGACGTCCGCTCGATTCCGCGTCGCGCGCGTTCTTCGAGCCGCGCTTCGGCCACGACTTCACGCGCGTCGCCGCGACGCAGGCGCCGCAGAAACTCGCCGTCGGTGAGGCAGGCAACGCGTTCGAGCAGGAAGCGGACCGCTGGGGTGCCGCCGCCTCGGCGGCCGTCGCGCCGGCGCCTCGCCGGCCGGGGGCCGGCGGTACGGCCGGCGAGGCGCCGGCCCCCCGGTCGCTCGCCGCCATTCGCGTGCACGACGATGCGGAAGCCGCGGAGTCGGCGCGCGCGGTGACCGCACGCGCGTACACCGTCGGCTCGCACATCGTCTTCAATCAGGGCGAATACGCGCCGCACACGGAAGCGGGACGTCGTCTTCTCGCGCACGAGCTCGCGCACGTCGGTCAACAGAATGTTGGAACGCTGCAACGATCGCTAGGCGTCTTCGACCCGGCGACGTTCTCCCAGAGTCAACCGAAGCTCACGAACGCGCAGCTCGTACAGAGCTGGATCGACTCGCTCTGCGGATCGCACGGATGGACCGTGGACCCGGGCTTGGGTGTTCTCTCGATTGCGAACCGGGCCGCGTTCTGCGGAGGCGGCCCGACGACCGACGGGACCGCTCCGGCGACGCCCGGCTACGCGGGCAGCAAGCATCCGGTGTCGTGCAAGTGTCTCTGCGACATCACCGCACCCGGCTCGCCGTCGGTCTGGCTGCACACCGGAGACGTCTTCGAGGCGCCGGACAAGGACAGGACGAATACCGAGAAGCACGATGTGACGAAGGAGGGTCAGGGCGCGACGCTCGATCCCGAGGGGAAGCGCACGGAAACGCACGTCGGCATCTCCGGGCGCGCGGGGTGGGGTGTGCGCGGCGCGGGCGCGACGGCACCCGCTGGTGGGAGCGGCCGAGGACAACTGCTGCAGGACCCGCCGTGGATCATCTTCGCGCACGAGGTCTGCGGCCACGTCGTCGGGCCTCGCGCGAACAGCGCATTCGGCAGGGGATCACACGTGCAGACCCCGAGCGGAACGGTGTCGGCCGTCGACGTCGAGAACCGGATTCGCCGCGAGCATTCGACGGTGGCGAACAACCTCGGCATCCGTCAGGGAGATGCGCGCGTCGAAGACCCGAACGACCCGTCGGCCAGCATCGTCATCCGCGGCTCGTACGTCACGCCGCTGGCCGGCGACACGCTGCGCACCGTGGCCGCGCGCTTCGGCATTGCGACGTTCCGCATCACGTGGGACATCTTTCGCGGGGAAGGCGACCGCTTCAAGAACGCTGATGCCGCGATTCCGAAAAACGAAGTTCTCTTCATCCGGGGCGTCTTCTACCACGACGTCCTGAGCGGCGAGACGGTCGAGGACATCGCCAAAACGTGGGGGATCCCGCTCGCGTCACTCCGCCGTGCGAACCCGACACTTCCCGCGACAGGCGCGGCGCCCAACGGCGCGCGGCTGATCATCCCCGCTTCCTGAGGACGAACGATGAACGAGCATCAGCACGCCCGCCGCACTTCTGACTCCGACCGAAGCACCGGTCTGACCGTGCAACGCAAGTGCGGTTGCGGCGGAGCGTGTCGCTCCTGCCGCGGCGAAGCGACAGCGCCCGTGCGGCGGGTGCTCGCGACGCCGGGACGTCCGCTCGACTCCGACACGCGTGCGTTCTTCGAGCCGCGGTTCGCGCACGACTTCACGCGCGTCCCGTCGGTTGGACCGCAAAAGCTCGCCGTCGGCGAGGTTGGCGATGCATTCGAGCAGGAAGCGGACAACTGGGGTGCCGCCGCCTCGGCGGCCGTCGCGCCGGCGCCTCGCAGGCCGGGGGCCGGCGGTACGGCCGGCGAGGCGCCGGCCCCCCGGTCACTCGCCGCCATTCGCGTGCACGACGATGCCGAAGCCGCGGAGTCGGCCCGTGCGGTAACTGCGCGCGCGTACACCGTCGGCTCGCACATCGTCTTCAATCACGGCGAATACGCGCCGCACACGGAAGCGGGACGGCGTCTTCTCGCGCACGAGCTCGCACACGTCGGGCAGCAGGGCGGAGACGCCGGCCGCGTGCAGCGCAAGATGACCGTCGCAGACGCGGGAAAGGACGCGCCCAACCAGCCGGCCGGCCGCGATCCCGCGCTGCCTGTTCTCACGAACGCGCAGCTCGCGCAGACCTGGATCGACACGTTGTGCCCCGGCGGCGGCTGGAAGATCGACTCCGCGAGCGGCGTCCTCTCGTCGCCGAACCGCGAGGCCTTCTGCCGCGACGAGATGAAGCGCACTTCGTTCCGCCGCAGCGGCAAACCGGTCTCCTGCAAATGCCTCTGCGACATCACCGCGGACGGCGCGCCCGATGTCCACCTTCACACCGGCGATTCGTTCACAGCGCCGGGAGAGGAGGCCGGGAAGACCGAGACGATCAACGTGTCCGGCACCGAAGACCGCGGCCAAGGCATGACCCTCGGGCCGCGCGGCGCACGAACCGAAACGCACATCGGCGTCTCCGGACGCGAGCACGACAAGATCGAAGGGGCCGCGGCCACGAGTCCGCTCTCCGGCAGCGGACGCTCGCAGATCCTTCGCGATCCGCCGTGGCTGATCTTCGCGCACGAGCTCTGCGGCCACGTGATGACCGAGCACGCGTTCGATACGTTCTTCGCGAGCCGTCACACGCAGACGCCGAAGGGGAAGGAGTCGGCCGTCGACGTCGAGAATCGCATCCGCCGCGAGCATTCGACGAAGCGCAACAGCCTCGGCATCCGCAAAGGCGAGGCTGGCGTCGAGCCGATCGATGCGCCCGGCATGATCGATTCGGCTTTCAGCTCGTACTACGACATCAAGAAAGGCGAGACGCTCAAGTCGATCGCACGCCGCTGCGGCATCGCCGAGGCGAACATCCTCGATCAAATCTTCCGCGGGGAAGGAGAGCGCCACCACAGCGTCGACGAGGAGCCGGACTCCTTCGTCATCATCCGCAACGTCTTCTACCACGAGGTCATCAAGGACGAGACGCTGTGGGAGATCGCGAAGATGTGGGAGATCCCGCTGTCGTCGCTCCGCCGCGCCAATCCCGGACTTCCTCCCGACACGTTGCTGCCGATCGGCAAACGGCTGCTCATCCCCGCTTCCTGAGGGCGAACGATGCAAGAGAAACAGCACGCCCTCCGCACCCCAGACTCCGACGTGAAACGCCGCGCGCCGATCGTCGTGCAGCGCAAGTGCGGATGCGGCGGATCGTGCGGCCCGTGCGCGGACGAGAAGAAGAAAAAGAAAGTCCAGCGCCACGCCCTCGGCGAAACGGACACCGAGGTTCCGCGCAGCGTCGGCAACATCCTCGGATCCGCGGGACATCCGCTCGACGCCGAGACGCGCGCGTCGATGGAGAGCCGCTTCGGCCGCAGCCTCGCGGACGTTCGCGTCCACACCGACACGCACGCCGCGGAATCGGCGAAAGAGATCAACGCCGCAGCGTACACGTCCGGCACACACATCGTCTTCGGCGCCGGCCGTTTTGCGCCGCACACGACCAGCGGCCGGCGCCTCCTCGCGCACGAGCTCGCGCACGTCATGCAACAGCGCAGCGGGACCGCGCTGCCGAGCGGCGTCGGTCCCGCGGACGACGCTCACGAACGCGCCGCGGATCGCATCGCCGACCTGGTGGTCGCGCAGGGTCCCGCGTTCGCGCCGCCGCCTGCGATCGCGCCGGTCGCCGAGCGTCTCGTGCGGCGCAAGCGCGAAGACGAAGAGCCCGCGACCGGCGAGGAAGAGGCGCATCGCCTGATCGTCGAAGACTCCGCTTCGCCCGCCGCGGGCCAGATGCGGCGCTCGGAATTCGTGGCGTTGCTCGACGCGGCGATCTGCGAGACCTCGCGCGAGGAGATCGGCAACCTCGGACGATCCACGGACGGTTGCCCGCTCCTCGAGCAATGGCGCCCGCGCATCCGTTCGATGAGCACGCGGCAACTCGAGGTCTCCATCCGCCGCTGGATCGAGCCCGACGCGCAGGTGCGGCACGCGCGCGCGTACATCCCGCGCATCACCGAGCGCCTCGCGGAATCGATCCGCATCTGGGCCAGGACCGGCAGCGTCGCCGGCGTGCCGCCGGACCTGATGGAGCTCCTCGCCGGCGGCAAGATCCGCATCAGCGTCGGAGGCATGATCAAGGGCGCGATCGGAAGTCTCTTCCGCAAATCGCGCGACGGCGCACCCGCGCCTGCTACGAACGTAGCACTCGACGCGGGCGCCGGACGCCCGCTCGACGCCGGCGTCGCCTCGCGCATGGGCCAGGCGTTCGGGCGCGACTTCTCCGGCGTGCGCATCCACACCGGCGCGGACGCGGCGTCCGAGGCCGCGCGCATCCGCTCGCGCGCGTTCACGATCGGCAACGACATCGCATTCGCGAACGGCGAATACGCGCCGGGCACGCTCGTCGGTGACGCGCTCCTCGCGCACGAGCTCGCGCACGTCGCACAGCAGGAAGGCGCCCCGGAGGTCCTGACCAAGAGTGACGCGGCGACGACGGCACTCGAGCACGATGCCGACGACGCAGCGGTGCATGCGGTCCTCGGACTCTGGCCAAGGCTTCGGCACTGGGCGCGCGACGTTCGCGCGAACGCGATGCCGAGGCTCAAATCGAGCCTGCGTTTGCAGAGCTGCAGCTCCACTCCTGAGGAAATGCAGGAATATCTGCAAGGCGTCGACACGGCCAAGGGAACGCTGCAGACGGACACGGCCGCGAAGCGCGCGCGCGACGTTTCGGAAGCATGGGGCGAAGGCCAGTCCGATTACTACCTCACCGTTCGCCGCAAGACCATCCTCATCCGGCAGATGCTCGACAACGGTCCCGAGGACAATGATCAGGTGCAGATCCTCGGTCTGCTCGAGCGTTCCGAGAGCCCCGACCTCGAATTGATCCTCGGCCCGAAAGGCGCCATTCCGCACGCGGACCTGCTCGACAAATTCACGTCCCAAAAAGAGGCGCTCTGGCGGTTCTACATGCGCCGATACCCGCTCGCCTATCCGGTCGAGTTCCTGTCGACCGAAAAAGAAAAGCCGCCGCAAAGGCCGGACCTCGAGAAGCTCAACGCCGAATTCGAGAACAGCAGCAAGCCGATGGCCGAAAAGTTCGAGGTCGTGCAGTTCGGCGAAGACTTGCCCGAAACGACTCTGTCTTCGAACGTAAAGACCGAAAAGAGTACGGAGAAGCTTCGCGGAAAAGGCGGCCGGAGCTCCGCATATCAATGGATTCACGATGTGTACGGGAAGTACTTCACGGACGAGCGGGCCGCGCCCGCGAAAGAAACAGAGATCGTCGAGACCGCGCATCCGATGAAGGAAGTCTACGAAGACTGCATGAGCCGCCAACCCGAATCAGTGCCCCTGCAGAAAAGATACGAGTACTGCACCGCGTTCGAGGAAACCGTGCAGGGTTTCCATGACCGCGACACGAACAGGATCACGGTCCAGACGCGGCGCGATTCGCCGGAGACGATGCTGCACGAGATGGTGCATGCACTCGCCCATCCCAACACGGACAACCTCAAGCACTTCGCGAAGGAGGGCTTGACCGAGTACTTCACGCGCCGCGTGGTGATGCGCCGCGATTGGGGAAAAGAGAAGCCGCCCTACCTCGGCGGCAGCTACGCGCAGGCTTACGACGCGGTCCAGGAGCTCGCCATCATCGTCGGCGAGGACTTGCTCGCGCGCGTCCACTTTCAGGGAAAGCTCGGAGCACTTTGCAAGGAACTAGGTCCGTTGAAGTACCACGGGTGGAACTCCGAAATGGAGTTTGAAAACAACTCCACCGAGGCAACGAAGGTCCTGCGCGGCGAAAAAGTGCCACAGCCTCCAGAGGAAGACAAAGAAAAAGAAAAAGACAGCGAAATCGAGGACGAAGAGAAGAAGAAGGAGTGGCCGCCGCCATGTCCCGCGTGAGCTTGCTCTCCTACCGCACCTGCGTCCTCGGCGGCAGCGTGACGGGCATCGCGGTCACGACGCTCTTCGCCACGCGCGCGGGACTCACGCCGCTGTTGTGGATCGCGGTCGCCGCGTTCGCCGTGTGCGTCGCGCTGTTCCTCGCGGCGATGACCAAGGTGCTGTTCGGCGTCGAGTCGTTCTCGTTCCTGCACTATCAGCTCGCGACCGTCGCAGCGACGATGGTGATGCTTCCCTCCGCGCTCGATCTGCTCGCGCTCGCGCTCGCGATCGCGCAGGCGATCGGGCGCATCGGTTGCGCGAGCGCGGGTTGTTGTCACGGACGCGTCGGACGCGTGCGCGTGCAATACGTCGAATCGGCGACGCTGTTCGTCATCGCCGCCTTAACGGCGATCTACGGTTTCGCGTTCTACGTCATCGCGTACGCAATCGCGCGGTTCACGCTCGAATACTTCCGCGACGACGAGCGCCGGCGCTGGCTCGGCGTCTCCGAGGCGCAGTGGATCTGCGCGCTGAGCGCGCTCGCGATTCTGATCGTGCGGTTCGCAGGAGGCCACGCATGAGCGCGTTCGCGCAACGGCAACGGCCTTCCGCGGCACCGTGGAGCGCCAGTGACGTGCTCCGCTCGCCCGGCAAGCCGCTCGATGCACCGGTGCGCGCGCGATTCGAGTCCCGCTTCCAGCACGACTTCAGCCGCGTGCGCGTGCACGACGATGAGCACGCAGCACGCTCGGCGGAATCCTTCGACGCGCGCGCGTGGACGTTCGGCAGCGACATCGCGTTCGGGCGCGGGATGTACGCGCCGTCCACGGCGCACGGCATGGCGCTGCTCGATCACGAACTGCAACACGTCGTCGAGCAGCGGCCGCAGATCCAACTCTCCGCGTGGAGCACGTTCCTCGACGTCGTCCTGTTCGTTCCACGCCTCTTCGGACTGGAGGCCTTTCCCTTCGAGGACCTGAAGAAATACGTCGACGGCATGAAGGAGAGAAAGGGACCGCAGAAGAGTCTCTTCAGCGACAACATGGCCCGCGCGTGCGTCTCGCGCGAGAAAGAGTTCGACACGCCTTTCGACAAGGACACGAAGGTCTGGCTCATCGAGGACATGCTGCACGGCTGGACGACGTTCCTCGACGAGCGCTCGATCAACACGCTGTTGCGAAGGTCGCCCGAGCGGATGGACATCGTTGCCGCGATCGGGCGCGATCGGCTTTGGGACAACTTCAGCGGCGCGAACCGCCGTGAAGTCGAGGCCCTCACGCTCACCGACGCCGACTTCAGCAGCGCCGCGCTCATGGAGCGTCTGCGATCGCTTTCACCGGACGAACTGCAGGACTACGTCCGGAGCGCCGTCGATCCGAAAGTGCAGAAGCAGATCCAACGCATCGTGCAGCTGCAGGGCATCACGACGCCCATTCCGGTCACGGCAACGGTCGAGCCGAGCGGCTCGGCCGCGTTCCAGATCGGCGGCACGGACGTTCGCGTCGACCCCGATGAGTATTCGAAGGACGAGAACTACCGCAATCACGCGTACACCGGCATCAAGTTCGTCGACTCGCAGCTCGAGCACACGATCGATACGAACACCAACATCGTCCAGAGCTTCACCGTTACGCCACCCCGCACGACGGTCTTCATCAAGACCGTCTACGGTCCGGGCGGGGGGCCGAGCGATCCGGCCGGCTACGGCCGCGGCACCACACCCGAGGACAAGTTCGCCGGCACGACCTCCACGCGCTTCCATGAGGGTCAACACGGACTCGATCTGATCGAGTACGTGCGCACGCATCCCGTTCCGCAGTTCGACGGACAGACCGGCACCCTCGACAAGGATTTCCTGGCGCGATGGAGCGAGTACACGGCCGCCCGGGCGAAGTACACCAAGGAGGCCCAGCTCTTCTCCTCGAAGCGGACCGACTGCGCCGGGCCCCAGAAGATCCAACCGGAGACGCTGAAGAAGTTCGACATGCCAGTGACGCTCTGCGAGGAGATCAAGTGAGGCGCCGATGACCATTACTCCTTCCACGCTCAAGGCCGGCCTCGTGCTGCTCGATCCGCTCACGTCGAACATCGCGCGCGTGATCGTCATGCAGTACACACCCGACTCGCTCGCGCGCACGCTGGCGGTGCAGGCCACCGGAGGCGAATCCGGCGATCGCTCGGAAGTGCTGCGCCTCAAGGGACCCGCGGTCGAGACGCTGAAGATCGACGCGGAGATCGACGCGACCGATCAACTCGAAGTCGCGAAGCCCGGGGCGACGGTGCTGCAGTCCGGCATCTTCCCCGAGCTCTCCGCGTTGGAGATGATCCTCTATCCGACGACGACGCAACTCCTCTCGAATCACGCGCTCGCCGCGAGCGGCGTGCTCGAGATCCTGCCGATGGAACAGCCGCTCGTGCTGTTCGTCTGGAGCGCGTCGCGCATCGTGCCGGTGCGCATCACCGACTTCTCGATCACCGAGGAGGCGTTCGACACGAAGCTCAATCCCATCCGCGCAAAAGTGAGCCTCGGCATGCGCGTACTGAGCGTCACCGACCTCGGCTTCGATCACCGCGGCAGCTCGATCTATCTCGCCTATCAGCGCGTCAAGGAGACCTTCGCGAAGATCCCGCCGTCCGGCGCGCTGAAAGACATCGGAGTAGGAGCGATCCCATGAGCGACGTGCTCGCGCTGCAATTCGTCATTCCGCTGTCGCCGTTCGGTCCGACCAGCCGCTACGCCGGACTCGAGATCGCGAAGATCGAGATCGACGGCGAGACCCACGCTTACGTGCGCCGCCGATTCGTGCCGCTGCCGGAGCGCCTGTCGATCATCGGCGAGCACATGGTCATGCAGGGCGAGCGCCTCGACCACATCGCCGCTCGCTACCTCGGCGATCCGGAGCTCTTCTGGCGCATCGCCGACGCGAACCGCGCGATGCGACCGGACGAATTGACGGAGACGATCGGGCGAAGGCTCGCGATCGCGTTACCGGAGGGAGTGAATGTTTAGTCTAGGAGTGCGGTGGCGTCGAGCCACCGCTCTGGTACGTCCGGAGCGCCGACCACCCACCCTACCAGAGCGGTGGCTCGACGCCGCCGCACTCCTAGAAGGGGCACCCCATGCCTAATCCTCCCTTCTACCTCCAGCTCATGATCGGCCCTGGGGTGCCGGTTCCCGTGCCGCGCGCGGTACTGGAGGCTCTCACCTCGGTCAGCGTCACCAGCAACACGCAGGGCGCGAGCGTGTTTCAACTCTCGTTCACGCTCTCCACGAAATCTCCGCTGCATACGCTCTTCCTCCTCGGCGGCGGATCGCAGTTGCCGATCATGCGCGTCGTCATCCTCGTGATCATCAACGGAATGCCGGACGTGCTGATGGACGGCGTCATCACGCATCAGCAAGTCGGCGGCGGGGACGGCGGCAGCCAGTCGACGCTCACCGTTACCGGCGAAGACCTTTCGAAGCTGATGAGCTATCTCCCGCTCGACGGTCTTCCCTACCCGGCCATGCCCGCGAACGTGCGCGTGATGGCGATGCTCGCGAAGTACATGATCTTCGGCGTCACGCCGATCGTCCTTCCCGCGATCATCCCCGACGTTCCCATCCCCACCGAGGAGATCCCGCGGCAGCAAGGAACGGACCTCGACTACATCAAATACCTCGCCGAGCTCTCCGGCTACGAGTTCTACGTCGATCCCGGTCCGTTGCCGCTGCAGAGCGTCGCGTACTGGGGGCCGTCGATCCGCATCGGCGTGCCGCAGCCGGCGCTGAACACGAACATGGACGCGGAGACGAACGTCGAGTCGATGAGCTTCAACTTCGACGCCGAGGACGCGACGCTGCCGATCGTGATGATCTTTCCGAAGGAGCTGAAGGTCGGCATCCCCATCCCGATCCCGAACGTCAACCCGCTCTCACCTCCCCTCGGACTCGTGCCGCCGATCCCGAAGAACATCGAGATCGACCGCGACTCCGCGCGCCGCAATCCCGCGCAGGCGATCCTCGCGGCGCTCGCGCGCGCGTCGCAGAGCGCCGACGCCGCGTCCGCGAGCGGCACGCTCGACGTCGCGCGATACGGTCGCGTGCTCAAGGCGCGCAAGCTCGTCGGCGTACGCGGCGCAGGCCCGGCGTTCGACGGTCTCTACTTCGTCAAGAGCGTCACCCACACCATCAAGCGGGGCGAGTACAAACAGAACTTCTCGCTCGTCCGCAACGGTCTCGTGTCGATTACACCGAGGGTCCCGGTATGAGCGTGCACAAGTTCTTTGGCAAGCACCGCGGCACGGTGCTGAACAACCTCGACCCGATGGGCATCGGCCGCATCCTCGCGTCCGTCCCCGCGGTCTCTTCGCTGCTGCCCACGAGCTGGTGCATGCCCTGTTACCCGCTCGCCGGAAAACTGATGGGTACCTCGTTCGTGCCTCAGATCGGATCCGGCGTCTGGGTCGAGTTCGAAGGCGGCGATCCCGACAAGCCGATCTGGAGCGGCTGCTTCTGGGGCATCGAGGCCGAACTGCCGACCGACGCGACCAAGGCTTCGATCACGAACAATCCCGTCAGCCCCAGCATCGTCATGCAGACCACGCTGCAGAACCGCGTGATCATCAGCGACCTCCCCGGACCGACCGGCGGAATCATCCTCAAGTCGCTCACCGGCGCGTCCATCACCGTCAACGACACCGGCATCTACATCGACAACGGCAAGGGGGGATCGATCACGATGATCGGCCCCACCGTCACCATCAACAACGGCGCACTGACGATCGTGTGATCAAAGGAGACCCATGCCCGGACCGCTCGTGACTGCCGTCGACACCGTGCAATGCGTGCACATGGGACGCGCCATGCCGACCGTGCCCAACCCGCGCGTGACGGCGATGGGCCAGCCGACCGTGCTCATGACGTCGCCGTACGTGATCGCCGGATGTCCGTTCGCGACCGCGTCGCCGCAGCCGTGCGTCACCGCGCAGTTCATGACCGGCTCGACGCGCGTGCTGTCGAACGGGCAGCCGTTGATCCTCGCCGACAGCCAGGCGATCACGGTTCCGAACGGCGTGCCTTTGATCATCATCCCCGGCCAAACCCGCGCGCTCGGTCAGTGATCAATATCCAATGAGGATGCGATGAACATCGACTTCCCATTCCACATCGACACCCGCGGACGCACGGCCGAATGCAATGACGCCGCGCACGTGAGGGACATGCTCGAGCAGCTCCTCTTCACGAACGCGGGCGAGCGCGTGAACCGTCCCGAATTCGGCAGCGGCCTGATGCAGCTCATCTTCGCGCCGAACAGTCCGGAGCTCGCGGCCGCGCTGCAATTCACGATGCGCGCGGCAATCCAGCAATACCTCGGCGACGTCCTCGATCTGCTCGCACTCGATGTGACGTCGGAAGACTCGACCCTGCGCATCACGATCAAATACGCGCTCAAGCGCACCGGGGAAGTGCGCACCGACACGTTCGAGAGGAGGGTCGCATGAGCGATCTCACCTGCCGCGACGAGTCGCGCCGCCAGCTCATTCGCGATCGCGGCAAGAACGGCGTCGACTACGTCGACGTGACCGGCAAGCATCTCTGCGTCCACTTCCTCACCGGGATCCCTCCGGAGTTTCTGCAGAAGGACGAGGATGCCGCGCTGCGGCACATCGAGATCCGCGGCGGCCGTCGCATCACGGACATCAAGGCGATCGACATCGATCCCCACGACACCGACGACACCTACGAACAGGACTGCCTCGGCATCGAGCTCGATCGCGAGGGCGACTTCTCGACGTACACGCTCTGCTTCGTCGACGTGCCGTCGCTCGATCCGCGCTACCGGTGCCTCGACTTTTCGTTCAAGATCGACTGCCCCGCGGAGATCGACTGCAAGCAGGACGACGCCTGTCCGCCGCCGGACTATGCACGGCCCGCGATCAGTTACCTCGCGAAAGACTACGCGACGTTCCGGCAGCTCATCCTCGACCGTCTCGCGCTGCTGATGCCGGACTGGCGCGAACGCCACGTGCCCGACGTCGGCATCGCGATCGTCGAGCTGCTCGCGTACGTCGGCGATTACCTCAGCTACTACCAGGACGCGGTCGCGACCGAGGCGTATCTCGACACCGCGCGCCAGCGCATTTCCGTGCGTCGTCACGCGCGGCTCGTCGACTACCCGATGCACGACGGCTGCAACGCTCGCGCGTTCCTCTTCCTCCAGGCCGCGGCCAACGGCGACTTGCCGCTGGACGAGATCTTCTTCGTGACCCGCTACTCGGAAATCGTGACCGAAACCGTGCTCGAGATGCACGAGGTGGAGAAGGCCTCGGGATGGCTCGCGTTCGAGCCGCTGGACGCGCGCAAGTCGATGAAGATCCGCCTCGCGCACAACGAGATCCGCATCTACACCTGGGGCAATCAGGAGTGCTGCATCCCGAAGGGAGCGACGCGCGCGACGCTCGTGGATGCGTTCATCGAAGAGGACCCGGTGGAGGTGGAATCTAGGAGTGCGGCGACGGCGAGTCGCCGCTCTGGTACGTCCGCAGCGCCGCCCACCCACCCTACCAGAGCGGCGGCTATCGCCACCGCACTCCTAGACGACGAGAACTGCCCCCCGCCCCCACCCCCGCCCGACCGCCCGCGCGTGCTCGACGACCTCGCCGTCGGCGATTTCCTCCTCTTCGAGGAGCTCGCCTGCGCGGGTACCGCGACGCTCGATCAACCCTTACCTTCACCCGACGCCGACCGCACGCATCGTCACGTCGTGCGCATCACGAAGATCACGAGATCGATCGACCGGCTACCGGACCCCGAGCAGCCGGTCGTCGAGGTCGAGTGGTCGCGCGAGGACGCGATGCCGTTCATGCTCTGCGTCTCCGCGATCGGCACCGCGCCGCAATGCGATTACGTCGAGCCGCTCGCCGTCGCGCGCGGGAACATCCTCCTCGTCGATCACGGCCTCACGATCTTCGGCGAAGAGCTCGATCCCGTTCCCGAGCAGCCGGTGAACGAAGTGTGCGAAGGAGAAGACGATCTCTCCGAGATCGCATTCCTTGCGGGACGCTATCGTCCGCGGCTGAAGACCGCGCCGCTCACATTCGCGCAGCCGTTGAACCATCCCTTTATGAAGGACGCGCCCGCGACAGTCTTGCTCAAACAGCATCCGCGGTCCGCGTTGCCGGCGGCAACGCTCGAGAGCGAGGCGCCGCCGATCCACGGAGGCGATCCGCACATCACCTGGCTGCCTCAGCCCGATCTCCTCGACAGCTACGGCGACGATCCGCACTTCGTCGCGGAGATCGACGACGACGGCGCGGCACATCTTCGCTTCGGCGACGGCGACGCCGGCCGCACTGTCGACGTCGGGATGAAGTTCGAAGCGACGTACCGCTACGGCAACGGTCGCATGGGACTCGTCGGCGCCGAATCGATCGTGCACATCATCTTCCGCGCGGGGAAAAACGACCTCATCGCGAAAGTGCGCAATCCGCTGCCGTCCACCGGCGCCGTCGATCCCGAGCCGGTGTCGGAGGTGAAGATGCTCGCGCCGATGGCGTTCCGCAAAGACCTTCAGCGCGCCATCACCGGCGAGGATTACGCGACGCTCGCGCAGTATCTTCGCTACCCCATGCGCAACCCGCGTGTGCAGGGCGCGGCCGCGTCGCTGGTGTGGAGCGGAAGCTGGTACGAGGCCGGCGTGCACGTCGATCCGTTCGCCACGCCCGAACTGAGCGACGTTCTCCGCGACGAGGTCGCGAACAATCTCGAGCGCTATCGGCGCATGGGTCACGACCTGCGCGTCGGTCCCGCGCGATCCGTTCCGATCCGGCTCGAGCTCGATCTCTGCGTGAAACCGAAGTACCTCCGCGCGCACGTCCTCGCCGCGGTCAAGGACGCGCTGAAAAAGTTCTTCCATCCCGACAAGCTCCTCTTCGGCGAGTCCGTCTACGTCAGCCGCATCATCGCCGCGGTCATGGCCGTCGACGGCGTGGCCGAGGTGCACGTCGTGCGGCTCGAGCGGATGGGGGGCGGGGATCCGGCGCTACAACCCAACGAGATCGCCCGGCTCGACAACGATCCGGTATCGCCAGAAAACGGGATTTTGTCGTTCCGAAACGTGCGAGGTGGACGCTGACTATGGAGTGCGCCGGCAAGACCGCCGCTTTCAAAGACCGCGGCAAGACCGCAACTGTCGCCGACTACCGGACGGTATTCGAAAGCGGCGGCCTTGCCGCCGCACTCCACAACGGAGGCAAACGATGAACTGCGGCTGCTGCGCGTGTCTTTCCGGCGCCGGTCCGCACATTCCGGTGCAGAACCGTCCCGGCCTTTCCGCGCTGCGTTATCGCATCGGCACTCACGGATCATTCCTCGAGGACATGATCGGACGCCTCAGCACCATCCCCGCGCTGACTACGCGCGAGACCGACGATCCCGCGATCGCGTTCCTCGACGCCTGGGCCACCGTCGGCGACGTGCTCACCTTCTACCAGGAGCGCATCGCAAACGAAGGCTTCCTCCGCACCGCCACCGAGCGCCGCTCGATCCTCGAGCTCGGACGCCTCGTCGGATACAAACTGAAGCCCGGCGTCTCGTCGAGCGTCTACCTCGCCTACACGGTCGATGCGACGACGAAGACAATCATCCCCGCGGGCTCGAAAGCGCAGAGCACTCCCGGCGCGGACGAGAAGCCGCAGGTCTTCGAGACCTCCGAGGACTTCGAAGCGCGCGGCGTGTGGAACGCGCTCAAGCCGCGCCTTGGCAAACCGCAGGCGATCACGATCGACAACGTCCTCACCCTCGAGAACGTCTGGATCAAGGGAACGACCACGCGTCTCAACGCCGGCGATCCGCTGCTCTTCGTCTTCACACGCGCCGGCGCGCCCGTTCACGCGATGCGTCGCGCGATGAAAACGACCATCGACACCGAAAATGACCGCACAAGCGTCGCACTCGATCCGGTGCGGCCGTACTACCTGAACGTGTACGCGGCGGCGGTCGCGGCGCTCAGCGAGGAAATGCCGGCTCCCGCGCCGCTCGAGAAGAAAACCAGAAAGAAAACGAAGGGATCCGAAGAAGCGATCGTCATCCCACCTCCGCCGCGGGAGACCGTGCTGCAGTGGATCGTCGACCACATCCTCCTCGGCGGCGGGCGCAACACGCTCTTCCAACTGCTGCCGTGGATCGACGATGTCGGACCCGTGCGCGACGCGATCACCGCGGACGACACGGACGTCGTCATCACGCCGTCGACGCAGCCGTGGAAGGTCAGCGCGATCGTGAAGAACCTCGCGGCTCCGTCCGCGCTCGCGCCGAAGAGCAAATGGCAGTACAGCCGTTCGCTCCAGACGTCTCTGCAGCCAAGCTCCGATTTCCTGCCGCGGCTCGTCGGCTCGTTCATCCCGCAGGTCTCCGGAATGTTCCACGCCGCGCTTGCAGCGTCGACGGCGGGCACGGTCCCCTTCGCGCAGTTCCAGAGCATGCACGTCCTCCGCCGCCGCTCCTCGGTCTTCGGCTACAACGCGCCGACGACGCTCTTCGAAGAGCCGATGCCGGAGGGCATGCCCACCATCCTCGACGTCAGCGAAGAGAACTCGACGATGTATCTCGATTCGCCGGCCGACGCCGTCCGCGGCGGAAGCTACGCGCTGGTGCAGCGGCGACAGAATGCGCCCAGCACGAGCGTCGCCCCGACGCTGGTGTGCAAGGTCCGCGACGTCGAAACGGGCACGCGCACGGCGTACGTCATGAGCGGCAAGACGACGCGACTGTCGTTCGATCGAGACTGGGCGAACTTTCCTGCCGGAAACAACGTCGGCAACCTCGCGATCATCCGGCCCACCACAGTGCTGCTCGAGAGCGAGGAGCTCCCGCTCGCGCAGCAGCCCGTCGATCGTCCGATCGGTGAGCCGACGGCAAACGGGAACGGCAACGAAGGTCCGACGCGCATCGACCTCGACGCCGTCGTCGAAGGTCTCGAGCCGGGACGATGGGTGATCGTCAGCGGCGAGCGCGTCGACATCCCCGGCACGGCCGGCGTGATCTCGAGCGAGCTGGCGATGGTCGCGACGATCGAGCTGCATCCCGATTCCGGCGCCGGCGGCAGCGCATACAGCACGCTCGTGCTCGCGCCCGAGGGGATGAAGTACCGGTACAAACGCTCGACCGCGAAGGTCTACGCAAACGTCGTCAAAGCAACGCACGGCGACACGCGCGCGGAGATCCTCGGCGCCGGCGACGGCGCGAAGGCGCTGCAGACGTTCACGCTCCACCAGACGCCGCTCACGTTCGTCAGCGCGCCGACGGTCGAAGGCGTGCAGTCGACGCTGGCCGTGCGCGTGAACGACATCCTCTGGCACGAGACGGACACGTTCTTCGGCACCGGCGCCCAGGATCGCGTGTTCATCACGAAGACGGCCGACGACGGCAAGGTCTCGGTGACCTTCGGCAATGGCCGCGAAGGCTCGCGTCTGCCGACCGGTCCCGACAACGTGCGCGCGCTTTATCGCAGCGGCATCGGCAAGCCCGGCAACGTCCGCGCGAATCGGATCGCCACTGCGATCTCGCGCCCGCTCGGTGTGAAAGACGTGATCAACCCGCTCGCCGCGAGCGGCGGCGCGGATCCGGAGTCGCGCGACGACGCGCGCCGCAGCATCCCGGTCTCATTGCAGGCAATGGGACGCATCGTCTCCGTGCGCGACTACGCCGACTTCGCGCGCACGTTCGGCGGAATCAGCAAGGCCGTCGCCGTCGAGATCACCGACGGTCGCCGCCAGATCGTCCACGTCACCGTCGGCGGCACGGGCGACATCGAGATCGACGTCAACTCCGATCTCTATCGCAACCTCGTCGAGGCCCTGCGCCGGTTCGGCGATCCGTACCAGCCGTTCGTCGTGCAACCGCGCGAAAAGCTCGTCATCGCCGGCAGCGCGAAAGTGCGCGTGCATCCCGACTATCTCTGGACGTCGGTCGGACCGAAGGTCCGCGCGAAGCTGCTCGACATTTTCTCGTACGACCGCCGCGACTTCGGACAAGTCGTCTTCCCGGCCGAGGCCGTGGCCGCGATCCAGGGAGTCGAGGGCGTGACGTATGTCGACCTCGATCTCTTCGGCTCGATCGCGCAGGACGAAGTCATCGACCTCACCGGCGAGAAGGGCGGCTTCGGTACACCGGACATCGAAGGCGTGAACGCGATCGTCCCGAAGCTCACACAGATCGCGTACATCCCGCCGGAGCTCGCGGACCTGTTCATCCTCACGGAGATCGAAGATGAAGAGTGATTGGAGCGCCTCCTATCGGAGCGCCGGCTTCCAGCCGGCCGCTCCGCCGCCTTCCAGGCGGCACGATGCACCGAAAAGGCCGGCAGGATGCCGGCGGACCGGCCGGCTGGAAGCCGGCGCTCCGCGTGCTCACGGAGACCTCCCATGAACATCGACCGCCTGTTCGACCTCCTCCCGGTCGTCTACCGCCAGCGCGATGAGGAACACCGTCACGCGCTGCGCGATCTCCTGCGCGCGATCTCCGAACAGGTGAACCTCGTCGAGGAAGACATCGCTCAGCTCTACGAGAACTGGTTCATCGAGACCTGCGAGGACTGGGTCGTGCCGTACATCGGCGACCTGGTCGGATATGAAGTCGTGTTCGCGAGCAAGACGCCGCGGCGCGCGGTCGCGAATTACCTGCGCGACCTTCGCCGTCGCGGCACGCTCGCGCAGCTCGAAGAGCTCGCGAACGACGTCGGCGGCTTCCCCGCCCGCGCGGTCGAGTACTACAGGCTCCTCGGACGCACGCAATCGATCAATCATCTCAACGAGCGCGGACGCTTCATCGATCTTCGCAACGAAGAGTCGCTCGATCTCCTCAACGGCGCGTTCGATACCCTCGCGCACACCGTCGACGTCCGCGGCATCAACCCGCCGAATCCCGACGGCTGGCACAACATCCCGACCGCGGCGGCGTGGCTGTGGCGTTTGCGCTCGTTCACGGTCACGCACGCGCCCGCGTATTTCGTACAACGCGGCGGCGGCTACTTCTTCTACACCTTCAGCGCCCTCGGCAACGACGCGCCGATCTTCACCGAGGCGCGGCGCGAGCCCGATCTCGCGACGATCGCGAGCGAGATCCACGTGCCGACCGCAATCCGCCGCCGCGCGCTGGAGAAACGCACCAGCGATTACTACGGCATCGACGAAGACGGCACAGCGAAGAGCTTCGTCATCTGGATCGACGATCCGGTGAATCCGGTGCCGGTCGAGAACATCATCGTCGCCGATCTGACCGACTGGGAATACCGGCCGCCCGACGGCAAGGTCGCGGTCGATCCGAAGCTCGGACGCATCGCCGTCTCGAAAGAGCCCGACGCGATGTGGGTGTCGTATCGCTACGGCTTCAGCGACGACGTCGGCGCGCACGAATCGCAGCGCGTGATCACGCAGCCGCGCGACGCGAAGATTTATCGCGTCGGAACCGCCGAGAAGATGACGACGATCGCCGAGGCGATTGCGCTCTGGGAAGAAGAGAAACCGCGGCACGCGGTCATCGAGATCGTAGACAGCGGCTTCTACACCGAGTCCTTCGACGTCGAGATCGCGGAACAGCACACGCTGCAACTGCGCGCCGCGAACCGCTGCCGTCCCGTGATCCACGTGCTCGACTATCACCCGTCGCGCGGCGAGGCGCTGAGCGTCACGCTGAACGAAAAATCGCGCTTCACCCTCGACGGCATCCTCGTCGTCGGACGTCCGCTGCGCGTCGAGGGGAAAGGCGAGAAGCCGGTGAACGCGCGGCTGGTCATCCGCCGTTCGACGCTCGTGCCGGGTTGGACGGTGCGTCCCGACTGCAGCCCTGCCGCACCGGACGAGTCGAGTCTCGACCTGCGCAATCTCAAGGGACGCGTGACCATCGAGCGCACGATCCTCGGCACGATCGCGGTGATGGACGAGACCACGGAGTCGGAGCCGCTGCGCATCTCGATCAGCGACTCGATCGTCGACGCGACTTCAGATGATCGCGAGGCCGTCGTCGGTCCCGGCGCGTCGTACGCGTGGGCCACGCTGCGCATCGTCCGCTGCACGGTCTTCGGCCGCATCGAGACACACGCGATCGAGCTCGGCGAGAACTCGATCTTCACCGGGATCGTGCGCGTCGTGCGGCGCCAGATCGGCTGCATCCGCTTCTGCTGGGTGCCGCGAAAATCGCGCACGCCGAAGCGCTATCACTGTCAGCCCGATCTCATTCTCGAGAAGACCAAAGGCAAGCCGCCGATGGTCGTCGCCGCCGAGGTGCGGCGCGTGGAACCGACGTTCACGAGCGTGCGCTTCGGGAAGCCCGACTACGCGGAGCTCGCGTTCGACTGCGCGGAGGAGATCACCCGCGGCGCGGACGACGAATCGGAGATGGGCGCGTTCCACGACCTCTTCCTGCCGCAGCGCATCGCCAACCTGCGCCTGCGGCTCGAGCACGCCACCCCTGCCGGAATGGACACCGGAATCATTTACGCGGATTAGGAGACCGATCATGCACGGCGATTTCTCACTGAACCCCACCCACTACCGCGACCGCGTCTCGCGCGTGCTCCAGCAGATGGGACGCGTGCAGCTCGACTCCGACTGGAACGAGCAGACCGAGTCGACGTTGCGGTTTCTTCGCGGCCTCGGCGCCGACGTCATCGGCGCGCACGGCGGCGTGGGCAACGGGTTCAAGATCGTTCCCGAGAAAGACGATCCGACGAAGTCCCCGTTCCGCGTCGCGTGGGGTCATTACTACGTCGACGGCATCCGCTGCGTGAACATGCCGCCGATGGATTTCTGGGACGTCATCGGCGATCCCGAGCTGCAGAAGAAGCTCGGCGACGGCATCCGTATCACCGCGCACGCCGACTCGTACTGGCCGGCGAAGGACGATAATCCCAACCGCGTCGAGCGATTGCTCTACCTCGCGGTGTGGGAACGGCACATCTCGTCCGCGGAAGACGATTCGATCCGCGAGGTCGCGCTCCTCGGACCCGACACCGCGAGCCGCGCGGTCGTGACGTGGCAGATCCGGTATATGCCCTCGAAGCCGGTGATCGACCTCGCGAAGGATCTGAAGATCGAGCCGTACGACGCGAACTACCTCGCGCTGAATCTGCTTCTCCGCAGCAGCGCGCGGATGAAGGCGCGAGCGATCATCAACCAGAAGCTCGAGCCGTGCACGATCTCGCCCGAGGCTCGGTATCGCGGCGCGGAGAACCGTTTGTATCGCGTCGAGATTCACGACTTCGCCGATCCGGCCACGGACAAGCCGGCGACGTTCAAGTGGTCGCAGGACAACGCGGCCATCGTCTATGCCGTCCGCGCGCCGATCGACGGCACGACCGTGAAGCTCGAGTCCCTCGGCCGCGACGACCGAACGGCGATCCGGAAGAACGACTGGGTGGAGGTCGTCGATGACGAGATCACGCTTCGCCGCAAAGTGCATCCGCTGCTGCAGGTGATCGAGGTCGACCGCCATCGCATGACCGTGACGCTGAATGCGCAGCCCGCGGACAACGCCGGCGACGATCCGAAACTGAATCCCATCCTCCGCCGCTGGGCTGCACCACCGGAGCCGGTGAAGGAGAACCAGTGGATCGAGCTGTCGGACGGAGTGGAAGTGCAGTTCTCGCACGTCGACACGCCGAAAGGCGGCTACCGCACGGGCGACTATTGGCTGATCCCCACGCGCACCGCGACCGGCGATGTGATCTGGCCCGGCCCCGTCGAAAACCCGCACGCACTCGCGCCGCACGGAGTGGACGAGCATTACGCACCGCTCGCGATGTGGGGCACCACCGCCACGGGCGGCGGAGGCACGTTCACGGACCTGCGCTGGAAGTTCGATCCGCTGGCGAAGAAGGTTTAGGTGTGGAGTGCGGCGGCAAGGCCGCCGCTTCCAATCGCGTGAATAGGAAAGCGGAGGCGCTGCCTCCGCACTCCATACTACGGATACAAGAGAATGACCGCTCCCGCCACAGCTCCGAGGAGCGCGAACAACAGCAGAATCCGCCACAACAGAGCTCGCGATCCGAGCGCTGCGACGATCGCCGCCTTGAACGCGAGATTCGATACGAACGCGATCAGGATCACGCGCCACGCGTCGTCCACCGGTAGCTGTTTCGCCCCTGCCATCTTCGCGGTGGACAGCGTGATCGCATCGACGTCCGTCAAGCCCGCGACGACGGCCACGTAGTAGAGCGCGCCGCTGCCGAGCGAGCGCGTCACCCACTCCGCGGCCAGCAACACCAGCGCATACACGGCGGCGAACAGCAGCGCCGCGCGAAGCATCGTCGGGTTCTTCTGCTCCGGCATGTCCGCCGGCCGACGCGCGACGCGCCACCACACCGCGATCGACAGCAGGACCGCGGCGGCCAGCACGATGCCGATCGGAATCACGACCTGCGCGAAGATGCGCGGCGCGACGACCGCAACTTCGATCAGCACGCGGATCCCGACGACCGCGGTCGCGATCATGATCACCACCGACGCGAGCGGCGCGGCGTCGGAATCCTCTTTCGTACGGCGCGAATAGCCGACAGCGGTGGCGGTGCTCGAGATCACGCCGCCGAGGAGACCGCCGAGGAGTGCGCCGCTGCGCGCGCCGATGAATCGGTAGGCGATGTAGCCGGCCAGGTTGATGCCGACGATCAGCACCACCAGCAGCCAGATCTCGAAGAGGTTGAAGACACCCCACGGACCGAAGGCTTCGTTCGGAAGAACGGGAAGGATCACGAGCGACAGCAGCGCGAATTTGATGATCGCGTGAATGTCGTCTTCGCCCAGCCGCTGCAGCACGTTGCGGAACGGCGCCTTCGCCTGCAGCAGCACCGCGATCGTTCCGCCGAGGACGACCGCGAGCCTGCGATCGCCGAGCACGACGCACACGCCGACGAGATACATCGCCAGCAACGCAACCTCGGTGGTCATGCCCCCGTCGCCGTCGTGGAGGGTCGTCGTGTAGTGACTCACGACGGCCAGGGCCGTGACGCCGAGAAAGCCGACCGCCACGATCCATACCCCGAACTGCGCCGCAAGCGCGCCGGCGAGCGTGACCAGCGCAAACGTGCGCAGCCCCGCCGCGCGAATGTTCCTGCTCTCCCGCTGCAGCCCGACCAGCAGCCCGAGCCCGAGCGCGATCGCCGGATCGATGAAGAGATCCACGGACGCGATCGTACAACGCGAAGCGTGTTACGCGACCAGCACCTTGTCCACCTTGATCTCCGACTCCAGCGTCTTCGCCACCGGACACCTTGCCGCGATCGTCAGCAGCTTCTCGCGCTGCTCCTGCGTCAGCTCGCCGAGAAGCCGCAGCTCGACGCGGAACCGGTGGATGTATCCCTGCTGCGTGCTGCAGTCCGCGCAGTCCTTCGCGTGCTGGCGATCGTGCGTGACCGTGACGTCCACGCCTTCGAGCGGAATCTTCTCGCGCTTCGCGTAGAAGTTCAGCGTCATCGCCGTGCAGCCGCCGAGGGCCGAGGCGAGCATGTCGTACGGCGTCGGACCTTCGCCCCCGCCGCCGACGTCGGCCGGCTCGTCGAGCACGAAGCGATGCGGCCCCGCCTCCACTTCCGTACGAAACGAACCGCGCGAGTGCAGCACTACCGACGATGTCGTCATTGCTTCTTTTTCTCCGCGACGATTTTCGGCCAATTCGCGTCCGCTTTGGCGATGAATCCGGGGATGTCCTTCACCCACTCGGCCTGCACGTCGCGGTTGTAGTTCAGGTAAAGCTTCCCATCGACGATCTTCCACGCCGCGGGATCGATCCCCACCGCGTACCCGCGGCTCACGCCGAACGCGCAGAAGCCGCCGTATTGAGGCGCGTACTTCGGCGGGTCCTTCGCGAACAATTCCTTGTTCCGCGCCGACGCGAAGCGCCATGTCGCGCCGTGCCATTCGACCTCGTGGTCGCTCGAGCCTTCGACCGGCTTGCCGTCCGTGAAGTACGCGACGACGTCGTAGCCCTTCACCGCCGTGCCGAACAGGGTCTCGTTCACCGGCTCGTCAGCGACGGCGGTGAACGTCATGAGGAGAAGCGAGAGCAAGATCATCCTGCGCATGACAGCTCAGATGCCGCCCGCGCGAATGCGTTTCAACAAGGCGATCGCCCGCCGACTGTGGGATGCTACAGGGGTGTCGCAGGGGTAGGGAATTGCCTTGCGGTGGCCTCTCCTCTTTCGAGGGCCCCATGGCTACCAAGCAAAAGGTTCGGGGCAAAGCATTCGGCGCGCTATCGGATCGAGTTCAGAAGTGGGTCGGGAAGAAACGGTGGACGGACCTGCGCCCAATTCAGCGCAAGGTCATCCCGGTCCTCTTGGATGAACTGCGTGAGCCGAGCGGGCTCGATTTCGTGATCTCCGCGCCAACCGCTTCCGGAAAAACCGAGGCCGTGTTCATGCCGGTGTCGACGGTGCTGGACGAGGCGAAAGAGCCCGCAGGCGGCGCCGAGGTGCTGTACATCTGCCCGCTGGTCGCTCTGATCGATCAACAGGCGAACCGCCTCAGCGACGGATTGATCGACACCGAACGGTATGCCGTTACGCCGTGGCATGGGCGTGCGAACACCGCCGGGAAGCGAAGATTCGAGTCGACTCCGGGAGGCGTTCTCGTCATCACACCCGAGTCGCTCGAGAGCATGTTCATCAACCGCTCCGGCCTGCTGCAGACGTTCTTCGGCGCGTTGCGCTGCATCGTCATCGACGAGTTCCATGCTTTCTTCAACAACCCGCGCGGCGTGCAACTCCTCGCGCAGCTCAATCGAGTCGACATGATCGCGGACCGCAAAGTGCCGCGACTCGCGCTCTCGGCCACGTTCAATCAACAGACGGAGAAAGAAGTGCGCGAACATCTCCGTCCGAACGCCGCGGCGTCGGTGCGCTTCCTGCTCGACGATGAATGGAAACACAAACTCGAGTATTCGCTGCGTGGCTATGCCGATCCGGGTGATCCAACGGACATGAAGGCCGACGCGCGCGGCGAGGCCATCGCCCGGCAGGTCTATGCCGACTTCCGGAATCTGTACGCGACCGGCAAGCGCGGTGAAAAGGCGAAGGGCTTGATCTTCGTGAACTCGCGAAAAGAGGCGGAACGGTTCGCACATCGTCTCTGCGAGCTCGCGGCGGAAGGAAACGGCGACGTCGAGTTCTATCCGCATCACGGCTCGCTCGCGCCGGAGGAACGCCACCGGGCGGAAGAGGCGATCCGCGATAAAGACAAACGCGCGGTGATCGTTTGCACGCCGACCTTAGAGCTCGGAATCGACATCGGGATGATCACGCAGGTCGGACAGATCGATCCCGGGAGCTCCGTCTCCGCACTGCATCAGCGCCTCGGGCGATCGGGGCGAAGGCACGGACAGATCGGCCGGCTGATCATGTACGTCCGCGACGCACGGCCGCGCGCGCGAAGCTCGCCGCTGACCGAGCTTCACCTGCCGACGTTCCAGGCGCTCGCGCAGATCTCGCTCGTGCAGGAGAAAGCATACGAGCCGCCCGATCGCCGCGCCGCACATCTGTCGACGCTGATCCAGCAGATCCTGTCGCTCGCCGCACAGCAGAACGGATCGGTGACGATGAAGGAAGTGCAGGAAACGCTGATCGAGAACGGGCCGTTCTACGCGCTGCGCAAAGCAGCCGACAAGGACGGACATCTCATCCTGCTGTTCGCGCGGCTCCTACAGGCCGATTTGCTCGAGCGCACCGACGCGGATTACCGCCTCACCGTCACCGCGCGCCGGATGATGGACGATCATCGCTTCTACGCGGCTTTCCAAAGCGGCGACGACTATCGCGTGCAGACCGGCGAAGGGGAAATGCTCGGCACCGTCCCGACCGCGCATTTGTACGCGGTCGGGGACCGGATCATCTACGCCCGGCGTACGTGGACGATCACCAGCATCTCGCGCGCGATGAAGGTCATTCGCGTGGCACCTTCGGCGACGGGACAGGCGCCGCTGTTCAGCGGAAGTCCGATTCCGCCATCGCAGGCCGTCGTGTCGCGGATGAAGAAGCTGTACGACGGCACGATCAAAAAGCCGCGCAAAGTGAAACTCGACGAGGAGGCCCAGAAGCTCTACGCCGAAGGCATCGCCGAATACGACACCCTCGGCCTGCGAACGAGGTCGATCATTCCGTACGGCACCGGCGTGTTGCTGCTGCCGTGGCTCGCTTATCGCGGACAGCTCTCACTGCTCCTTGCGCTCCGGCACTGGGGCGCAAGCGTAACGACGGCTTCGATCGCGATCTTCGTCGAGCGGATGGCGATGCCTGAAATTGAGAGACTGCTTCGCGACCTCGCCGACGGCACGAAGATTCCACCCGCACCGGACGAGGCGATGCGCAGTGCGTCGTCCGTGCTGATCGACAAGCACGATCGCCTGCTCAGCCCTTACCTGCAACGGTGGAACGCCGCGACTTTCCGCGTCGAGATGGAGACCGTGCCCGAGAGCGCCCGGATGCTGCTGGGGGCGCCCGGAGGTCGCTCCGCGGGAACGCCGCGTCGTCGTCCTTCCCGTCGTTGACGCCCCACGCTTCGAAAATCGCGCCGAAACGGCGACAGGCATCGCCCGTAGCGGCGAGCAGCATCCTCAGGCGCAGCAACTGGATGCGGTCGGCGTCGCCGAGTTTGTCCGCCCACAGATCCTCTTCCGCTTTCGTCCAGACAGAGCGGCTCATATGCGGTTGCAGGACGATCAGTCCGCGATCGAGATACGCACCCATGCCGCGCAGAGCCTTGATCGCACGTTCGCGATTCTCGACGCGTTTACCGGAGATCCACGTCAGCTTCTCCATGTTGCTCGAGCCGCCGGTATCGAGGCGTTCCGCAAGCAGCCGCGGCTCGAGAAAGCGGAGATTCTTCGTGGCCTGCCCGAGGACGACCTCGTACTTCGCCGGCGCGATCCGGCGCACGTTCAGCGTGACTTCGCCGGTGTCCCGATCGGTCCTCTCAACCTCCTCGCTGCCCGCGGCCTTGACGTGGATCAACCGCAGCCGCTTGATCTCCGGGTCGAGATAGACGAAGTCCGCGACCTCGCCCGAGCCGTCGTCGCAGATCAGGAACCACTCGTGTTTGCCCGGGCGGAACAGCGGCTCGATGTTGTTGAGCACGAACTCGAACAGAGAGCATCCCTTCCAGTCGAAGTCCCACAATCCGGATTTGCCCGGTTTCTCGCGCTTGATCTCGTACCTAATGGGGTTTTCTTTGCGGTCCAAACGGAAGGGCATCCACTTCCACGACGTGAAAGGGAGATCGCGGAACTCGAGGCGGAAGACTTCTTCGCCCTGCACCGTGTAGCCCTTGCTGTACCAGACCTTGGTCCGCTCAGCGGAACCTTGCAAAACGTGCTCGAGGATGTCGCGCTCGGGCGCCGTCAACTCGACTTCCCACTTGTCGACGTTGACCTCGAGCTTCGCTTTTCCGCGATCACCGAGGATCGGTTGCAGGCGGATTCTCGCGATCTTTTTCCCGTCGTACAGCGCGTCGAGGAAGAGCCGCTCGTTTTCCGCGCCGTTGACGAGAAACTCGCCGCGCTCGCGCCACGCGTACAGCACACGCACGCGCTCGTTGGTCTCGTCCTGCTGTTCTTCCTCGCTCGGCTGCGGCAGCTCCATCGAGAAATCCACGGCTTCGCCGAGGGCATCGAGATTCAGGCCCTCTTCCGGGCGGGCCAGCATGTTGTAGCCGCGCTGCTGATAGCCGCTGTCCGCCGTAGTACTGCGTGCATCGCGAAACTCGGCCACCTGCGCGCAAAGCTCGTCGAGCTCGTAGAGGAAATGGCTGAAGTCCTTGCTCATGCCGGTCCACAGCGTGCCGCGGCTGAGCGAGACGCCGACCGACTCGTTGCGTTTACCGATGGGCGGGCGGCCGATGGCATCGACCGACGACAGGTCGCGCAGAGGTGAGTCCGGAGGAAGGTCGTGTCTGAAGTCCGCGGTGATCTTCGCCGACCGCGTGTCGGAAAGCGCGGCGCTGAGACGAAACGTCTGATCGTCGATCGGATCGATCGCCTCGCGCAGATCGGGTCCGATGAGCACCTTGGAGCTCGCTTTGGTCGGCACCGGATGGTGTACGCCGTGAAGCCACGCGCGATGCGCTTCTCCGCGCAGAAAACTCGGAACGAGCTCCTCCTCCGGAAGCCGGCGTACTCCCAGCTCGTCCATCAACGCGATCAGCTTCTTCTTCACCGGCGCATCGGTGCAGACGATCGCGGAATAGGGTTCGTCGCGACGGCGGTCATGGCCGATCCCGAAGAGGACTAAGTGATGCCGAACGTCATAGAAGGTGAGAGTGGGATCATCGACGCGTTCGACCCAACTGGGCAGAGTCTCCACCGGATACCAGCAGCCGACCATCTCCCAGCGCCCCGCTTTCTTCCTCCGGATCGGAACGATCTTCCCGAGTCGACCGCCCTTCTCATGCGCCTCTCCGATGGACGGGGCAAGATTTGCTTCGACGATCAGGAAAAACTCATCGGCCGAGTGCACGGCCGTGCGCAGGTCGTAGAAGAGGACCGACACATACGGACGCAGGTGCTCGAGCGTGAGCTCCGGACTGGAAGCCATTCATAGAGGAGAGGCCGCGGAGCGGCTTTCCCCTACCATCTTTCTGCGTTTACGCCACGCTCGCCTCGTCCCCGTCGTCGACGTTCTCCACGCCGACGATCCCGCGCGCGCTGTGGTTCAGGTACTCCTCCTGCGAGAAGTCATCCACCTGGATCGCAGCCGCGCGAAGTTCCTCGGAGCGCAGCAGCACCGCATGCTCCTCGGCGGTGATCACATTCTTCGCCAGCGCCGCGTCGTACAGCGCGCGGCCCTTCGCCTTCTCCAGCGTTTTCGCCTTCACCGCGGCGCGCACTTTCTTGTCGATGCCTTCCGCGCGCTTCACCACGCGGAATGCCTCCTCGAGGAGGCCGAGCTGCTCGACTTCATTGTCGGGCATGTAAATGCCGTCGGTGTGGCGCAGACGCTGCGCGCTGTCGGTGAGGATCAGCGACGCGATCTTGTGCGTGTGCTTGTCGTTCGCCTCGCCGGCGAGCGCGTTCAGGTCCGACCAGATGCGCAGCGGTCCGGCGAACAGCCACGTCAGACCCGGCACCGGCAGGTTGCCGAGAATGCCCTCGAACGACTTCTGGATCTCGTACAGCGCGTGATTCATCGTGAAGTGCACGAACGGCAGGTCTTCGCCGGGGCGCCCTTCGGCCTCGTAGCGGCGGAGTACCGCGGTACCGATGTACATCCACGACAGCGCATCCGCAAAGCGGCCCGTGAGCTTTTCCTTCAGCTTCAGCGATCCGCCGAGCGCGCCCATGGCGACGTCGGCCAGGATCGCGAACGTCGCCGACGCCCAGCCCAGCTTGCGGTAGTACCGCGCCGTGGCACCGCCAACCGGACTGCCCGCGAGCGCGCCGCGCGTGAGCGACAGCACCACCGCACGCGAGAGGTTGCGGACGATGTGGCCGATGTGACCCCAGAACGCGCGGTCGAACGCCTTCAGGTCGCGGGCACCGATCGCTTCGATTTCCGCGAGCGCGAACGGGTGCGCACGCAGCGCGCCCTGTCCGAAGATGATCAGCGTGCGCGTGAGGATGTTCGCTCCTTCGACGGTGATGCCGATCGGCATGGCGATGTGGTAATGCGAGAGCAAGTTGCGCGGTCCGCGCGAGATGCCCGAGCCGCCGGCGACGTCCATCGCATCGTTGATCACCCGCCGGCCGATCTCGGTGGCGTTGTACTTCGCGATCGCCGTCACGACCGCGGGCTTGATGCCCTGATCGATCGCGCCGAGCGTGTAGCGGCGCATCGCCTCGAGGAGATAGTTGAAGCCCGCGATGCGCGCCACCGGCTCCTCGATCCCTTCGAACTTGCCGATCGGCAGACCGAACTGCTTGCGCACCGACGCGTACGCGCTGATCACGCGCGTGGCAAGCTTCCCGCCGCCCGTCGACTGCGCGGGAAGCGAGATGCCGCGTCCCGCCGCGAGCGATTCGGTCAGCATCCGCCAGCCCTTGCCACATCCTTCCACGCCGCCGACGACCGCGTCGACCGGAACGACGACGTCGTGTCCCTGCGTCGGGCAGTTGTAGAACGGCGTGCCGAGCGGATCGTGGCGGCGTCCGATGACGACGCCCGGAAGATTCGTCGGGACCAGCGCGCAGGTGATGCCGAGGTCTTCGCCCTTGCCGAGGAGGTTCTCCGGATCGCGCAACTTGAATGCGACGCCGAGGAGCGTCGCGATCGCCGCGAGGGTGATGTAGCGCTTGTTCCAATTGAGTCGGATGTAGAGCTGTTCGTCGTCGCCCTTGAAGAGCGTGCCATTGGACGCAATGGCCCCCGCGTCCGAACCCGCGCCCGGCTCCGTCAGCGCGAACGCGGGGATGTCTTCACCCGACGCGAGCCGCGGCAGCAGGCGCTTCTTCTGCTCGTCCGTCCCGTAGTGCATCAGCAGCTCCGCGGGGCCGAGGGAGTTCGGCACCATGACCGTGATGCACGCGGGGATCGAGCGCGTGGCCAGCTTCATGATCACTTCGCTGTGCGCCAGCGCGGAGAATCCGAGACCGCCGTACTCCTTCGGGATGATCATGCCGAGGAAGCGTTCGCGCTTGATGATGTCCCAGGTCTCCTGCGACAGCTCGCGCGACTCCCACACTTCCCAGTCGTCGATGACCGAACAAAGCTCGTTCACCGGTCCGTCCACGAACGCCTGCTCCTCGGCGGTGAGCGTCGGATACGGCTCGCTCATCAGCTTCGCGAAATCCGGCTTGCCGGAGAAGAGCTCCGCCTCCGCCCACACCGAGCCCGACTCGATGGCCGTCCGCTCGGTCTCCGAGATCGTCGGCATGATCGGTCCGAGGATCTTCATGACGATGCTCGACACGAGCGCGCGACGGATGGGTGTGATGAGAAAGATCGCCATCACGACGGCGTACGCCGCGAGGAGCCAGATCGGCGCGCCGAAGCCGATCAGCAGTATCGCGCCGAGCAACGCCCACAGAATCAGCGGTGCGCCGACGAAACCGAGGGTGAGGATCGCGACGACCGCGCCGAGGATCCAGAGCGCCGTGTAGCTCTGGAGGTAGAGACCGTGAATGGAGTTGAAGAACTGCAAGATGCGCCTCCTACCGGGTGGAAACACCGCATTATGAACGGCTATTCATCAGGCGCGACGTTGTTTCCACAGTGCTGGGTGCTGGGTGCTGAGTGCTGTGTGGAGTCACGCAGGGTGGGCGACTCAGCACTCAGCACCCAGCACTCAGCACTATCTCTCCCACTATGTTTTCCGACAACCCGCCATGACCTCCCCTCCGTAGTTCCGGCGAAGGGAGCAATCATGAAGTCCACCATAAAAATCACCATCGTACTTTCGCTGTTAGTCTTTTCCTTGTCTGCCGGCGCACAGTCTCTCAGTTCGACCAACTGTTTCCTGCAGGGCGGAATCTGTGACGCGAGCAATAGCTGCCTGCGTTACGACGTCAGTCAGGGCGTGCTGGTCGAGACGTTCCTCGGCACATGCACCGTGCCCGGGCCGATCATCATCGGCGGCGGCTTCGATCCGCCGAACCCGCCGCCTCTCGGTCCCTACGTCGCCTTCGACAGCCGGAGTCGCAGCTTTGACTCCGTCGTCGCCGCGCGAATCACGTCGAATCCGGACCCGAACAAGAACGTGCCGGGTGGAACGAAAGAGCTGATCGTGCTGGTCAATCCGCTGCAGGAGACGGCGGAGCTCGAGATCGTCACGAAGCCGGGCGGCGGTACGGCGTTCTTCGATGCGATGCGCACGAAGACGAAGACCACGGTCAGGAACGGAAACAAGATCACGATCCACGGCGGCAATGTGAGCGCGGCGCCGAAGGACGTCTCCATCGTCGCGACGAAGGTCGGCAATCAGGAGGCGGAGGCGGGACGTTACGACATCACCGTCTTCACCGTCGAGGTCGAGACGTTCATCAACAACGCAATCGGCGCGGTCCTCGACCAGAAAGAGGTCAAGGCGAACTCCGGACGGCGCCTCACCAGCCTGGGTCTGCGCCGCGAAAGCATGTTGCTGTTCTATCAGGACGCCATCAAACAGAAGCCCAACGGCACGATCGAAGGGAACCCCGACGGAAAGGTGGACAACCGCTTGCGCGCCGATCAGGCCGACATCGACCGCGCCGGCCACCGGCACCTCGACAATCTTCTCGCGTTCGGCGGCATCGTCTTCAAAGGGAAGATCAAACCCGAGGGAATCTACCAGCGCGACTTCAGCCCGAAGATCGATCCGGTCGGTGGAAAGCGGGAGTCGTTCAACTGGGCCCGCAAGCGTGAGATCCGCGATCTCGTCTTCGACAGCACGGGCAAATTCGTCGGCGCCGTCGACGCAGCGAATTGCGGCAAGATGGTCAACGACGACGGCAACGACAACGACGAAGATCTCATCCCGGGGAAGTTCGGCACGGTCTGGGCCGTCGACACGCCGTCGCACACCGTGGGGGGCGGGTTCGTACGAGCGGGATTCACGAACGGGATCCTGCAGGACGGCGAGACCGCGCGAGGCAGGTATCAGTTCGTGGAGCAGCTCGAATACGCGGGCGTGCGCGTGTCGCCGATCATCGAGTGGCACTGGAAGTACGCGCACACGAACCCGCCGGGATCAGCGCTTCTCGTTCAGAAATCAATTGGAGGAGACAACGTCGTCGGCATCGGAAGAACCAGGATGCCCAGCTGTACGACCGGGACAGGATTCTGATCGAACGTGGTGCCGGACGGCGCAGTCGTCCGGCACCTAGATCACAACTGTTTCTCTACGATCGGCAGGAGCAGCCGCCACGCCCATGCGCGCAGCACCTTCGCGCGCGACACGTTCGGATACCGCTCCCTCCGCGGCGGCTGGCCGTTGCCGCGGATCTTCCACGCGTTCTGCAGGTGGAGATCGATCGACGCGAGGAGCTCCTGCGCGAGCTCCTCGTCCTCGGCCATGCACATCACCTCGGTGTTGAGGTTCTCGGAGCGATTGGAAAGGTTGTACGAGCCGACCAGGACGATGCGGCCGTCGATGACGGCGCTCTTCGCGTGCAACGGGTCCGGCCCCTTGTACTCGCGGACGTCGATGCCCGCGCGCGCGAGGCGTCTCCGGAACTTGAGATACGCCGCCTGCGGCAGCAAGCCGTCCGTCGACCGCAGCGAGTTCGTTACGATCTGCACGTACACACCCTCCTTCAACTTCTTCTCGAGCAGCGCGAGGAGGTTCTTCGACGGGATGAGGTACGGCGACTCGATGACGATGGACGTCTTCGCGTTCCGGATCGCGTCGCCGAGACGGACGGCCACGCGGGTGCCGTCGTCGACGGGGTCGTGCCAGAAGTTGACGGCGTCCACGTCTTTCAACCCCTCGGACCAGTCACGCCCTGTGTTCAACGTCACGAAGTCGCCGCACAACGCTTCGTCGAGCACCCGTGCGGCGAACTGCTTCTCTTCCTTCGAGACGCTCACTTTCAATGCGGCGACGTGTGCGCTCGACCAGACGTTCTCGAAGTGACGGTCGGCATGCTCGGCGGACGCGCCTTCGACGTAGACGTCGCGGTCGACGTAGTTCTTCTTCGCCATCCCGAAATACGCCTCGGCGAGATTGCGTCCGCCGGTGATGTACCGCTCGCCGTCGACGACGACGACCTTCTCGTGCATGCGGTGGAACAGCCAGCTCGGATGGCGCAGCGTGAACGGGTGATAGACGCGCACTTCGACGCCCTCGTCGCGCAGGTGCGCGAGGACGGCCTTCGGGATGCGGTGGTAGTTCGCGTCGACGACGAGTTGTACGCTCGGGACGCCGCGGCGCCGCGCGTCGCGAAGAAGCGCCAGCGCGGCGAAGGTGATGCGGTCGTTGCGGGCCAGAAAATACAGCGCGTGAATCTCGCGCTCGGCCTGTTGAATGACGTCGACGCGCGCCTGCGCGGCGTCGCGCGGATCGTCGAGGATGCGGAAGACGTCGCCGTACGCGGCACTCGCGAGAAGGACCAGAAGCAGCGCCACCGGGATGCGCATGACCGTTCCTTGTGCATTTCGCGAACCACCTCACACACTTCATATACTTCCCTCTCATGAAACGCCTCGCCGTCCTCCTTCTGCTGCTCGCCCTCCCTGCGGCCGCGGAGCTCCTCCAGTTCGCCGACCGCGCGCGCATCGTCAGCGTCAGCGATCCGCAGATCGCGCCGGACGGCAAACGGATCGCCGTCGTCGTTTCCCGGGCGAATCTCGAGGAAAACCGCTACGACACCGAGCTCGCGCTGGTCGACGTTGCAACCGCGACCCATCGCACGATCACCTTCGATCGCCGCGGCGTCGCGCAACCGCGCTGGTCGCCCGACGGGACGAGCCTCGCGTTCCTGGCGATGCACGACGGCAAGCGCCAGGTCTGGGTTGCGCCGATGAACGGCGGCGATCCGCGGAGGATCACCAAGGCCGCGAACGGCGTCCAGCAGTTCGCGTGGGAGCCCAACGGCGCGCGCATCGCGTACGTTACCGCGGACGAATTGTCCAAAAAGAGCGACGCCGAAAAGCACAACAAGGCGTTCGAGATCGACGACGATGATTTTCTGATCAGCGCGACGGTGCTCCCCTCCCACCTGTGGCTCGTCCCGTCGACGGGCGGCGAAGCGAAGCGCCTGACCTCGGGCGACTGGTCGCTGCCGATCGCGCGTCCACCCGGCGCGCTCCCGTCGCCGATCAGCTGGTCGTCGGACGGCAAGTCCATCGCCTTCGCGCGCATGGACAACCCGCACTCGGGCAAGGGCGACACGGTGCGCATCGCGCTCATCGATGTTGACAGCGGAAACATTCGCCGACTTACGCAAGCGAGCTTGCAGGAGACGCAGCAAATCCTCTCCCCGGACGGAAAGCTCGTCGCTTACACGCACGCGAACGACGGCGTGCGGCAGAACGAGAACCGTATCTGGACGGTCAGCTCGAATGGCGGCAGCGGCGTGGAGCTGACGAAGGACCTCGACCGCAATCTCCTTCGCGCGTTCTGGATGCCGGACGGCAAGTCACTGCTCGTGGGCGCGCACGACGAGACCATGACCTCGCTCTGGCTGCAGCCGCTCACCGGCACGCCGCGCAAGCTCGACCTCGGCGACGTCGAGCCGACCTCCGGCTACAACATCGACGCGAACATCGCCCGCAACGGCGCGATCGCCTTCACCGGCTCGACGCCGAACCGCCCGCGCGAGCTGTACTACCTCGAGAACGCGAACGCGAAGCCGCGCCGCCTGACGGACTTCAACGGCGCGTTCGAGAAGATCGAGCTCGGACGCTCGCAGCGGGTCAAGTTCGACAATGAAGGCTTCGCTCTCGATGGGGTCGTGGTCACGCCGCCACGCTACGACCCGGCGAAGAAATATCCGCTCGTGCTCTACATCCACGGCGGACCGCGCTCGGCGTCGACGACAACGTTTTCTTTCCTCCCGCAGATCCTCGCCGCGCAGGACTGGATCGTCTTCCAGCCCAACTACCGCGGCAGCGACAACCTCGGCGAGCGCGTCACGGTCGCCATCACGAAGGACGCGGGCGCAGGCCCCGGCCGCGACGTCATGGCCGGCGTCGAGGAAGTGAAGAAGCGCTTCAGCATCGACTCGGAACGGATGGCCGTCGGCGGCTGGTCCTACGGCGGCTACATGACGTCCTGGCTGATCGCGCACTACCCGACCGCGTTCGACGCCGCGGTCTCCGGCGCCGCCGTGAACAGCATGCTCGATCAATACAACCTCGGCGACTTCAACGTGCAGCGCGCGTACTCGTGGGGCTCGCCCTACCGCGACGAGAACATGAAGTTCTATCTCGAGCAATCGCCGATCACGTACGCGGGGAAGGTGCGCACGCCGACGCTGGTCCTCTCGAACACCGGCGACGCGCGCGTGCCGATCACGCAGTCCTTCGCGATGTACCGCGCGCTGAAGGACAACGGCGTCACGACGAAGTTCATCGCCTATCCGCTCAGCGGCCACTCCCCTGACGACCCGACGCATCAGAGCGATGTGGACAAGCGGTATGTGGAGTGGTTCTCGACGTACCTGAAGTGATGATCGAAACCTATCCCGCCCGCTCCACCCACGTCGGCGCGCTCCAGATCTGGCGCGCGCTGCCGGTGCGCGCACATCGGCTCATCGGCGCGTGGTGTTTTCTCGACCGCTACGGACCGTTGTCGTTCACCAGCGATCGGGCGATGGACGTCGCGCCGCATCCGCACATCGGCATTCAGACCGTGTCATGGCTGCTCGAAGGCGAGGTGCTGCATCGCGACAGCCTCGGATTCGAAGCGATCGCGCGGCCCGGCGCGGTCAACATCATGAGCTCAGGCAGCGGCATCGCGCACGCCGAAGAAACTCCTACGTCGAACATCGGTCGGCTCAATGGCGTGCAGTTGTGGATCGCGCAACGCGAGGAGGAGCGTCACGGCGCTCCGTCGTTCACGCACGTGCCGGAGGTGCCGCGGCGCGAGTATCGCGGCGGCTTCGCGGAGATCTTCTACGAGCCCGGCCTCGGCGCCGACGTACGCGTGCACGCGCACTCCCAACTCGACATGCCGCTCGACGCGACGTTCGAACACGGACTGTTTCTCCTCGACGGCGACGCAACGCTCGAAGGACAGCCACTCGCCGTCAACACGCTCTATTACCTCGACGTCGGCCGCACGGACATCAACGTGCAGAGCGCAAGCGGCGCCCGCTTCCTCCTCCTCGGCGGCGTCCCATTTCCGGAGACGGTGCTGATGTGGTGGAACTTCGTCGCGCGCACCCCCGAGGAGATCGCCGCCGCGCGCACGGAGTGGGAGGAAGGTTCGCGCTTCGGCGAAGTCCGCGGCTACGCGGGGCCGCGTCTGCATGCGCCGGAGCTGTCGCGACTCGCACCGCCGAATCCGGCGTCATAGATGTGGAGTGCGGCAGCGGCACTCTCGCGTCGAATGAAGCCCTCGCGCGGCGTCAGCTGCCGCTTTTTGATTGCCGATGCGTCGAGCGACGGCCCCCACCCGCGGCAGCTCGACGCTGCCGCAATCGAAAGCGGCAGCATCGCTTCGCTATGCTGCCGCACTCCACACACTACTCCCCGAGGACGACGTACACGTCATCGAACCACGTCTCGAACGGCGGCATCAGCGCGCCGCTGGCGAGGACGAGGATCACTGCCTCGGTGCGTGAGCCGGTGCGCATCGTGAACGAGAACTCCTGCCACACGCCCGGCTCGGCGGGCGAGACGAGGCCGTTCGTGCCGTTCGTGAAGTCGCCCGAGCAGTCGGGCGACGGGTAGGTGAACATCGCGATCGTTCCTTCGCCGCGCTCCCTCGCCGCGCCGGTGCGCACCTTCGCGCCGAAGCGGTAGAGCGTGTTGCGGCTCACCGGGATGCACTGCAGCCGCTGAAACGCGAGTCCGGGACCGTCGTCGCGCAGCAGGATCGATCCCGAGGCGGGACTGCCGCTCGCGTCGAGTCCCGACCACGACGCCGTGCCGCGGCCGTTCGGAAAGCGTCCGTCGTACCAGATCCAGTTTGCGATGCCGGTGTGGAACGCGCCGTTCGTGACGAGACTCGGGTTCACGATCGCCGGCGCGCCTTCCTGCGTCAGCACGAGACGAATGCCTGCGATGATCACCTTTGTCGTTCGTGACTCCGTGCCGAGGTTCGGCTCGACCGTGACGTACGCGGCCGGCTGCGCGTCCAGCGGCGCCGCTTCGACCGTCACCCAGTCGACCGATGAGTAGCCGTTCCACTGCGCGCACTCCGCGGTCTGGCCGTAGACGAACACGATCCCACGCGTGAGCCCCGCCGCCGGCACGGGCGTCGCGCCCCACGCGGGGAGGAGCGAAAACGAGCACGGCACCGCCGGATGGCGCACCACGCGAATGCGTGCCGAGGCGAGCGGAGCGAGCAGCACGGTCAGCGCGAGGAGGAGGAGTCGTGTGCGATCGGACACGCACGGAGTTTTTACCACGCGTATCCTGAATGCGGATGAAGAAGCCGGACGACGACTACGCGGCGAAATGGGAGGAAGTCGCACGCCACGAACCGTATTTCGCGCTTCTCGCGGACCACGGCGAGGCCGGAGTCGAAAGCAACGCTGTCGCCAACGATGCATTCTTCAAGACAGGGGAAGACGACATCGCGGCGCTGCTTGCTGCGATCGCTACGCTCTTCTCGCGCGACGTGCGGTTGGATTCCGTCGTCGACTTCGGCTGCGGAGCGGGACGTCTGACGTTGCCTTTGGCGAGGCGGGCCGGGCACGTGTTGGCTTGTGACGTCGCGCCGACCATGCTTTCCCACGCGCGACAAAACGCCGAACGAGCAGGCCTACACAACATCACGTTCCAGTCGTGTGACGATGTCACCGCATCGGCCGGCCCATCCTTCGACTTCGTCTGTTCGCTTCTCGTCTTTCAATACATTCCGCCTTCCATCGGGTACGCGCTCATCCGATCGCTCACGAAGCTATTGAGAGGCGATGGCGTCATGGCGTTGCAACTGAGGCTTCACGGATCAGGGAACCTTCATCGCTTGGCGAGCCTGAGCCGCGGACGACGCCGATTTGCGCAGGTGCACAGGTACGACGAACGCCTTGTCGCTCGTGCCGTCGAGACGGCCGGCGCATCGGTCGTCGCCCGACTTCCCGTCGACAATCGCAGCAGCGGTGATGCCGTTCTGATCGTTCAGCTCGAGAACGAGGAGCAGTCGGTTCATCCGACGTCCGTTGGATAGGAACGCGCCGGCAAAACGATTCGACGAGGCGCCGGTTTGGCGTGACGCAAGTGAGCGGCGACGAGATCGATCGCCGGACCGGTTGCCGGCTGGAGAACGATCGTGGCCGCGAGCATCCGCTCGTTGACCAGTCGCTGCCCTCCTTCGACCAGGCCGTCGCAGCCGGTAAACGGGATGCGCTCCCATTCGGGACGGCTGGCGACGATCGCTTTGCGAGCGCCGATGGCCATCGCGTCGTTTTGTGCGCCGACGACGTCGATCTTTTGTGCCTGAGAGCTCGAAAGGCGCAGCCACGACTGCACGGCCCTTTCGCCACTGACCTCGGTCCACTCCGCGCTGACCGTCTGGACCGTGATGTTTGCCCCGGCAATCGTCTCCTGCATGCCATCGAGACGTTGGATGGCGGCGGAACTGTCGGATGGACCTCGAACATACAAAACGTCGCCGCCTTTGGGCAGGAGCGATCGGAATTGCTTGCCCTGGATCCGGCCGACGGCCAGCTGGTCGATCGTAACGACGGAGATGGGCAGCTTCGCGTGCGTCGCTCTCAGTGCGTCGATGTAGTCGGGATCCCGGTTCAGCAACACCCATCCGATCCCGGCCGCGACCGCGTCGTGCGCTACGCGGGCCAGTCCGTCACCGGACACCGCCTGGACCACGATGGCGACCGGCCGCGTCGCCGCCGGAGCATGAATGAACCGATAGAGTTGCTCCACCTGCAGCGGGGCGTTATTTCGCGCATAAATGAGCTCCAGATCAAAACCTGCCCGCGCCACAGCGCGCTCGGCATCCGCGGCCTGCAGGACCTGAAACTCCTGATCCTTGGTCAGTAATGACGTAATGATTCTGGGTTTGATCACCGCGGTCTCCGACCCACGCCGCAGTTTGCGCTGCCGTGCGATCGAAATGCAACCAATGGCGTGTCACGGACGCATCGGCGCTGCATCGCCCAAGCCGAGCAGCGGAATAGCAGCTACAGCGTAGAAAATGGCCGCGGCCGCAATTGCCATAATGAATCCTTTTGCACTGATCCATCCTTCGCGAAACGCACGAATCGACCACACGACCGTGAACGGGATGACGAGCAACACCGCCGTCCACACACCCGGCACATAGCTTCCGAGAAGCACCGCACCCGCGACATGCGGGACGAGCGCATTGCAGAAGAACACGGCGAACAGAAAGTTCAGACTGTACATACCGAAACTCCGCTCCGCCGCGCGGCTGGCCGCGACGATCCAGAACAGGATCACAATAGTGAGCACAGTTAGGCTCGTGTAGAAAGCTCCGGCATCCGCAGCGGGGATTCGGTCGAGGCCGAATCGAGCCTTCAGTTCAGATGCATGCATTGCGATCCACGCCGGCGCAGTGATGGCTTCCTCGAGGTTGTGCAAGAGAATTACGGCGAATCCGAGCCAGGACAAGCGACGTGAAGAGATCATGTGCGTGTGCGGACGATCTCTTCCGCGCGTTGCGCGGGGAGCCGGCGCTCGTAGCCCCAGATGCCGTCGAGCCATTCCGTGCCGGTGGTTTTCTCCTGCCCTTCCGCGATCATGCGCAACGCTTCGACGACGCCGGGCACCACGTACGTGTGACCGCGCGCGTCGCGGCGCATCGTCCAGATCCAGTCCTGCATCGTGCCGAGGTCCGTGCGCGCCTGACCGAGCATCGCGCCGAGAGCTCTCAAGCGGTGGACGACGGCGATCAGTCCGCACGTCGCAAAGAACGAATACGGCTCCAGCGTCGCCAGCCGCGCGGCGAACGACGCGGCGTCGCGATGCGTCGTGACCGAGCCGGGCGTGAGCTCCGACGGCAACTTCGCGGATGACACGATGGCGATTGGCCGCAGGTCGATGAACCCGTTCACCGCCATCTGGAAGTCTTCATTGCCCGATTCGAAAAGCTGCTGCAGCGAATTTTCGTGCGTGACGATGGCGCCGAGCGGGGCGAGCCAGTAGCCGCTGCGTACGATCGGCGTGCCGTGATCGTCTTCGACGACGATCGGCGATCCGAGCGACGGCACGGCGAACACCGCGTCAAGCACGACCTTCATCACCGCGAGATGCGCCTCGTCGCGCGCGCCGAACTGGCCGGGATCGATGAGCGGCTTGAGCGGCAGGAGCTGGCCGGGCTTCTCCGCGGTGACGAGCGTGCGAAGATCGCGTGCGAGCGTGTCGACGTCCCATCCGTCGACGTCGCGGAACGTCAGTGCGCGCGAGCTCTCGAGAAAGAACTTCCTGGCATTGAACGACTCGTCCGGATACTCCTCGATCGCCTCGACGTCGAGCGTCCGCAGACGATGCAGGAGGATCAGCAATCCGAGCGTGTGCAGCTCGGCCTGATGCTTCGCCGAGCCGAGGTCCTGCAGCGCCATCGGATCGATGCCGCTCAGTTGCGCGTCGAGCAGTACGGGCTGATAGAGAAAATCGAACACCGGCCGCGCGTTGTCGGTCTCGGTGTAGTAGCAGATCCCGTCCTCGAACCACGGCCGGTTCGGGTCGTCGCCGAGGAGGCCGACGGTCGCGAGAACGTGTCCGAGCTCGCTCACCGAGGCCACCTTCATCACGCGATAGAGCGCGTCGGCGTTGGCGACGCTGAAGAAACCGTTCTCGCCGCTGCGGATGACCCACGACGGGCGAAGCTCTTCTCCGCGTTTGAAGTGCAGAGGTTTCGCGCGCGTTTCGTCGAGCTTCAACGTCGTCGGCTTGAAGACCTGCACGAACTGCTTGCGCTCGCGCGAGCCGCGGAAGAGCTCGTGCGGCGCGTCGCGCAGCGCCTTCACGATGCCGCCGTGCAGCGGAATGCGCTCGCGCATGCGCACCTCGTCGATGCCGATCGCGGCGGCCGTGACGAGCATCAGTACGCCGCGCTGCGCGTAGTTCTGCGTGAGGTTCACGGCCTCGTTGTGTTTGGTCCGGAGAAATTCGTCGCGCGCGGCGTGCGCGAAGCCGAGGCGCAGCGTCGTATCGCCGTCAGGAGTCTCGTCGTACATGCCGCCGACGCCGGTGGTGTGTGCGACGAGCACGCGCGCGCCCCAGTTCTCGCTCACGGCCGCGAGGTCGTCGGCGAACGTCGATTCGAACGCGCTCTTCACGTCGCTGGTGAAACGCGCGTCGAGTCCAAGGGTGTCGGCGACCACTCCGAGTCCACCGGTCTGGTACGCGAGGATGCTCGGCAGGGGAAATCCGAGGAGGACGGAGCGGAACGGCTTCGGTCCGTAGTCGCTCAGGCGCACGAGACGGTCCTCGAGGAAGGAGGTGATCGGACGCGACGCGCGCACGTAGCGCATGAGTCCTTCGGCGATGGCGTCATGGCTCATGGTCCGATCGAGACCGGCGACGCGGAGGAACTCGTCGACGGCCTCGGCGCGATGATGGATGTCGGCGTCGGTGACGATCTCCAGCCCTGGGATCGGCTTGAGCTCGAACTTCGAGACCGCGACGTACACGCCGCCGGGACTGAGGAATCCGTGCTCGAAGTGCCGCGGTGCGGCGCCGGCGCCCCACCGGGTGCGCGTGACGCGCTTGAGCCGCGATTCGAAGGAGTGCACCTCGTCGTCGCTGCGGCCGGTGACGATGAGGACCGGGACGTCGTCCGGAGAGGCAGGCGGGTTGATGGTCATCATCTCTTCGAGCATCTCGACCATCTGCAGCGCGGACGACCCGCCGACGGCGCCGGTGCCGCCGATGAAGACGTGGACGTCGCGGTAATGCCGCGCGGCGCGCGCGGCCTCGACGAGGCGCGGCCCAAAGCGGCTCTTCTTGAATCGCATCGGGCGCGAAGATATCTCAAACCCGCTCAGCGCAACCGCACGGTGCAATCCCACCGACGCTCGCCATCGTCACAGTCGATCGTGACGTCGAAAGGCGCCACCGAGGTGACGCGCAACCCGTCCCTCGGAATCACGCCGCGCGCGGCGATAACGCGTCGGTGCGGACCGGCGACTTCTTTGACGAGATGCGCGAAACCGCGCCCGGTGTGGCAACTCTGCAGGACGATCGTGGCAAAGGGATCGAGCCGGCCGAAGAATTGCTCGAGCCTCGCGCGATCGGTCGAGTCGAGCGTGCGGTCTTTGCGATCCGCGAAGTACATCGAGAAGGGATCGCCGTGCGCGGAAAGGACGAGAAGGGTCGCGCCTTCGACGTCGGTTTCGAACAACGCGTCTTCATTCGCGACCTGTTCGTGAATGGTCGTGTCGTACTTTTCCGCGATGCGCGCGCGCAGCTCGCGCTGGTGCGAGGTGTAGAAGAGCCGCCGGAACCACACGCGCTCTCGCGGATAGATCAGGACCGCGCGCTCGCGCGCTTCGGCGACGGGCGTAAGAAGAATCACGGCGAGGACGAGCCGGCGGAACACGATCTTGGACCAGAGGTCATTGTACGACCGGCAACCAATTCAACATCGTCTCGAAAACGCTCGCATCCCCCTCGTTGAGGATCTCGTGATACAGCTTGGGGAACTCGCGCGTGGTGACGACGTCGCGCGGCGCGGCAGCGGCGAACTCGCGGCTGCCGTCCGCGTCAACGACGCGGTCGTGGCCGGCCCACATCAACAAGGTCGGCACGCGCCATTGCGAGGCGCGCCTGCGGACGATGCGGCCGGAGTCGATGATGAAGTTCGCGAGTCGTGGACCGACTTTGTCGTGAACGAGGGGATCGTTCCGGTACGCGCGCACGACTTCCGGATCGTGGGAGAGCTTCGACGCATTGAAGCCGTTGCTGAGCGCGGCGTCCGGCGCGAGGGCCGTGCCGAGCGCCAGCTTGATGCGATCCGCAAGCTTCAGCCTGAGCTTCAACGCGGGCGACGAGAGCACGAGCGCATCGACCGGGCGGCGCTCGTCGGCGACGAAGCGCGCGGCGACGAGGCCGCCCATGCTGTGTCCGAGGAGGACGAGGGGCTTCGCCTTCGTCTCGTCGAGGATCTGCGCGAGATCTTCGAGCAGCGTGTCTTCCCGCGGCAACACGCCGCGCGGACCTGGAGATCGGCCGTGGCCGCGCTGGTCGTACGCGACGACGGACCACCGCGCGCGGTTGAGCGCGTCGATCACGTGCGCGTAGCGGCCGGAGTGCTCGCCGATGCCGTGCACGAGGACGACCGTGCCGTGGGCGTCGAGCACGGGAGCGGTGGTGGTGTGGAGGTCGGTCACTCGTCCCGAGTATAGATCTCGACTGTCGCGCCACGTAGGTCCGCGGTCACGCCGTCCGCGACGAGGCGATCGTCTTTCACTTCCGGTTTCGTCTTGAAGCCAGTGAGGGTGACGCGGCGCACGCCGCTGAACAGCGGATGCTCGCCCGCGGCTTCGGTGAGTGCGGAACGTCCGAGGATCTCGATGCCGTTCAGTTGGAGGAAACGCGTGTGGAGGACTTCGCCTTTGCCGACGACGTGCACGTTCAACGGGTCGAAGCGCGAAGGGAAGAACGGCTGATCGCCCGCGGTGATGACGACCGTCCATCCCGGTTGATCGAGAAACTCGCGCTTACGCTGTTCGCGCCGCACGCCGACTTCGCGGACCTCCGCGGCGACGTCGACGTTCGGAAGGATCGCCGCGGCGAGGAGCTCATCGAGCGAGCGCGGGTCGCCGTTCTCGAGCGTCTCGCGCCATTTCGGATCGTAACGGTCGAGCAGCAACGCCAGCGCGAGTCCGGACTGATAAACACGATCCCGAACGGCCTCGGCCGGCGTATCGTTGAGCACGACCGGCCCGCCGTCGATGCGATGTTGCACGTACGTCGCGAGTCCTTCGTTGAGCTCCGAACCGCGTTCGTACGCAGCGGCGTTCGCGCCGATCTTCGCGAATCGTTGCCTTCGCAGCTCCAGCGCGAGCTGCGCCGCGGACTTGTTGCCATCCAAAGCTGCACGCAGCGCATCCGTCTCGCGCCGCAGCAACGCCAGCGCCTCGGCATCGTCGATCGGATAGGTGAAGAGCTCGACCTCGTTGGCAATCCACTTCGGATGCTTCGTCCGCTGATACACGTGGAATTGCTCGTGCGCGATGAGGCCGGGGGTCGGGTTCTGTGCAAGGACCGTCGCGGTCTCGACGCCGCCGAGGGTGACGCTGCTGTTGCCGGTGACGGACGGGTGGCGGCCTTCGAACACGCCACTGGTGAGCTCCGGCGGCGGCGATGGATGGTGATGAAGAGTCGTCCGCTTCCCGTCGTAGATGGCGATCGGGATCTTCTGCGGGTCGAAGCCGGGCCACACGTCGATCGCGACGGCGAGGATCACTTCGAGCATTCGATGCCTCCTGACGTTATGTCAGGTAGACGTCGAATGCACAGCGTCCGTTACGGACGCGCGTGATGAGATCGGGAAAGACGGATTGCTGCGGGTCTTTGTCGAGGTAGGGATCGCCTTCGAAGTAGAGCTGCGTGACGAGCGATCGACGGCTTTCGGCGGAGACGATGAAGTGGATGTGCGCGGGGCGCTGGCCGTAGGGCGCGGGACGGATCGTGGTGAAGGAGAACGCGCCGTCCTTGCCGGCGCGGATGCGTGCGCGGCCGAAGATCTCGTCGCCGCGGTAATCGACGTCGTATTTGCCGTGATGGTCGGCCTGCCAGACGTCGAGGAGCGCGCCCGCGACCGGCTTGCAGGTGCGCGCGTCGCGGACCGTGCCGGCGACGACGATCGGGGAGCCGCCTTCGCGACGGAGGTCGTTGATGAACGGCGCATTCGCGCGCCGGAACGGGCCTTGCGTCGCCGCGGAGGTGGCGCGGCATTCGGCGAGCGTGGCCGGCGCGAGTGCGGCGCCCGCAACGGCGGCGGCGACGGTGGTGAGGAAGTCGCGGCGTGGGAGCATGGATGGATGATGGGGCGCGATCGGCGGGGAGACAACGCCGTGTTGGAGAACGTGTTGTGAACGGATGTGTCGCGAACGGCGCCCCTCACCCTAACCCTCTCCCCCGCCGAGCGGGGGAGAGGGAACTCGATCGGGGCTTACTTGTCGTTGTAGAGCTCGACGAATTCGTAGATGAAGTTGCCGGTGCCGAGGGCGTCGGAGAACTCGTTGATGAAGACGCCCTTGTTGCATGGCGCGGGGCCGCCGGCGCCGGGGTTGCCGGTCGAGGACGCGGTGCGGCTCCAACTCGAGGCGCTGCTCGGACTGCCGCAGCCGTTGAGGCGCTTGAGCGACTCGCCGCCGGCGCTGGACATCGCCACGGTCAGTCCGTCGACGCGAACGTTGCTCGCGTCGCGGAGGTCGTAGGTCTCGCTGCCATTGATCTGCGGCATCGTGTCGGCGCCGTTGAGATAGATCACGTTTGCGCCGAGGGTCACGCCCCAGAAGGATTCGAACTGCGCCTTCGTCGCGTTGCGTCCGACGATCACGTAGCCCTTCGACGGGATCGTCGTGCCGGCGGGGATGATGTACGTGAGTGCGGAGTTGGCTTGCACGATGCGGTAGTTGCCGATGTTGATCGGCGTGCCGTTGCTCACCGTGACGTTCACCGTGCTCGACGTGCCGATGTTGTTCGCGGCGTCGTACGCCTTCGCGACCAGAGAGTGCGATCCGTTCGTCGCCGTGGTTGTGTTCCAGCTCCATGCGTACGGCGACGTCGTGTCCGTCGACTGCAGCACGCCGTCGAGCAGGAACTCGACCTTCGTCACGCCGACGTTGTCGCTCGCACTCGCGGTGACGCTCACGGTCGCGCTCACGACCGCACCGTTCGCGGGCGCGGTGATCGACGCCGTCGGCGCGGTCGTATCGCCGCCACCCGCCGAGTCGTTGTGCAGCTCGATGAACTCGTAGATGAAGTTGCCGGTGCCGCTGGCGTCGGAGTGCTCGTTGATCTTCACGCCGCCGCCGCAACCCGTACCCGCGCCGCTGCCCGCGTTCGCGGACGACTCGACGACCGTGTTCCAAGTCGCGCCGCACGGGTCGACGCGCTGCACGCTGCGCGCGGCAGCCGCGGGCTGCGACGCGCTCGGGCCGTCGACGAGCACGTTCAGCGCATTGCGGAGCGAGTAGTTTTCGCTGCCGTTGATCACCGGCATCGCGCCGGCGGAGTTGAGGAACGTCACGTTTGCGCCGAGGGTCACGCCCCAGAAGGTCTGGAACGCGGGTTTGTCGGCCTGGCGGGCGACGACGAGATAGCCGTCGGCGGGGATGGTGGTGCCCGCGGGGAGCGTGTACTCGGCCGTCGAGTTGGCCTGCGTGATCTTCCAGCCCGCGACGTCCGCGGACGAGCCGCCGCCGCCGTTGCTCACCGTCACGTTCACCGCGGACGACGTGCCGATGTTGTTTGCAGCGTCGTACGCCTTCGTCGTCAGCGCATGCGCGCCGTTCGACGTGCCGGTGGTGTTCCAACTCCACGCGTAGGGCGAGGTCGTGTCGGACGACTGCAGCGCGCCGTCGAGGAAGAACTCGACGCGCGTGACGCCGACGTTGTCGCTGGCCGTAGCTGTGACGTTCGTCGTGCCGCTCACGATCGCGCCATTTGCGGGCGCGGTGATCGACGTCGTTGGCGCCGTCGTGTCGCCGCCGCTCTGGTAGGTGATCCACATCGGCGCGGACCAGAGATCGTGACCGTCGGCCTGTACCGCGTGGACGTAGTAGTAATACGTGCCGGATGTGAGCGACTCAATGATCGTCGCCGTGGATTGATTCGAATACGTCGCGTACGGCGATGCGGGGACGCCGCCGCCGATCTGACCGCGCCAGATCTCGAGCGTCGAGATCGATTCGCCGTCGGGATCATAGAGGTTCGCAACGAGCGTCGCGCCACCCGCGGCGTTGAAGACCTCGCCCATCACGTGCACGTTGTCGCTGGTTCGGAACACGAGCTGCGCGTTCGGATCTTCGGTCGCATAGAAGCGCCGCGCGCGATGCGCGGCCAGCAGGTTCGCTTTCGTCAACGTCGGCGCGAGGTAGACCGTGCGCGTCGGCAGGGCCATGCCGTAGTTGTTGCAGTGCGAGTCGTGATCGGCCGCGGGTGCGAGATGGAAGCCGAGGTTGAGCGCTTCCTTCCAGCGCTGCGAGTAGTCGGTCGCGCCGACGTTCGCCGTCGCGCAATCCGCGGCGGTGGCAAACGCGAGACCGCTGCGCACGGCGATGCCCTGCATGGCGTTGTCCGCGTTTGCGTTGAATGCAAACGAGTCGAAGTTGCCGGATCCCGGGTGATTGAAGATGCCCAGCGCGCCGGCGCTGGAGGGATTTGCCACAGAGGCGGCGTACATCGCAAGGTATCCGAAGCGCTTCGGCGTGAAGACGTCGAAGTAGCAGCTCGTGCCGGGCGTGCACTCGATGGACGGGCCGTTGCAGCCCGTGCACGTTTCCCAGCCGAAGAGCTGCGGCGTCTCGATCAGCGTCACGTGGCCCTGATCGTCGTTGGACGAAACGCCCCACTCCATTCCGTACAGCGCGACGAACGATCCGCTCACGGTGGCGGCGTTCGCCGCGCTCAATCCGTCCTGATACCGCTGCCGCACCTTCGCCTCGGTGACGGGAGGGTTGTTCGTCGCGATCGCGTCCTGGATGAGGTGGTTGTGCTCGTTGACGACCCAGAAGTCGAGCTGCGCGGTGTTGCGCGCGTAGCCGAAGACGTCCGCGGGCGTGAAGTTCCCGCTACCGTACGCATTGCCGGAGCTGCAGTTCGACGTCGGCTGTCCGCCGTCCGACCAGTTCGAGTGCGCGTGCGTGGAGCCGTAATAGAAGTTGTACGCGAAGCCCGATTCCATCGGCGCGTGCTGCTGGATCTGGCAGCTCGTTGCGTTCGTGCTGAAGCGAAGGTCGCGCGACTTCCTCGCGGGCAGGTTGTAGTCGACGATCACCTCGTCCATCGACGCGAGCGCCTCGTCGCCGTCGAACGCGGCGTCGTACGTCATCGCGTTTCGTGAGTAGCGCGCGACGAAGGTGTATCTGTATTTGCCCGGAGGCACCGGCCGGCCGGCGTCATCGCGCCCATCCCAGTACAGCTCCGCGACCGCCACCCCCTCGGCGCCGATGAATGAGCGGCCGTCGAGCGTGAGCACGCGCGTGCCGTCGTCGGCGCGATCGATGCGAAGTTGCCACAGCGCACTGCCGAAGCGTCGCTCGTGCGCCGCGCGCTGGTACGAGAGGATGCTGAAGAGGCGAACCGTCCCGAGCTCGCCGTCGTGCGCGGGCGAGAACTGGTACGCGCTCGAACCGATGGCGGCGATGAAGTTCGCATCGCAGTCGTCGTATTCCGAGGCAAGGAGCGGCGCGCACAGGCAGAGTGCGGCCAGGACGCGGAGGAGCAGGCGCATGAAAAACCCTCCCGGAAAAGTTTGATGGAAATGCTATGGGAAAAAGAGGCGCAAAGTGTAGCCCAACGTTGGTAGTAATACTACCTTGACCCTCGGCGGAGAGTGGCAGTAGGCTGCACGCCGTGAGCGTCCAGGAATCGGCAGACAACACCCAAACCTCGCGCACGCGTCTCCTCAACGCAGGAAAGATGCTTTTCGCGAAACATGGATACGAGCAGACGTCCACCTCGGCAATCGCGCGGGAGGCCGGGAGTTCGGAGTCGCAGTTGATCCGCTACTTCGGCGGCAAAGCGGGACTGCTCGAGGCGATCTTCAACGAGTCGTGGACGGGGCTGAACTCGATCGTCGAGGAGTACATCGCCGACGCGAAGCACGGCCGCGACGCCATCCTCCGCCTGCTGACACTGATGATCCGGGCCTTCAACCGCGATCACGACATCGGGTTCCTGTTCCTCTTCGAGGGACGGCGCATGCGCGGCAACATCCCCGAGGTGCATCTGTCGAAGGGATTCGCGCAGTTCATGACCGTGGTGAACGCGCAGATCGAGCGCGGCCGCGAGGACGGATCGATCCGCAAGGACATCGACGCGCGCGTGCTCTGTTCGGCGATGCTCGGCAGCGCGGAGGGAATGGTCCGCGACCGGATCATGAGCGAGCGCAGCGGAGAAACGACGCACCCGTTCACGGACCAAAACGTGCTGGCGGCGTTCGAGGCCGTCGTGAACGGGCTTTCATAGGACAAATAGGACTTATAAGACTCATAGGACCTCGTCCTATGGGTCCCATACGTCCTATGAGTCCTATTCCAGCGGGTGCGCGAACGCGCCGATGACCGCGGGGCGGATGTGCCAGATGTCGCGCGCGTATTCACGGATCGTGCGGTCCGAGGAGAACTTGCCCATCCTCGCGATGTTCAGCAGCGACATTCGGTTCCATCGATGGCGGTCGCGGTACGCGCGATCGACTTCCTCCTGACGCGCGACGTATTCAGGCAGATCGGCAAGGTGCACGTATTCGTCCCGCGTCGACAGGAGTTTGCCGACGATCGGGCGGAAGATGTCCTTGTCGCCGCGAGAGAAGTGCCCGGCGGCGATCGAGTCGATCGCGCGCGCCATCCAGCGGTGCTCGGACAAGTACCGCTGCGGGTCGTAGCCGTTCGCGAGCAGCGCACCGACCTCCTCGGACTTCAGTCCGAAGATGAAGATGTTCTCCTCCCCCACTTCGTCGCGGATCTCGATGTTCGCGCCGTCGAGCGTGCCGATCGTCAGCGCGCCGTTGAGCGCGAGCTTCATGTTGCCCGTGCCCGACGCTTCTTTCCCCGCCGTCGAGATCTGCTCCGAGAGCTCCGCGGCCGGCATGATCGCCTCGGCCAGCGACACGCGATAGTCCGGCAGGAAGATCACCCGTAGCAGATCGCGCGTGCGCGGGTCGGCATTCACGACCTCGCCGATCGAGTGAATCAGCTTGATGATCAGCTTCGCCATCCAGTAGCCCGGCGCCGCCTTGCCCGCGAAGATCACCGTGCGCGCCTGTTGCGGAATCTCGCCGTCCTCGACGATCGCCCAGTAGCGCTGGATCACGTGCAGCGCGTTGAGGAGCTGCCGCTTGTACTCGTGGATGCGCTTGACTTGCACGTCGAACATCGACAGCGGATCGACGGTGACGCCGGTCAGCTCCTTCGACAACCTCGCGAGCGCTGACTTGTTGCGTCGCTTCACGCTATCGAGCTTCTCGAGCAGCGCAGCATCCTCGGCGTAGTGCTCGAGCTCGCGCAGACGATCGAGATCGAGCACCCATCCGTCGCCGATCGTCTTCGTGATCAGCGACGCGAGCGGACGGTTCGCGTGCATTAACCAGCGACGCGGCGTCACGCCGTTGGTCTTGTTGTTGAAGCGCTCCGGATGGAGTTTGTAGAAGTCAGGCGCGAGCGACGTCTTCACGAGCTTCGAGTGCAGCTCGGCGACGCCGTTGACGGAGTGGCTGCCGGCCATCGCCAGGTTCGACATGCGCACCTCGCCGTCGGCGATGATGGCCACGTTGTGCTGCATGAAGATCTCGCCTGGGAAGCGATGCTCCACTTCCGCGACGACGCGGCGATTGATCTCCTGAATGATCTGCAAGTGCCGCGGCAGCATGCGCTGCATCAGCTCGAACGACCACTTCTCCAACGCCTCAGGGAGCAGCGTGTGGTTTGTGTAGCTGCATGTCGCGACGGTGATGGCCCACGCTTCCTCCCACGGCATCCGCTCTTCGTCGACGAAGATGCGCATCAGCTCCGCGACCGTCAGCGCGGGATGCGTGTCGTTCATCTGGATGGCCACGTGCAACGCGAGGTCGCTGTACGCCTCGTGCTGTTTGCGGTAGCGGCGGAAGATGTCCTTCACCGAACACGCGACGAGGAAGTACTCCTGCATGAGACGGAGCTCTTTGCCCGCGGCGATGGTGTCGGACGGATAGAGCACTTTCGAGATCGACTCGCCGGTGATCTTCTCGTGTACGGCGCGGATGTAATCGCCGGTATTGAAGATGCCGATGTCGAATTGATCGGACGCGCGCGCGGAGAAGAGCCGCAACACGTTCACGGTGCGTCCGCCATAGCCGACGATCGGCATGTCGTGCGGCACGCCGACGATGAGCTTGTAGTCGATCCACTTCGGCACGTATGTGCCGCCCTCCGTGGTGGGGGTGATGGAGCCGAAGACGGGGATGATCACCGCTTCGTCGGGACGCTCGATGAGCCACGGCGAGCCGGCGTCGAGCCAGTGGTCGGGCTTCTCGAGCTGGTATCCGTTGACGAAGGTCTGGCGGAACAGACCGAACTCGTAGTTGATGCCGTAGCCGAAGCCGGGAAGGTCGAGCGTGGCGAGGGAGTCGAGGAAGCACGCAGCGAGACGTCCGAGGCCGCCGTTGCCGAGCGCGGCGTCGGGCTCCAGCGCCTGTAGCTCTTCGAGATCGTCGCCGAGGTCGGAGAGCACGGCCTTCGCGTCGTCGTAGATGCCGAGGTTCGTGAGGTTGTTCCCGAGGGCGCGGCCCATGAGGAACTCCATGGACAGGTAGTAGAGGCGTTTGGAGTCCTGCTCGCGATAGCGGCGCTCGCTCTCGCGCATCGCGTCGAGCGCGGGACGCTGCACGGCCGCCGCCAGCGCGTGCAGCCGCTCGCGCTCCGTGGCCTCGGCCCAAACGCGGCCTTTCGCGTAGCGGAGGAAGGACTCGATGCCTTCGCGAAGATGGACGGAGTGGGGTGGGGTGTGGATGTCCTTGTGCATCTCTCTCGCGGCCATTCTAACCGGCATCGAAAGACGTAGGGCGCAGCTTCAGGCCCTCAGCGAGCCACGGAAACCCCTGGCGCCATAGTAGGACTGCGCACCGTTGTGATACACGAAGACATTGCCGTAGCGGAAATCAGCAAAGAGGGCGCCGCCGAGCTCTCTAATAGCAGGAGGCGTTTTCACCCAGCTCGATGTTTTCGCATCGAATTTTCCAAGTTGCTGCAACTCCCGATACTCTTTTTCCGTCAAAAGCTCAATCCCCATGGCGACAGCCATGTCAATAGCGCTATTCGCCGGTCTATTTTCCTTCCTCGACTCCAGTCCTTCACGGTCGTAACAAACACTTCTGCGGCCTTCAGGACTTTCCGCAGAACAATCGTAGAAGATGTATTCGTCCGTCTTCTTATCATGACCAACAACATCCGGTTCGCCGCCGGTTCGTTCCATTTCATTGAGTGACCACAGCTTTTCAGGATTCGCTTCCAGCCTTGCTTGTACTTTCGCCCATTCAAGACCTTTATGGCGGCTCATGTTCTTCTCGAAACGGCCCTTCAATACTCTGAGGAGCTCGTCACGTTGTTTTGCTTTCATGTCTTTAGCTCTTTGCACTTTCCGTCTCAGCCTTTCTGCTCCGTTTCACTAGCCTTGCTCGCGACGCGATGAAGCAGAGCTCGCGCGAGACAGTAAAGCAGCGGTTCGCGTCCGGTGCAACCGCGAGTCATGCGCGCGCTGGCGATGCAGGGAAGAATGAAGGAGAGGAGAGCGACGAAGAGAGGACAAAGGCAGGGGGCGGGCTGGAAGCCCGCCCCCCAATGGAGAATTACCGAGTCGCGCGGCGGCGGCCGGTGCCCTGGAGCGACACCGCGACGCTGTCCGTCGAGCGATTGCCGGATGCGTCGACGCAGCTCACCTGGATGCGGAACGGACGGCTCGTGTCGGCGCCGACCTCGACTTCGAGCTCGGACTTCACGCGCCAATCGAACGCGGCGCCGTCGGCGATGAGCGTCGCGATCGAGCAACGCGGCATCGCGTCGGCCACGTCGATCGCGTCGACCGCGACCTCCACCGGCACGACATTCCGCTGCGCGTCCACCGCACCCGCGTTCGCGCGAACGCGGCCGATGTGCGGAGCGATCGTGTCGACCACATTCACGGTGAACTTGCCGCCCGCGCGGCGGCCCTTCGCGTCCGTCGACTCGCAGTCGACGGAGGTCGCGCCGAGGTCGAACAGCGAACCGGAGGACGGCGAGCAGGTGATCGCATTCGACCAATCCTCGGCCACCGGCTCCCACGACACTTCCGTACCGTTCGAGCTCGTGGCCTCGGCCGTCACGTCAGGCATACGCAGCCCGAGTCTGTCGATCACTTCGACGTCGAAGGCTCCTTCCGCACGCTGGCCGAAATCGTCCTCCGCGCTGCAGTACACCCTCGTTTTCTTCATCGGGAAAAACCAGCCCGACGGCGGCTTGCACGTGACCACCGGATCGGGATCCGCGCTGCCGTACGCCAGAACTTCGAAGAAGACTTCGGCGCCCGCCTCGCTCTGTGCGACTTCCACGACTTTGTCCGGGACCTTCAGCTCGAGACGGCCGATGTCGCGCGGGTGCACGAACACGTCGAACGATCCGAAGGCGGGATTGAGCGCTTCGTCGACCGCTTCGCAATTCACGGTCGTCCGGCCGGGAGGGAAAACCTTCCCCGATTCCTTCGAACAGACGACGCGCAGCTCGCCGTCGACGTCATCGACCGCTCGCGTCGTGTACTGCACGACCGCGCCTTCGTCGTTTTCGGCCTGGACCTCGAACGACTTCGGGTATTCGAGCACCGGCGCGGTGCCATCCCACACGTTCACGTCGATGACGCCATCGGCACGATTGCCGGCTTGATCGCTCGCGACGCAGCGGATGCTCGACTTGCCGTACGGGAACGTCGAGCCCGACTTCGGATCGCACTCCACGTTGATCGTTCCTTCGCCGCCGGTGGTGTTGAATTCGTACTCGATCTTCGTGCCGAGACGCGACTTCGCCAGCGCATTGAGCAGCTCCGGCAGATGCAGCGAGAGCTTCGGACTTCCCGGCTTCGTGACCGTGAGGGTCGCCTTGTTCGAATCGCCGGCCGTCACGTTGTAGGTCCCGGCATCGTTCACGATCTCCTGGGGAATCCAGACGATCACGTAGCCGGTGTCGCTGGCGCTGATCTCGAGATCGAATCTGCCGGGCGCTCCGTCGAACGTGATCTTGTCGCCGAGGCCCGAGCCGTAGACCGTCAGGAAGAACTCGCCGCCACGATGGGGGATGGATGCAGGATCGAGAGATGTGATGGTGCCTGCCGCGGCACCGAATGCCAATAGAAGAAACACGGCTACCGCCGTATACGCCGTCCGCATATGAGAACCTCCGGGTGTTTTGCGCGCCCACACGCGCTTACGCCTGCGATTTGTTTGTGTCCGGACGAGAGATCCGGACGTCGATCTGAAAAGAGGCAGTCATTAAAGACTCTCATACGGAAAGAGAGCGTGACGGAGATCACAAATCAGGGCCCAGAGGGCAGGGCGCAGGAGCACTGACGAGAGCATCGAAGGCCGGTTCTCCTGCGCCCTGCGCTCTGCCCCTGCGCCCTAATCAGCCAGGAGCTCATCGAGCTCGTCTCGCGTGAACTGTTTGACGAGCGACGGATCGTCGGGGCGAATGAGATCCATGGCCAGTGCGGCCTTGCGCTCGATCAGCGCGTCGATCTTCTCCTCGATCGTGTTGCGTGAGATCAGCTTGATCACCTGCACGCCTTTGTTCTGGCCGAGGCGATGCACGCGGTCGGTGGCCTGATCCTCGCGGGCCTGGTTCCACCAGCGGTCGTAGTGAATGACCACCGACGCGCTGGTGAGATCGATGCCGAGTCCGCCCGCGCGGAGACTCGCGGTGAAGACGCGGCAATCCTCGTCGTCCTGAAACCGCGCGATCTCGTCTCCGCGATCCCGCGTTCCGCCGCGGATCGACGCGTAGCCGACGTCGTTCACGACCAGGTGCTTCTCGATGAGGTCGAGCATCGACAGGTACTGCGAAAACACGACGACCTTCAGGCCGCTGCTCATGCACTCTTCGAGGAGCTCGGTGAACAACTCCCACTTGCCCGAGGGAACATCGCTCGCGCCGAACCCACCGCCGGCGGACGCAGGATGATTGCAGATCTGCTTGAGGTAGTTCAGCGCTGCGAAGATGTGCACGTACGACACGACGCCGCCGGCGCGGAGCTGCGCGCGCAACGGCTTCGCGCGCGCTTCGATCACGCGGCGGTAGAGCGCGCGCTGCTCGCCGGTGAGCTCGCAGTAGCGTTTGTCGACGATCTTCGGCGGCAGCTCCGTCAACACCTGGGCTTTCGTGCGGCGCAGGACGAAGGGACGCACGAGTCGCTGCAGCGTCGTACGATCATCGACACGCTTTGGCAGGTAGCCCGGCACGACGAAGTCGAGGAGCACTTTCAGCTCGCCCTCGTGATTCTCGATCGGCGTGCCGGTGAGTCCGATGGCGATGCGCTTCTCGATCGCGCGGAGCGCGTGGTGCGTCGCGGTGTCGGCGTTCTTGATGGTCTGCATCTCGTCGAGGACGACGAGATCGAAGCGCCGGCCGCGGAACTGCTCGATGCGCGAGCGCACGAGGCCGTACGTCGTCAGAGTGACCGACACGTTCGGCATGTAGCGCGCGAGCTTGTCTTTCCAGTGATGGATGAGCGAGGTGGGACAGACGACGAGGACGGAGAGCGAGGGATCGGCCTGCGTGAGAGCAGCGATGAGCGCGATGGCCTGATGCGTCTTGCCGAGGCCCATGTCGTCGCAGAGCAGCCCGCCGAAGCCGTTCTGCTGCAGGAGCCACAACCATTGATAGCCGGTCTGCTGATACGCGTACAGATCGAGTCCGAGTTCCGAGGGAGAGGGCGCGTCGGTGTCGGTCTGGATTGCGTCGAAGAGTCGGAAGACGCTCTCGCACGCAGGATCTCCGCGAAAGATCGCCTTCCCGCGCAGCGAGCCGCGGATGCGCAGCAGCTCGAGCTTCGTGACGAGCACGTGTCCGCGCGGACCGATGGTCGCATCGTCGAGCCACGCGAACTGCGGATCGGTGACGTCGATCCAGAGGTTGCCGCGGATGAGCGCGCGAATGCCCTCGCGCCGCGCACGTGCGATGTCGGCTGCGGAGATGGAGTCGTCGCCCGCTAGGAAAGTGATCTCGATCTCGAGCAGAGTCGTCGAGTCGTCAAGTCGCCGAGTCGTCGAGGTTTCTTCTGCTTGTCGACTCGTCGACTCGACGACTGGACGACTCTCCGCCGGGGCGAAATCAAAGATCACCTCCCCATCCAGCCGCACCGGTTTCGCGTTCCGCACCGGCTCGGGTGCAAGCGAGTCCGGCATCTTCGCGAGCTCGCCGTGATGCCGCTCGACGAACGCGAACACCTCGTTCTCGGCGATCACGCTCTCGCGGTCGTACGGCAGCCCAGCGCTCGCACGCACTTCGAAGAGCGCGGCCTGTCCGCTCTCCGCGCGCTCCGCGAACATCGGCTGCGCGGCCGCGGGCGACGCGAGACGGTTTCCGACGAGGAAGTACTTGCCGAAGCGAGGAAGAAGAGCGCGGTCGTGCACGACGCCGGCGCTGCCGAGAAGCACGGGCGAGAACCTCAGCGCCCGTGCGCGCGTGATCTCGATGCGCAGCGACGGCGTCAGTGTCTGCGGTGCAATCTCGAAGCCGCTGGCCGTGACGATCTCGGGCGCGTATCCGACGATGTGCTCCACCGCCGCGGCAGGTACCGGTATCCCGGTATGCAGTTGGAAACCGCCGTCGCGAAACTCGAGCTTCGCGTCGGCTGCGCGCACGAACATCTCCTTGCTCCACCGGTACCACGGCGAGCTCTCGAACAGGAGGCGAGCGGAGCCGGCGCCGCGCTCGAGGAGTTGCTGCTCGCCGGGTGTGAGCGAGTACTTGCGCAGGAGCTGCTCGCGCGGATCCATCGCGATCCGGTCCTCGATCGCGCGCCCTTCGCTGAAGGATGCAAATCCGATCGCGCGCCAGACGCTATGCTCGAACCTCTCCGCGGGGAGCACACCGTCCTCGCCGCTCATCTGCACGATCAACATCGCGATGTGGCGGCAGAGATCGTTCGGCCGCATGAACGCCTGACAGGCGCAGCGCATCATCGTGAAGCGGTCCGCGCCGGGGCTGACGATGAGGATCGGACGAAACGTCCGCCGCTCGTTCTCCGTCACGTCCGCGGTGTACGCGTTGCGAAAGAACAACGGATCGCTGACGCGGAAACGCGCGCTGTGCATCTCGAGCGTCTGAAGCGTGGACGGGGAGAACGAAGAGCGATAGCGATCGGGGACGGGCACGGTTTCGAGTGAGGGATCATAGGACAAAATAGGCCGATAGGACCGATAGGACGACTGTGCTTGTCTTATTCGTCCTATTGGTCCTATTCGTCCTATTTCATCTTCTCCAATTGCCCCTGAAGCCGCTTCAGATCGCGCCGGTCTTCCTCGCTCGAAGGGTCGATCGCGAGGCGCTGTTCGTGGATCTCGATCGCGCGCCGGTACGCGCGCCGCGCGTCGTCGAGGCGTCCGAGGTGGACGAGCGCCTGCGCCTGCTCGCCGTGGGCGAACGCGAGATCCTTCTGGCCCTCCGCGTTCTTCGGGTCCGCCGCGGCCAGCTCGCGCAGCAGCTCGAGCGCACGCTCCGTCGACGCGAGCGCGCCCGCGCCGTCCTTCATCCTGTTCTGCGCCGTCGCCTTCATGACCATCTGATCGGCAAAGTTGCGGCGCGCGACGGCGTCGGACGGATCGAGCGCGCAGCGTTGCTCAAGCGCTTTCAATGCCGCGTCGTGATGGCGGATCGCGCGCGGGAGATCGTGAACCATCGCGCCGCTGAAGAAGCCGCCGAGGCGCTGATTCGCGCGCCCGGTCTCGATCAACGCGTCGGGAGAGCTCGGAAGCCGCGCGAGCACGCCGAGCGCGCCTTCGTACGCCTGTTGCGCCGTCGGCGAACGGTGGCCGATGTATCGGCAGTCGCCGATCGCGGTCCACGTGCGCGCGAGCTCGGGAGTCGGCGGAAGTGTCTCGCGAATCTCGCGGGCACGCACGTGCGCGGCCAGCGCTTCGTCCCAACGCAGCGCGCGCTGCTCGACGAAACCGATGCGATCGTGCAGGTCAGCGAGCAGTGCCGCAGAGTCGGTTCCCTCCGCGATCCTCAGCGCCTTGCGATAGCTCGTCATCGCGCCCGCCGTGTCGCCGAGGTTCGCGCGATACGGCAGGCCCTGCACGTCGCCGATCTTCAGATACGCCCCCGCGAGCTCCGTCCGCAGCTCCACGTTGTCCGAAGCCTCGGCCGCGAGGTTGTCGAGATACACCAGCGCGCGGCGCACCAGCAATTCGCGCGCGGCCGTCGATCCTGGCAGCGGCGCGATGGCATCGTGCAGCTCGAAGACCACCGCACGCGCGAGCGAGCGCACTTCGTCGAAGCGCCGCTCCGCGATCCGCTTCTGATGCAGCGTCGTCGCGAACGCGATCGCCGTCACCACCGCGATCGCCGCGCCGGCGGCGACCATCAGCTTGTTGCGCCGCACGAACTTCGACGCGCGATAGCTGAACGTCGCCGGGCGCGCGAGCACCGGATGCCCGCTGAGATGGCGGCGAACGTCGTCCGCGAAACGCTCGATCGAGCCGTAGCGGCGCTGCGGATCGAGGTCGAGCGCGCACGCGAGGATCGTGTCGAGATCTCCACGCAACGAGCGCGCAACCGTGCTCGCGCGCGCAGCCTCGGTGGCCGGAGTGCGCTTGTCCGCGACGAACGGTTTCGCGTCGGTGAGCAGCTCGAACAGCAGCACACCGAGGGAGTAGACGTCCGTCGCCGTCGTGACGTGGCGGCCGAGGAGTTGTTCCGGGCTCGCATAGTCCGGCGTCATCAGACGCGTGGCCGTCGCGTCCGGACGCGTCTCCGGCGACGCCAGCTTGGCGATGCCGAAATCGAGCAGCTTCGGCGTACCGTCCGCGGTCACGAGCACGTTCCCCGGCTTGATGTCGCGATGAATGATCAGACTGCGATGCGCGTACTCCACGGCGTCGCAGAGCTGCAGGAAGAGCCGCAGTTTCTCTGCGATGGTCAGCCCGCGCGCGAACTCGTCGATCGGCGTGCCGTCGACGTACTCCATCACCAGGTACGGAAGACCGTTGCTGGTCGTGCCTCCGTCGATGAGCCGGGCGATGTTCGGATGATCGAGACCGGCCAGGATCTGGCGCTCCTGCCGGAAGCGCTGCACGAGCATCTCGCCCCCGCGCACCAGCTTGATCGCCACGCGTTGCGTGAAGTCGCCGCCGTCGCGGATCGCGAGGAACACCGTGCCCATCCCGCCGTGCCCCAGCGGCCGCACGATGCGATACGGTCCGATCAGCGAGCCCGCGAGCCGCGCTCCTTCGTGCGCGTCGATGAAGTCCCACACGGAGCGATCGAGAAACTCGCCCGGCTGATCGTGCGCCGCGAGGAGCGACTCCACTTCCTTACGCACTTCGGCGTCGGCGTTCGCGAGCAACGTCGTGCGTTGTTCCGGCGGCGTCTCGGAGGCCGCGTGAAAGAGGTCCCGGACCTCGTCCCAAAATGTCGTCATCGCGAACCCAGCTCGCGCCGAAGCCAGGCCCGTGCCATGGTCCACTCGCGGCTGATCGTCGCTGGAGAGATGCCGAGGACGGCCGCGGTCTCATCGATGGTGAGACCGGCGTAGAAACGGAGCTCCACGATGCGGGCCTGCTGCGGAAAGATCGCAGTCAGGTTTTCCAGGGCGACGTCGAGCGCGACGACGTCGATGTTCTCCGTGGCCGCGAGATCGAGCGCCGCGCCGATCGTGACCGCGATCATGTCCCCGCCGCGCTTGTCGCTCTTTTTCCGCCGCGCGTGGTCGACGAGGATGCGCCGCATGACCTGCGCGGCGACGGCGAAGAAGTGCGCGCGGTCGGCCCACGCGACTTTTCTCTGATCGACGAGCTTCAGATAGAGCTCGTTGACCAGTGCCGTCGGCTGGAGCGTATGCCCCTCGCGCTCGCGGCGGAGATGGCGTCCCGCGATCGCGCGCAACGGCTCGTAGACCAGGCCGAGGAGCTCGTCGCGGGCCTCCTGCCTCCCGCTGCTCCATTCTCGAAGAAGTTGGGTGACCTCGGACATGGGAGTGAGATGAAGTGCTGGGTGCTGAGTGCTGGGTGCTGAGTAAGGTTCTCTCCGATTGTAACCGTGCGTGAGGGACTTTGCTGACAGTTCACGCGATCAGGTCAGAGAGGAGCTTTCTGCCGTGATGACGATTCTGCGTCGTGCAGTGCTCGTGTGCCTTCTTCTCCCCGCAGTCGCGTTTGCACAGTCCGCCGATCAGGAGGTCGTGTCGGTCGCCGACGCGCCTGATCCGATCACTCCCGGTTCCACGCTCACCTACACGATCACGATGACGAATCACGGCCCCGATCCGGCCGTAAACGGTGGGTTCAACGTGAACCTCCCCGGCGAGATCACTTACATGAACACCGTCACCCCCGCGGGGTTTAGTTGCTTCACCTTCGGGGCGGCCGTGAGCTGCATCAATCCATCGTGGGCTCCGAGCACGGTGGTGTTCACGATGACGGTGCAGGTCGTCCCGTCTCTCATCAACTTCCCTGACGGCAGCTTCAGCACGACCTTCACCACCTCGGGCACAACACCAGATGCGAACGCCGCAAACAATTCGAAGGCAGCGACGACGAATTACGACACGCCGCAGATCGACTTGTCGCTCACCGTTACGGACTCGCCCGATCCGGTCTTCCCCGACGGGAACATCACCTACACGATCCCGGTGACGAACGGGGGGCCCGACACGGCGACGAGCGTGAACTTCAACGTGTTCAACAGTGGGACGCTGCGGTTTCAGTCGGCCACCGCGCCGCCGGGATGGAACTGCACGCTACCCGCGGTCAACGGCGTGCCGACGTTCACCTGCTCGAATCCGAGCTTCGCTCCGAGCACGGTCAACTTCACGGTGGTCGTGCAGGCGCAGGACGAAGTTCTCGGCATCAACGACGGCACGGTGTCGACCGTCTTCGGCGTGAACGGCACCGGGGACGACACGAATGACTTGAACAACACGGAGCAGGAAGACACGTTTTACACGACTCCGGACGCGGACATGACCATCGCGGTGACGGACTCGCCCGACCCAGTCACGCCCGACAACGACATCACGTACACCGTCACGATCGAAAACGACGGACCGGACACGGCTCCGAACGCGACGCTGAATTCGTTCAACAGCGGAACGCTGCGCTTTCAGTCGGCAGTGGTTCCGGCGGGATGGAACTGCACGCTGCCGTCCGTCAACGCCGCGCCGACATTCACCTGTACGAACCCGAGCTTCGCCAACGGCGCGTCATCGGTCTTCACCGTCGTCGCACGCGCGGCCATGGAGGTTCTCGGCATCAACGACGGGACGGTGTCGACGGTCTTCAGCGCCAGTAGCGGCGTCTCCGATCCGAACAACGCGAACAACGTCGAGACAGAAGACACGGCGTACGTCACTCCAGACGCGAACCTCGGCGTCACGGCCACGGACTCCCCTGACCCGGTCGCGGCCGGGAACAACATCACCTACACCGGCTCGATCACGAGCGCGGGTCCTGACACGGCGACCGACGTGACCTTCACCGCGAACCTGCATGCGAGCCTGCTGTTCCAGTCGCTCACCGGTCCAGCCGGTTTCACGTGCGGCACGCCGGCGGTCGGCGCGAACGGCCCGATCTCGTGCACGATCGCGTCGCTCGCGAATGGTGCGAACCTCCCGTTCACGCTCGTCGCGCAGGTGAATCCCTCGCTACTCTCCGGACCGGACGGGATTGTTCAACAGTCGTTCGTCATCGGCAGCGACACGGCCGATCCGACGCTCGCAAACAACTCGCTGACCATCGACACGGCCTACACGACGCCCGACGCCGACATCTCCGTGACGAACGCCGACGCACCGGATCCGGTCGCACCGGGAGGCACGATCACGTACACGCAGACGATCACGAACAACGGTCCGGACGCGGCGACGAACGCGACCTTCTCGCAGAGCACGCCGGCGGGGACGACGTTCCAGTCGTTCCTCGCGGCCGCGGGCTGGACGTGCGCGACGCCAGCAGCCGGCGGAACCGGCGCGGTCAACTGCACGAAGGGAGCAATGGCAGTCAGCGAGGTCGGAGCGTTCACGCTCGTCGTGAACGTCACAGGCGGCGGCACGATCAGCAGCACGGTCACCGGAGACAGCGACACGTACGACTCGGATCCCCCGGACAACACCGCGACCGCGCTCACGACCTCGATCGCGCCGACGTCCGCCGATCTGAGCATGTCCAAGACGACGGCCACGACCAACGCGCCGGCGGGCAGTACGTTCTCGTACACGATCGTGCTGACGAACAACGGTCCGGACGCGGCGACGAGCGTCGAGATGGAAGACGTGCTGCCCTCGTCGTTGCTGTTCCGCTCCATCAGCGCGCCGGCGGGCTTCTCGTGCGTGACACCTGCGGTGGGCGCAACCGGCACGATCACGTGCACCGCGGCATCGCTGGCGAACGGCGCGAGCGCGACGTTCACGCTCGTCGTCGAAGTCGCAGCGTCGAGCGGCGCGATCTCGAACACGGCCTCGGGATCGAGCGCGACGACCGACCCGAACGGCGGCAACTCCAGCTCCACGTCGTCGGGCGTGATCGCCGGGCCGGCGCAGGCAGACCTCGAGCTGACGAAGACGACCACCTCCACGACGGCAACACCCGGTGGCACGCTGAATTACACGATCACGGTCACGAACGCGGGGCCATCACCGGCGACAACCGTCGTCGTGACGGACACGCTCCCGGCGGGACTCACGCTGATCTCGGCCACGCCGTCGCAGGGCACGTGCAACGCATCGAGCCCGGTTACCTGCAACCTCGGCACGATCCTCAACGGAGGCAGCGCGACGATCGCGCTCTCCACTCAGGTCACGGCCACGAGCGGCACGATCACCAACAGCGCTTCGGTGACGTCGACCGAAGGCGACACGGATGCGTCGAGCGCGCCGCCGATCCCGGTCGGCGCCGCAGCGGTTACGCCGATCCCGACGATGTCGGAGTGGGCGCTGATGATGATGGCAGCGGTGCTGGGAGTGCTCGCGCTCAAGAAGCTGTCATCCTGAGCCGCGTAGACGGCGAAGGACCCCCATCGCAAGCGCGAGGGAGGTCCTTCGCCGCGCTTCGCCGGCTTCAGGATGACAGCATGGTCACATCCACGATCGCCGCGATGGCACGATCGAGATGTTCGCGCGTGTGCGCGGCGCTGACCTGGCAGCGCAGGCGCGCCTGTCCCTGCGGCACGACCGGGAATCCGAATCCGGACACGTACACGCCGCGGCGCAGGAGCTCCTTCGACATCGCGATCGCCTTCGCGGTGTCGCCGATCAGGATCGGCACGATGGGATGGATGCCCTCGCGCACTTTCACGCCCATCGCGGTGAGCTGCTCGCGGAAGTAGCGCGTGTTGTCGTGAAGGCGCTCGATGAAGCTCGTGTCGTTCTGCACGAGGTCGAGCGCGGCGATGGAGCCCATCACCACAGCGGGCGGAAGGGTGTTCGAGAAAAGGTACGGACGCGATTTCTGGCGGAGATACTCGACCAGCACCTTCGGCCCGGTCGTGAAGCCGCCGTGCGATCCGCCGAGGGCCTTTCCGAGCGTCGACGTGTATGCGTCGATCTTCCCGAAAACGCCCAGCTCCTCCGCGGTGCCGCGTCCCGTTTTTCCGAGGACGCCGGTGCCGTGGGACTCGTCGACGACGAAGAACGCGCCGTACTCGCGCGTGATGTCGATCAGCTCCGGCAGCGGCGCGAGCGAGCCCTCCATCGAGAACACGCCATCGGTCATCACCAGCTTGTTGCGCGCGTCTTTCGTCGCTTCGAGCGCGCGGCGCAGATCGCCGAGGTCGCGGTTCTTGTAGCGCTCCTTGCGCGCTTTCGCGAGACGCACGCCGTCGATGATCGAGGCGTGATTGAGCTCGTCGGAGATGATCGCGTCCTCTTCGGTCGTAACGGTCTGGAACAGTCCTTCGTTCGCATTCCAGCACGAGCCGTAGAGGATCGTGTCCTCGGTGCCGAAGAACTCCGCGAGCTTCTCCTCGAGCTGGTGATGGATCGTCTGCGTGCCGCAGATGAAGCGCACGGACGCGAGGCCGTAGCCGTAGTCGCGCTCGGCCTTCTCCGCCGCCTCGACGATGGCCGGATGGTCGGCCAGTCCGAGGTAGTTGTTCGAGGTGAGCATGATCACCTCGCCGATCCCCTCGACGTCGACGACCGCGCCCTGCGGTCCCTTGAGCGCAAGCTCGCGCTTGAGGGTGCCGGCCGTCGCCATCGCGCTGAGCTCGGTTTGGAGAGTGTTGAGCAGAGTCATGGGCGCGGATGATATCGGACGGGAGCGATGAACGATGAGTGATGAACGATGAACATCTCTCGGTTCATCGTTCATCGCTCATCGTTCATCGCTCCGATCACTCGTTGTCGTACTTCAGGTCCCGCCGATAACAGCGTTGCGCTTCCATGTCGAACACGACACAGGAGTCGATGGGACGGGAGTAGACGTGCATGCTCACCGCGCGCTGGTCCCACTCCGCGAGGTTCTTGATGCGGTGGATGGTCTGGGTCTTGTCCACCGTGTTGAGCGGGCCGCCGGGGATGGCGAGCTCGTTGTGGAGGTGCTCCATGTCGATCTTCGTCGCGCCGGCCAGACAGTCCATGCCGACGACCTGCTGGTTCTCAGGGCGGTTGCAGTCGACCTTCTTGTAGTTCTCGACCAGCAGCTTCCCTTCGATCATCGTCATCCAGCCGAGCTGGCCGTTGTGGGTGTGCAGCGGCGTCACCGCACCGATGGGCCAGCAGATGAGCATCACCTCGATCATGTCGTTGCGGAAGATCTTGTTGCGCGTGTGGCGGTCCGGGAGCCACTGCTTCAAGGTCTCCAGGTCGTCGAGCCGGATCTCGTACGCGACGAGGTAGTCGTAGATCTTCTGCTTGGTGATGATCCCCTCGGAGAGCCGGCGGATGCCGTCGACGAATTGTTCGGTCGAGACTGCGGCCGGCGAGTAGATCGCCTGCGGAACCTCCGTGATGTTCTGCGTGTCCATGCAGCCCTCCGTATGTGAAATATAGAGCAATTCGCGAGCCTTCGGGCGGTCCGATCGCCCTCTGTGCTAGTCTCCCCCGCGGTTCCGAAATGAGAGACAACGTTCAAAACGTCGCAGTCATCGGCGCGCAGTGGGGCGACGAGGGAAAAGGGAAGATCGTCGACCTCCTCTGCGAGGATTTCGACGTCGTCGCCCGCTATCAGGGCGGGCACAACGCCGGCCACACGGTGAAGTTCGAGGACAAGCATTTCGCGCTACGCCTCATCCCCTCAGGCATCATCCACCCAGACAAGCTCTGCCTCCTCGGCAACGGCATGGTCATCGATCCGCAGGCCCTGCTCGACGAGATCGAGGGACTGCGCGCGGCCGGCGTGACAATCGAGGAGAACCTCCTCATCAGCGACTCCGCGCACTGCATCCTTCCCTACCACAAGGCCCTGGACCTCGCCCGCGAGGAAGCGGCCGGCGTGGCGAAGATCGGCACGACCGGACGCGGCATCGGTCCGGCGTACGAGTCGAAGGTCGGACGCTACGGCATCCGAATCGCGGACCTCCTCGACCCCGACGTGCTGAAGCAGAAGATCGAGTTCACCTGCGCGGAACGCAACGCCGTGCTGTCCGGCGTTTACCACCGCGAGACGTACGATCCCTCGAAGTTGTACGAGGACTACCTCCGCCACGGCGAGGTCCTCGCGAAGCGGATCGTGAACGGCACGGTGTGGATCAACGACAAGATGCGCGCGAAGAAGCGCGTGATGTTCGAAGGCGCGCAGGGAACGATGCTCGACATCGATCACGGCACGTACCCGTTCGTCACGTCGTCGAGCACGATCGTCGGCGGCATCTGCTCGGGTCTCGGCGTCGCGCCGAAACACATCCACACGGTCATCGGCGTCGGCAAGGCGTACACGACGCGCGTCGGCGGCGGCGCGTTCCCGACGGAGCTCGACAACCCGCACGGCGAGCATCTCCGCAAGCGCGGCAACGAGTTCGGCACCGTGACGGGACGTCCGCGGCGCACGGGCTGGCTCGACCTCCCGGTACTGCGTACCTCCGCGATCCTCAACGGTCTCGACGAGCTCGCGCTGACGAAGCTGGACGTTCTCGACGAGTTCGACGAGATCCCGGTCTGCACGTCCTACAAGGTTCGCGGCGCGACGTGGAACACCTTCCCCGCGTTTGCCGTCGCGCACAACGACTATCAGCCCGAGTACCGCACGTTCAAGGGCTGGAAGTCCTCGACCGCCGGCATCACGTCGTTCGAAGACCTCCCCCGCGAAGCGCGCGACTACGTGAAGTTCATCGAGGACGAGACCGAAACGCGTGCATCGATCATCTCGACGGGGCCAAGGCGCGAAGAGACGATTCTGCGGTAGCTATGGAGTGCGGAGGCTGCGCCTCCGCTTTCTAAGGCGTGCGAATTGGAAAGCGGAGGCGTTGCCTCCGCACTCCAAATCAGCGATCCGTCTGCGGCAGTGCCAGAGTCTCGAGCTCCTCGACCGTACGCTGTAGATCCTTCAGCACGTGGTCCATCGTCATCTTTTCGTCGACCTTCAGTGTGCGCACCGGCGTCCACGCTCCCTGATCGAGCACGACGTAGCTGAAGCGCTCCCCGGGGGCGTAGAGAACGATGCGGCCGTTGCGGCTGATGAACGCCTGCAGCGGTTGCTCACTCGAGGAAACCAGATTCGCGCGCGGGGTCATGCGTGCGGCCCGGCCGACTGGGACGAAGATGCGCGCGATGCCGGCGATCCTTCGCCACTCGATCGTGAGGCTCGTGACCGCGGTCTGATGGACCGCTCCGAACACCACATCCACGCCCTGACCGTTCCGGATCATCGCAAGCGGCGGGTGCACCGCGGCGCCTGTTTCCTCGTTCTCCGCAGCCTTCGTATCGGCCGAGAGAGCAGCAAGGTCGACGAGGTTCGCAAACGACATCGACGGCTCCGCGTCCTTTTCCATCGCGACGACCGCGTACCACGGCTCGGGCGCCGCCCCGCCCACCTTCCACCAGGCCACGTGGATCAGGGACACCTGCGCATCGTCTTCGTCTTCGCCGCCGTGCGTCACCACCACCTGCGATCCGAGAAGGCGCTCCGTACCACTGGCTACGGTCCGCGGGGCCGACCAGTTCCCGTCCGCCGACCGCACCGCGAACCGAAGCTCCTCGACTCCTTCGTGACGCCGGGTCCAGACCACATACAGCGCGCCGGTGAGCGCGTCGTACGCGACATGCGACTCCGACTCGACGGCCTCGTCGTCGGTCGTCGGCACGACGATCGTGTCACGCACGTCGCCCGAGACCCGCTCGAGCAGAAGCCGCGGAGCTTCCGCCGAGGGCTCGACGGAGTAGCGCGAGCCATCCGGGGTCAGGGCCGATCGGGCACCGTGCGCCGAGAACGCGGCGGTCATTGCGAGAGTGAATGCGAGGAGGCTTTTCATGATCAGATTTTCCAGTTCACGATCTTGCAGAGGTCGACAGTGGTCAGGAGCTGTTTGAGATTCTTGAATCCGGGATAGAAGCCGGCGACTACATCGAAGTGGATGTCCGCCTCGTCCCACCGCTCGGTGCGCGTACAGATCTCGCCGAGCAGGTGGTTGCCGTTGCGGATCTGGCGGCGCGTGGAAGCGAGGGACAGGGCTTCCCGCGCGAGCTCTTCCGCCGTATCGACGTCGTCCATGTTGAGATACGCGAGGCTGAGATCGAGCAACGCGTCTGCGCGCCACGCTGCGTCGTCGACCTCGAGAATGACGCTCTCGATGAGTTGAACCCCCGCTTCATAGACGTCGCTCAAGATCTTTGCGCCGCCGAGATTCAGGGTCGCGCTGCAGCGCAGCGGTTGGACATGCGGGTTCGTTGCGGGCACCGCCTCGAGGCTGGTCAGCGCATCCTCGAACGATTGGATGGCGCGCTCGAACTGCGAGTCTTCCACCAGCACGACGCCGAGGTTGTTGCGGAGAGCCGCACGCGCGAAGGCATCGTCGAGATCGACGACCGCGGCACAGGCAATGTCGCCGTAGAAGATCGCGCGCCGTCGATCCTCGAGATTCGAGTAGCGACGCAACAGCACGGTCGCCGCCATGTATACGTGACGAGTGCAGCGCCGGCGCATCACGATGGCGTTGAGCGCCGAGACCTCCGGTCCGTCGCGTTCGACGGCGATCAACGCTTCCGCCTTGCGGATTGTGAGCAGCTCGCGGTTCTCTTCCGCCGTCACCAACTCGAGGGCCGTGTCATACGCGGCAAGCGCCTCGTCGACCTCCCCCTTCCACATGTGCTGCACACCGACTTCGCAAAAACGCAGGGCTTCCCGGTCTCTCTCAGTCATTCGAACCTCAACCCCGGCCCCCGGGCTATATCGGACAGTGTGCGCATATCTTATCTTGAGTTACTGCGCCGGAGTCAAAACAAAACCGCCGCCCGAAGGCGGCGGTTTTCATGATCATCAGAATTCTCGGGAATCAGTGCGTTTCCGCTTCCTCGGATCCGCCGGTTTCCTCGTCCTCGCTGATCTCTTCCATCGCGGCGCGGAGGTCGCGCACGAGATCGGCCGACGTGTTGTCTTCGTCGACGTGCACCGAGCGGAGGGTCGTCCAGCTGTTGTTCTTCTTCAGCACCACGAAGTTGAAGTCGTCGCCGAGGGTGTAGAGGGCCACGAGGCCGCCCTTGAGGATTGCCTGCACCGGTGTCGAGTCCGATGAGACGAGCTGCGACTTCGGCGTGAGCACGCCCGTGCGGCCGACCGGCTTCCAGATGCGGACCTCGCTGCCGATCTTGCGCGGCCGAATGTTCAGGAGGGTGATGGCTGTGGAGCTCACCGAGCCGAAGGCCACGTCGACGCTGTCGCCGTTGCGTTCCATCGTCAGCGGCGGATGAATCGCCTCACCAACCTCCTCGTATTCGCTGGCCGTGACGCCGTCCCCGACGTTCGCCATCTCTTCCAGGTTCGCCACCTCGACCGTGGCGTCGGTGCCCTTTTCGAACGCGAACATCGCGTATTCGGGATCGAGAATGGGACCGTTGATGCTCCACCAGGCCACGTGCATGAGCGTGGCGGTGACGCCGCCGTGCTCGGAACGGGTCAACGCGAGCTGCAGGCCGCGATACATGCCACTGCCGGCGGCGACGTTGCGGGGAGAAGACCAGTGACCGGCGGCGTTCAACGCCACGTAACGAATCTCGGCTCCGGCCGCGCCGCCCTCACGCGTCCAGACGACATACAGAGTATCGGTCATCGAGTCGAACGCGAGCTGCGCCTGCTTCTCGCTGATCGCGTCCTGGGTGGACGGCACGACCAGGCGCGCACGCGCTTCGCCTTCGGCACGGGTGATCTCGATCCGCGGGCCGTCGGGCGTGGCTTCGATCGCGTAGCGGACCCCGCCCGGGGTCAGAACCGAGCTCGCGCCCATGGCCGGAAGGGCCAGCAGCGCGAGCGTAAACAAAACAGCGATGGTGCGATGCTTCATGATCAGGCTTTCCAATTGACGACCGAGCATAGATTGACCTCGGTCAGGAGTTGTTTCACGTTGTTGTATTGCGGGTAGAAGCCGGCCACGACGTCGAAGTAGACGTCGGCCTCCTCGAACCGGCCGGTGCGCACACAGACCTCGCCAAGGAGATGATTCGCGTTGCGGATCTGCCGGCGCGTCGATGCGAGCGACAATCCCTCGCGCGCAAGGTCTTCGGCCGTGTCGTAGTCTTCGAGCTCGATGTAGCCGAGGGAGAGGTCGAGGCAGGCCTCGGCACGCTCGGTCGCGTCATCGAGCTCGTTGATCACGGTCTCGATGAGATGCACACCCTCCTCGACGTCGCCGCAGAGGATCTTCGTTCCGCCGAGGTTCGCCGTGATGCCGGAAGCGAACGACTGAACCAGCTCGTTCGACTGCGGCATCGCGTCGAGCGCGAGGAGCGCTTCCTCGAATGCCTCGACCCCGGAATCCAATTGCGAGTCCGCAACCTGGGTGATGCCGAGGTAGTTGAGCACCGTCGCGCGCGCGAACGGATCGTCCAGCGCGGCCGCGGCCGTCCGGGCAATCTCGCCGTAGAAGATCGCGCGCCGGCGATCGTCCGTTTCGACGAAGCGCCGCATCAGCACTGACGCGGCCATGTAGACATGACGGTGCGAGCGACGCCGCATGACGATGCCCGGCAGCGCGGAGACCTCCGGTCCCTCGCGGTCCGCCGCAATCAGCGCCTCGCCCTTACGAATGGTGATCAGTTCCCGCGTCTCGTCGGACACGGGCAGAGTGGCGGCTCGATCATAGGCCGCAAGCGCGGCCCCCACCTCGCCCTTCCACATGTGCTGCAAACCGAGTTCGCAGTGCTGCAGGGCTTCCCTATCTCTCTCAGTCATTATTCTCGACCACCCGCCGTTCTGGGGAAGTTGCGCGCATTTTATCTTGAATAACTGAAATGCAAAGGGTGATTTTCATCACGCTGGCGGGGTCGCGCTCAAAATTTCGTCGATGCTCGCCTGGGTCACGGGGTGATACGTGGGCCGCGCCTGCGCGTAAATCCGCTTCGCAAACGCCAGATCCTCGGGGTTTTTCGCGAGTTTTTCGTAGATCGGCCTCACGAATTTCCGGCGGCCTTGCGTCGTCAGGAATCGCTCGATGGCCGGGTATGCGCCCTTGTACCGCGCATCGATCGACTTCTCCAGCCACGCCGACAGCACCTCGCTGTTCCCACTGTCGCTGAAGTGGAAGCGCCCGTCGAGAGCCGCCATCCGTTCGACCGGGAGTGCCGGCAACGACTGAATGAAGTGCACCCGCTCGTGCGAGGACCAGCTCTCGGCCTGAATCGAGTCAACGGTGCCGCCGTCCGCGAACGCCTTCGCCTGCGCCTCGACCCTCGTGAACGCCTCGGACTGCGGCTTCGGCGCATTCGGCGGAAGTCCCGGTCCGTGGATCCACTCGTCTATGTTCACCTTCTGCACGACGTCCGGCAGCGCGGTCTTCAGATGATCGACGAAGATCGCATTGGTCATCGGCGTGAACGCGAACTTGTCGAAGTAGGCGCGGAGGAACTGGTCCCACCGCTCGCGTCCAGCGGTCTCCTCGAGCAGGCGGAGGAACAACGCGCCCTTTTCATAGACGATGCCCGGTACTTCATCCGGGTCACGTTTGCTGAAATCGACGGCCAGCGATTGATCGGCCGCCGGCAGCGTCGTCAGCTCGTCGCGCACTTCGGTGATGCCGAGGAGCCAGAGCATCTCGGAGTACTCGCGGCCGTACAGCTTTTCGGTGATGCGATGCTCGAAGTAGGTCGTGAAGCCCTCGTTCAACCAGAAGTCGTTCCAGGTGGCGTTCGTGACGAGGTTGCCCGACCACGAATGCGCGAGCTCGTGAGCAATGAGGGACACGAGCGACTTGTCGCCCGCGAGCACCGTGGGCGTGAGGAACGTCAGGCGCGGATTCTCCATCCCGCCATAGGGAAAGCTCGGCGGCAGGACGAGCAGGTCGTAACGGTCCCACCGGTACGGACCGTACAGCTCCTCCGCGGCCTTGATCATCTTCGGCGTGTCGCTGAACTCCGCGGCGGCGCGCTCGATGACCTCGGGCTCCGCGTACACACCCGAGCGCGTGTCGAACGGACGGAACTCGAGGTCGCCGACCGCGATCGCGAGGAGGTACGACGGGATCGGACGCATCATCCGGAACTGATAGACGCCCTCTTCGTTCCGCGCCTGCGGGTTCTCCGCGCTCATCACCGCGAGGAGCTCCTTCGGCACAGAGATCGTCGCGTCGTACGTGAAGCGCACACCGGGCGTGTCCTGACACGGCACCCAGGTGCGCGCAAGGATGGCCTGCGACTGCGAGAGGAGGAACGGATGTTTCTTCCCCGCGGTCATCGCCGGATCGAGCCACTGCAGCGCGCGTGCGCCGGGGCTCGACGCGTATTCGATCGCGACGCTCTGCGTGTCGCCGTTGATCGGAATCTCGAGCGCGCTGCCGCGAATCGGATCCGCCGCGCCGAGCTTGAACTCCACCGGAGTGTTCCCCGGCTGCAGCGTCACGCGTTTGATTTCCAGTCCGTTCGTGTCGAGAACGAGCGTGTTCGCCTTCGTCTCGTTGCGCAGGCGCAGGATGGCCGTGCCCGCGAGCTGCTTCTTCGCGAAGTCGACGCGGAGGTCGAGGGCGATGTGCTCGACGCGGACTTCGTCGGGACGCGAGTACGAGTGCGGATCGCGCGAGACCGCTGCTTGCGGCTTCGCCTCGGGCGCGGGCTGTTCGTTACGGCAGGACAGAACGAGGATCGTCAGAGCAAGGAGAGTCAGTCGCTTCATGGGCGACGTGACTCTACACGGTCGCGCACGCAGGCGCGCGTCACAATTCAGATGTGGAGTGCGGAGGCAGCGCCTCCGCTTTCCAATGGTGTGGCAAGACCGAACATCCGCGCTCTGGCCGCGCATTTGAAAGCGGAGGCGCTGCCTCCGCACTCCACATTAGAATGCCCGCGCAGGCCAATGGAGTTTATGCCGCGCGTAGACGCGGCATCTTCGGCGCCTCCGAGAGGAACGTGCCTCGAGAGGGCTCCGGAGATCCCGCGTCTACGCGCGGGATAAACTCGGGAAACGTTCATGTCACTTCCGTCCGGCACACGGCTCGGTCCGTATGAGATCGTTCAACCGATCGGCTCCGGCGGCATGGGCGATATCTACCGCGCGCGAGACACGCGTCTCGATCGCGACGTGGCGGTCAAAGTCCTCCCGGAACGGTTCGCGAAGGACGCCGAGGCGAAGATGCGCTTCGAGCGTGAGGCGAAGGCCGTCGCGGCGCTGACGCATCCGAACATCCTCGCCATCCACGACTACGGCTCGGAGGGTGGCGCCGCCTACAGCGTGACGGAGCTCCTCGAAGGCGAAACGCTGCGGCGCCGGATCAACGAGAGTCCGATTCCGTGGCGAAGGGCAGCGGAGATCGGCGCGGCCATCGCCGACGGTCTTGCCGCCGCGCACGCGAAGGGGATCATCCACCGCGACCTGAAACCCGAGAACATCTTCCTGACCACCGACGGACGCGTGAAGATCCTCGACTTCGGGATCGCACAGCTCGTCCGCCAGGAGCCGCCGTCCGAGGATGTCGACCCGGCCTCGATGCCAACCGCGCCGATGAAGACCGACCCGCACTCGGTCGTCGGCACCGCGGGTTACATGGCGCCGGAGCAGCTCCGCGGCGAGCCGGTCGACGCAACGACAGACATCTTCTCCCTCGGCGCGCTGCTGTACGAGATGGCCACCGGCCGCCCGGCGTTCATCCGCGCGACGGTGATCGACTCGCTCTCCGCGATCCTCGCGGAGAACCCGGATGTGTTCGCGGTGTCGGAGCGGCTGATCCCGTATGAATTCGCGCGGGTGATCCAGCGCTGCCTGGAGAAGAAGCGCACGGAGCGGTTCCAGTCCGCGCGCGATCTCGCATTCGCGCTGCGCGCGATCGGGACGTCGTCCATTTCTTTCCTGCCACCCACGGCGCGGCGACGGCGCTGGATCTGGGCGGGCGTCGCGCTCGCGTTGCTCGTGCTCGCGGTCGTGGGTCTGCAAGTTTTCAAGTCGTCGAGTCTTCAAGACTTGACGACTCGGCGACTCGGCGACTTGACGACTCCTCGTCAACACCGCTCGATCGCCATCCTCCCCTTCGTCAACGCCACCGGCGATCGCGAGGCGGAGTACCTCTCCGACGGCATCACCGAGACGCTGATCAACACGCTCGCGCAGGTACCTGGGCTCCGGGTGATGTCGCGGACTTCTGTCTTTCATTACAAAGACAAGCCCGCGAATCCGGTGAGCGTGGGGCGCGAGCTGCGCGTGAGCGCGGTGGTGGTGGGGCGCATCGAGATGGTGGGCGAACGGCTGGTCGTGTCGGCGGAGCTGGTCGACGCGAGCGACAACGCGCTGATCTGGGGCAACCGCTATCAGGCCGCGCGCTCGGACCTGTTCACGGTCCAGCAGTCGATCGCCTCGGAGATCGCACGCATGCTGCGCCTGCAGCTCGGCGGACGCGAGCAGCAACTCCTCGCGAAACGCCATACGACCGACCCGCGCGCGTACGAGCTCTATCTCAAAGGTCGCTTTCAGTGGAACAAACGCAACGCCGAGGGGCTGTACAAAGCGATCGAGTTTTTCAACCAGGCGATCGAGATCGATCCGCAGTACGCGCTCGCGTACGCGGGCCTCGCCGACTGCTACAACCTCCTCGACATCTGGGCCAACCTGCCGACGCGGGAGACGTTCCCGCGCGCGAAGGCCGCCGCGCAGAAGGCGCTGTCGATCGACGATCAGCTCGCGGAGGCGCACACATCGCTCGCGTACGCGATCCACACGTACGAATGGGACTGGGCCGCGTCGGAGCGCGAGTACAAGCGCGCCATCGAGCTGAATCCGAACTATGCGACGGCGCGTCAGTGGTACGCGGAGTTCCTGACCGCGGTCGGCCGCTTCGACGAGGCGGAGCAGCAGGGCGCGAAGGCGCTCGAGATCGATCCGATGTCGCCGATCATCAACGCGGTGATCGCGTTCAACTCGACGATGGCCCGCCGCTACGACGACGCGATCGAGCAGGGCACGCGCACGACGCAGCTCTTCCCCGATTTCATGCCCGGCTACATGTACCTCGGACTCGCCCAGCTCGAGGGAGGCCGTCCGCGCGAGGCGCTCGCGTCGTTCGAGACGGCGCGGAAAGGACTCGACATCGCGGTCGTGCGCACGTGGCTCGCACGAGCGCACCTCGCCGCCGGCGATCGCGATGCGGCGATGCGGATCGTTCGCTCACTCGAGTCCAGCCGCGACTACCTTCCGCCGTATTACATGGCCGCGCTGTACGCGGACCTCGGCGATCGCGAGCGCGCGCAACGCGAGCTCGCACGAGCGCGCCGCGAACGAACCGGCGCGCTGGTGTGGTTCAACGTGGATCCCGCGATGGACTCGCTACGCTAGTGTCGTGTGTCGTAAATACGGTGACATTTGGCTTCTGTCGTGATAGCGTGCCGCATGCGAGTTGCGGTTCCGATCGATCTCACCGATGACGAGGCCTTGACACTAACGAAGTGGTCTCGCGGACGAGCGACACCCGCTCGACTTGTGCTCCGCGCCCGCATCGTTCTCGGTGCCGCTCGAGGCATGTCGAACGCGGCTATCGCCGAAGAACTGGACACGGATCGAGAGTGCGTGGGGCGATGGCGGAAGCGGTTTGCGGAGGAGCGGATTGCAGGGATTGAGCGTGATGCTCCTCGCTCAGGCCGCAAGAAGTCGATTCCCGCGTCCACTGTGAAGAAGGTCATCCGGCTCGCAACGTCGAAGACCGCTCCGAATGCGACGCACTGGAGCACACGAAGCTTAGCGCGAGCTACCGGGATCTCCTTCAAGAGTGTCCACCGCATTCTTCAGAGTCAGGAACTCAAGCCCCATCGAGTACGCAAGTTCAAAGTCAGCAACGATCCTCATTTCGTCGAGAAGGTCACCGACGTGGTCGGTTTGTATCTGAACCCTCCCGAGCATGCGCTGGTGCTTTGCGCCGATGAGAAGAGCCAGATTCAAGCTCTCCGCACGCAACGCCCGTTACCGATGAAGAAAGGTCACGCGAAGACTGCGACGCATGACTATCGGCGTCACGGCACAACCACCTTGTTCGCTGCGATCGAACTCCTCACTGGCAACGTGGTCAGCCAGTGCATGCCCAGGCATCGCCATCAGGAGTGGCTCAAGTTCCTGCGACGCATCGACGAAGAGATGCCAGCAGAGTTCGATCTCCACTTGATCGTCGACAACTACGCCACTCACAAACACCCGGCCGTGAAGGCCTGGCTATCGAGGCACCCTCGCTTTCACATTCACTTCACTCCGACCAGCGCGTCATGGCTGAATCTCATCGAACGCTTCTTCGGCGAGCTGACGGACAAACGGATTCGCCGTGGAACCTTCCGCAGCGTTCCGGAACTGGTCAAGGCCATCGACGAGTACATCGCTCATCACAACAGCTTCCCATCGACCTTCACTTGGACGGCCAAAGTGGAAGACATCCTCAGCAAAGTAGCCCGGGCTCGGAAGCGCCTCGATAAGACGGCATCTGAATGACACAGCACACTAGTTGTTTTGCTTTTCCTCAGTTTATCCCGCGCGTAGACGCGGGATCTCCGGTGCGGCCGCGCGATCCGCGCCTGTGGGCAACAGCGTGCCGGTATCACCAGAGATCCCGCGTCTGCGCGCGGGATAAACTGAGGGAGATGACGACATCTACCGAATAAACGCATAGCTCACTTTGAAGAACAGCGACCTTCCCGTCCGCACCAGCCGGTCGTCCTCGAGCAGCAGGCGGTCGTCGCCGTAGCCGGCGAAAAGCACCGTCTGCCAGTTCAGTTTGTAGCTGTACAGCACCGATCCGAGGAACGAGCCGTCCTGTTCGGGGACCGGGAAGTTGTAGAGCGCGGGGTTGTAGTCCGTCGTCACGTACTGCGCGATCACGCGCACGAGCGACTTCGCGGAGAAACTGTATTGCCCGCGTACACGCTCGACCATCGCGGTGAAGAGCCGTCCACCATCGACGTCGACCGTGTCGCGCGCCATGAAGAACTGCAGATCGAGACGATCGTGCGGACGCACGTTTGCGCTGATGGACAGCGATAGACCTTCACCCTCCCGGCCGTTGTCGAAGTCGATCTGATCGCCGACGCGCGCCTGCAGCGTGATGCGCGGGATGCGGCGGTACGGATCCCATTGATAGAAGAGCTGCAGGTAGTTCTGCTTCAGCAACTCGTTACCGACGAGGATGCCCTCGCTGCGCGCGAGCGCCGAGAACTGCGTGTTCTTCGCGCCGAAGCCGTTGATGCCGAGGGAGACGAGATCGTAGATCCGGTCGTTGTCGCGGTCCGCCTGCGCGGCGACGACGATGCTTGGACGGAAGAAGCGCACCTTGCGATTCTCGGGATAGTAGCTGCGGCCGTAGTAGCCGACGAGCTCGCGGTATCCGACTTGCGGAAGAAATCCGAGGTCGGCGCGGAAGCCGTCGCCGATGTCGGAATACTCGACGCCGCCGTCGTACGTCCGCGTCCGGTGGTCCCAGGCCGCGTTGAACGCGTGCGAGGATGAGCTCTCGCCGTTCCACGCACCCGAGAGGTCGGGACGGTTGGGATTCTCCGTGTCGCTGTAGAGGAACTGCCCGGTGAACGTGTGCTGCGACATGCGCCATTGAAAATCGGGACCGATGACGCGATTGTGGCCGCCGCCGTCGATCTCGCGATCGGTGAGCACGCCGCCGACGAACGAGTTGCCGAGGTCGTGGCGCACGCGGGCGATCGTCGCGTACGACTTCATGTCCAGAGGCGCGAAGCCGGAGCGCGTCGGGCCGGGGATGATCGTGAGCCCGCCGCCGCGGTCCTGCGTCGTGAGGAACGTGTACGCCGTCGAGCCGATCTTGCCCGTCGCACGCGCGCCGGCGCGCGGCGACGTGATGGTTCGCGTATACGCAACTTGCATTGGCGTATCGAAGAGATCGAAGCCTTCGAGGAAGAACGGCCGCTTCTCCGGAAAGAAGACCGCGAAGCGCTGATTGACAAGGATCTGCGGGACGTCCGCTTCGATCTGCGAGAAGTCGGGATTGAGAGTGAGGTCGACGGCGTGGTTCGCGCTCGGGTTCCACTTCACGTCGATGCCGGCGTCAGTCTCGAAGTCGCCGTTCTCGAGACCGCTCCCGAGCGCGCCCTCGGGACTCGACACCTGTTGCGCGGTCACGTACGGCGCGGCCACGAAATGGCTGGCCTCGGGGAGGCCAGTGAGTCCGGTGAGCGGATGGGTGAAGCAAATGATGCAGTTCGAGCCGCGGGGCATCGGCGCGCTGTGGAACGCGTACCGGAAATCCCGCGGCCAGTTGCGCCAGACGAGGATGTTCCACGTCTGCGGATCGGCGCTGCTGTAGCGGAGGGAGTCGAAGGGGATGCGGAACTCCGCGGTCCATCCTTCCTTCGTGATCTGCGCCGCGGTGTCGTAATAGAAGTCGGGGGCGAAGTCTTCGTTGAAGTTGGCGTCGTTGAAGATGCCGTCGGCCTGGATGCCGCGCGGATTCACGCGCAGCTCGATGGCCGAGCGCTTGTCATTGCGGGTGTCGAGGAAGACGGCGATGTTGTCGTCGGTGCCGATGACGCCGTCGCGATCGACGAACGGCGCGCGGATCTTGCGCGGCTCGGGATCGTCGGCGCGGATGCCGATGTAGAAGTAGCGCGCGTCGTAGGTGATGTACGCGACCGTGCGCACTTTCGCGGGGACGTTGTCGCCGGGCGAGGTCTCGTAGAACTGATCGATGACCGCCGCGTTCTGCCACGCGGCATCATCGAGCGCACCATCGAGATCGATCGCGGCGGCGGTCTTCGGAATGTTCATCGGCGCCGGCTGAGGCGGCGCGGGAGCCGGCGTCGGCGCCTGCGCCGCGGCGATGGTGGCAATCGCGAGGAACAGTAGTGCAGCCAGGCTGCGAGTGTGCATCGGTACTCCCCTCCGTACGAAGCATTACGTAGATGTTTGCCGAGAGTTGCAGGTTCGACGCGAAATGTTGTGAAAGGTTAGGCGTGGAGTGCGGGCGGCAAGGCCGCCGCCCCGCTACAACAACCGCATAGACATGAACGACGGAGACCGGGGCACGGCGGCAATGAGTCAGATCGTCGTCTCAGGTTTTTTCGTCATCTTGCTTGGTGTCCGTATGCGCGTCGAACAGTCGAAACAGAGGAGGGTTCGGCGGTTCTTGTGGTGATGGAGATGACTTGCGGAGCGGCTTCTTTATCGGGATCGTATACTTTCCGCCCATCACATTCTCACTGAGAGTTAGTAGGTCGCCGGGTCGTTTTCGTAACCCACCTCCGTCCAGTGTATTCATTTCGTCGCACTCAAAATGAATTGCTGTCGCGAGGTGGATGCAATCTGGCGTCTCCAGCTTCACGGCCGGCGTTTGAGACATGTAATAGTCACGAATGTCGTGCGCGAGCAGCGCAATTCGTGGATCGACGTTGACCGTTTGGACGATGAACTGACCGAGCATTCGGTTGAAACGCTCGGATGCATCGGGCGCAAGTCGCGCGTTTAGTATTTCGATGCGTGTAATTACAGACGTAACGATTATGACAGACTGTTGCCGCTCCGCGGATAGCACGATGTCTTCGATGCCGTCCACCACGGCCACATCTTTCTGAGGATCGCTCAGCCAGTGCAGGAAAATGCACGTATCGAAGTAGTGAAGATATCTACCACTCTTCATCTAGCGTATCCACGAACTCTCTAGTATCCACCCCTCCCGTCACATCTGGAGCAATGCCACGCAATTCGCTGAGTTGAGGCCGGCCGCTATCGGTATCCAGCATCTCTACGCTATGAACCTCACTCATCCGCTGAGCAAACTTTGCGCGACGCTTATAGTGTAATTTTCCTGCAACTTCCACGTAATGATCTACCGCTCGTTTGACGTCTTCACGAATATCTCGTATGAATGTGCACGTTACGCGAGATGGTCCAACAGGTGGGTACAAGTGAAAGAGATTTTTCTCGTGGAGATTAAGAGCCTCTAAGCGGCCCGCCATCGTGCCCCAGGCAATTTCCTCAGGCCCGATCAATTTCGCGATCTGTTGTGCAAACTCCAACGTCATCTGAAACTTCTCGACTTTTGCCAGTGCCGTTGGCGCATCGAATGTAACGTCAACACGTCGAATTCGACGTTCCGGTTTAGGGGCTAGCTCCTGATACGCTTCTAGCTCTTCTATGCTCACATCATCTGGCACGCCGCCGGACTCGATTTGTTTAAGACGAGTTCGAAACTCGTAAATGACGGCGTTAGTTCTATCGTCTGTGACGTCCTCGGAAAACGCTTCAAAAGTCAGTGCGGCTTCGCTATGATGCAAATCGACAAGCCTGTACTGTACGGGCGGTTTTTTTCCACCGACACCCGCGTGGCCTTCCGCATAGGTGAGCGCACGCTTGAAACTTTCAAGCTGCTCTATGAGCGCACCGAGGCGAACATCTCCCCGATCGGTCACATCACCTTCGATTGCGATTGTTATCTTTTTGCCAGCCATTTTCGGCGCCCTAGCCAGTAACTGGATCGGCGGAGATCGCCACCACCAGCGCCATGATACAAAGTGTAGCACGGCCAGCGTGAGTGCTTTTTGTCGCGCTCTTAGCTCTTAGCTCGGTGTTTTCCAGCGAAACTGCGAAGCGAGAGTCGCTAGCGTAAGGCCCATGCGGAGCCGCCGGACTTGGTCGTGAAGAAAAGCACGAAGAGACTGCTGGCGGCGCTGATGCCGGTGCCTTCGTCGGTTCTCCGGGTCGGAGAGGACGATCTGTCTGAGGTCCATCGTCACCATAGAGTAGCCGAGCGGTGGCTTCCGCCTCCCCTCCTTCCTCGCCACCGCACTCCTAGACTTCTTCCCCCCGCGGCAGCTTGACACTGCCGCGAAGGAAAGCGGCAGCTGGAGTCGGCCGAGGGGATACGGCAGCGCGAGTACTCCGCTGCCGCACTCCATACAACTCAGCGCGGGAGGCGGAGGCGGGCGATGGTGCCGCGGTCGGGTGGGGGGCGGTTGGTCAGCGTGAGCGTCCCGTCGTGCGCTTCCGCGATTTGGCGGGCTAGCGTGAGGCCGATGCCGGAGCCGCCGGACTTGGTCGTGAAGAACGGGACGAAGAGGTTGCTGGCGGCGCTGATGCCGGTGCCTTCGTCGGTGATGCTGATCTCGACGGAATCCGCGGTCGCGAACCACGACAGCGTGACCGCGCCGCCGGTCTCGAGCACCGTGTCGGCACCGTTGCGAACGAGGTTGATGAGCAACTGTTCGATCTGATCGCGATCCGCGCGGATGGTGACGTCAGGGCCAGGCTCAACGGCGACGGCGATGCGGGTCTCGAGTCCAGCCACGCGGCGCACGGTCTCGGCGACGTCCATGGGACCCAGCACCGGTTGCGGCAGGCGCGCGAGCTGCGAGTAGGTCTGGAGAAAACGCGCGAGCCCTGCGGAGCGCTCGCCGATCACTTCGAGCCCGTGCTGCGCGTCGTCCTGCCAGCCGGATGGCAAAGGTTCGCGCGAGAGGATCGAAGCGAGGCTTCCGGCGATCGACTGGATCGGCGCGAGGGAGTTGTTCAGCTCATGCGACAGCACGCGCAGGATGCGCTGCCAGGCCTGGCGTTCTTCCTCGCGCAACGTTCGGCTGAGGTCCGACATCGACAGCAGCACATGCGGAACGCCGGCTTCGCGGAAGGTCGTGCGGCGGATGCGAAAGCGTCCATGGCCGCCTGGCAGCACGACCTCGGCGGTACGCGTGTCGTCGCCGGTGAGGAACGCTTCGACGCCGAGGTCCGAGGCGTTACGGCCGTGGAGCTGTTCGGCGGGGCGTCCGAGGAGACGCTCTCCGGCGCGGTTGACGAGGCGGAGGCGCCAGCGCTCGTCGAACGCGAAGATCGCGGAGTCGATGTGCTCGACAACCGATCGCACGAGCGCCGCTGCTTCGACTTCGCCGAACCGGCGATTGCGCAATGTGCGCGTCAGCAGATTGAGCTCGCGCGTCAGCTCGCTCATCGCGTCGCGGCGGTTCGAGCCGCGCGCGCGGATCGAGTAGTCCTCCTCGCGCAGCGCGGAGATCAGGTTCGCGATCGTCCGCAGCGGATAGTCGATCTGCGCGCGCACCGCGGAGATGAGGATCGCGATCGAGAGCACTGCGAGGATCGCGACGGCCCACCGCGTGGACGGCGACCGCGGCTCCGCGAAGAGCATCCATGCGAGCACGAATAGAAGGGGCGCCAGGGATGCAAGGGCGGCCGCAAACACGCGGTGTTCCAGGCGTCTCATGAGCTGAGCGAGATCGTTCCACCACCCGCCCGAGGTGGCGGCGCGGGACGCCGCCACATCAGCCGGCGAGGACGCCAGCGCTCCACCTCAGAGTCCATACCTCTGAATCCTCCGATACAACGCGCTTCTCGACAACCCCAGCGCCTCAGCGGCACGGCTGACGTTGCCGCCGTAGCGGGCGAGCGCTTTGCGGATCAGCAGCGTCTCGACATCCTCGAGGCTCATGTCCTCGATGCGCGGCATCTTGTTCGCCGACGACGCGAGTCCGAGGTCGGCGGCGCGGATCGTGTTGCCGGTAGTCATCAGCACCGCGCCCTCGATCGCGTGATCGAGCTCGCGCACGTTGCCGGGCCAATCATGTGCGAGCAGCGTCTTCATCGCGGACTCGTCGAAGCCGTTCACCGCTTTCCGGTAACGCGTCGCGTGTGCGCCGAGAAAGTGGCTGGCGAGCGTCGGAATGTCGTCGCGGCGGTCGCGCAGCGGCGGGATGCAGATTTCGACAGTGCGCAGGCGAAAGTAGAGGTCCTGGCGGAAGCGGCCCGCCTCGACTTCCGCGTCGAGACGCGCGTTCGTCGCCGAAAGCAACCGGACGTCTGCCCGTCGGGTGCGCGACGATCCAACGCGCTCGAACTCCCCCGTCTCCAGCACGCGCAAGAGCTTCGCCTGCTGCGCGAGCGGCACGTTCGCGATCTCGTCGAGGAAGAGCGTCCCGCCGTCCGCGAGCTCGAAGCGTCCTTCGCGATCCGACTTCGCATCGGTGAACGCACCCTTTACATGCCCGAACAACTCACTCTCGAACAAAGCCTCGGGGAGCCCGCCGACGTTGACGGAGACGAGTGCGCGCGGCGCGCGGCGCGAGACAGCGTGCAGCGCGCGCGCGACCACGCCTTTGCCCGTGCCGTTCTCGCCCGTGATCAGCACGCTCGCGTCCGACGGACCGACGCGCTCGATCATCTCCAGCACCGGCCGCATCGAACGCGACTCGGCGATGAGCGTCGGCCGCTTGTCGTCGCCGCGCAGCAGGCGGTTCTCCGCTTCGAGTCTTTGTCCTTTGCGCAGCGCGCGTCCGAGCTCGACTTGCGTGCGCAGCGTCGCGAGCAGTTTCTCGTTCTCCCACGGCTTCTGCACGAAGTCGCGCGCGCCGGCGCGCATTGCGGAGACGGCGAGATCGACCGAGCCCCACGCGGTCATCACCACGACCGGCAGAAACTCGTCATACGCGTGCAGGCGCTCGAGCAACTCCAGCCCCTCGGCCCCGCTGGTCGTATCGCGCGCGTAGTTGAGATCGATCAGCACGACGTCGAAGGTCTTTGCCTCGACCGCGCGATAGACCGCCGCGGGCGACG
>DASYGV010000033.1:0-23714 GCA_035999335.1 Thermoanaerobaculia bacterium | reverse complement strand
CGTCGTGGGGACGAACGTCTATGGGCTGGGTACGAAGAAGGTGTTTCGATCGGTGGTCCTTCGATTCTCCTTTGCTTCCATCCTCTCCGCGCTCGACTCGGGGACCGCGCTCGACTTCGACTTCCTCGAGGCCGATACCGGATTGCGTTGCGCGGTCGGTGCGACGGATACCATGTACATCGCGGGCCACATCTCGGACGAAGAAATTCGCTCATTCTCCTGGGCCGACGCGGACAGCGTAGCCACTAGCATCGACATCCGCGTCTCGCCGTGGAAGTACGGCAGTTACTCAGCACCGGGACCCGACGGGAACAACTGGATGAGCCGCTGCGACGACCGCGTCATGACCGGCGTCGTCGTCAACGGACGCGTCGCTTGGATGTGGACCGCGAACGCAAGCGGCGGAAGCCGGCCGTGGCCGTACATCCGCGTCGTCATCATCGATCCCACGACTGGCACGGTGATCGCGGAACCCGATATCTGGAGTCCCGATTTCGCATACGCCTATCCCGATGCGGCGCCGAGCACACGCGGAGTCGTCGGAGCGACGATGTTCCGCGGTGGAAATGCGCTTCACCCGGATCACGTCGTCGGCGCATTCGACGAGATCTCGAAAGCGTGGTTGCTCACGGCCGTCGCTCGCGGCACGAACGGCCCGGGCGACGGTTTATGGGGCGACTACCTGACCTGCCGCGCGACAGGGGACGGCTGGGTTGCCGCCGGCTATACGCTCCAGGGTGAAACGACGGTCGACCATGTCGTTGTCGACGTCGTGGAGTTCGGCGTCGCATGACGTCCCGCGCCCGCCCCACCGGGGGTGGCGGCGCGGGACGCCGCCACGACAGCCGGCGAGGACGCCAGCGCTCCAACTTCACAGCGTGCCGTGCTCGCAGCCCGTCACCGACGCCCCGGGCGCCGCGACCACCGTCGGATCGAGCCAGGCGTCTCCCGCGCTGGAGCACTGGATCGTGCCGGCGACCTCGGTGTCGTCCGTCACGAGGATGCGTCCGAAGTTCGTGGCGTCCGTGCCCAGGATCCGGCTCGACAGCGCGGGCACGACGTCGAACGCCGCAACCGCATACATGCGCCCGAAGGAGCTGACCACGTTGCGACTCGGGCCGAGGCCTGGTTGTCCAGTCGCGAGCTGACGCGCGCCGTAGACCCCGATGACCGCGCGATCGGAGGCGTCGACCTGTCCCGTGAAATCGCCGGCGCCGTAGAGATAGGCTACCGCTCCGCCGAATGCCTGCGCCGCGCGCCCGGTCGCCTGCATGCTGCACGGGTGGGCCGAGACCTCGGAGATGCAGTCGATGTCGGCGTAGGCTTCGATGGTTGCGCGAATGCCGAATCGCTGCGTGACGGTCGAACTAAGAAGCGACAACAGACCGCCCCGCGAGGCCGTGGCGGCAAAGCCGACGTTGTTGGTGAAGTCGCAGCCGTGGCAAAAGAAGTTCGCGCCCCGCTGCACCGCCACGGCGTTGCGCTGGTTGTTCGCCATGGTGAGGTTCGTGGCGTCGAGAAAGCTGTCCGTGCTGGCGATGATCGCCGTCGAGCCCGGACCGGTCGCGGTGTTGTTGTTGTTGGCCACGCAATTCGTCAGGACCACGAACGAATCGAGTATCTGCAGCGCCGCGCCGGGGTTGTTGCTGAGGGACAGGTTCTCGACGCGGGTGTCGTTCGAGTCGTTCACGAGAAGCGCCGGCGACGTGTTCGGGCTCTGCAAGCCGTCATTCGCCGCACTGAGTCCGTGCAGCGTCACGTTGCGATTTTCGATGCTCACGTTCTCGATGCACAGGCCGCGGACCTCGACCACGATCGTGCCGCTGTGATTGTCGATTGCCTCCTGCACGCTGTCGCCTTTCGCGCAGTCGACGGTGATCGGTTTCTTCGCGGCCACGGCCGGAACGCGCTTCTGCGCGAGCTGCGCCATCGCCTCGGACTTCATCTCCTGCCAGTCGGCCGCGAGCAGGGGGAAGCTGAAAACGACCATGAACACGAGTCCTCTACGGAACATGGGAACCTCCTCTCGTTCTGAATGGAGACCAATCTAGGTCCCGCGCGTGTCAGCGGCTACCCAATTGTGGAGTTGGCCCGATTTGTCCGATCATCGTCCCCACCCGCACCGCCGCCGGACGCACAATGCCGTTATGAACAATGCACTGCTGGTGATCGACATTCAGGATTCCTTCAAGATCAGCCCTGTGCGCTGGGCGTCGCGCAACAACCCGCGCTTCGAGGAGAACGTCACGGAGCTCATCGCGCGGTTCCGCGACGCGGGGCGGCCGGTGATCTTCGTGCTGCACAACGATTCCGATCCGGGATTCCGCCCGGGCGATCCGGAGGTGCGGCTGATGTCCTTCCTCGACCGGCGGGAAAGCGACTCGTTGATCGTGAAGAACACGCGCAACGCGTTCACGAGCACCGACCTGCAGGCGCGCCTCGACGCAATGGGAATCAAACGCGTGGCGGTCTGCGGCATCTCGACCGAGCAATGTTGCGAGACGACGACGCGCGTGGCCGCGGACCTCGGATACGAAGTCGATTTCGTCACCGAGGCGACGGCGACGTTCCCGATCGGGACGTTGTCGACGGATGCGATCGTCGAGCGCACCGAGGCTGTGTTGCGCGGGCGGTTCGCGCGCATCGCGACGGTGGGGGACGTATTCGCGACGTAGTCTTTCTCGTGCTGCCCGAGGTCGAGGTGCTCGACCTCGCGGGACCGCTGCAGGCGTTCTCCGAGGCGAAGCGGTATCGCACGCGCCTCTGCGCGACGCGGGACCGCATCCGTTCGCATCAGGGTGTCGTCTTCGCGGATCTCGAGCCGTTGCCGGATGTCACCGCGGAGTCTCTCGTCGTCGTGCCGGGGATGCCGTATGCCGCGACCGAGCGGATCGAGCGGCGTGTGACGAAGTGGCTCGCACAGGCGGCGGAAAGCGGTGCGCACATCACCTCGGTATGCACGGGAGCATTTGCGTTGGGCGAAGCAGGTCTGCTCGACGGCCGCCGTTGCACGACGCACTGGTCGCGCACGAAGGAGCTCGCGAGACGTTTCCGCAAGGCGCGCGTGCTCGAGGATCGTCTTTTCGTGACGGACGGCAACATCACCACGAGCGCGGGCATCGCGTCGGGGATCGACATGGCTCTCGCGCTCATCGAGCAGATGGATGGTCCGCTGGTTGCGGCCGAGGTCGCGCGCGAGATGGTCGTGTATCTGCGGCGCGATGGATCGCAGGAGCAGGAGAGCGTGTATCTCGACTTCCGCACGCACCTGCATCCTGGAGTGCATCGCGTGCAGGACTGGATCGTACGGAACCCGGCGCGCCGCGCGACGCTGCTCGATCTCGCCGACGTCGCGGGCATGAGCTCGCGCAGCCTGACGCGCACGTTCCGCCGCGCGACCGGGATCTCGGTCCACGAGTTCTCCACGCGCGTGCGCGTGGAGTTGGCGAAGGCGCTGCTGCACGAGCCGTCGCTGACGATGGAGAACGTGGCCGCGCGATCGGGACTGAGTGCGCGGGAGCTCCGACGATTGGGGGTCAGACGATAGGACGAATAGGACGAATGGGACGGATAGGACGCATATAGGTCCTATCTGTCCTATCCGTCCTATCTGTCCGATAACGAACACCGCGTTCGGAACCGCACAGCGCGCAACGCGTAAAGCACTGAAAACACATGACAAGATCTTGGCGCGCCGTTCGCGTTAGAGCGGCGTCATGGATCGTGAGATCGGACAAGACGAGCAGCGCCGCAAGATCATGAGGCGCGTTCTCGTCGCCGTCATTGCCGTTGCCGCAGCGGCGTTCTGCCTGGCCGCCACCGTCGAGTGGTTGCGGCCTTCGCTGGACCGCGAAGACGTTCAGACCGCGAAAGTCACACGCGGCTCCGTCGAGGCGACCGTGCAGGCCTCGGGAACCGTCGTTCCGCTGATCGAGCAGGTCGTCTCCTCGCCCGTCGAAGCGCGCGTGCTGCGAGTCGGCCGCCGCGCGGGCGCGGCCGTTCATGCGGGCGACGAGCTGCTGACGCTCGACACCGCGGCCACGCGTCTCGAAGCCGAGCGCCTCGGCGAGCGTCTCACGCAGAAAGAAAGCGAGAACGAACAGCTCCGACTCCGCCTCGAGGAGACCATCGCCACGCTCGAAGCACAGCTCGAGCAGAAGAAGCTCGACGCGGAGATCTTCCATCACACCGCGACGCAGAAGCAGAAGTTGCGCGCCGAAGGCCTCACCACCGATCAGGACGCACTCGCCGCGCAGGCCGCGGCAAAGAAGAGCGACATCGAGATCCGGCAGATGGAAGAAGCCATCGTCCGCGCGAAGCGCTCGCGCGACGTGCAGCTCGCGGCCGCGCGTACGGACCTGACGTTCGTCCGCCGCGAGCGCGAGGAGTCGCGCCGGCAACTCGACCTGGCGATGCTCCGCGCGGATCGCGACGGCGTGCTGACCTGGGTCGTTCCGGAAGTCGGCGCGATGGTGCGGCGCGGCGAGATCGTGGCGCGCATCGCCGATCTCTCCGCGTACCGCGTCGTCGCGCAGATCTCGGACGTCCACGCGGCGCGCATCGGCGCCGGCATGCGCGCGAACGTGAAGCTCGAAGGCGTGAACATCAACGGGACGATCGAGAGCGTCGACCCGCGCATCGAGAACGGCGCGATGAAGTTCTACGTCACGCTGGACGAGCCGTCGCACGCGCACCTGCGCAACAACCTCCGCGTCGACGTCTCGGTCGTGACCGGCCGCCGCGCGCAGACGCTGGTCGTCCGCCGCGGCAGCCTCGGACGCACGAGCTCCACACACGCCTTCGTCGTGCGTGGCGACGACGCCGTGCGCGTGCCGGTGCGATTCGGCCTCGCCGGCGACGACACCATCGAGATCGTGGAAGGTCTCCGCGAGGGAGACGAAGTGGTGATTTCAGACATGAGTGAGTACCAGGACGTGGAGAACGTCCGGTTGAAAGGGACACAGCAATGATTCGCCTCGATAACGTCAACAAGGTCTATCGCACCGAGCGCGTTGAGACGCTCGCCCTGGAGAACATCAATCTCGACGTCGCGCCGGGGGAGTTCGTCTCGGTGATGGGACCCTCGGGCTGCGGCAAGAGCACGCTGCTCAACCTCATCGGTCTGCTCGACGCGCCGAGCAGCGGCAATCTCGCGCTCGACGGCGCGGCCGTCGCGAAGTGGAACGACGGCAAGCTCGCACAGTTTCGCAACGAGAAGCTCGGCTTCGTCTTTCAGAGCTTCCACCTCGTGCCGGACCTGAAGGTCGTCGACAACGTCGAGATCCCGCTGCTGTACCGCAAGACGAACGGCACGCCGCGGCGCAAGCTCGCGCAGGCGGCACTCGACCGCGTCGGCCTCGCGTCGCGCATCCATCACTTCCCGACCCAACTCTCCGGCGGCCAGCAGCAGCGCGTGGCCATCGCCCGCGCCATCGTCGGCAAGCCGCGCATCCTCCTCGCCGACGAGCCCACCGGCAACCTCGACTCGGCGATGGGCGACGAGATCATGGACATCCTCCACGACCTCAACAAGAACGACGGCACGACGATCGTGATGGTCACGCACGACGATCGCTTCGCGCGCCGCACCGACCGGATCGTCAGATTGTTCGATGGGAGGCAGGTGGCGTAGAAGTCGACGAGTCTCCGAGTCTTCGAGTCGACGAGACTCGACGACTTGACGACTTGACGACTCGACGACTCTGAAACAGCCATGCTCGCCAACTACATCAAGATCGCAATCAAGGTCCTTGCGCGAAGGAAGTTTTTCACCTTCATCTCGCTCTTCGGCATCAGCTTCACGCTGCTCGTGCTGATGGTGGCCACCGCCATGATCGACAACGTCTTCGCGCCGCGCGCGCCGGAGTCGAAGTTCGACCGCGTCATCGGCGTGTACCGGATCGGCCTGCACGGCGAGCACTTCAACAGCACCAGCAATCCCGGCTATCGCTTCGTCAAGGAGTATGTCCTCGGACTGCCCGGCGCGGAGGCGACTTCGGTGTTCAGTGGGTCGTCGGCGCTAGCGATGTACCACGACAACCGCAAGGTCGAAACGCATCTGCGCCGCACGGACGGTGCGTACTGGCAAATCCTCGACTTCGATTTCGTCGAGGGCGGGCCGTTGACGGAGTCGGACAACGCGAACGCGAACTTCGTCGCGGTCATGACCGACGACATGCGCACGAAGTTGTACGGCCGCGGTTCGGCGGCGCTCGGCAAGACGTTCGAAGTCGACGGACAGCGCTTCCGCGTCATCGGTGTCGTGCGCGCCGTACCGATCACGCGCGAGGTCGGTTTCTCGGAGATCTGGGTTCCGATTCGCACGATGAAGACGCGCGAATACGAGAGGCAGATGATGGGCAGCTTCGGCGGAATCGTCCTCGCGCGCAAGCGGAGCGACTTCGACGCGCTGCGGCGCGAGTTCGCGTTGCGCACGTCGCGCTTCGTCTTCGAGGACAAGACTTTCGACCGCCTTTCGGCCGGTCTCGACACGCGATTGGAGTTCGCCGCGCGCGCGACGCTCGGCAGTCAGTTCAAAGGAAACCGCGCGCTCGTGTTCCGCGGGATTCTCGCGGGTCTCGCGCTGCTATTCATGCTCCTGCCGACGATGAATCTCGTCAGCATCAATCTGAGTCGCATCATGGAGCGCGCGTCGGAGATCGGCGTGCGGAAAGCTTTCGGTGCGTCCTCGCGCGCGTTGATCGGACAGTTCATCGTCGAGAACGTCGTGCTCACGGTGATCGGCGGTCTGATCGGATTCGTGTTGTCGGTCGCGGTCCTCTCCGCGCTTTCGCGCATGCAGCTCATTCCGTACGCGATCTTCGACATCAACCTGCGGATCTTCTTCTACGGCCTCCTGATCGCGGTCTTCTTCGGTCTCGTGTCCGGCGTGTATCCCGCGTGGCGGATGTCGCGCATTCAGGCTGTCAACGCTCTCCGCGGAGGTGCTCTGTGATCCGTCATCTGCTCAAGTTGGTCTGGAACCGCAAGCGCGCGAATGCGCTCATCGTCGCGGAGATGTTCGTCTCGTTTCTCGTGATCTTCGCGGTGCTCACCGGTGCGGTGAGCATCGCCGGCGGATGGAACCGTCCGATCGGATTCGACTGGCATGACGTGTGGGACGTGAACATGGAGTTCGACATCGACGGCGGGCAGAAGGCCTCTCCCGAGTTGCACGCGTCGGTGATGCGCATGCTCGATGAGGTGCGAGGATTCCCGCAGGTCAGCGCGGCCGCGGTGTCCAACACGCCGCCCTACGCGTTCTCGACGACCGAGGGGAATCGGCGCATCAACGGCAGAGACGTGACGATGACCATCGATGACGTCACCCAAGGCTTCGCTGACGTCATGCGCGTCAAGGTCGTGCGCGGCCGTTGGTTCAACGGGGAAGACGAGGTCTCGCAGGACATCCCGATCGTCGTCGACACGAATTTCGTGAAGCAAGTTTACGGCGCGGACGATCCGATCGGGCAGCGGCTCGAAGAGGACGAGACGACGTTTCTGCGCATCGTCGGCGTCATCGAGCCGTTCCGCAAAGACGGCGAGACCTCGGCGCCGATGAACATGGTGTTCCGGCACGTCGCGACCAACGCCAGCCACGGACGCCTCGGCAGTCATATCCTCGTGCGCCTGCATCCCGGCACGAATCCGCGGTTCGAAGAAGAGCTGTCCGCGCGCCTGCGGCAGGTCGCGCCGGACGTGTCGTTCAACGTGCGGCACATGGACAAGATGCGCATGAACATGCTGCGCGCGCGGCTCTCGCCGCTCGTTGCGGGTGGCGTCATCGGGTTGTTCCTCATCGGCATGGTCGCGCTTGGACTGACGGGCGTGCTCTGGCAGAACGTCACGCGCCGCACGCGCGAGATCGGTCTTCGCCGCGCGATGGGCGCATCCGGCTCGAGCGTGCATCGCCAGATCCTCGCGGAGGTCGCGCTGCTCGCGACGGTCGCGCTGGTGATCGGGAGCATCGTCGTCTGGCAGCTCCCGGTCCTCGGCGCGTTTTCAGTGGTGTCGCCGGCCGCATTCACCGCCGGCTTCCTCGGCGCGCTTGCGACGATTTACGCCCTCACGGTACTTTGCGGTCTGTATCCGAGCTGGCTCGCGTCGCGACTGCAACCGGCGGATGCACTGCGGTACGAATGATTTTGGCTGTCATCCTGAAGCCGCGTAGACGGCGAAGGATCTCCTGCGGCTTGCGACGACTGCGCAAGAATCAGGGGGTCCTTCGCCGCGCTACGCCGGCTCAGGATGACAGCGAGACCCGCGCATGATCCTGATCGTTGACGACGACGTCTCCATTACGGCCTCTCTGGCTCTGCTGCTGAAGCAGAACGGCTACGTTTCCGTGCAGACCCACTCGCCGTCCGAGGCGCTCGCGATGTTGCGTCGCGAGCGCCCGCGGCTCGTCATCCAGGACATGAACTTCAGCCGCGAGACCAGCGGCGCGGAAGGACTCGATCTTCTGGAGCGGATCCGCGCCGAGGAGCCGGCGTTGCCGATCGTCCTCATGACGGCGTGGGGCTCGATTCAGCTCGCGGTCGAGGGGATGAAACGCGGCGCGACCGACTTCATCACCAAGCCATGGGCGAACGCGACGGTGCTGCAGTCGGTCGAGACCGCCCTGAATCTCGCTCAGGTGCGCCTCGAGGAAAAGAACGACGAGGAGAAAGACCTCACTCGCGCGGAGCTCGACGAGCGCTACGACTTCTCCAACATCATCGGCACCGATCCGAAGATCATCCGCATGCTGGAGATGATCGGCCGCGTCGCGCCGACCGACGCGTCGGTGTTGATCACCGGCGAGAGCGGCACGGGTAAGGAGCTCGTCGCCGAGGCCGTGCATCGCAACAGCCGGCGCAGGAGTGGTCCGTTCGTCAAAGTGAACCTCGGCGGGATCTCATCGACGCTCTTCGAGAGCGAGATGTTCGGCCACGTGCGCGGCGCGTTCACCGACGCGCGCGAGACGCGGCGCGGACGCTTCGAGACGGCCGACGGCGGCACGATCTTCCTCGACGAGATCGGCGAGCTCGATCCGTCGTCGCAGGTCAAGCTGCTGCGCGTGCTGCAAGACCGGACGTTCGAAGTGCTGGGGTCGAGCCGCGCGCGCACCGTGGACGTGCGTGTGGTCGCGGCGACGAACCGCGTGCTGCACGAGCTGGTGGAGCGCGGCGACTTTCGCGAAGACCTGCTCTATCGCCTGAACCTCATCAACATCCATCTGCCGCCCCTCCGTGAACGTCGGGGAGACATTCCGCGGCTCGCGAATCACTTCCTGCGATTGGCGAACGAGGCTTATCGCGCGGACGTCGCGTCGATGTCCGCGCGGGCGATGGAGTGGCTGCGCTCGCAGACCTGGCCGGGGAACATCCGGCAGCTGCGGCAGACCATCGATCGCGCGGTGCTCATCCGTGGCGGTCACGAGCTCGACGTCGACGACTTCTTCGCCATCCGCGATGCCGCGGCCGCCGCGCCGCGCGAGGAGGTCCTCCCCGACGCCGGCACGATGACGCTCGACGAGATGGAGAAGCGGATGATCGTGAAGTGCTTCAAGCACTACGAGGGGAACGTGTCGCGCGTAGCCGAGGCGCTGGGGCTCTCTCGCGCGGCGCTGTATCGGAGGATGGAGAAGTACGGGATCGGCGCCGAGTGATCGCAGTGCTACGATAGTTGCCCCAACCAGGTCCTTTTACAACGCGAAAGGAGAGAGAGAGATGCGCGTTCATTCGTTCCGGGCCATGGCATTGCTTTTGTGCAGTTTCCTCGCCGTTCCGATCTTCCCCGAGCCTACGAAGGAGAGTTACGGCAAAACGTTGGCAAAGTCGGCGGGCAGCTCGGTCGCCAGCTCCGTCGGTCTCATGGTGGCCAAGGAGCTCACAGGCGCGTTCTACGACGCCACGTGTGCCAAAGAGATCACCAAAGATGTGGCCGAGCAGTATTTCTGCAACGCGCTCGCGGGATTCAGCGGCCGCAGCGAGGCGGAATGGAAAGCGAAGATCGAATCGCAGCTCACGGAGATCAACGGAAAACTGGATACGCTGCAACGCGGCCAGGAGAAAATCCAGCAGGATCTTGATAGGAACCACCGGGAAGTGTATCGCCTGTTCAAGCAGGCCGCCGCGGAGGCGATCGCAACGAAACACGAGGTGAATTTCGAGACGCTGTGGAAGAAATTCCGAAGGCAGTTCGACGGGGTCGACGCGGACGTCGAGCACGACGCGATGATCAAGTTCGCGAACGAGATCCTGAACGAGGACCTCCCCAAGCAGCTCGGCAATTACAGTACGGTCCTGACGTCGTCGTTCCGCGGAAATCAGGCGCTGTTGCGGTACCCGTTCTACGATTACAAGGACACGCGCCAGTTCAATGCCCCTCCCGAGGCGTTCAACGGCGACAAGAGTGTGGACAAGCTCTATGAAGCCGCGGAGAAGGCGTTCATGGATGCGCGGGCGCAACAGGAGAAGGTCCACACGATGGTTCTGTGGGCGATCAAAGTCCTGGAATCCGAGTGCCAGTTGAAGCCGGCTCAGTGCAAGCAGCCTTCACTCGCGTCGAAGGATTTCAAGAAAGACTACGAGGCGTACACAAAGGACCAGCTCGCCCGGTTCAATGAAGGCCTCGACTGGCTGCTCTTCGCGTATAGCTCGGCGGAGAGGCACGTGCCCTGGTTCATGCCCGACGTCGTCGAGGACTATTACGGACGAGCGAACTTCCTCAATGCGTCGATCACGGGCGACGGGAACGGCGCGTGGGGACGCGTCATCGGCGCCGGCAATTCATGGAACGGCGAGATCAACCTTCAGTGCGGATCGAAATCCGGTGTCGTGAAACCGCGATTTTCGTATCCCGTTGCGTTCGAGTCGCGTTACAAATACACGGCCGTCGATTGGTGGGTGTCCCGGAGCGCCAACGACGTCTACGACGAAGTGCACTTCGCGAAAGACTGGAAGGTCTATCACTACTTCATCCCCGACGCGAAGGAAGGTCCTTGTGAAGTGTCGCGAGCGCTTCCCGGCAAGGGCGTGATGCCGTGGGTGCAGCCGGGGACCGTGGTGATGAAGGCGAAGACGTCCGACGGCCGTGAAGTCAAATTCGGGAGCTTCATCGGCATTCAGCGCGCGGGCGGCACATATGCAATGGCCAGCGGCGCACAATGGCGCCGGCGCAATGAGCCGTTCAATTCCGACGACGGCACGACGGCCAATGTAAAAAACGCCCGCTATGACTGGGACATCTATACGGACAGACTCTTCCCCCATGCAGCGGTTCTTTACTCGGGCCGCGGTGAATACAAAGTGTTTTCCGGAGGCCGCGTCAAGAAGTTCAATCAGATCTATCTCTACAATGACAAGAAGATCTGGTTCCCGGAAGGCGGTGAGATGAAACTGGGAATCGTGCAGGGCGGCGATTGTGCGAAGACCTGCCTCGGCTCGAGCAGCAGCGATACTTTTCTCATCGATTACAACGTCGAGAATGGAGGCACCGACGACAAGGAGAAAGGGAAGATGGATGCCGTTGTGGCGGTCTTCCTGCATCATGCCGTCGCCAATATCGATGCCGGCCGAGCGAACCGTCAGATCCGGAGTCAGGCGAAGGACCGCGGCGTCTATCTCGATCGCTCGTATGGTTCGACCTCCGACCGAAAGACTGCGAAAGTGGAAGGACGGAGCGAGGGATCGCTGACCATCACCGATCCGAGCGTGGGGTACCACCTTCAGTATCTGATCGAGTTCGACATGGAAACGGAAGGGCACGGAGCGGGCGCGACGCAGTGGATTTATCGCGGCAAGATCACTCCGGCGTGGCTGTTCGTGACGAAGTAGCCTCGGAATGCGGCGGGCTTCGGCCCGCCGCTTTTCACTCATGAGACTCCGAGCCAAGATCATCGCCTACGTCGTTGTTCTGCACGTGGTCTTGGCCGCGGCAGCGACGGTTGTCCTCATCGAGCGCCCGCTCCTTCTCTTCGCGGTCGAAGCGGTCTTCGTCCTCTCGATCGCGATCAGCATTCGATTGATTCGCGGTTTGTTCGTGCCGCTCGATCTGATCCAGACCGGCGCGGAGTTGATCGCGGAGCGCGATTTCACCTCGCGTTTCGTTTCAGTGGGTCAGCCGGAGATGGACACGCTCATCGACGTGTACAACCGGATGATCGACCGTCTGCGCGACGAGCGGCTCGCCGCTGAGGAGCAGCAGCAGCTTCTTCAGAAGATCGTCGATGCGTCGCCGGCGGGCATCGTCATCTGCGACTTCGACGGCAAAGTGCAGCAGATGAACCCCGCCGCGGCGAGAGTCCTCGGTGAGATGTCGCTGCCGGAGATCGCGCCCGGTGAGTCGCGGCTCGTCTCGCATCACGGGTCGCGGCGCATGCGCGTCAGCCGCGCCGAGTTCCGCGACCGCGGGTTTGCGAAGAGCTTCTATCTGATCGAGGAGATGACCGAGGAGCTGCGGCTCTCGGAGAAGAGCGCGTACGAGAAGCTGATCCGGATGATGTCGCACGAGGTGAACAACTCCGTCGGCGCGGTGCGGTCGCTGCTGGAGTCGTCGCTGCGTTATGCGCCGCAGGTAGGGGAGGTGGATCGCGACGATTTCACGAACGCGCTGCAGATCGCGTCGGCGCGCATCGATGCGCTGAACCGCTTCATGGCCGCGTTCGCGGACGTCGTACGCATCCCGCCGCCGGTGAAGAGTCCGACGCCCGTCGCGGAGCTGGTCGAGCGTGTCGCCGCGCTGCTGCGCCCCGAGCTCACCGATCGCAACATCCGCGTGCAACTGGATCTCGGCGACCGCGCTGCCTACGACGTCGACGCCAGCCAGCTCGAGCAGGTGATCCTGAACGTCTTCCGCAACGCGATCGAGGCCGTCCACCGCGACGGCGAGATCAGCGCGTCGATGCACGACGCGACGCTGACCATCACCGACACCGGCCCCGGCATCGCCGACTCCGCCAAGCCCGCGATCTTCACGCCGTTCTTCACGACCAAACGCGACGGCCGCGGCCTCGGCCTGACGATCGTCCAGGAGATCCTCGCGAACCACGGGTTGTTGTTCGAGTTGAGAAATGCGCGCGGGGGTGGGGCGGAGTTCGTGATCCAATTCGGGATTGCCCATGACCTCTCTTGATCGGTCGACGTACGGCAGGTTTCCCTGGGCGGATCTCGTTCTTGCAACCAGCGCAGGCTTGCTGGTCGCATTTCTTGCGTTCCTTCTCGCAGGAGGCGGCCACGGTTGGACCGCTGCAGGGTTTTCGATCTTTGCGGTAGTCCTGGCGCCGGCGGGCGTCATCGCCTCTACGTCTCGGCAGATGGAGCGACGGCGTGCGCTCATCGCGATCGTCGCAATCAACATCGCTCTCGACCTCATGGTGCTCGTACTCACCCTTGCCCACGAATCCAGGCATTTCGCTCAGGCGTACGAGGAACCTGTCGTGATGTTCATCTGGGCCGCGCTATGGCTCGGATTACAGAGCATTCCCGCGGTGTCGTTATGGCGTGGGTCTCGAGCCGGCTAACTGATCCGGAACAGGAAAAGGTCGATGAGCCGCAAGGCTCACGAGTTGCAGGTCCCTCATTCGTGATTCGCAAACTGAAATCCGGCGAATACCGCCTCTACTCGCGAAAGAAGAACCCGAAAACGGGCAAGCGCCGCAACCTGGGGACGTTCTCAACGCGAGAGGCCGCGGAGAAGCACGAGCGGGCGGTGCAGTACTTCAAGCGGCACTGAACACCGCGGACATCGCTACACGGGTTCGAGGTACGTGATCCCGATCGGATCGTAGCCGAACAGCACGCGTGGGCGTTCGGCGAATGCCGGACCCCGGACGCGCCAGTCGTCGAAGGCGGCGACGGCGAAGTAGATCGAGCCGGCGAGTAGGATCGGCCAGCTGCCCGCGAAGACACCGGTCAGCATCGCGACCGTCGCTAACACGGCGACTCCGAGGCCGGTGGTGATCCGGTTGGAGATGAGCGCGCGTGCGGCGATCTTCTCGATGAGGGAGCGATTCGGAATGCGCCAGAGGATTGTTCCACGCTCGGCGATCGAGATGAGCAGCGGGACGAAGACGAGCGCACCGCTGTTCCAAGCCATCTTTACGATCTGGAGCGGATGTCCGGAGAAGAGCAGTACGCCTATGACGATGATCGCGGCGACCCACCACGGCGGACGCTTCTTCAGCCGCGTGGCGATGTCGACGAGGGTTCCCTGCATCAGCAGGAACCCTCCCTCGACGATCAGCACGAACATCAACTCATCGCGCATCTGGAGGAGCGCCGGCGGCACGGGGACGAAGTCCAGCAGCGCGGCGGCGGCGAAGGTCATGGCCATCAACGCGTCGGGCAGCGGACGGACGAAACGAGCGCCGGGCTGGAGGACGTGCATCTGGGGGATGGTATCGCTTCGCTCAGGTGCTGGGTGCTGAGTGCTGAGTGCTGAGTACAGCTTCACAAAAGCTGTCATCCTGAGCCGGCGAAGCGCGGCGAAGGACCCCGTGATTTGTAACGCTCATCGTGCATCTGGAGGGGGTCCTTCGCCGTCTGCGCGGCTCAGGATGACAGGTCTTTGTGTTGGGTGGGGGGCTCAGCACTCAGCACTCAGCACTCAGCACTCAGCACTCAGCACTACGGTTTGAGGATCTCCTCGATCAGATCCAGCGCGCGTTGATCGCCCGTCTGCGCGAGCCAAAACATCGCCTTCTTGCGCACGCCCGGGCTCTTGTGCGTCTTCACCAAATTGACCAGCAGCGGCACCGAGCGATCCGCGGGGAGTTGAGAGATCGCGAACACCGCGTGCTCGCGAACGTCGTCGTCGGGATCTTCGTCCACCGCGCGGCGCAGCTCACCGGCGGCCTTGTCGCCGGCCTTCTGGCCGAGCCAGAAGATCGCGTGGCGGCGCACTTCCTTGTCGTCGTGATGGCGCGCGAGTTGGATGAGCTCCGGCACCACACGCGGGTGGTCGTGCATCGAGATCACCGCCAGGAACTGCCCTTCGCGATCCGCGTCGCCAAGATGCTCGAGCAGGAAGTCGAGGCTCTGCTCCTGCGTCGGCACCACGAAGCGATCGACTTTCACGGGGCAGTTCGGCTCGCGGACGCGCACCTTGCGGATGCGCGTCCCGTCGAGCTGCGCGACGACGATCAACTCGTCGTACTCGACGCGCGTCCGGTCGCCGTAGTTCGTCCATCCCTCGCCGTCGTTGCAGCAACAGACCGACACGCCCTCGGTCTCGATCTTCCAGGCCATCGTCTTGATCCCTTCCGCCGCCGCCTGACGCAGAGGGTTGCTCTGCGCGCAGGCGGGGACGGCGATGAGAAGAGCGAGTGTCGCGATCAGCTTGCGCATCGGCTCAATCCTCGAGAATCTGCAGCATGTACGCGAGCGCTTCGTCGTCGTTCATGATCGAGAGCTTTTGCAGCGCCGCCTTGCGGAGCTGTACGTTGGACTCCTTCTTCGAGATGTCGATCAGAGCGCGCGCGTTGTTCTGAAGGAACAGCGCGTCGATGACGGCCTTCTTCGTCTCCACGTTCGTCTCCGCGGCGTACAGCGAGAGCAGCGTCGGCGCGGTCCGGCCGCCGATGAGGCCGAGCTTGCGGATGGCCTCCCGGCGGAGCTGCGGGTCTTTCTCGCCGCGCGCGAGGTCGCCGAGGCGCTCGCCATCGTTGCTGAGGAAGAGGCCCTGGATGATCTTCTTCTTCACCTCGGTGGACGTCTCGCCGGCATACATCGAGTGCAGCTCGGCGCGGGCGTTCATGATGCCAAGAAGGTGGATGGCATCCTCGCGCAGCTCGGCGTCGGGCTCCGCCTTCGCGGCCGCGAACACACGCGCCTTGTCATTCGAGAGCATGAACGCGCGGAGCACTTCCTTCTTCACCTCGCGCGACGCGCCGGAGGCGTAGAGCTCGGAGAGCACGGCGCGATTGTTTGCGCCGCCGTGGATGCCGATGTACTTCACGGCGTCGCGCTGGAGCTCGGGATTCGCCTTGCCGCGGGCGATGTCGGCGATGAGCGTCTGCGCGCGCGGCGACGGCGATTGCGCGAGGATGAACAGCGCGCGTTCTTTGATCTTCGGCGCCGACGGGCCGCGGACGATCTTCTCGAGCAGCGGATAGGCCTTCTCCGGATCGCTGTGCATCAGCGAGTTGATGGCGATCATCTTGAGGTCTTCGTCGTGGATGCGCTCCGGAGCCACGCGCTCTCCGCGGGCTTCGCGCGTCTCGAGCTCCAGCGCCTTCGCGTCGTCGAGCCACTTGCTCTTCGGGTAGTTCTTCTTCAGCCCATCGATGGTCTGCATGGCCTCGGCGCGGCGGCCGGCTCTGTTCAGCGCGTACGCCATCCAGTACAGACCGCCGTCGGCGCGGCTGCCCTTCATTTCGGCGACGGCTTTGAAGGCGCTGATCGCTTCTTCCCAATCCTCGTCGTCGATGGCATCGGTGCCTTCCTCGTACAGCTCGGCCTCGCGGTCTTCGCGATCCTCGCGGTCGTTGCTTGCATCGGCGGCCCAGGTCGGGAAGGGAAACGCGTCGGCGTAGGCGCGGCCGCCGCTGATCAGGAGTGTCGCCGCGACCGCCCAGGCCGCGAGTGCTTTTCGTGCGTTCATGATTTGAATCCTCTGATGTTGGTTGAGGTGACGGCGTTGCGGTGGACGTCCGCACGCACGACACGCAGTTTGAATACGAGTCCCTTGGTCTCGACACGCTTCTGCATGGCGCGGAGCTCTTCCGCACTCACGTTCGAAGGCGAGCGAGCGATCTGCAGCAGCACCGGCTCGAGCTCGTCGAGGAGCGTGGCCACGTCCTCCTCGCCGCGTTCGAGCGCGGTATGCCGGTACAACCTGTTACTGGTAACCAGTTCCTCGGCACGATCGCGTGACGTCGAGATGTCCGTCTTGCCGTTCGGCGTGAGGTTTGTCAGCTCGACGAGCACGCGCTCGGATTGGTCGAAGTGCTCGCCGACGACGACGAGAAGGATGCGGGTCGAGTCGGCGCCGGTTTTCAAGCCGGCGAGGGGAGTCGTCGTGGTCGTGTTCGTCGCGATGTTCGTCGACTCGACGACTCCACGGCTCGGCGACCACAACAATCCCGCGAGAAACGCGATCACAACCGTCGCCGCGATTGCCGCCGCCTTCATCCACTTGAAGCGGTCGCGCTTTTTCTCGCCGCGGAGCCGCCACTGCAGGCGGTCCCACACGCGGGCCTCGTAGTCGTCGCCGGGGTCCGGCACTTCGACGGGCGTGACGCGGTCGAGCACGGACGCGAGGCCGGCCAGCTCCGCGATGCAGGTCTGGCAGTGCGCGAGGTGCTCGCGTCGGTCGGTCCCGAGCTCGGGCTCGCCGTAATAGTTGAGAACGAATTCTTCCTGTGTGAGGTGGCTCATATGAGTGATCCCGTGAATGGCTGCAACTGCTCCCGGAGCTTTTTGACCGCGCGGAAGACCGTGTTCTTGGTCGCGTTGAGCTGCGTGCCGAGAACCTGGCCGATCTCGTCGAGCGGCATCCCTTCGAAGTGGCGAAGCACGAACGCCGTTCGCTCGTTTCCGCTGAGGCGTTCCATGGCCGAGGCGACGGCGCGCTGCATCTCCAGCCCGTGCACGATGCGGTCGGGCGATGCGGTGGTGGAGGCGATGGCGGAGAGGTCCTCATCGGGATTCATGCGGCCGTCGCGGCGCTTGCGCGAGTCGATGAGGTCGAGCGAACAGTTGATGGCGATGCGATGGATCCAGGTGGTGAAGCTGGCCCGCGCGTCGAAGCGCTCGATGGCGCGATAGGCGCGGAGGAAAGTCTCCTGGACGATGTCATCCGCGTCGGCCGCGTTGGCGGTGATGCGGTATGCCGCGCGGTAAATGGGGCGTGTGTGCCGATCGACGAGAAGGCGGAAGGCCTCGTCGTCTCCGCCGCGTACGCGAGCCACCAGATCGTTGTCTGTCGCTTCCATCCGACCTCATTGGACAGGGACGTGTGAGAATGGTTAGGCCGGCACGGCCGGCTGCGCTGATTGGCCAAGCCTTGGGCCAGCCTGTCGCCTGAAATCCCAGTCCATGCGAACCATTCGATTCTCTCTCATCTATTTCCTCTCCCTCGCTGCTTTTCCTGCGTTCTCTGCCACTTACATCGTCCCCACGGACCGGGAGCTGATCTCCGCGGTGGGAGCGATCGTCAGCGGATCGGTGACCGCGACCCATGTCCGCCACAGGGTGCGCATCGAGACCGTGATCGAGATCATGGTCGAAGAATGGATCAAGGGCGCGACGGGCGCGCGGTCGATTGTGATCGTTCTTCCGGGAGGCGAGCTCGGCGACACACGGCTCACGGTGCCGGGAGTGCCGTCATTCAACGCCGGTGACCGCGTGCTGTTGTTCCTCGGCAAGAACGGGCGCGGCGATTGGACTCCCTGGGCGTGGTCCCTTGGCGCATTCCGCGCCGACGGACGCGGCGGGCTCACGCGCGGCGAGGTCTTCGGGTGGGATGTCGATGGAGAGCGTCACGTCGAGCGTCCGCGGCTCGAGCGTCCGTTTCTCGACTTCGTGCGCTCGGTGGTCCGAGGAGAGAACGCGGCAACCAGCTACGGCGCTCCGCCCTCGATGCAGCGCGTGCAGGCCGATGCGATCTTCAGCGCCGGTAGCTACTCGTATCGCCCGGACGATCTTCCGCTTCGACGGAACGGTGCAGTCGCGGAATGGCGTCTGTCCGGAAGCGTGGGAGATCTGGATCTCGTGAAGGCCGTCGATACCGGGATCGCGGCGTGGACGTCGACCAGCGCGATGTTTCGCGACACCCGCGGAGCGGCGCCGGCGTCAGGCGATGCGGACGGGGACGACGCGGAGTGGCGCATCATCGGGAACGACCCCCACAACGAGATCCCGCAGACCTGCTGCGTCGGTATCGTCGCAGGCGCGTTCCTCGTCGACAGCGGCTCGCACACGTTCAACGGCGAGACGTTCCGGACGCTGACGCACGCGGACCTGCTCGTGAACGACGGGATGTCGTCCGCGAACTTCACGCAGAACCGGCTCAATGACGTCGTCACGCACGAGATCGGCCACGCCCTCGGCCTTCGCCACGCAGACCGGAACGGCGAGAACAACGGCGACTGTGGCGGGGACGCGAACTGCTGCATCTTCTCGAACGACGGCGGCAACTGCATGTCGGTCATGAACTCGGTCGAGCTCGCGTCCGTGACCGGTCTGAAGACGTGGGATCACCAGGCGATCGTTTGTTTGTACGAAGGGAATTGCGAAAGGCCTTGCAGCGCGCCGGCGTTTCTGGAGAAACCGGCGCCGAGGGTCGTCTACACCGGCACGTCGGCGTTGCTGTCGGCGCGAGTGCGCGGGACGCCGCCGCTGGAGGTGCAGTGGTTCGCCGGCGAGAACGGCGATACGTCACAGTTCATCGAGGCGGGGGAGTGGGAAGTGCGCATTCACCCCGAGGTGACGCAGAAGTACTGGGTGCGGGTGACGGATGCATGCGGTCAGATCGACAGTGAAGCCGTGCAGTTCATGGTCGTGCGCTGCCCGAACGTGACGATCACCCGCGCGAGCGCGACGATCGTCGAGCCGGGGAAGGTGAGGCTGCGCGGAAATGCAGGCGGCGGCAACCGGTACCGCTGGTTCCGCAGCCAGGGTCCGGGACTTCCCGGCTCGCTGGTCGGTCTCGCCCGCGATCTCACGATCTCGTACAGCGCGGGCCAGACGTTCTGGCTGCGCGTGGAGAACACCTGCGCCAACGCCGCGGTGAGCGAGGTGCTCACGCCGAGCGAAACGCCGCCGGCTACGCGGCGGCACAGGTCTCGGCACTGAAGCTCCGGACAGGGACGTGGGAGAATGGTTAGGCCGGCACGGCCGGCAGCGCTGATTGGCCAAGCCTTGGGCCAGCCTGTCGCCTGAAATCCCAGTCCATGCGAACCATTCGATTCTCTCTCATCTCTCTCCTCGCCCTCGCTGCTCTACCCGCGTTCTCCGCGACCTACATCGTCCCCGACGACCGCGATCTCGTCTCCGCCGCCCGGGCCATTGTGAGCGGCACCGTGGAGAAGTCGCACGTTCGTCGAAGCGGACGGATCGAGACGGTCTATGAGGTTGCGGTCGAGGAGTGGATCAAGGGCGCGACGGGCGCGCGGGTGATTGCGATCGTTCTTCCGGGAGGCGAGCTCGGCGACACGCGGCTCACGGTGCCGGGAGTGCCGTCATTCAAGGCCGGCGACCGCGTGCTGTTGTTCCTCGGCAAAAACGGGCGCGGCGACTGGACCCCCTGGGCGTGGTCGCTCGGCGCATTCCGCGCGGACGGACGCGGAGGGCTCACGCGCGGGGAGGTCTTCGGGTGGGACGTCGATGGAGAGCGTCACGTCGAGCGTGCGCGGCTCGAGCGTCCATTCGTCGATTTCGTGCGCGCAATCGTGCGCGGGGAGGACGCGATTGCGAGCTACGACGCGCCGTTTTCGACGCTGCGCGTCGAGCCGAACGCGACGTTCACGCCGGGCAGCTACGCCTTTCGGCCCGGCGATCTTCCGCTTCGCCGCAACGGCGCGGTTGCGGAATGGCGCGTCTCCGGAACGGCGGGAGATCTGGACGTCGTGGCGTCCACCGATTTCGGGGTAGCGCTGTGGCGCTCCGCGAGCGCGACGTTCCTCGATACGCGCGGGCCCGCGGCCACGGGCAACGTCGACGGCGACGACGCCGAATGGCGCGTCCTCGCCAACGATCCGCTGAACGACATTCCCGACACGTGTTGCGTCGGCATTTTGGCCGGGACGCTGCTCATCGAGAAAGGTACGCACGTCTTCAACGGAGAAGCGTTCCGCACGCTGACGCACGCGGACCTGGTGCTCAACGACGGGATGTCGTCGGCGACGTTCAAGCAGGAGCGGCTGAACGACGTGGTCGCCCACGAGATCGGTCACACCCTCGGGATGCGCCACGCGGACAAGAACGGAAAGAACGACGCCGCGTGCAGCGGAAATGCGAACTGCTGCATCAACACGGATGACGATGGCAATTGCGTGGCCCTCATGAACTCAGCGGAGCTCGCGAGCGTCACCGGCCTGCAGACATGGGATCGTGATGCGATCGCATGTCTGTACGAAGGCAACTGCACGAGGACGTGCACGGCGCCGGCGTTTCTCGAAATGCCGGAGAGCGAGATGATGTACATCAACACGTCGGCGATCCTTTCGACGCGCGTCCGCGGCACACCGCCGCTCGCGGTGCAATGGTTCGAAGGCGAAAAAGGCGACACGTCGAAGCTCGTGCATGTGGACGATTGGCAGGTGCGCGTGGAGCCCAAGGCCACGACGAAGTATTGGGTGCGCGTGACGGATGCGTGCGGTCAGGTCGACAGCGACGCGGCGCAACTCGTCGTCCTGCGTTGCCCTCCCGTGATCATCACCAGCGCAAGCGCGACGATCGTCGCGCCGAATCGCGTTCGGCTGCAGGTGCGCGACGGCGGCGGCACCCGGTATCGCTGGTACCGCAGCCAAGGGCCGGGACTGCCCGGCGCGCTGATCGGATTCCTCTCCGAGATCACCGTGCCGTACACCGCGGGCCAGATGTTTTTCGTGGCCGTGTTGAACACGTGCGGCAATGGAGCGAGCAGCGTGGAACTGACGCCGACGTCGACGCCGCCGCCGGTGCGGCGGCGGCGTACGCGGCATTAGACAAAGGGGGCGCGGGCTTCCAGCCCGGCCGCGTCGGGCAGGATGCCCGCGCCCCCTCTACTACTTCGCAAACTGCGCGTTGTGCTTCGCGAGCGTCTCTTCGCTCTCGAAGTAGAACACCCGTCCATCTTCCTGCGCCGCGATCACCGCGCTTGCCTTGTCGACCTTCTTCCCCGTCACCGGATCCGTGGCCGCGCGCTTTTCGGCGTTCTCGGCGAGCGCTTTCTTGCACATGTCGCAGCAGCCGTAATACGTCTTGCCGTCGACCTCGACCGGGATCTGGGGTTTCTTCATGTCCTGCTCGTTGACCATGCAGACGTTCTTCGTCTCCACCTTCGTCAGCAGTCCCATGGGCTTCAACTCGCCGGCGATCGCCGCCAAGCCGACCAACAACGACAACACGAACAGCGCCACTCGTTTGGACATCTTCACTCCTTCGGAAATTCTGACGTTTTCCGCATCAACACGCGGCCGAGGGGCAAGACTTCCACCTTGATGTGTTTCGAGCGTGGACACAGAAAGTCTCGCGCAACGTGACCGGGCGCCCTCATCGGGTCAGTAAGATCCGCGCCACCGATCAGAGCAGGAGACTGAGGATGAGTGTCATGGGCAAGGCATGGTCCCGCGATCCCGGAATTCGATTTCTGCGCGCCAGCGTGGCGGCGTTGCTCTTCGTGCATGGCCTCTACCGGCTGATGGCCGGAGGAGTCGCGCCGTTCGGCGGGTTCCTCGACTCCGTCGGCATTCCGTTCGGACTCCAGGTCGCGGCGTTCCTCACGTTCGTCGAGATCGCCGGCACGCCGTTTCTGGCGGCCGGCATTGCCACGCGTCCGTTGATCGTCTGGTTCGCGGTGGAGCTGCTCGCGGGCATCGTGCTCGTCCACGCGCGGGAAGGCTGGTTCGTCGTCGGCGGCGGCCGAAACGGCGTCGAATACAGCGTCGTTCTGCTGCTGGCGCTCCTCGCCGTGTTCTGGTCCGACGTCTGGTGGCGCAGGCGCGGTTTCTGACCGGCCGCAATAGGACAGGTCCAACCTGTCACGTCCCGGTACGTATCATCACGCAATGAAGCGCATTCGGACGGCCTTCCTCCTTTTCTTCATCGCCCTCACCACGCACGCGCAGACCATCGTCCCTGCCGACGTTGACACATACGTCACGAAGGTCATGCGCGAGCTGAACGTTCCCGGCGCGGCGGTGGCGATCGTGAAGGACGATCGCGTTGTTTACGCCAAGGCGTTCGGCGTGAAGGAGCTCGGGAAGCCGGAGCCGGTGACGACCGACACGAAATTCGCGATCGGCTCGATCTCGAAGTCGTTCACCACGACGCTCCTCGGCATCCTCGTGGACGAGAAGAAGATCGACTGGGACGACCACGTGTCGAAGTACCTACCGGAGTACACCATGTGGGACCCGTGGGTCACGCGCGAGCAGACCGTGCGCGATCTACTCGTTCATCGGGCCGGCCTCCGGCCGATCAGCGGCGGGACGGTCTGGTACGGCTCCGACTATTCGCGCGAGGAGGTCCTCCGCCGCGCGCGTTTCCTCGAGCCGGTGAGCAGCTTCCGGTCCGTCTTCTCGTATCAGAACGTCAGTTACCTCGCCGCCGGCGAAGTGGCGCACGTCGCCGCGGGGAAGACGTGGGACGACCAGGTGCGCGAGCGCATCTTCGTGCCGCTGGGGATGAACCATTCGACGTCCGGGCTTCCCCCGATGACATCGAATGTCGCCTCGCCGCACTCGGAGATCGACGGCGTGCTGCGCACCGTCCCGCACCGCGACTACGACAATATCGCGCCGGCCGGCTCGATCTACGCCTCTGTGCTCGACATGGCGGAGTACATGCGGCTCCACCTGAATCGTGGTGCGCTGCAGGAGAAGGGCGTCGATAAGCGGATCTACAGCGAGGCGGTGGCGCGGCAGCTCTTCTCGCCGCAGTCGCTCGTGTCAGCGCCGATCCCGGCGCCTCTTCCCGAGCTGGCCGCCTTTGAGCCGATGTTCTCCGCCTATGGATTCGGCTGGTTCCTCCGCGACGTCCACGGCGAGAAGACGATCGAGCATTCCGGCGGCGTCGACGGCTTTTCCG
>DASYGV010000184.1:0-8714 GCA_035999335.1 Thermoanaerobaculia bacterium | reverse complement strand
CCTCGGCCGAGATGAACTCGGACACGACCAGTCCCACGCCCCCCAGCTCCTTGATCAGCGACCGGTAATACGTGTCGGTGACCTCGGCCATCGGGGCGAGCGCGAGCGGCGTCGGGATGTGCACCGAGCCGATCGAGAACGAGCGCTGGAGAAAAACAGACATCGGAATCGAGTTTAACGCCGGAAGAGAGAGTTACAATCCCGCCTCATGCGCAACCTGATCCTCTCCGCTGCCATCACGCTCGCCCTTGCCACCCCCGCCGCAGCCGCCACCGTCGCCGGCGTGAAAGTCGACGATACGAGCAACGTCGGCGGGCAGAACCTCGTCCTCAATGGCGCCGCGCTGCGCAAGAAGTTCGTCGTGAAGGTCTACGTCGGAGCGCTCTACCTGCCGTCGAAGCAGGCCAACGCCGCGGCGATCCTGGCCGCGGACGCGCCGCGCCGCCAGGTGATGCATTTCCTCTACGACGTCGACAAGGGCAAGATGGCCGAGGCGTGGCAGGAAGGCCTCGCGGACAACACGCCGAATGCGTCGGCCGAGGTGAAGACGGCCATCAAGACGCTCTCCACCTGGATGGAGGACATGAAGGAAGGACAGACCATCGTCCTCACCTACACGCCGGGCACCGGCACGACCGTCGAAGTGAACGGCAAGAACAAGGGCACCCTCGGCGGCAAAGCCGTCGCGGATGCGATCCTGAACACGTGGATCGGACCGAAGCCGGGACCAGGCGCGGATTTCAAGAAGGGCGTTCTGGGACAGTAGCCGGGACTTCATGGCGGTGCCGCGAAAAGGCGGGCTTCGGCCCGCCTTTGTTTTTGGTCGACGCTGACGCTCCTTGCTGACCTGTCACCGCGCATTACTCTGCTACACTATGGTAAGGACGACATCTGATATGCCTACCTCGACGCTCACCACCAAAGGCCAAACAACCGTCCCGAAAGAAGTGCGCGACGCGCTCGCTTTGGAACCCGGCGACAAACTCTCCTGGCGAATCGACGCGGGTCGAGTCGCCATCACTACCGAGCGACCATCGCTGCTCGACTTTGAAGGCTTCATCAAGAACAGTTCCGGCGACGTCGTCGCCGAGATCGCCGAAGCCCGCAAACGCCGAGGCCGGGTCTGACGCGTCACGTCGTCGTCGACGCGAACGTGCTCGTTTCGTTCTTCGTGGAGCGAAACGAGAAACAACGCGCCGCTGGAAAGGCGCTGCTCCTCAGCGCCGAAGAGGGCAAGATCATCGCCGTGGTTCCGCAATTCGTCCTCTTCGAGATCGCCTACGTCCTGGACAGCTTCTACAAGGTACAACCGCCGAAAATCGCCGACGCGATCCGCGCCACGCTCACCTATCCTGGCGTCATCATCACCGACGACTGCTCGTGGCTTCGCGTCCTCGACAACTGGCCCGAGCCGCTCGAGTCGATCACCGACGCCGCGATCGTTGGCGTCGCTCTCGCGAACAACCACGACTCCGTCGCCACGTTCGATCAGAAGCTCATCCGCCGAATGAAGACCCTCGGCGTCAGCTCGTACTTCTAAACAAGCACGCGCGTCGCTCGCAGCTGTTTCCCAGCAACAGCGCGTCCGTTTTTCGATAGTCTTCGGCGCGTGAAAAAAGTGCTGGTCCTGCTTGTCCTGCTGGCCGCGGCGGTTTACGTCTCGTCGTGGTTTTGGGCGGGGGACGAAGTCGACGCCGCGGCCGCGCGGCCATGGCCGGACGGCCTGGGAACCCTCGCCGCGGTCCCCGATCGGTATCCGCCGCAGCACGAGAATGAAGCCGCACGGACGCTGACGAAGCTCGCTGCCCCTGTCGCCGGAAACGACGCCATCACGACTTACGTGCGACAGGAAATCGCGCGCGGCGAGCTCACCATCGCCGAGCCCCCGGCGATCGCGGACCTCTCCGCGATCCGCGACCTGCTGCTGCGCGAGCCGATCGTGTGGGAGCGCAACCTCTCGCAACAGCACGGCGGTCTTCTGCCGAAAGTCGCCATGCACCTGTCGCTGATGCGCGCCCTGGTCGCGAGCGCCCTCGGGCGCGCACGCCAGCACGACGCGGCCGCGTGGGATGACTTGCACGCGGCCTGGAACCTGACGAAGGCGCTCGACGGACATCCACACCTCGTCTTGCGGGTCGTCGCGATGTCGATGACTCGCGCGATCAACGCCGTCGCGTGGAAGATGCCGCTTCCGGTACCGGCGTGGTTCGCCGAGGTGCAGGACCGCGACTTCGTGCGGCCGTTGCTCGAGACGCTGCAATACGAGAAGTGGCGGAGGTGGCGGTACCAGAAGTTCCCCGTGAAGCCGTTCGCCATGGCGATCGATCGTGAGCGCACCCTCACGGGTGAGCTCGCGCGGGTGACCGAGTGCGAGCTCCGCCTTGGAATCGAGACGGGCGATCGCGGGGATCCTCTCGGCAGGCTCGACATCGGCTGGCAGCGTGCCTTCCGCTATCGCGTCGAGCGCGAGGCGACGGCGAACGCGCTGCGCGCACGTGCCGGGCAGCCGATCGAAGAGGGCTCGCACTGCAGCGACGGCGGGTGGACCTTCGACGGCAAGACGGTCCGGTTCGCAAAGCCGATCGCGTTGCCCGAGCAGCGCGATACGTCGATGCCGCTGACGCTGTACGTTCGCGAATGACGCCGGCGACTTGACCGATACGGCCGGCGCCGTATTCACGCAAGTAAATCCCAACATCACGAAATGTCCCTAGCCCGCCGTCGCGCACCGGGCGCATCCTGCATCGTCAGGTTTCAAGGCCGGCCGCGAACCCCGAACAACAAGGAGGTTCTTCGTGAAACTGAGCGGCAGGCTCTTCCCGTATCTCGTGTCTCTTCTCGTCCTGTGCGGCGCGCTGAATGCGTTCGCGCAGTGCACCACTCCCTTCGCATCGCAGCCGTCGCCTCCGGGCGGCGACGTGGTCTACATCGACGACGCGATTCCCAACTACGCCACGGTCAGTTCCGGATCGCTGAACTGGGACACGTCGCAGTACGCCACCGGGTCGCAGTCGTTCTATCTCCAGGGCAGCGGTACGCAGACCGTGGAGATCGACGATCTCCACGAGTTCCACAAGTTCGGCAGCGGCAAGGCGCAGCTGTACGTGCTGATCGATCCCTGCGACACGACCGCGGAGATCAAGATCACCTTCGAGTCGGCGTACCGCAAAGTCTCGGTGTATTGGGGTGCGAACAACATCTCCGACCCGACGATCATGAACTTCAACCGCGGCGCGCTCCCGTCGACCGGCGCGTGGACGCGGCTCGAAGTGCCGATCAGCTCTCCGCTCAATCTGCGCGGACACGACGTCACCACGGTCAAGTTCCAGATCTCGAGCGGGCGCGTGTGGTTCGACCACGTCGGCACCGACGGAGTCGGCTGCACGCCGACGACCGCGTCACAGCCGTCGATCCCGGGCGGCGAGACGGTATGGGTCGACGACAGCATCCCGTCGGGCGCGACGCTGGCCTACGGCGAGCCGTACTCGTCGCAGGCCGCGAGCGGCTCGCTCTCATATGCGTATCCATTCTTCGGTCAGACGGCGACCGGTCTCGTGCGCGTGAATGATCTGAATCAGGCCACGAGCTCGGGCGACGATCTGCTCCTCTACGTCATGCCGACGGGCTGCGAGACGCTGAAGGAGCTCAAGATCACCTGGTACAGCGGCGCGACGTACGGCACGAGCGGCTGCATCTGGTACGGCTCGACGACTCCGGCGCCGGCGATCGGCGGCGAGAGCGGATGCACGTTCATCAGCTCGACCGTTCCGGCGGCGGACACGTGGACGCGCATCGAGATTCCGGCGGCGACGATCGGTCTCGACGGCGCGACCATCACCGCGTTCCGCGTCGAGAACATCGGCAGTCAGGTGTGGGTGGACTACGTAGGCAATCAGCCGTAGGAGAGCACCACTCGGGGCGGGCCGGAACGGCCCGCCCCATTTGCGTGACGGAGCAAACGCCTCGGTCCGGAGAACGTGTACACTGTTCACGTGAACACCGTTCACACGGGCGACGCAAAGAGGCGCATCCTCGCCGCCGCCCAGGAGCTGCACGAGAAACGCGGCCTGGACGCGGTTTCGATGCGCAACGTCGCCGAGGCCGTGGGCGTCGTCGCGGCAGCGATCTATCGCCACTACCGCGACAAGGACGCGCTCATCGGCGCGATGATCGCCGCCGGCCACGGCGTGCTCGAAACGTACCTCCGCGAAGGCGAAAAGGCCCGCAGTGACAAGGTCCTGGCGATCATGGATCAGTTCCTCAGGTTCGCGTTCGACCAGCCCGGCCTCTACGAATTGATGTTCCTGCGCGCGCACGGGCCGCTGCGCAAATACCCGGACGATTTCGCGGCCGGCCGGTCGCCGACATTCAACATTCTCCACCGCGCCGTCACCGAGGAGATCCGCAGGAAGCGCTATCGCCGCGACGATGCGATGGAAACGGCGCTCTCGCTCTGGGCCCACGCCCACGGCCTCATCTCGATGTACACCCTCGGCCGCTTCACCCTCGGCCCCGACGACTTTGCAAAGCTCTATCACCGCGACGCGCAGCGCACGCTGCGCGGCATCAAGGCTCCATCCAAAACTAAGGCTCCGACCAAACCCAAACGAAGGAGATCGGCATGAACCAGGTCCGCGCGCTCGCGTTTCTCATCGTCTCGATGCTCGCCACGTTCGCCGCGCTCGCCGCCGGCAGCGTCCGCGAGGTCGTCGTTCCCGCTCCTTCGCTAAGCGGAAATCTCGTGGGATTGCCGGCCGAACAGAAGGCGGCGATCTATCTGCCGCCGAGCTACGCGACCGCCACGACGAAGCGCTATCCGGTCGTCTATCTGCTCCACGGCATCGGCGACACCTACGACGTCTGGACGAAAGCCTGGAACGTCCCGGCGATGGCGGACGCGGTGCTGAGCGACGCCGGCTCGCGCGAGTTCCTCATCGTGATGCCGAATGCCGGAGGCCGCTTCCTCGGCAGCTACTACTCGAATTCGCCGGTGATCGGGCGATGGGAGGATTTCATCGCCGACGATCTCGTGAAGTACGTCGACACGAACTTCCGCACGCTGGCGAAGAAAGAAAGCCGCGGCGTCACCGGTCACTCGATGGGCGGCTTCGGCGCAATCCGCCTCGGCATGCACCACCCTGATGTGTTCAGTGCGATCTACGCGATCAGCCCGTGCTGCCTCGACATGGTCGAAGACATCGGCTGGGGCAATCCGTCGTGGTTCGAAGCGCTGAAGTTCACGAAACTCGAGGATGCCGATCAGGCGCTGCAGCGCGGCCAGTTCTATCCGGTGGCGATCATTGCCTTCGCACAGGTAATCACGCCGAATGCGTCCAAGCCGCTGTTCGCCGATCTGCCGATTCGCGCCGAAGGGCACGAGCTCCTGCCGGTCGAGCCGCTATACACGAAGTGGATGGAGTACTTCCCGGTCGCCGAAGTGCCGCGGTATCGCGAAAACCTGCGCAGTCTGCACGCGCTGCGGATCGATTACGGACTCGACGATCAGTTCGCGCACATCCCCGTCGCCACGCGCCGCTTCACCGACGCGCTCGCGGCGAATCGCGTGCCGTACGCCGTCGACGTCTACGCCGGCGATCACCGCAAGCTCGTGCCCGGCAGGATCCAGTCGATCATCCTCCCGTTTTTTGAGCGCACACTGGCGGCAGACTAGAATTCCGCGCCATGCTCGAGCTGATTCTTGCTGACCGCTACGGCACCTCCATGGCATCCGCGAACGTGACGCGGTAGCCCGTCGGCGCCACATCGTCTTTCTGGTTGATGAGGCCGGGCAGGGTCGCGCCGCCTTCGAGCAGCTTCAGGTGGTCGACGTTCTATCCGCCGTCGGTCATATGGATACGCACGGCTCCGTCGCGTGGCGGCTTGTTTCGATCTCGCGACCATGCTCGTGCGCGGAAAACAGCGAGGTCGAAGCGGCGTTTCGCGACAGTCTCGCGCTGCGCGAGCAGCTCGTTGCGAACCCTTGACAATCTACAGAGGACTGCGCATTCTTCCTTAGATAGATAGATAATCCAAGTGAGACACCCAACCGACGAGGAGGAGACGAACCATGGGCCTCAAATCGATCAGAACAACGCCGCTCACGCTCGAGAGACTCCTTAGGTTGCTCGACCCGGGCCGGGTGTTCTACCGGGTAGCGGTGGACGACGTCCTCAAGCGCGGCGAGCTCGCCGAGATCCAGACGCTGATCCAGGGCGCGCGCGATGTCAAAGCCAAATATGGCGACATCGACGGCCTCATCAAGCAGCTCGAGGCGGCCGCCAAGAAGGCCCAGTAAATGGACGTCCGGCGGGCAGACGAACTGCCCGTCCGCTACGCGGGGCTCGACGATATCGTCAAGCGCGTCCCGGTGAGCGTCGTCTGGGAGATCACGCTCGCCTGCGACCTTGCCTGCAGCCATTGCGGCTCCCGCGCCGGCACCCGCCGGCGCGACGAGCTCAGCACCGCCGAGGCGCTCGACCTCGTCGACCAGATCGCGGAGCTCGGCGCACGCGATGTCGGCCTGATCGGCGGCGAGGCCTATCTGAGGAAGGACTGGCTCGAGATCGTCGCCGCGATCCGCACCGCCGGAATGCGCTGTGACCTGCAGACCGGTGGCCGCAACCTCAGCGAGGAGCGCGTCGCCCGCGCCGCCGCCGCAGGACTGTGCGGCGTCGGAATCTCGATCGACGGTATCGGCGCGACCCACGACAAGCTGCGGGGTGTGCCCGGCTCGTACGAGCTCGCGCTCGCGGCGTTGCGGCGAGTCCGCGCGCACGGCCTCTCCGCCGCCGTCAACAGTCAGATCAACGCCTATACGCTGCCGCAACTGCGCGAGCTGATGGACGTGATCATCGAGGCCGGTGCGACCAATTGGCAAGTCGCCATCACCACCGCCATGGGCAATGCCGCCGATCACCCCGACATGCTGCTGCAGCCTTGGCAGATGCTGGAGGTGATGCCGCTCCTCGCTGCGCTCGCTGTCGAGGGCCGTGAGCGCGGCCTCTTCCTCCAGCCGGCGAGCAACGTCGGCTATTACGGCCCCTATGAATCGGTCATCCGCAACGTGCTCGACCCGGAAATCTATTTTCACGGCTGCAACGCCGGCGACACGGTGATGGGGATCGAAGCGGACGGCACGATCAAGTCCTGCCCCGGCCTCGGCAGCGCCTATGCCGGCGGCAACGTCCGCGAGACGCGGTTGCGCGAGATCTGGGAGAAGTCCGAGGTGATCGCCTTCAACCGCCGCCGCACCGTCGACGATCTGTGGGGCTTCTGCCGCACCTGCTATTACGCCGAGACGTGCATGGCCGGCTGCACCTGGACCTCGCATGCGTTGATGGGCCGGGCCGGCAACAACCCGATGTGCCACCACCGTGCGCTGGAGATGGACCGCCAGGGCCTGCGCGAACGGCTGGTCAAGGTGAAGGACGCCCCGGGCCGTTCATTCGATCATGGCGAGTTCGAGATCGTGGTAGAGCCCGTGCCGACGGGCGTCCCGGACCGGATCGTCGTCAATGGCTGAAAGCGGCCGCATCCCGGTTCCCCTCCGCCTATGCCGCGGCTGCCGGCAGTTCGTGCGCGTGGACGGCCGGGAGGATTGCGCCTTCTGCGGAACCGATCTGGACGCAGCGGAGGCCGAGCACGAGGCGAACGTGATGGAGATGCGGCGGCTCGCGCAGGCGCTGCGGGAGGCGCTAGCGGGACGCGGCTAGTGTCTCTTCAATCTTGAATCGCTGGGTAGACTTTGCGAAGCTGATGCGTGCTTGGGCTACCAGTACGCGGCGAGGCCGAACGTTTCGAGGCGGTTTGCGAGCTTCCGGTCGAAGGTCGCCACAGCGTCGTATCGGTTTGCGGTGGTTACGGCGACGATCGCCGCGTCAGCGAGGCCGGGGAGGGTGTCAGGCCAGATTTTCCAGCACGCGCTTCCACGAGCAGTCATCGACGATCCGCATGCCAGAGAAGGTGACGACGGCGCGGACCGCGGTCGCCAGCCGCTGCCCCGTCAGCCCGTACTGGCTTCGCAGCACTTTACGCAGCGCATCTGCGCATCAACTCTGCTTCGGGATGCGGCGGCGCGACCCACAGCAGGATCATCGTGACGCGCGTGGACGGAACCGTCACCCAGCTTGCAGACATCGACAGCGGTGCCGTGTGCGCCAGCTCGCCGATCATCCTCATCAACACCGCGAATGCGGGATGGATGAATGTCGGGTGGGTCAACTGGGAGACGAACCAGATCAACGTCGCGACCTCGTTCGACGGGTTCGCCAGCTACTCCGTTCATACGAAGGCTGCCGGCACGCTCCTCGGACCGGCGGCCGAAAGTGGGACCTGCGCGACCAACAACAATGACGCGGTTTACAACGGCACGAAGAGCCCGGGCACGTGCTCGGGACTCGGTGCGAAGATCAACGCCCGCAGCATGCTGATGGCGCGCTTCAATTCGATCTCCGGAACCGTCGGCATCACGTGGCACGCGCGCGAGACGACCGACCCGAATGCATCGAACTTCCTCTCGTCGGATGTGAAATTCGTCGAGTTCACTCCGTACACCTACGGCTTCGGAACGGTCTGGACGGTGACGGATAGCCAGTCGATCGGCAACCCCGGTGCACCGACCAGCGGCGCCCAGTGGAATCCAGCTCTCGATTACGACTCGAACGGCGAGTATCTCGTGAGTTACTACGACACGCGCGGGTTGACTCAGTCGGGCT
>DASYGV010000168.1:0-52239 GCA_035999335.1 Thermoanaerobaculia bacterium | reverse complement strand
CGGCCCACGTTCCCGGTGGCGGCGCGTTGCGCTCGCCACCGGCTTCCCTCTGGAGCGCCTCCGGCGCATGTCCACGCCTAAAGGTAAGGCCATTGCTCCTAGATCGTATCCACAATCGCGCTCAGCCGCCTCTTGAAGTTCTCGAACGAAAAATAGTCGAGCCGCGGCGGGATCGCGCGTTCGCGCGGCCTGTCGAGCACTTCCCGGATCGCGGCCGCGATCTCCGCGGGATTCGCGGGATCGACGAGCAGGCCGAGCTCTCCGTTCAGCAGCGCCTCCCTTCCACCGTCGTGTTTGCTGCCGATCACCGGCACGCCCGACGCGAGCGCTTCGAGAAAGACGTAGCCGAAGCCTTCCCCGCGGCTGGGCATCACGTACACATCCGCCAGCGCGTACAGATCGGGCTTCTCTTCTTCCGAAAAGAGTCCGGTGAAGACGACGCGATCGCCGAGGCCGAGATGCGCGGCTTTCTGCTGCAAGCGCACGGCGTCGTTGCCGCCGCCGGCGATCATGTAGACGACGTCCTCGGGCAGATCGCGAAGGATCTCGATCACTTCGTCGAACCCCTTGTACCGCTCTTCCTCGGCCAGCCGGCCGACGGTGAGGAGCACGCGCTTTCCTTCGAGCTTGTAACGCGCGACGAGATCCGCGCGCTTTTCGCGGATGCCGTAGTTCTCCGCATGGATTGCGTTGGGCAGCAGAAAGGTCTGTCCGCGGTATCTCGACCACGCGAGCAGTCGGTCTCGTGTGATCTCGCTGATCGAGACGACAGCGCGGACGCGGTGCAGCAGGCGGTTCACGAGCGCGCTGCGGGAGTGCTTCCAGGCCTCGATGCCGTACGCGAGCAGGAGCGGGTTGCGGGCGATCGAGCAGGCGACGGGGAGGAGGTTCATGTGTCCGCAGATGACGAGGTCGGGCCTCGCGCTCCGCGCACGCATCACAGCGCGAAGGTACTGCGCCGGACCTTTCGCGGCGTCGGCGTGGAACGCGACTTTCGGAGGCAGGCCGCCCACTTCGGAGCGGATGACGCGCGGCACGATGACGACTTCCTCGACGTCGCTTCGCGCCGCCAGCGCCTCGGCGAGGTCGCGGTTGTACAGCGCGATGCCGCCGTGGCCGCCGTAGGAGTCGGTGCAGAGGAGAAGGATCTTCATGCGTTTTTTTGTTTTTAGCCCTGAGCGAGCGCAGCGAGTCGAAGGGCCAACTTAGCACCTGCGGTACGCCTTCCTAGATGCTAACTTGCCCTTCGACTCGCTGTCTCTCGCTCAGGGCTTCGGTTAGGCGCGCAGCCACGCCTGGTACATCAGGACGGTCCAGAGCGCGCCTTCGTGATTCGCACCGGCGACGTGACGCCGCCAGAGCTCGCGCGTTCGCGGGACGTCGAACGGGGAGTCGTCCATTCGCGCCAACAGATCATCGGCCCACTCGCGCAAGGGACCGCGCAGCCACTGCGCGAGCGGAACGCCGAAGCCCTGTTTCTCGCGATCGACGAGCGCGTCAGGGAGGTAACGCCGCAACAGCGCACGCGCGATCCATTTGCCGCGGTCGTCGCGAATCTTCATCGACAGCGGGAGCGACCACGCGAATTCGATGACGCGATGGTCGAGGAACGGCTCGCGCGCCTCGAGGCTGACGGCCATGCTCGCGCGGTCGACTTTCACGAGGATGTCGTCGGGCAGGTAGGTGATGAAGTCGAGGAACATCGCGAGCTCGGTCGGATCGTCGAGCTTCGGCAGATCGGGATGGAGCTTCATCGTGTCGCGATATCTCGCGAGCGGATCGTTCTCCACGAGTCCATGGCCGAGGTTGCGCGTGCGTGGGACGAGCTGCATCACGCGACCAAGAGTGCCGCGCGCGAACCGCGGCACAGCGTGCACACGCCGCTGCAGGCGCCGTCCGAGGAAGTGATGGTGGTAGCCGGCGAACAGCTCGTCGCCTCCGTCGCCGGAGAGCGCGACGGTCGCGCTCTGCCGCGCGAGCTTCGAGACGAGGTACGTTGGCAGCGCGGACGAATCGGCGAACGGCTCGTCGTAGATCCGGGGGAGCTTCGGCACGAGCGCGAGCGCGTCGGCGTGGCTGACATACATCTCAGTGTGTTGCGATCCGAGGTGTTGCGCGACTTCGCGGCCGTAGCGCGCTTCGTCGAAGCGCGGGTCTTCGAAGCCCATCGTGAACGTGTGGATCGGACCGGAGGCGTTGCGCTGCATCAGCGCCGCGACGAGGCTGGAGTCGACGCCGCCGGAGAGGAAGACGCCGAGAGGGACGTCGGCGATCATGCGCAAGGCCACGGAGTCGCCGAGGAGCTCTTCGAGTTTGTCGATCGCGTCGTTCTCAGAGCCGACGAAGCGATTTCCCGCGGCGCGCTCGGCGACCTCGGCGGCGTTCCAGTAGCGCGACAGCTTTGCAGTGCCGTCCCTCGTGACGGTGAGGATGCTGCCGGGCGTCAATTTCCGGACGCTTGCGTAGATCGACCAGGGCGCGGGGACGCACTGGTATCGCGCGTAGAGCGCGGCGGCGTCGCGATCGACGGTGCGGTCGATCTCGAGTGCCTTCAATTCCGACGCGAACTGCAGCGAGTGCGCGTCGATGGCGTAGTAGAGCGGCTTCACGCCCGCGCGGTCGCGCACGAGCGAGAGGGTCTGCTCGCGATGGTCCCACAGCGCGAACGCGAACATGCCGATGCATTCGCCGAGGGCGCGCTCGAGGCCCCAGGCCTCGACGGCGGCGAGAAGGACTTCGGTATCGGAGTGTCCCCGCCATTCCTGATGGAAGCGACTCCGGAGTCGCTGAAAGTTGTAGATCTCGCCGTTGAAGACCAGAACGTAGCGGCCGCTCGCGGAGGTCATCGGCTGCGCACCGGCAGGCGAGAGGTCGACGATGGAGAGGCGGCGGAAGCCGAGCGCGACGCCGGCGGGATCGGCGAAAGTGCCGGCGTCATCGGGCCCGCGATGCGTCAGGCACGACGCCATCCGCCCCGCCCGCTCATGCATCTCCTCGGGACGACCGCCCGCGAAGGTCCAAAAGCCGGCGATGCCGCACACGCGTTGGATTCTAACCCTGAGGCGCGAAGCGGCGAAGGGTCAACGGAGCCCTCACGAGTTACGTGCCTAGTACGCTTTTCGTGAGGGCTCCATCGACCCTTCAGCGCTTTGCGCCTCAGGGTTGAAGCGACTCGAAGACCAGCTTGGCCCAGCTCCGCATCCTCGTGCTCGTCCCGTCCGGCGGCAGGTCCGCCCACTCGCTCATCGGCACGAAGAACCCCGTCTTCGCGCGATTGCGCAGCCAATCCGGGAGGCACGCGGCGAGCACCTTCTTCCCGACGCGGCCGGTCTCGAGCAGCAGCGGCGCGAGCTGCCGCAGCAGCGCGGCGTCGACGAGCGGCGTGCGCACCTCGACCGAGTGGGCCATCGATGCCCAGTCGGCATCGCGCAGGAGTTGATTGCGCATGTAGAGCGACGCCTCGAGCGTGGCCACGCGCGCGTAGGGCGTCCCGGGATCGGGCGTCATCGCCTTCTCCACGAGGTTCATGAACGCCAGTTGGGTCAGCCCTTCGCGCGTCATCTCTTTGCCGAGGAGCGACGGCAATTCGTGCGGGAGGAACAGTCCTCGATGTAGGAAATATGCGCCCGCGTACGTATCGCCCATCATCCCGATCAGCTTCGCTTTCGGGTGCCGGCTCAGCATCGTCACGAGCGGCGCGAGATGCGACCGCGCGATGCGCGTGATTTTCGGGATGCGCGCGAACGACGGATAGCCGCCGAACAGCTCGTCGCCGCCGACGCCGGACAGCGCGACCTTTACGCCCGCCTCGTGCGCGGCCTTGCTGACGAACCAGGTGTTCACGCCGTCGATCGACGGCTGGTCCATCGCCGCGAAGATGGCTGGGAGATCGCGGCGGAACTCGTCGCGCGTGACGACACGGGTCGTGTGCAGCGTTCCGGTCTCCCGCGCGAACCGTTCCGCGAGAGGCGCTTCGTCGCCCTGCGAGCCGCGGAACTCTTCGAATGCGAGCGTGAACGTGCGCAATTGATCCGCGTAGCGTCTCGCGGCGAGCGCCGTCAGCGCGGAGGAGTCGATCCCCGCGGAGAGGAACACGCCCACCGGCACGTCCGAGACGAGATGGTGCGCGATCGATTCCTCGACGCGCTCCTGAAACACGATCTCCGGCTCGGTGAGGCCGACGACGCCGCGTTGCGTGCCCGCGCGGCAGAAGACCGAGGCGATCGAATGGTGCGTCTGCGCTTCGCTCCGTCCGTGCTCGTCGATGAAAAACGACGTCCCCGCTTCCACCAACCGCACGTCGTCGCGGATCGTGAAGGGCTCGGGGACGGAGCCGGTAAGGAAGAACCCCACCGCGCCGGCGGGAGAGATCGTGCGCGACACCGCGCCGCCGGCGAGCAACGCTTTGACTTCCGAGGCCAGGCGGAGGGTCGAGCCGTCGTCGGAGAAGTAGAGCGGTTTGATCCCGTACGGATCCCGCGCAACGAACATCTTCTTCGTGCGCGTGTCGTAGATCGCGAATGCGTACATGCCCCGTAGCAATCCAAGCATGGCCGGCCCGTCGCGCCGCCAGAGCTGCAAGATGACCTCGGTGTCCGTGTGCGAGTGAAAGCGCGCGCCGCCGCGCTCGAGCGACGCGCGCAGCTCGCGATGGTTGTAAATCTCGCCGTTGAAGACGATGCACACATCGCCGGAGAGGTCGAACATCGGCTGCGTGCCTTCGTCGCTCAAGTCGATGATCGCGAGACGGCGGCTGCCGAGACCCACGCGCTCGGATATCCACGTGCCGCCCGCGTCCGGCCCGCGCGAGCGCATGCTCTCCGTGATCGCCTCGAGCTCTTCGGAACGCACGGGTGGCGCATTCGATCCGTAGGCGAAGATCGCGGTGATTCCACACATGATCAGGCGGTGGCGCGTGTGCGGCGGCTGTACCGGAGGAGGATCAGCAGCACGAGTGCCACCGCGCTGGAGCCGTAGCCGTACCACTTCAGCGACTGCACGGCGGTCATCACCGCGGACACCGCGAAGAGCAGCGTCACGATCCAGATCGCGAAGATCGCTTTCCCCTCGCTGTGGTACTTCGACACGAGGATGTGGTGGATGTGGCGGCGGTCGGCGGTGAAGACGCGTCCGATGCGCTTGGCGAGCGAGGTCTTCTCCCCGGTGAAACGCTCCTGCATCACGATCAGCGTGTCGATCACTGGCAGTGCGAGCGCGAGCAGCGGTCCGACGATGATCAGCGCGGTGGGCGATTTGCTCGGCCGCGCTAGCGATCCCGCCGCGAGTAGGAGGCCGATGAACAGAGCTCCGGTGTCGCCCATGAAGATCTTCGCGGGCGGCTTGTTCCACGGATAGAAGCCGATCAGGCTTCCGGTCAGTCCGACCATGACGATGAGAGAGAAGTAGTCGCTGCGCAGGAGGGCGATCACGGTGAACGACACGGCGATCGTGATCGAGACCACGGTCGCCAGCGAGTCCATGCCGTCGATGAAGTTCATCGCGTTCATCACGCCGACGATCCAGAGGATCGAGAACAACGCGCCGAGGAAGCCGAGCTCGAAGACCTCGCCCGCGATCGAGATCTCGTTGAACTGGTAGCCGAAGGTCACGAGGATCGCCGCGGCCGCGAACTGGACCGCAAATTTCTTCGGCGCGTTCGTGCCGATGAGATCGTCGTAGACGCCGAGGCCGACGATGAGCGCGCCGCTCGCGAGCACGGCGAAGAGATAGGAAAGGTTCTTCGAGACGAGATCCACCGCGCGCGGATTCGCGGCCAGGAGCAGCAGCGGAAAGCCGAAGCCGAAGATGATGGCGATGCCGCCGAGGCGGGGCGTCGCGACGCCGTGCAGTTTCCGGTCGTCGGGCACATCGACCAGGCCGATGTGCTGCGCGGCGTGCTTCACGATGGCGGTAGCCACGTAGGAAGTCAGCGCGCTGCAGATGAACAGGAGAATCAGCGGCGCGTATTGCTCGGTCATCGCGCGAAGAAAGAATAGCAGAGCATGGAGTTGACAGTTTGCAGTTGGCAGTTGACAGGAGGCATCGATCGTCGGCCTTCTCTCCTGTCGACTGCCAACTGTCAACTGTCAACTGAGCTATAGAATGCACCCGCAATTTTCGAGCGGAGGAGCGAGCAATGGCCGAACTTCCCGGAATCGAGCGAGAGACCCTGGACGTCGACGTCGTCATCGTCGGCGCGGGGCCGGCCGGACTCGCCGCGGCGTACAAGCTCGCGGAGCTCATCCGCGTCCACAACGAGAGCGACGCCGAAAAGAAACTCGAAGGGATCTCCATCGCCGTCCTCGAGAAAGGGAAAGAGATCGGCTCGCACGGCATCTCCGGTGCGGTCATGGATCCGCGCGGCATCGCCGAGCTCATGCCGGACTGGCTCGACCGCGGATGTCCGATCGAGTCGCCGGTGACCACCGACGCGTTCTGGTATCTCACCGAGACGAAAAAGATCGCGGCGCCGATCATGCCACCGCCGCTGCAGAACCACGGCAACTACGTCATCTCCCTCGGAGAAATGGTCCGCTGGCTCGCGCCGATCGTTGGCGAAATGGGCGTCGATCTCTTCGCCGAGTTCGCCGCGACGCGCGTGCTCATCGAGGACGGACGCGTGGTCGGCGTTCGAATCGGCGACAAGGGCATCGACAAGTACGGCCAGGCGAAACCTAACTTCGAGCCGGGCGTGGACGTGCGCGCGAAGATGACCATCCTCGCGGAAGGTCCGCGCGGCACGCTCACGAAACAGCTTGCCGGCATGTTCGATCTGTACGCAGGGAAGAACCCGCAGGTGTATTCGGTCGGCGTGAAGGAGCTCTGGCAGCTTCCCGACGATCGCTACGCCGCGGGCAGCGTGATCCACACGATGGGCTTTCCGCTCGACAGCGACACCTTCGGGGGCGCGTTCATCTACGGCATGAAAGACCGTGTCGTCGACATCGGACTCGTGGTCGGTCTCGACTACAAGAACCCGACGCTCGATCCACACAACGAGCTGCAGCGCTTGAAACTGCATCCCGCGATTCGCGAGATTCTCCAGGGTGGCAAGATGATCTCCGCCGGCGCGAAGGCGATCCCCGAGGGCGGCTACTACTCGATGCCGCGCCTCTACGGCGACGGCTTCATGATCCTCGGCGACTCCAGCGGCTTCCTCAACGGCGCGCGCCTCAAGGGCATCCATCTCGCGATCAAGTCGGGCATCCTCGCCGCGGAGACGGCGTTCGAGGCGCTGATCGGTGAGGACTACTCCTCGAATCAGTTGAAGCAATACGACGAGCTGTTCGAGGCGTCGTGGGCGAAGGAAGAGCTGTGGTCGCAACGCAACTTCCACCAGGCGTTCGATCACGGGCAGCTCGCGGGTTTGATCAACGCCGGCGCGGGAATGGTCACCGGCGGCCGCGGCTTCGGGATCGCGAACAAGCTCGAAGGACACGAGGGCCACGAGCGGATGGTGCGTATCAAGCGCTACTTCGGCTCCGAAGATCCGCATCCGCCGGCGAAGGTGAAGTATGACAACCAGTACACGTTCGACAAGGTCACGAACGTCTACAACGGCGGCGTGATCCACGAGGAGAACCAGCCCGCGCATCTACTCATCCTGGACACCGAGGTGTGCATCACGCGCTGCACGGAGGAGTACGGGAACCCGTGCTTCCACTTCTGTCCGGCGCAGGTGTACGAGCCGAAGGAGACCGAGGACGGCCGCGGACGCGTGCCGTTCCTCAACTTCACGAACTGCTTCCACTGCAAGACCTGCGACATCATGGACCCGTATCAGGTCATCACCTGGGTCCCGCCGGAGGGTGGGGGCGGGCCGGATTACAAGAAGTTGTAGATATGGAGTGCGGCGGCAAGCCGCCGCTTTCGAATGCGTGGCAGGATCGCAGCCGTAGCGTTCTTGGAGTGTTGTTGAAAAGCGGGCGTTAAGGCGCAGGCGCACCCACCACCGACCACAAGAAAAATACACAGCCGACGAGCGCGAGCCACGCCAGAGCCAGCCTGAGAATCACCCGGCCGCGGCTTCTTAGCCGGACCCGCTGCCGGACCAGCGCCTGAAACTCCGTCCAATCCCTCTCGGATGCAAAGAATTCGCGCGGAAGGATGAAGAATTGATGCGCCGACACGTACAACAACACCATGTCGGGCGCCATGACAGCCTGATGGAACTTCTCCCACGCGATGTTGCTCACGCCGTTCGGGGACTCTGCAACGAAAGTGGACTCGTTGGCGGTCCCCGCGAACCCATCGCGCAACAGGGCGTTGGTTTTGAATACCCGACGCACAAGCAGCGACGGATAGATCAGCAGGAAGACCCCGAGGGTCGCAACACCGGCCGATATCGAAAGCCCGGCGTCGCTGCCCGCGGATATCCCCATCGCCATCCCGGAGATCCCTGTGAGAATCAGGAGTACGGCGAACCACGGCGCTGCTGTCCCATGGAATCGGAGTCCACGCTTGTAGAGGTCGGGCGTGAGCGTACCTTTGAACTGGGCCAGCAGGTTTTCAGCGTACCTGACCCGAAGGACACCGTCGAGCGAAGTGGGTTGGCGGTTGGCAGTTGGCGGTTTGTCAGGAGATCTGCCGCCCACGCGCGGGGGGCGCCGATTCGGAAGTGGTTCATTCTGAGAAGAGATGGCTCGATCTCGCCCGCCAGGCTCAACGTTCCCGAGGTTGTACAGTGGCTCCGTGAGAGCCTCTCTCCGCTATTCGGCCGCGGTCCTCACGACGGCGCTGGCCATCGTGCTCACCAGCGTGTTTGTCGAGCTGCTCGCGCCGATGCGCCTCTTCTTTCTCTGGTGTGCGGTGCTCGTCAGCGCGCTCATCGGCGGGACGGGGGCGGGGTTGCTTGCGACGGTGCTGGCGCTTCTCGGCGCGCTCTATTTCGTCTTTGCCCCTTCCGGATCGTTCGACTCCGCGAGCGGGTACGACTTCATCCGCATCGCGCTGTTCGGACTCTTCGCGGGAGGCATCAGCATCGCCGTCGGGCGCGCGAAGACGCTCGCGGAGAGGCTGCGCGAGAACGAGCGCCGCTACCGCACCCTCGTCGAGTCGACGCCGCTCGCGCAGGCCGTCTGGACGGCCACGCCGGACGGGGCGAGGAAGTCCGCGCCGCGATGGCTCGACGACATGCATCCCGAGGATGCGACTCGGACGCGCGAGCGCTGGAACGAGGCGGTCGCGAACCAGTCGCTGTACGACGACGAGATCCGCATCCGCGTCGGCGACGGCCGCGATCGCTGGTTCGCGATCAAGGCGTCTCCGGTGCGAAGGAAAGGCGACAGCATTACCGAATGGGCGGGCATTGTCACCGACATCCACGACCGCAAGCGCCACGAGCGAGACGCGGCGTTCATCAACCGCGCGAGCGAGTTGCTCTCGGCGACGCTGGGCTCGGAGCAGACGCTCCGCAACCTCGCGCGGCTCTGTGTGCCAGAGCTCGCGGATTGGTGCGTGATCGATCTCGGCGACGGGCCGGGATATCAGCGGAACATCGTCGAGCACCAGGATTACGCGCGCGTACAGCTCGCGCTCGATCTCGACGCGCGCTTCCGTTCGCGGCCGGATGACGATCCCGTCGTCCAGGTTCTGAGGAGCGGGCGCACGCAGCTGGTCGACGATCCGTCCGATCAACGGATCGTTCGCGAGCTCGCGCTGCGCTCGTGGATCGTCGCGCCGATGATCGCGCGCGGCCGAACCCTCGGCGCCCTCACCGTGGCGCATAGCGCCGACTCCGGACGGCGGCACGCGAGCGAAGACGTGTCGCTGATCGAGGAGCTCGCGCGCCGCGCGGCCATGGCACTCGACAACGCGCGACTCTACGAGGCCGCAGACGCCGCCAATCGCGCGAAGGACGAGTTCCTGGCGACGCTGTCGCACGAGCTGCGCACGCCGCTCACCGCGATCTCCGGATGGGCGCACATGCTCGAGACGGGGATCAGCGACCCGGAGACGAGCCGGCTCGCGGTGGCGACGATCGTGCGCAGCGCGCGCACGCAGGGGGAGTTGATCGACGACCTGCTCGACCTCTCGCGCGTCGTCGCCGGCACGCTGCATCTGCAAGTCGAGCCCGTGGATCTCATGCGAATCGTGCACGAGGTGATGGTCGCGGCGCGGCCCGCGGCGGATGCGAAGGACGTGACGCTCGAGCTCATGTCGTCCGCGACGCCGCTCGTCGTTCGCGGCGATCAGCGACGCCTGCGGCAGATCGTGTGGAATCTCGTGACGAACGCGGTGAAGTTCACCGACACCGGCGGCAGTGTGCAGGTGAATGTCTCCGGAGCGGGCGCGCTTGCGCGCATCGAGGTGACGGACACGGGCCGCGGCATCGAGGCGTCGTTCCTGCCTTACGTGTGGGATCGCTTTCGTCAGGCGGACAGCAGCACGTCGCGCCAGCACGGCGGTCTCGGCCTCGGACTGGCGGTCGTGCGGCATCTCGTGGAGATGCACGGCGGGATGGTCCATGCGGAAAGTGAGGGCCTCGGCCGCGGATCGACGTTCCGCGTGGAGATTCCGCTCGCGCGCCCGAGCGACGCGCGAGTCGAGCTCGCGCGCGATCTGTCCGACGACGTGTCGCGCATGCGCGGTCTGCGCGTCCTGTTGGTCGAGGATGACGACGATGCGCGGGCGATGATGACGACGATGCTCGCGCAGTTCGGCGCGGATGTGTCGCCCGCGGCGTCTGTGTCCGAGGCGATGTGGCTGCTCGAAGCGCAACCGTTCGACGTCGCGGTGAGCGACATCGCCATGCCGGACGAAGATGGCTACGCGTTCGTGGAGCGGACTCGCTCGCGCGTGCCCGCGATCGCGGTGTCGGCAATCTCGACGGGCGTGGACGACCGTCGGCGCGCACTCGACGCGGGCTTCGCCGACTTCGTGAGGAAGCCGGTGGACCCGCGGGAGCTCGTGACGGCGGTGCTGGGGGCGGTCAGGGTGTAGAAATGCCGTTTCGATAGGCGCTGTTGGATCGGGCACGGTTTTTCGTTACCTTCCCTTCCGGCGCACGTAGAGAGAACAGATGAGCACTGAACCGCTTCCGATGTCGCGGTCCCTGGACCGCATCAATCTCCTTCAGGCGAACGTCGAGCGCGTCATCCGCGGCAAGTCGGAGGTCGTGCAGTTCTGCATCGCGGCCATGCTCGCAAAAGGGCACATCCTCCTCGAGGACGTCCCGGGCGTCGGCAAGACCACGCTTGCACACGCGTTGGCGCGGTCGCTCTCGCTCGAGTTTCAGCGCATCCAGTTCACCAGCGATCTGCTGCCGGCGGACATCGTCGGCGTGACGATCTACAACCAGGACCTCGGCGAGTTCGAGTTCGTCTCGGGTCCGATCTTCACGAACGTCCTTCTCGCCGACGAGATCAACCGCGCGACGCCGAAGTCGCAGTCGGCGCTGCTCGAGGCGATGAGCGAAGGGACGATCACCATCGAGAAGCGGCACATGGCGCTGCCCGATCCGTTCCTGGTCATCGCCACGCAGAATCCGATCGAGCACGTCGGCACCTATCCGCTGCCGGAATCGCAGCTCGACCGCTTCATCATGCGGCTGACCATCGGCTACCCGAGCGCGATGGACGAGAAAAAGCTCCTCCGCGCGGGCGGCGCGCAGGAAGCGCTCGAGCATCTCCAGCCGGTGCTCGACACATCGGAAGTGCGCGAGCTGCAGAAGCGCGTGGGCAGCGTGCACGTGAGCGAATCGCTGGTCGAGTATCTGATGACGATCGTGCAGACGACGCGCACGCACAACGAGGTCGCCCTCGGCGTCTCGACGCGCGGCGCGCTGACGTACTTCAAGGTCTGTCAGGCGCTGGCAATGGTGAACGGCCGCGACTTCGTCATCCCCGAGGACGTCAAGCGCCTCGCCGAGCCCGTGTTGTCGCATCGCATCGTGATGAAGGACCGCCGGCTGCAGCGCGGCGAGACTTCGCCCGAGGGGCGATTCATTCAACGACTGGTGAACGAAACCTCCGTTCCGCGATGAACGCCGAGTGGCAGTTCGACGGCGTCGTCCGATTCACGAAGATCGGCACGACGTACCTCTTCACGACTGTGGTCCTCGCGATCGCGGCGGTGAACACGGGCAACAACGCGCTCTACATCGGCGTCGCGCTGATGCTCGGGTCGCTGCTCCTGTCGGGGATCGCGTCGAAGGGCGGACTCAAACACCTGCACGTCGAGATCGCCGGCATGGACGACGCGTGGGCGGGCCGTCCCGCGCATGGCACGCTGCGCGTGCGCAACGACTCGCGCATCTGGAACGTGCGCGACGTCGTCCTGACGTCCGAGGCGCTCGCGGAAGCGGTGGTGATCGCGGTGCTGCCGCGGAAGCGCACCGTCGAGATCGAGGCGTCGTTCCTCTTCACGAAGCGCGGGCTCGCGCACGTCCACGCGATCGATTCTTACACGCGCTATCCGTTCGGATTCTTCCTCAAGAAGCGGCGGGTGCGCATGTCCAGCGACGTCGTCGTCTATCCGCGCATCCTCGGCGACGACGCATCGCACGACCGCTTCCGCCCACTCGCGGGCGAGCAGAGCGTCGCGAACCGGCCGGGCGCTGGGAGCGAGATCCACTCGTTCCGCGAGTACGCGCGGGGCGACTCGCTCCGTCACGTGCACTGGAAGAAGTCCGCGAGTCTCGGCCGCTGGATCATGAAGCAGACCGACGCCGAGGCGGCGAAGTCGGTGCACGTCGTCGTTGATCCGTACAAACCGGCGGCCGTGAGCGAGGAGAGCTTCGAGCAGATGATCGCCGAGGCCGCGACTTTCGTGTATCACGCTGCGGTCCAGGGCTTCGATGTGACGCTGTCGCTGCCGCGCCTGACCCTCCGCGCGCGCGAGCACGAGGCCGCGGCGCCGCTTTTCCGCGCGCTGGCGCTGCTCGATGCCACGCACGAGCCGATTCATCAGGTGCTGGAGCGCAGTTCGGTGCTGTTCTCGGTGAGTCGGAGGGCTGCTTGACGCGGCGCGCCCGCGAGCTGGAGACGCTCCTGCTCTCGATGTTCGCGGCGGTGCCGCTGTACTTCACCTACGCGATCTCGATCAACTCGCTGGCGCTCTTCCACATTTTCATGGCCGCGATCGTCCTGCGCGTGGCGATCGGAAAGGGATCGGAGCTCATCCCGGCGCGGTTCATGCGCTGGCTGGCGATTGCGTACGTGCCGTTCTACGTGCTCGACGCGCTGTTCCTGTCGCGCAGCGCGATCGCGGCGTCGACGCATCTCGTGCTCTTCATCGCCGCGTATCAGCCGATCGAGGCGGCGCACCGCGACAATCATGCGCAGCGCATCCTCACCGCGGCGCTGGTCTTCACGGCCAGCCTCGCGACGTCGACGCACCTCGCGATCGTCCCGTTCGTGCTCGTGTTCGCGTTCTTCATGTTCCGCCAGCTGATGTATGTGAGCCATCTGGAGACCTCGCGCTCGATCGGGCAGCAGTACGCCGACGCTCCCTCCGGTGGAGCGGCCGCGTTCTATCTCCTCGGCGCGATCGCCATCGGCGCGCTGCTCTTCCCGCTTTTGCCGCGTGTCCGCAATCCGATGGTGCGCGGGCTGACGGGGCCGCTGCCCGCGACGACGGCGCTGAGCGAGACGATCAACTTCAATCAGCCCCGCGTGGCGCCGAACGACGCGACCGTGGTCGCGCGCGTGTGGATGGACCGCGACACGCGGCCGTTCTTCACGCCGCTCCGTCTCCGCGGCACGATCTACGAGCGCTACGCGGACGGCGAATGGCGCCAGGCGATCCGCGGCCTGCGCCAGATGCCGTCACGCGGCGAGGTCTTCCGCCTGGCGAAGCCGAACGGCGTCGCTCGCAGGGCAATCGTCGAGATGCGCTCGTCGAAGGGACGGCTCTTTCTTCCGGTCGGCACCTACGCGCTGACCGGCCTCACCAACATGTACGAGGGACCGACGCGCGAGGCGTACTACACGTACGACGACGGCTCGCTCACGATCTCGGTGCAGATGGCGCAGGAGGCGGAGCCGCTGCGGCAGACGCGCGTCGACGCCATGGCCGGCTACCCGATCTCGCCGGCGGTGGAAACGCTGGCTCGCACGATCGTCGGCGACGAGGAGGACCCGCAACGCCGCGCCGCGCTGATCGAGCAGTACATGGTCCGCAACTTTCGCTACGTTCCAATCTCCGAGGCCGGCACGCCGATCTCGCTGGAAAACTTTCTGCTCGTCGAACGCGGCGGGCACTGCGAATACTTCGCGGCCGGGATGGTCGCGCTGCTGAACGCGGTCGGGACGCCGGCGCGCATCGCCGGCGGCTATTACGCCGGGCAGCTCAATCCACTCACCGGCTATTACGCGCTGCGCCGCGAAGACGCGCACGCCTGGACGGAAGTGTGGGATGGCACGCGCTGGGTGACGTTCGACTCGACGCCGCCCTCGCTCCGCCCGGGCGCGGTGGAGGTCAATCCGCTGCGCCTCTATCTGGCGGCGTTCACGGACTCTCTGACGTTCTTCTGGGACCGCTACGTCATCACCTTCGGTCTCGGCGACCAGATCGTGCTTTTCACCGACATCGTCACCTGGGCCGGCGAGTCGTTCGCGACGCTCCGCAGCCGGCTTTCGACGGACGCGAGGAACGTGTTTTCGCGCGAGACCGGCGTGCTGCTCACGGCGGTCGTAGCGATTGCGTTCCTGCTGTTCCTCTTCCAGCGGCGCCGCCGCCGCGCGTTCGACTTGCTCGCGACGTATCTCGCCGCGCACGGCATCGAGGTCGGCCCGGCGATGACGATGGAAGAAGCGCTCCGCGAGCTCCGCACGCAACATCCGGATGCCGCGGAGGAGCTGGCGCCGCTGATCGCGTTGTACGAGGAGGAGTCGTTCTCGGGACGCCAGGATCGATCGCGCGCGCGCGAGTTGAAGCGGAGACTCGCAGAGCTGCGGACTTAGGGGATAGGACAAATAGGACAAATAGGACGTATAGGTCTTATGAGTCCTATTCGTCCTATGTGTCCTATTTCACCGTGGGCAACCGGCGCGGCGCACGCATGAGTGCGACCATCTCCCTCACCGCGTTCTCCAGCCCCACCAACGCCGCGCGCGAGATGATCGAGTGGCCGATGTTCAGCTCCTCGATCTCCGGGATGGTCGCGATCGCGTCGATGTTGCGGTAGGTGAGGCCGTGGCCGGCGAGGACGACCAGGCCGAGCTTCTTCGCGGCTCGCGCGGCGGTGGCGATCTTCTCGAGCTCCGCGGTCCAGTTGCCGTCCTTCCAGGCGTCCGAGAACTTGCCGGTGTTGATCTCGACCTTCGGCGCGCGCAACTTGTGGCACTGGCGGATCTGTTCGAGGTCGGGGTCGACGAAAATCGAGACGTCGATGCGCGCGTCCACAAGTTGATGTACGACCTTTTCCACGTTGCCCGAATGCAACACGACGTCGAGTCCACCCTCGGTCGTGACTTCATCGCGGCGTTCCGGGACCAGCGTCACCTGATGCGGCTTGATCGTCTGCGCGATGCGCACCATCTCCGTCGTCGCGGCCATCTCGATGTTCAGGTGCGTGGTGACGGTGCGGCGCAGGAGCTCGACGTCGCGGTCCTGAATGTGCCGCCGGTCGCCGCGCAGATGCACGGTGATGCCCTGCGCTCCGGCGAGCTCGCAGAGCACGGCTGCTGCGACCGGATCCGGCTCGTCGGTCTTGCGCGCTTCGCGGATCGTGGCGATGTGATCGATGTTGACTGCCAGGCGCATGGGTTAAGGTTAGCAGGGTGCAACGGCGTCATAGATCCATTGTCATAGCGATCGCGGTGATCGTGGCGTTCGACGTCTTCGGACGCTCGATCGCGGACGTGCTCGCGCGCTATGGACCCTCTGCGCGGGCGCGGCTCGGGCCGCACTTCGAACGGGCCGGCGTGGCGTATCCGCCAAGGGAGATCGCGATTCTCGCGTTCAAGGACGAGGCGCGCGTCGCGATCTGGGCGCGCGGCGCAAACGGCCGCTGGCGTTTCATCCGCCGCTATCCGATTCTCGCGGCGAGTGGACACGCGGGACCGAAGCTGCGGCAAGGCGATCTGCAGGTGCCGGAGGGCATCTATCGCATCGCACATCTGAATCCGAACAGCAGTTACCACCTCTCGATGAAGGTGAACTACCCGAACGACTTCGATCGCCGGATGGCTGCGCGCGACCGGCGCACGCGTCTAGGCGGCGACATCTTCATCCACGGCCGGGATGTCTCGATCGGCTGCATCGCCCTCGGCGACCGCGCGATCGAGGAGCTGTTCACGCTCGTCGCGGAGACGGGACACTCGCGCGTGAAGGTGATCATCGCGCCGAACGACCTCCGCCACGAAGGGGCGATCCTCCACGAAGATGCGCCGCGTTGGGCCGGTACGCTGTACCGCGAGCTGCAGGCGGCTCTGGCGGATTTTCCGCTGCGCATGGAGCGTTGACGGCGACCGCGATGCTCTACCGCTTCGATAACGTCGAGAAAAGCTACGGTCCGCACGACGTCCTCAAAGGCGTGACCTGGCAGCACAACCCCGGCGAGCACGTCGGCCTGGTCGGCCGCAACGGCGCCGGGAAGACGACGCTGTTTCGCCTCCTCCTGAAGCAGGAAGAGCCGGATCACGGGCAGATCATCCGCGCGTCCGGCATGACCATCGGCCACGTCGGGCAGCATCTCGACGCCGAGCCGGGGATGTCGCTCTTCGATTTCGTCGAGACGGCTTTCGCGGACGTGCTGCGGATCGACCGCAGGATGCGCTCGATCGAGCATGACCTCGCGGACACGTCGAAGAGCGAAGCCGAGCACGCGAAGCTCCTCGAGAAATACGCCGAGCTGCAGCACGACTACGAGCACGCGAACGGCTACACGCTGCACGCGCTCGTCGAGCGGGTGCTGACCGGCGTCGGCTTCAACGACAAGAACGAGTGGCAGCGGCCGATCCATGAGTTCAGCGGCGGCCAGCAGAACCGGGCCATGCTCGCGCGCGTGCTGCTGACGAAGGTCGATCTGCTTCTCCTCGACGAGCCGACGAACCACCTCGATCTCGCGGGCATCGAGTTCCTCGAGGAGTTCCTGCAGGAGTTCAAGGGCAGCTACCTTTTGATCTCGCACGACCGCACGTTCCTCAACCGTACCGTCTCGAAGATCGTCGAGCTCGCGCACGGGAAGCTCGTCGAGTATCCCGGCAACTACGAGAAGTTCCTCCAGCTCCGCGCCGAGCGGATGGAGAAGATGGCCAAGGACTACGAGCGGCAGCAGGAGTACATCGCCGAGACGCAGGAGTTCATCCGCCGCAACATCGCCGGACAGAAAACGAAGCAGGCGAAGTCGCGGCGGAAGATGCTCGACAAACTGGACGAGCTCGGACGTCCGGAGATGGACGAGACGCTGGCGAAGTTCAACCTCGACGCCGGTGGCCGCTCGAGCGCGGTGGCGATGACGATCGATCGCCTGAGCGCGGGCTACGGCGACAAGCGTGTGCTCGAGAATTTCTCGCTGCAGATCCGCCGCGGCGAGCGCTACGCGATCATGGGTCCCAACGGCTCGGGGAAGTCGACGCTGCTCAAGACGCTGGCGTCGCGCATCGCCGCCCTCGGCGGCGCGGTCACGTACGGCCACAACGTGCAAGTCGGCTACTACGACCAGACCCTCGGCGATCTGAAGCCGGCCGGCATCGTGATCGACGAGGTGTGGGATCTCGATACGACGCAGACCGAGGAGGAGGTGCGGTCGTACCTCGCACAGTTCTCTTTCTTCGGCGAGGACGTGTTCAAGAAGACCCGCGATCTCTCGGGCGGCGAGAAGGGGCGGCTCGCCCTCGCGAAGATCATGCATCAGGGCGGCAACGCGATGCTTCTCGACGAGCCGACGAATCACCTCGACGTCTACACGCGCGAGGCGCTGGAGGAGGCTCTGGAGAATTTTACCGGCGCGCTGATCGTCGTCTCGCACGACCGCTACTTCATCGACCGCGTGGCGGAGAACGTCATCCTCGTCGAAGATGGGGCGGCCGAGGTTTACGCGGGGAACTACTCGGATCTCGTGGAGCGGTTCAAGGCGGGAGACGCGGCACCAGTCGCGCCGCCGGTCATCGAGAAGTCGTCGAGTCGTCGAGTCGACGAGTCGACGAGCAAGCAGCCCGCCGGCTCCTCGACGACTCGACGACCTGACGACTCGACGACTCGAGAACAGCAGAAGCAGCGCGCGAAGCGCATCCGGAAGATGGACGAGGAGATCGCCGCGCTCGAGGCGCGCATCGCGTCGGCAGAAGGGGAGCGCGAGCGGAACGAGCTCCTGCTCTGCTCGCAGGAAGTCTTCCGCGACGGTGAGCGTGTGAAGAAGATCCGGCAGCAGCAGACCGATCTCGCGTCGATGATCAACCTGTTGTCCGGCAAGTGGGAAACGCTGGTCAGAGAGAAAGAAGAGCTGGAGAGCGTGGTCGTTTAACATCGCGCGCATGCAGCAGGCCGCGATCATCGCCATCGGCTCCGAAATGCTCGGGCCGACGCGCGTCGACACCAATTCTCTGAAGATCACCACCGCGCTGGAGACCTGGGGCATTCCGGTCGTGCGCAAGTCCGTCGTCGGCGATCTGCTCGCCGATCTCGTCGCGGAGATTCGGTACGCGTTCGACCGCGTCGACTTGCTCATCGTCACCGGTGGATTGGGGCCGACCGAGGACGACCTGACGCGCGAGGCGCTGGCGGAGGCGTTTGGGCTGACGATGGAGGTCGACCAGTCGATCGTCGACTGGATCGAAGCGCGCTTCGCGGAGCGCGGCTGGAAGATGCCGGAAGTCAACAAACGCCAGGCGAACGTCTTCGTCGGACAGACCACGCTGCGCAACCAGCGCGGCACGGCGCCGGGGTTCCACATCGAGACCGGCGCTCAGTTTATGCCGCGCGTAGACGCGGCATCTCTGGAGCCCTCGCGACGTGCACGCCACAGCGACGCTCATGGGCAAACGCGTCCAGAGGGCTCCGGAGATCCCGCGTCTGCGCGCGGGATAAACTGCGGGGGTGGGAAGCACGTGTGGGTTTTCCCCGGAGTGCCGCACGAGCTGGAGTGGATGCTGGCGACCTATTTCACGCCGTGGTTGGCGGAGACGTCTGGTGGGCGTCCGCGCATCCGGCGCGTGCTGAAGATCGCGGGGATGACGGAGTCGGGAGTCGAGGAGAAGCTGAAGCCGTACTACGAGCGCCATCCCGGCGAGCTAGTGACGATCCTGGCGTCCGGCGGCCAGATCGAGATCCATCTCAACGCGGACGCGCAATCGTTCATCGATACGCGCGAGGCCGAGCTGCGCGAGATCTTCGGCGCGCGGCTGTTCGGCGTCGACGACGACACGATGGAGAGCGTCGTCGGCGCGCTGCTTCTCGCGCGCGGCGAGACCGTTTCTACCGCCGAGTCGTGCACCGGCGGTCTCCTCGGATCGCGCATCACCGACGTTCCCGGGAGCTCCGCCTGGTTCATGGGCGGCGTGGTGACCTACACCAGCGCTGCGAAGACCGACCTCGCCGGCGTCGATCCCGTCTTGATCCGCGAGCACGGCGAAGTCTCCGAGCCGGTGGCCATTGCGCTCGCCCGCGGCGTCCGCGCGCGGTTCGACACCACGTGGGGCGTCGCCATCACCGGCATCGCCGGCCCGACCGGCGGAACGCCGGAGAAGCCCGTCGGCACGGTGCACATCGCCGTCGCCGGTCCCACCGGCGAGCAGCACCGCAAGCTCCTCTGGCCCGCGCCGCGCGCGATGGTGAAGTGGTTTTCGACCCAGGCGGCGTTGGATCTGCTTCGGCGCACGATGTTGACGAATACACACACTTGACACATATTGTGTGTATGAAGCGCATGAACGTGATTCTGAACGAAGAAGTTCTGGAGACGGTGCGCAAGGTCAGCGGCGAAAAAACGTACTCCGCCGCCATCAATAGAGTCCTCGAGGAGTACGTTCGCGTCGAGACGGTGAAGCGCGGCATCGAGGAATTGCGGGCAATGAACGGTGCAGGCGTGTTTCCCGGTTACCTGAAGCAGATTCGGCCGAACGCCTACCGGACGCGCGGTGTTGCAGCGAATGAAGTCCGCGCCTCCCGGAAAAAGAGCAGCCGCCGTGGTGCTCGTTGACAGCAGCATCTGGCTGGAGGTCGAGCGCGAAGGCTACGACCTCGGCGCGCGCGTCCCTTATCGCGAGATCGCGACGTGCCCGCCGATCGTGCAGGAGGTTCTCCAGGGCTCAGACACCGAGGCGCGCTATTGGCTCAACGAGATGACGCTGAAAGCGACGCTCATGCTGGACGATCCGATGCCGCTTGCACGTTTCGAGGAGGCCGCGCGGTTGTATCGGCGCTGCGCGAAGGCAGGGTTTCAACTCCGATCGGGTGTCGACTGTCTCATCGCCGTCTGCGCAATGGCCTACGACGTGCCCATCCTGGCGCGCGATCGCGACTTCACCCATATTGCAAAAGTCGTGGAGCTGCGGCTCTTCTAGCCCTTCCAGGCCCGCACGACGTTCGAGACCACGTCGTTGTAGAGCACGACGATCATCAGCGTTGCCAGCACCGCGAAGCCGGCCTGCTGGATCCTCTCCTTCACGCGCAGCGACAGCTCGCGGCGGGCGATGCCTTCGATCAGCAGGATCATGATGTGGCCGCCGTCGAGAACTGGGATCGGGAGCAGGTTCATGATGCCGAGCTGCAGCGAGATCATGGCCATCAGGCCGACCGTCGACATCCAGCCGCGCTTGAGCATCTCGCCCGAGATGCGGGCGATGTTGATCGGGCCGCTCAACTCCTTCACGCTTCCTTCCGGCCGGAAGAGACGGCGCACGGCGGCGCCGGTGCGGCGGAGCATCGTCCAGTTTTCCTTCACGCTGTATTGCAGCGCGGGGAAGAACGACAGCTTGAAGATCTTCGTCGGGGGCACGATGCCGCGGTAGACGTTCTCGGGATCGCTGTCGGCAGGGATGACCACGCGCACATTCGCGCTGCCGCGCTGCACTTCGAGCGTGACCGGTTTGTCCTTCGCGGCGTTTGCGGCGACCCCGTACTGCGTCATCTCGCGGACCGGCTTGCCGTTGACCGAGACGATGCGGTCGCCCGCGCGGATGCCGGCGCGCTCGGCGACGGAGCCCGGCTCCACGCGCCCGACCACCGGCTCGATGATGTACGTCACACCCGCGCGCCCGATCGGCCCGAAATCGCCGTCCTCGCGCTCCGGGGTGAGCGTCGTCGCGTGCTGCTTGCCGTCGCGCTCGTACACGACGCGCAGCGGCGTGCCCGCGTTCATCGAGACGATCATCCGGACGTCGTCGAAGTCGTCGATCGCTTCGTTGTTGATCGAGAGAATCCGGTCGCCGGTCTTCAGTCCGGCCTTCGCCGCCGGCTTGTTCGCCATGACCTCGCCGATGACCGGCTGCGTCACGAGCTCCTCGGTGCCGACCATGGCCAGCCCGGCCATGAACGCGATCGCGATCAACACGTTCATCAGCGGGCCGGCGAAGAGAATCAAAAAGCGCTGCCACTTCGGCTTCGAGAGGAACTCGTCCGGGTTCGCCGCGACGTTCTCCTCCGGGTTGTCGCCGGCCATGCGCACGTACCCGCCCAGCGGGATCAGCGAGACGCGGTAGTCCGTGTCGCCTTTGCGAAACCCGAACAGGCGCTTGCCGAAGCCGAACGAGAAGACGAGCACCTTGACGCGAAAGAGCTTCGCGAACATGAAGTGCCCCGACTCGTGGGCAAAGATGAGAAAGCCGAGGACGAGAATGAAGCCGATGAGGCTCGTAGCGACGTTTTGGGCCATAGAGGTCAGCGCCTGACTGCAACACCGATTCCGCGTGCTTCGTTCCGGGCCCAGGCATCCCAGTGCAGCGCGTCGTCCACGGAGGAAATTGCACTGACTTCGGCCGAGTGCCGCTCGAGCACGCGTTTCACGATGTCTACGATTGCCGTGAACGGAAGTTCTCCGGCCAGGAAGCGTTCCACCGCGACCTCGTTCGCCGCGTTCAGCACCGCCGGCATCGATCCGCCCTGCCGGCAGGCCTCATATGCGAGCTCGACCGCGGGGAAACGATGGACGTCGACGGGGAGAAAATCGAGCGAGCGGATCTTCGCCAGATCGAGCCGTGCGAACGGCGCCGCCACGCGTTGTGGATAGAGCAACGCGTACTGGATCGGGAACTTCATGTCCGTGGTCGAGAGCTGCGCGATGATCGAGCCGTCCACGTACTCGACCATCGAATGCACGATCGACTGCGGGTGAATGACGATGTCGATCTGGTCCACCGGCATCGCGAAGAGATGGTGGGCCTCGATGACCTCGAGTCCCTTGTTCATCATCGTCGCGGAGTCGATGGAGATCTTGTTGCCCATGCGCCAGGTCGGGTGCGCGAGCGCGGCCTCGATGCTGATGTCGTCGAAGGTGGCGAGGTCGCGATGCAGGAACGGCCCGCCCGAGGCGGTGAGGATGATCCGTTGCACCTCGGCGTGCGTTCCGCAGCGGATGGCCTGGTGCACCGCGTTGTGCTCGGAGTCGACCGGGAGGATCTCGCCGCCGTGCTCGCGCGCAGCGCGCGTCATCGCATCGCCCGCGGCCACGAGCACTTCCTTGTTCGCGATGCCGACGCGCTTGCCTTTCTGCAGCGCCGCGTACACCGCGGGGATGCCGGCCGCGCCGACGATCGCCGCGATGACCGCGTCGCACGACGGCATCGTCGCGACCGCGCAGGTGCCCTCGATTCCGGGGATGACTTCGAGTCCGGGAAAGAGTCCGCGGAGGTGCTCCGCGTCGGTCTCGCTCCGGACGGAGACGAGCTCGGGACGGTAGCGCTCGATCTGCTCCGCGAGCAGCTCGACGTTGCCGCCCGCGGCGAGGCCGACGACGCGCAGTTCTTCAGGGAAGGAGTCGACGACCGACAGTGTGCTTCTGCCCACTGAGCCGGTGCTGCCGAGGATGGAGATTTTTCTCATGGAGTGCTGAGTGCTGAGTGCTGAGTGCTGAGTCCCGCCCGCCCGGAGGGTAGCACTCAGCACCCAGCACTCAGCACTTTCTTAACCTGACATGATGTTCAGCGACCGGAACCCGTGCACCATGAGCGTCCAATAGCAGTAGAGAATCGGTGCGGTGAAGAGGATCGAGTCGAAGCGGTCGAAGAAGCCGCCGTGACCCGGGAGGAGCGTCCCGGAGTCCTTCACCGCCGCGGAGCGCTTCCACATCGACTCCGCGAGGTCCCCGACGACGCCGGCGAACGAGAGGATCGCACCGGCGATGATGGCGTGCAGCAGCGGGAACTTCGGGAAGAACGTGAAGTGGATGACGATCGCGGTTGTGATCGAGACCGCGACTCCGCCGAAGACCCCCTCGACCGTCTTCTTCGGACTGATCACCGGCGAGAGCTTGTGCTTCCCGAACTTCCTGCCGACGTAGTACGCGCCCGAGTCGCCGAGCCACACCACCAGCAGCAGGAAGAACACGAGCTTCCAACCGTCCTCGGGGAAGTCATGGCGCAGGCGGATGAGCGAGCCGCAGAGGAGGCCGACGTACGTCGTCGCGAGCACGGCCACGGCGCTCGAGGGCAGCGATTCCTCGACGGGCTTTTTCGTGAAAACGTAGGAGGCCGGGATCAGCAGCAGCGCGGCGAACATCCCCAGCTCGACCGAAAGGTCTTCGAGCACGAACGCGCCCATGATGATCAGCATCACCGCGATGCACAGCACGGCCGGGATGTGGTAGCCCTTCATCTTGCCGAGGTTGATGAACTCCAGCATCGCCACCACCGCGACCAGCGCGATCACGGCGTTGAAGACGTATTCGTGACTCCAGCCGATCAGCCAGATGACGAACGGCGATGCGATCGCGGCGGTGATTTCGCGGGAGAAGCGCATCAGGAGGAGGCCGCCGAGTCATCCGCCTCGATGAACATCTCCGAGTCCGGCGGCTCCACGCCTCCGTAGCGGCGTTCCCGCGATTGGAAGTCGATGATGGCCTCGAAGAGGTGGCGGCGGCGGAAATCCGGCCACAGCACCTTCGTCACGTAGATCTCGGCGTAGGCGATCTGCCAGAGCAGGAAGTTCGACACCCGCAGCTCGCCGCTGGTGCGGATCAGCAGGTCGGGGTCCTCGACGTTCGCGGTGTAGAGGTGATCGGCGAAGAACGCCTCGTCGATGACCGCGTCGGTCATCTCCTTCTCGCGCAACGTGGCGATGATGCGGTTGCACGTGTCGACGATCTCCGCGCGGCCGCCGTAGTTGAGCGCGATCTGGAACAGCAGACCTGTGTTTTCCGCGGTCTTCTCCTGCGCGTAGCGCAGCTCGCGCTGCACGCTCGGATCGAGTCCGTCCACACGGCCGATGGGTGCGAAGCGGATGTTGTTCTCCATCAGCGTCTGCAGCTCCTTCCGGAGGTACTCCTTGAGGAGCATCATCAGCGTGGCGACCTCGTAGCGCGGCCGCTTCCAGTTCTCGACCGAAAATGCGTAGAGGGTGATGACCGGAAGCTCGAGGCGCGCGGCCGTCTCGACGATCTCGCGGACCGAGGCGATGCCGGAGCGGTGGCCTTCGACGCGCGGAAGGCTGCGGGCGCGCGCCCAACGGCCGTTCCCGTCCATGATCACCGCGATGTGCCGCGGGAGCCGCTTGAGGTCGATCTTGTCGAGGAGGGTCTCCTCGATCGACCCCGGCTCGCAAAGCTTGCGAACGTCGATCATTTTGGCCGGGATGTTATCAAACAGTGGCGGGTTGCGAGTTGCGGGTTCCGAGGGAGCTCTCGTAACTCGCAACCCGCTACTCGTAACTGACGTTCTTCAACACCAGCCCTTTGGCCGGAGCGGTCCAGCGCGCCTCGTGCCACATTCCGTCGCGCGCGAGCTTGCCGCGCCCGATCTCGATGAGCGAGCCGGCGATGCGCCGGACCATGTAGCGAAGAAAGCCGTCGGCGGTAACTGTGATGCGGATGGCTTCGCCGTCACGCTGCACCGCAATCGATTCGATGCTTCGCGTCGTCGACGACACCTCCGGATCGGCGACGGTGAAAACGGCGAAGTCGTGCGTGCCGGCGAGCTCCTGCGCCGCGTCGTGCATCGCGCGGTCGTCGAGCGCCTTCGCGACGTGCGCGTACGTCTCGGCCGTGAACACGTCGGCCACCTCGGCGTTCCAGATGCGGTACTCGTACGTCTTCGTTTTCGCGGAGAAACGCGCGTGAAAGTCGTCCGCGACGGTCTTGGCGTGCGTCACGCGGATATCGGACGGCAAGAGTTGGTTGATGCCGAGGACCAGTCCACGCGGGGGAATGTCGAACGGCGCATCGAAGTGCGCGCGTTGCGCCTCCGCGTGGACTCCCGCGTCGGTGCGCCCGGCGCCGTGAACGCGCACGTCCTGCGCGAAGATCTTCGCCAGCGCCTCCTCGACCACCTGCTGCACCGACACAGCGTTCGCCTGCGTCTGCCAGCCGCCGTAGCGGGTGCCGAGGTACTGAAGCGTGAAAAGCACGCGCATTGAAAAGTGCTGGGTGCTGGGTGCTGAGTGCTGAGTGGCGTGTCCCGAGTGCCCTACTCAGCACTCAGCACCCAGCACTCAGCACTGCGTCTATCTCATGTCCTGCGCGATGATCTGGTCGCGCGCGAAGCCGCTGGTGTTCGAGACTTGATCGACCACGCCGATGGAGATCTTGTTCAGGCCGCGCTCCATCAACAGCTCCAGCGTGTACGTGTAGAACTTGCCGCTCAGCTGCTTGAACTGCGCGGTCGGGACGCGCACCTGGTGCGACTTGCGGGCGACGTCGGACATGTCGTTGTCCTTGTTCGCCACCACCACGTAGACTTCGAAGCCGCCCACGTAATCAGCGTCGCCCTGCGGCAAGAGCGTGAGTGCCTGCATCGGGATCTGGATGTCGACCGGCACGTGGTAATAGCCGTCCTCGGTCGGCAGCGGACTGCCGACGCGGGTGAGGATGCCGAGGTCGTTGTCCTTGATGCGGTAAAGCAGGCTCGCGACCACGCGATCGCTCATCTCCGCGTGCATCGACTTCTCGACGAACGTCTGGCGATTGCGGACGCGGTAGTCCCTGTTCTTCATCCGCACCTGCAGATAGCGCTGGCGATCCACGCGCTCCGTGCCGGCGCGGTATCCGAGGGAGTAGTACGACTCGAGATCCTGCCGGATCTTCTCGAAGGCGAGCTTGAAGTTGTTCGTCTGCACCGAGGCCAGGCCGCCGGTCATCTCGGCCATGAGCTGCATCGACTCGGTCGTATTCGAGGACGCCGCCTGCGACACCTGCGCCGAGATTGGCTGCGCGTTCTCGGCGGACCCTTCCGATCCGCCGGTCAGGCCGGCCGCGTGGACGGTGTACATCGTGATGTTGTTCGCGTTCGCCGTCTTGGCCACCGACTGGACGAGATTCGTGCCGTCGAAGGTCATGCCCTCGAGCATCGACGAGCCCGTGTTTTGCCACCCCTTCTCACGGGCCACGTCCTCGATGAAATAGAACATCTCGCGGCCCGGCTGGATCGGGAAGCCCTCGCTGGTGAGGACGAGGACCTTCTTTCCCTCGACGCCGGCCAGCGTGGTCATGAGCGCGTTGATCGAGGAGACGCCCTGCCGCAAGTCGTGCTCGATCGACGACGCGTACTGGCGCGCGGTAGCGAGCGCGTCGTAGTACGAGCTCGCCTCGCGGATGCGGTCCTCGGTCGACTTGCGCTCGCTGCGGTTGGCGATGCCCAGGCCGGACTCCTTCTGCAGCGAGTCGAGCATGGAGAGGATTTGGGCGGAGTCGCGCGTGAACGGCACGCGCACTTTCATGCTGCGGTTGTACGTGGCGATCATCGCCTCGTCGCCCGGCCGCATGACCTCATGCACGAAGTCCTTCATCTGCTGGAAGACGCGGTTGCGGTTGAAGGGGGCGAGCGAGAGGTTGTCGACGTAGAAGATGATCCGCCGCTTCATGCTCTCCGCGACTTCTTTCTTCGCGGCTTCGGGAGCGGCCTCACCTTCACCGACGACGCTCTTGGCGACGCTTCCCTGAACCTCGTAGAAGTTCGTGATCGTCTTTGGGACGCTGTTCTCGAGGATCGTGAAGTCGTCGGCGGTGAGGTTGGGGATGAAGTTGCCGCGTTTGTCGGTGACGACGACGTCGACGTTGATGATCCGAACGTCGATGTTCTCGACCAGCCGCGGGGACTCGGGCTCCTGGTCCTTTTTCTGCGCGAATAGCGGCAGCGCGAGTATCGCTGCCGTGAGAATTGCGAGAGTACGTTTCAAACCTGACCTCCGGGAGGAGCCTTCGAGTCGTCGAGTCTTCAAGTCGCCGAGGATTGCTCGAAGACTTGACGACTCGAAGACTCGACGACTCCGTCTTTGAGACGAATCGGTCTTATCCGACGTTACGCGAGCGAGCGGCCCACGTCGTGCGAGAATACAAGACCGTCGGAGGCAAACCGGGGCACCGGTGGAAAACTTCCGGAGGACAAGTGAAGCACGATGGGTTGAGCTTTTCGAAGATGGCCGGGGGCGGCAACGACTTCGTGGTCGTGGATAACAGGGACAACCGAACCGCGAAGATCGCCGACGCCGGTGAGCTGACGCGGCGGATCTGTACGCGCGGTCTCTCGGTCGGCGCCGACGGGCTCATCCTCATCGAGGGCTCGGCGCGGGCAACGTTCCGGATGCGCTACTACAACGCCGACGGCGGTCTGGCGGCGTTTTGCGGGAATGGCACGCGCTGCGCGGCGCGGTTCGCATTTCTCAACGTGATCGCCGGCCGGAAGATGACGATCGAGACGGACGCGGGGATCGTCGCCGCGGAGATCGGAGACGGCGGGCTGGTGACGATCTCGATGCCGGCGCCGCATTCGTACCGGCCGCAGAGGCCGCTCGTGATTGGCGATCAGACCGTGCGCGGCAGCTCCATGATGGTCGGCGTGCCGCACTACGTGGTGTTTCTCAGGACAGATCTGTGGACACAGGACATCGCTCCGTTGGGGATGGCGATCCGCAGGCATCGCGATCTGGAGCCGGACGGCGGGGCGAACGCGAACTTCGTCGTCGTGCGGGACGAGCATTCGATCGAGGTGCGGACGTACGAGCGCGGCGTGGAGAACGAGACTCTCGCGTGCGGCTCCGGCGTCGTGGCCTCGGCGGTGACGAGCGCGATGTTCGGCAAGGTGAAGTCGCCGGTGTCGGTGCTGACGCGAAGCGGGGTCACGCTCGAAGTGTCGTTCACGCTGCGGGACGGCTACGCGAGCGACGTGCGGCTGAAGGGTGACGCGCGGCTGATTTATCGCGCTACCATCACGCCCGAGACGCTCGAGGGGTTCGATCCGGAGTTCGTGCGGGACCCGGCCGCGAGCGTCACGGTCGCCTGAATTGGAGAACCTTCGCTGGATTGCCGCCGCGGCGCTGTCGGCGTACGCGTGCCATCTCGCCGTCCATCAAACGACGCCGATCGACCAGGCGCTGCCGCTGCTGGCGCTGGCGGTGACGTTCCTCGCGTGGCTTTCGTATCCCGCGGTGATGCTGGGCGTGCCGCTGTTGATCGTCGCGGAGATCGCGTTCCCGGATGAGCAACTGCGGCTGCTCGCGTTCGGGGCGATCGTGGCCGCAGCGATGGGGTGCGGGCTTTCAGCTCGCATGCGGGCTGGAAGCCCGCGTCCCCTGGTCATCACCGTCATCGCGATCGTCCTCCTCCGCTGGATCCCTCTCGATCACGTCCTCCTCGGCCGCGAGCTCTTCCTTCTCGCGATCGCCGTCGCGATCGTGTTCGTCCTCGGCCGCACGCCGTTCGCCGTCGCTGTCGCGGTGATCGCCGCGCTCGTGACCCCTGCCGTTCCGTTGCGCACGCTCGCGTTCCCGCTGGCCGTGCTTCTCATCGCCGCCGCTGCGCGCACGTTCGGACTTCCGGCGCTTCGGCTCACGTGGCCATCGACGGTCGTGCTCGCGTTCGTCGTTCTCTTCTTTCCCTGGAGCGGCATCGTCGCGCGCGCGTTCCCGTACTTTCTGCGCGAAGCGAAGCCGCCCGCACGGCGAACGCAGATCGACGCGCTCGCGCCGAACAAGAGTGCGAGCTATGACGTCCCCGACGGCGCGAAGAGCATCATCGTCTCTGGCGCGAACGTCGCCCACCTCCGCCGCGGCGCGCTCCTCGGACGGATCGAGCCGGGTGGCATTGACGTCCGCATCGGCGATGCCGCGGATTGGGGCTATCTGCGCCGCGAACACTGGTACCGCGCTCACAATCCATTGCCGCGCGATGCCGCGGGGACGATCCGCGAATACGGCTATGCCGCGTGGATCGACGGCGCGGGCCGCGTCGCGCTGCCGCGCGGCGCGCGCAAGATCCGCGTCACCGCAGACGCCGCGCTTCCCGCGGACGCGTCCCTGCAGGTCGAAGGGTTCGAGTGATCGCCGCGACCGTCCTCGTGCTGCTCGTGTTGCCGCTGGTCGCGCTGCGCGGCCGGACGCTGGTCCGCTATCTCGGCGTCGATGCCGCGACTTGGCTCTTTGCCTGGTTGCTCTGGCGCCGCGTTCCGGCGTTGAGCGACCCCTATCTCGCGTGCGTAGCGGTCGCGGTGATCAAGCTCGCGACGTTTTCGCTGTTCCTCGCGCTCGGAAAGCAGGTTCGCTGGTCGGCAAACCGCGCCGCGCTGATCGCCGCGATCGTCTATGCCCTCGCGATCCCGGCGATGCTCCGCACGCCGATCGACGGCGACGAGCCGTACTACTTGCTCGTCACCGACTCGATCGTGCGTGATTTCGACCTCGATCTCGCAAATCAGTACGGCACGCGTGTCGGAGCGCAATGGCGCCGCGAGGACCTCGTCCCATTGTTCGGCGATCCGGTAGGGAAGCACGGCGAGCAATATTCGCGACACGAGCCGTTTCTTGCGTTGCTGATGGTGCCAGGCTACCTCCTCGCCGGCTTGTACGGCGCGATCGCGACGATCGCGCTCTTCGGCGTGCTGCTGGTGCGGTCGACCGTGCGATGGATGGAGGACGAAGGCATCGGCGAAGACGCGATCCGCGGCGTCTTCCCGTTCTTTGCGCTCGCGCCGCCGGTGCTTTTCTACGCGACGCGCATCTGGCCCGAGGTGCCGGCGGCGTTCTTCTTCGTCGAAGCGCTGCGCGGGGTGCGCGAGCATCGCGCGAAGAGGTGGATGCCGGCGGTGCTTGGGCTGGTGATGCTGAAGTTGAGGTTTGTGCTGGTCGCGATCGGAGTTGTTGCGACCGCACGAAAGAAAATTGCGCTCGCGATTCTCGTCCTACCGTTGCTGGTTGTCTGGTTCATCACCGGCGACCCGACCAACGTCCACACCTGGCGCGAGCTCATTCCGATGAACCCGATGAACTATGTGATCGGCTTCTGCGGACTGCTCGTCGACGGGATGAGCGGGCTGTTGTTCCAGGCGCCGTTCTACCTGTTCGTGATCGTCGCGCTCACGAGTTGGAAGACGACGCCGCACGGATTTCGAACGGGCATCCTCGCGTCGCTGCTCTATGTCTTCTATCTGATCCCGCGCGGCGAATGGTTTGGTGGGTGGGCGCCGCCGCTGCGCTACGTCGTCTTTCTGATGCCCGTGCTTGCACTCGGGATCGCATCGGTCTGGGAGAAACTTCCGCGGGGGACGATCGCGCTGGTCTCCGCCTGGACGATCGGGCTCGTGATCCACGGCGTCGCGTATCCATGGCGCCTCTTCCACGAATTCACCGGGGAGAACGCGGTGGGAGAGTGGTTGTCGAGTCTCTATCACACCGATTTCTCGCGCTTCTTTCCGAGCTTCGTGCGATTGAACGATGCGGCATGGTGGGGATTGCTCACGCTCGTGCTCTTTGGAGTGCGGCGGCAAAGCCGCCGCTTTGAAATTCCTCTCGTCGCGCTTGCGCTTGCGATCGCGTTTCACTTCGCGCGGCAACCGGGACAAATCGTCCACTTCGAAGACGCCCACGTCGTCCACGACGGCGGCAAGCTCTACCCCGACCGCTACACGCTCTTGCGCGCGACGTACAACGGCGGATGGGTGCTCGAGGCGAACGACTCGGTCTCCTTTCTGGCGCGCGAGGGAGCGCACACGCTCCACCTGATCACCGGCCTCGGTGCGACGTTCGAGCTCGCTGGTCACGCGTATTCAGTGACGCCAAACGAGCGCTATCAAACCGTCCGCGTGAACGTTCCACGAGAAGGACGCGTCACGCTGCGAGTGCTCAGCGGTGCCATCAACGTCGATCGTTTGGAGAAGCGATGACAGGCGCGATGATCGACGTCATCGTCCTCGACCTCGACGGCGGTCCGATGCTCGAGGAATGCCTCGCCTCCATCCGCGCGCAGTCCGTGCAGCCGTCGCGCGTCATCGTCTTCGACAACGGCTCGCGCACGCCGACGCCCAACGCCACCGCGCGCAGCGAAGCGAACCTCGGATTCGCGGGCGGTGCGAACGCGGCGCTGCGGCTCTCCACCGCGCCGTACGTCGCGCTCGTCAACAACGACGTCGTCCTCGACGCCGACTGGCTCGCGTACGTGCGCGACGCGCTCGATCGCGACGAGAAGCTCGCCGCCGTGCAGACGATCATCCGTCGGCCTGACGGCATGATCGACGGCGCGGGCATCGACGTCGGCAACGGCACGTTCCGGCAAATTGGTCACGGCAACCCGGTCGGCTCGCCGCTCTCGGTGGCGTGGGGCGTCTCCGCCACTGCCACCCTCTACCGCCGCACAGCCCTCGGCGGACGCATGTTCGACGAGCGCCTGTTCGCCTACTACGAAGACGTCGAGCTCTGCGCGCGTCTGCGCGACGCCGGCTGGCGAACGGCCGTTGTGCCGGTGGTGAAGGCGACGCATCGCGGATCCGCGAGCGCGCATGCGCTGCGCGGCGACGCGCTCCGTCTCCGCACGCGCAACCGCTACCTCGTCGCGCGCATGCATCCGGGCGTCGGCCGTATCGGTTCACTCCTGTGCGAAGACGCAATGCTCCTCGTTCGGGGCCGCTCGTCTCTCCGTGGGATCGTGCAGGGATTGTTCGGAGCGATGAACGATGAGCGATGAACGATGAACAAAGGCTCGACAGTTCATCGTTCATCGTTCATCGTTCATCGCTCGATGTTTTCGGTTGTAGTCCACACGCCCGACGTCGTCGGAGACCGCATGGCCGGTCCGGGCATCCGCGCATGGCACCTCGCGCGCGAGCTGTCGAAGCACTTCGACACGACGCTGATCGCGAAAGCGGAAGGCATGGGACGGGCTGAAGCCCGTCCCACGTTCATCGAGCACGGCACCGACGCCGCGCGCGCCGCGATGCGCGACGCGAACGTCCTCATCGGCCAGCCCGCGCGCGGATTCGGCAAGCGCCGCGCGTCGCAGCGCATCGTCTACGATCTCTTCGATCCCACGGTGCTCGAGCTGCGGGAGCTCTACGGCGACATGCCCTCGCTGCGGCAGCGCGTGCATCTCGCGGCGGAATGGTGGCGGTTGTCCGAGGCGCTCATGCGTGCGGATCTGCTCGTGTGTGCGGCATCGAAACAGCGTCAGTTCTACGAGAGCCTCCAGAGCGGCGACGCGCCGTGGATCGAAGTGCCGTTCGGGATCGATCTCGACGACGTGACATCGTGTCCGAAGCCGCAGGACAACATCGTCGTGTGGGGTGGCGGTGTGTGGGAATGGCTCGATCCCGCGACGGCCATCGACGCGATCGTGCGCCTCAACCGCGATGGCATCCACGCGAAGCTCCTCTTCCTCGGCCGCTCGCGTCCGAACCGCGCGCTCATCGACCGGCGCCGCGACGACCGCTTCGACGCGCTCCTCGCGCGCGGAGGTCCTCATGTGTCCGCCAACGAGCACTGGGTGCCGTACGGCGAACGGCTCGCATGGCTGCGCTCCGGGAAAATCGCTATCATGCTCCACCGGCGCACGGCGGAAGCGCAGTATTCGATCCGAACGAGGCTCTTTGACGCCATTGCTGCCGGTATCCCCGTCGTGGCCACCGCGGGTGGCTTCGCGGCCGAGCTGGTCGAGAAGGAAGGTCTCGGCATCGTCGTTTCGCCCGGGGATGTCGCGGGGGTGGCCGAGGCCATCCGCCGGCTTCTGATGGACGACGAAACCTGGTTCACATCCGTAGCAAGTCTCGAGCGCATCCGGCCTCGATACGCGTGGGACGTCGTGACACGCCCGCTGGTTCGCGCGATCATGCAATGGCAAACGTAATGTTCGACCTCGACCAGGCACCGGTCGTGAGGCCCCGCGCCCACGTGCTGGACCTGTCCATTCTCATCGTCACCTGGAACAGCGGGCGCTGGATCGACCGCTGCCTGCGATCCATCCCCGCCGCGTGCGAAGGCCTCCGGTACGAGGTGGTCGTGCACGACAACGCCTCCACCGACGACACGATTCAGCATCTCGGTAAGGAGAACGTTCTTCGCTCGACGACCAACGCCGGCTTTGCCGGCGGGACGAATCGCGCCTTCGGCGCGTCGCGCGGGCGCTACGTCTTCCTGCTCAATCCGGACTGCGAGCTCGCGCCGCGCGCGCTGACGCTCCTGTTCGAGTTCCTCGAAGCGCATCCGAACATTTCCGCCGCGGTGCCGCTGCTGATCGACCACAGCGGCGACTCGCAGCACGAGTTCCAACTCCGCCGCCTCCCGACCCTCGGCACGTTCGCGGCGGAACTGCTCCTGCTGAACAAGCTCTTCCCGAGCAATCCCGCGACGGCGAGCTATCGCTATCACGATCTCGATCTCACCGAACCGCGGAAAATCGAGCAGCCCGCGGCTGCGGCGTTGCTGCTCCGGCGTGAAGTCGTGGACGAGATCGGGCCGCTCGACGAGCAGTTCGCGCCGGCATGGTTCGAAGACGTCGACTACTGCCGCCGTCTCGCAGAGCACAAGAAAGAGATGTGGGTCGTGCCTGGCGCGCGAGTCGTGCACTTCGGCGGCTCGAGCCTCGAGCACATCCACTTCGCGGGCTTCGTGGACATCTGGAATCGCAACATGTGGCGCTACGCGCGCAAGTGGATGCGGCCCAGACAGGCCGAGGCGCTGCGGTGGGGGATCGTGTTCGGAATGATGCTGCGCGTGTCGGCGAGCTTCGTCGGCCTGCGTCCCCGCGGGATCGGACGCGCCGAGGCGATGAGTGCGTACGCGGGAGTGATGAAGAGAGCTTTCCATCGATGGGACGAGTCTCGATCGTCCTCGTGACGTGGAACAGCGCGCCGTATTTGCGCCGCTGCCTCGACGGGATCCTCCAGCAGACGTACCGCGACCGCGAGCTGATCGTCGTCGACAACGCGTCGGCCGACACGTCGTTGGAGATCGTCGCGCCGCACGCGACGCGCCTGATCCGCAACGAGACGAACCGCGGCTTCAGCGCGGCGGTGAATCAGGGGCTGGCCGCCGCGAGCGGCGAGTTCCTGCTCGTCGTGAACCCCGATTGTTACCTCCTGCCGGATTACGCGGAGCGGCTGGTGGGGGTGATGGAGGGCCGGGCTTCCAGCCCACCCGCGCCGGGCATCGTGCCCGGCGCCTTCGCGCGTGATTCGGATGCCGCCGAGCGCGATCGCGCTCTTGTGGCCGGGCAGGATGCCCGGCCGGAGCGGGCTGGAAGCCCGCCCCCCATCGGCTCCGCGACGGGTCTGCTGATCCGCGCGCAGGGGTGGGACATCGAGCCGACGAAGGACATCGACTCCGCGGGCATGCGTATGACGCGTAATGGTCGCCATCTCGACATCACCGTACGTCCGGCCGAGCTCACAGAGGTCTTCGGCGTCAGCGGCGCCGCGGCAATGTTCCGCGTGTCGTTTCTACGCGACGTCAGCATCGACGGCGAGGCGTTCGACGAGGACTTCTTCGCGTATCGCGAGGATGCGGATCTCGCGTGGCGGGGCCGGTTGCGTGGGTGGCGGGCGGTGTGCGAGCCGCGCGCGGTTGCGTATCACGTGCGGCGCGTGACGCCTGCGGCGCGGCGCAGGCTCCCAGCGGACGTCAACATGCACTCGGTGAAGAACCGCTTTCTGCTGCGGATTCGGAACGAGGGGATGTACCTCGCGCTGCGCAACGCGCCGTTCGAGCTGGCGCGCGATCTGGTCGTGCTCCTCGCCGCGCTGACGGTCGAGCGCTCGTCGCTGCCGGCGTTCGAGTGGCTTTGGCGCAATCGCAAGCGCGTACTCGCGAAGCGGCGCGCGATTCAATCGCGACGCACCTTGAGCGACCGCGATCTCGCAAAATGGTTCCAATGAAGATCGCTATTCTCGGCACGCGCGGCGTCCCGCCGAACTACGGCGGGTTCGAAACGTTTGCCGCGGAACTGTCGACGCGGTTGGTCGCGCGTGGACATGAGGTGAGCGTTTATTGCCGGGAGGTTGCGAGTTCCGAGTTGCGGGTTGCGAGCGACTGGAACGGCGTCCGCCGCATCGTCATCCCTGCCATCCGCCACAAATATTTCGAGACAGTGTCCCACGCCTTCCTCTCCGCGCTGGATGCGTTGCGCCACGACTTCGACGCGGTGCTCGTCTGCAACGCGGCGAATGCGTTCGTCCTCCCGCTCCTGCGCGCGGCGCGCATTCCCGTGGCGATCAACGTCGACGGCATCGAGCGCAGGCGCCGCAAGTGGAACGTTTTCGGACGCGCGGTCTACGCGATCGGCGAGACGTTTTCCGTGGCATTTGCAAATCGCCTGATCGCCGACGCCGAGGTGATTGCCGATTACTACCGGGAGAACTACGCGTTCGAGCCGGTGGTGATCCCGTACGGTTCCGAATTCCCGGATGAAGAAGACTCCGACGTGCTGCAGCGCCTCCAACTCGAACCGCGCAGCTACGTTCTCTACGTGAGCCGCTTCGAGCCCGAGAACAATCCGCTCGAGGTGCTCCTCGCAACCCGCAACTCGCAACCCGCAACCAAACTCGTCATGGTCGGCAAAGGCCTCTACGCGAAAGACCTCGTCGACCAACTGAACGCACAGAAAGGTCCCAACGTCCTCCTCCCCGGCGCCCTCTACGACCGCGACTACCGCACCCTCCAGCGCAACGCCCTCCTCTACATCCAGGCCACGGAAGTCGGCGGGACGCACCCGGCGATGATCGAGGCCATGGGCTCCGGCGGCGCCGTCCTGGCCCATGACACCCCCGAAAATCGGGAAGTCGGGGGGGACGCCGTTCGTTACTTCCGGCTCAGGCCGGAGGAGAACCTCTCCAGCATGATTTCGGAATTGCTCCGGAATCCATTGGAAAGAGAGGACTTCCGAGCGAAGGCCCGGAAACGGGCGGCCGAGAAGTACTCCTGGGAGCGCGTCACCGACGCTTACGAGCAGCTTCTCAGGTCTCTCTAGGATTCTGCGTGCCGGCCTAGACGGAACGGAGTTCCGCTCCGTATATCGTTGCGGTAAAAGAACGTTCAGATGCTGAAGCAGAAAGCGCGGGTGATTGCGAGGATCGTCTACGGGGTCGACCTCGCCCTGACATCGGTCGCGTTTTTTGCCGCCTTTTTCCTGCGCGACCTCTTCCTGCCGTGGGTCGACCCGTCGCACTTTCCCACCGGCCTTTTCCCCCTCACCGACTACCTGAAGATCTATCCGCTGGTCCTGATCATCTGGTCGGTCCTGCTCTTCACGTACGACAGCTACCACTCGCACCGCACCATTCCGCTGACGCGTGAGGCGCTGACGACCATCCGCGTCGTCGTCGTCGGCACCGCCATCCTCGCCACCCTGGCGTTCCTCCTGCCCCTGCGGCAGCTCTCGCGCACGTGGTTCATGTTGTTCGCGGCGCTCTGCGCGGTTTTGCTCGTGGCGGAAAAGATCCTCGTGCGCATCATCGCGCGCTGGGTGCGCTCGAAGGGCCTCAACTATCGGACGCTGCTGATCGTCGGCACCGGCCGCCGCGCCACCGACATCGCCCGCATGGTCGCGGGACACAAGTACTGGGGCTACAAGATCCTCGGCTTCGTCTCCGACGGCCATCGCCTCTCGAACGGCTGGGCGCGATACCGCGTCTTCGGCAACGTCCCCGACCTCAAGCGGATCCTCGAGACGCGCGAGATCGTCGAGCCGATCGACGAGATCGTCTTCGCCGTCACGCGCAAGAAGCTCGACGAGATGAAGCAGATCTTCCTCATGTGCGAGGAGCTCGGCATCCGCACCCGCGTCGCGATGAACTTCATTCAGAACCGCGTCGCGCGCCTGGAGATCGAGGAGCTGGAAGGGGTGCCGTTCCTCACGTTCACGACTACTCCGTCGAACGAGGCGCACCTCGCGCTCAAGCGCGCCCTCGACGTCGCGCTCTCCCTGCTGGTCCTCGGACTGGCCATGCCGATCATCGGCATCGCCGCGCTGGCGATCAAACTGACGTCGCCCGGCTCCGTGCTCTTCAAGCAGCGGCGCATGGGTCTCAATGGCCGCGAGTTCACGCTCTACAAGTTCCGCACGATGATCGAGGACGCGCACGCGCGCCGCGAGGAAGTCGCGCACCTCAACGAGATGAACGGACCCGCGTTCAAGGCCAAGGCCGACCCGCGCGTGACGCCGGTCGGCCGCTGGATGCGCCGCTTCTCCCTCGACGAGATCCCGCAGCTCTGGAACGTGCTGAAGGGCGACATGAGCCTCGTCGGCCCGCGCCCGCCGATTCCCGAGGAAGTTGCGTCGTATCACCGCTGGCACCGCAGACGGCTTTCGATGAAGCCGGGCCTCACCTGCCTCTGGCAGATCAGCGGCCGCAATCAGATCCAGGACTTCGACCACTGGATGAAGCTCGACCTGCAGTACATCGACAACTGGTCGCCGGGTCTGGATCTGAAGATCCTGCTGCGGACGATTCCGGCGGTCTTGTCCGGTAAGGGCGCGTCGTAGCTGTCCATGTCATCCTGAAGCCGCGCAGACGGCGAAGGATCTCCTGCCGAAGCACGTGATCCGCTCAACGCACGGGGTCCTTCGCCGTCTACTCGGCTTCAGGATGACAGTGGTAACTTCCGCGCATGAAGTTAGATCCCACCACCACAGACTTCCGCGCCTCCGCCCACCGAGCCGTCGACTGGATTGCCGACTACATCGACAACATCGATTCCTACTCCGTGCTCTCGCGCGTGCAGCCGGGTGACATCGAAAAGCAGTTCGCGTCCGCGCCGAGTGAGGTGGGCAAACCATACGACGCGTTGTTCGCCGAGTTCCAGCAGAAGCTCCTTCCCGGGATCACGCACTGGAATCACCCGTCGTTCTTCGCGTACTTCAGCATCACCGGCTCGCAGGCCGGCGTCCTCGGCGAGCTTTTGACCGCGGCCATCAACGCGAACGGGATGTTGTGGAAGACGTCGCCGTCGCTGACGGAGCTGGAGACGGTGGCGCTGCGCTGGCTGCGCGACGCGATGGGACTGCCGTCGAACCTGTTCGGGATCATCAACGACACCGCGTCCATCAACGTCTTTCTGGCGCTCGCGGCGGCGCGCGAGGCGACGGGACTCGACATCCGCGGAGAAGGAATGACCGGCCGAGATCTCCCGCCGTTGCGTCTGTACTGCTCCGAGCACGCGCACTCTTCGGTCGACAAAGGTGCGCTCGCTCTCGGATTCGGCGCGAAGAACATCGTCAAGATCCCGAGCGACGAAAAGTTCGCGATGCGCGCCGATGCGCTGTCCGAGGCCATCGCTCACGATCGCGCGGCGGGGATGCTGCCGTGCGTGATCGTGGCGACGACCGGCACGACGTCGACGGCCGCGGTCGATCCCGTGCGCGCGATCGGCGAGATCGCGCAGCGCGAGAACTGCTGGCTGCACGTGGACGCGGCCTACGCTGGCTCGGCGACGATCGTTCCGGAGTTCCGGTTCATCTGGGACGGGATCGAGTACGCCGACTCGATCGTCACGAACCCGCACAAGTGGCTCTTCACGCCGATCGACTGCAGCGTGTTGTACACGCGCCGGCCGGACGTGCTGCGCGAAACGTTTTCGCTCGTCCCCGAATACCTCAAGACCACCGACACCGCCGAGATCAACTACATGGACTACGGCCTCCAGCTCGGACGGCGCTTCCGCGCGCTGAAGTTGTGGCTGGTCCTCGAGCATTACGGTCTCGATCACCTGCGCAACGTGATCCGCGGTCACGTCGGCTTCGCGGTGCGGCTCGCGGACGAGCTCCGCAAACGTGACGGCGTGGAAGTTCTCTCGCAGTCGTTCAGCGTAGTCGTCTTCCGCCTCCGCACGGACGACGAGACGATGGAAGCGCTGGAGCGGATGAACGCCAGCGGCCAGTTGTTCGTCTCGCACACGAAACTGCGCGGGCAGTACGCGATTCGCGTGGCGATCGGGAACGGGGCGACGGAGTGGGGGCACGTGGAGAGGATTCTGGAGTTGCTGTCATCCTGAAGCCGCGCAGACGGCGAAGGATCCCGTGCGTTGGACGCGTCACGTGCTGTCGGCAGGGGTCCTTCGCCGTCTGCGCGGCTTCAGGATGACACGGTTGACGACTCGACGACTTTCAGCACCGCCTCCCCGAACGCCTCTAGCTTCGCGTCGCCGATCCCGTAAATCCCTCGGAGCTCGTACCGCGTCGAGGGACGCAGGCGGGCGAGCTCGCGCAGAGTGCGATCGCTGAAGATCACGTACGGCGGCACGCCGCGCTCCTGCGCTTCCCCGCGGCGCCAGACGCGCAGCGCCTCGAACAGCGTGCGATCGTACGGGCCGTCGGCGACGGGAGAGATCCGCTCGCGCGCGACCGGCGCGTCGCGCTTCCGCACCGCGGGCTGCCGCAGCTTGACCTCCGCGAGTCCGCGCAGCACTTCGCGCGCGCGCGGGCCGCAGCGCAGCACCGGATACTCCGAGGTCGTCTGTTCCAGGAAGCCCTGTGCGATGAGCTGATACACCCACTCCCGCACATCGTGCCGCGAGTTTCCTTTGAGCAATCCGTACGTCGACAACTGATCGTGCTGGCGCTCGCGGATCTTCTCCGTGTCCTCGCCGCGCAGCACGCCCGCGACGTGAGCCACGCCCCACGACTCGCGCAAGCGCACGACGCATGACACGATCTTCTGCGCGACGATCAGCGCGTCCGCGACTTCTTCCGTCTCGCCGAGGCAGATGTCGCATGCGTTGCACGACTCACCGGCGTGTTGCTGGCCGAAGTACTCGACGAGCGTCCGGTGACGGCACTTCGCGCCGGAACAATAGCGGTCCATGTCGTTGAGGTGCTTCAGCAGCGAGTCCGCGTGTGCGGAATCGGTGGTCTCGTTCAGCAGCATCGAGCGCCACAGCATCAGGTCGGCGCCCGAATAGAGCAGGACGCACTCCGCCTCGAGTCCGTCGCGTCCCGCGCGTCCCGACTCCTGCTGGTAATGCTCGATCGACTTCGGCATCCCCGTGTGCAGGACGAAGCGGACGTTCGAGCGATCGATGCCCATCCCGAACGCCACCGTCGCCACGACCAGGTCGCACTTTTCCGACGAGAACTTCTCCTGCGCCTCGCGCCGCTCTTCCTGCGTCAGCCCCGCGTGGTAGGCGACGGCGTCGTGTCCGCGGCGGCGCAGCTTCTCCGCGAGTGCATCGACGTCTTTGCGGCGCGTGCAGTAGATGATCCCGGCCTCGCCGCGATGCCGCTCCAGCACGTCGACGACTTGCTTTCCTTCGTCCTGCCGAGGGAGCACGCGGTAGGTGAGGTTCGGCCGATCGAAGTCGCCCACGAGTACGAGCGGATCGCGGAGGCCAAGTTGCATCGCGATGTCGCGCCGCACTTCCGGCGTCGCGGTCGCCGTGTACGCGTGGATCGACGCCTCGGGGAACTCGTCGCGGAGCGTGCGCAGCTGCCGATACTCGGGACGGAAGTCGTGGCCCCAGTGGCTGATGCAATGCGCCTCGTCGATGGCGAACGTCTTCACAGCGGCACGGCGGAGCATGTCCCGAAAACCCTGCATCGCCAGTCGCTCGGGCGAGACGAAGAGGATCTTCAGCCGTCTCGCGAAGATATCGCGCTCGATCGAGCGATTCTCCTCGGAAGTCCGAGAGCTGTTCATCTGCGCCGCGTCGACGCCACACTCGCGCAGGCCGTCGACCTGATCTTTCATGAGCGAGATCAGCGGCGAGACGACGACCGTCACGGTGTCGCCGAGGAGCGCCGGCGCCTGGTAGCAGAGCGACTTGCCGCCGCCGGTCGGCATGACCACCAGCGAGTCGCGCGACGAGAGCGCGGCCAGCATCGCTTCCTCCTGCAGCGGGCGCAGCGAGGAGTAGCCCCAGTGCTTCTGAATGAGCTCGAGGAGTTGGCCCTGAGCGGAGTCGAAGGGGTGGGCGGTCATCACGAGTGCTGAGTGCTGAGTGCTGAGTGCTGAGTGAACCCCCGACCCTGGGAGGGTGGGACTCAGCACTCAGCACTCAGCACCCAGCACTTCCGTGTTGCAGAATAACAGAGCGTGCCTCAACTCTCCGCGCAGTGGCCGACCGCGCGGAGATGTGCTATTGATCGCCGCCGCATGCACTCCATTCGCGCGACCGCGCGATACAACCGGGCCATCCACGCGACAGCCGAGCTTCTGGGAAAGTTGCGCATCGATGCGATGTTCGTCGGAAATGTCGCGCGTGCGGCGTGGCTGGGCGGTGAGATCACGGGCGGCGCGGTGGACGTGCTCGCGCTGATGAACGCGCCGCAGAAGAACCAGCTCGCGATGATGGCCAGCAACCGCGGCTTCCGCGTCGATCGCGACGATCTCGATCAGACCGAGGAGCTGGATCTCGTGCCGCTGAACTTCGTCGACCCGGAAGAAGAGGAAGTCCGCGTGCACGTCCTTCTCGCCAGCAACGCGTTGTACGGACGGATGGTCTCGGCCGGCACGCAGGCGGTGATCGACGATCGCGAGGTGCGCGTGCCGCGCGCCGAGGATCTTGCGCTGCTTTTGTTGTTCGCGGAAGACGAGGCGACGGTGAAATCGCTGGCGGTGCTGCCGGAGTTCGACCGCACGGCGTTTCAGGAGCGGCTGGTGTCGATCGGCCTCGGCTCTGTCGATTTCGGATCATCGGCGGGCATGGAATGAAGTGGATCGATCGCCAGGACGCACTCGATCACGCGCTGGAGCGCGTCGGGGCGCACGCGCAAGTCGCCGTCGACACCGAGGCGGATTCGCTGCATTCGTACTTCGACAAGGTCTGCCTCATCCAGATCTCTCTCCCGGACGAAGATCTCATCGTCGATCCGCTCGTGCGCGTCGACCTCACGAGGTTCGGCGAGATCCTCGGCGATCCGGCGATCACGAAAGTGTTTCACGGCGGCGACTACGACCTGCGCATCCTGCATCGCGATTTCGGATTCACGGTGCGCAATCTGATCGACACGTCGATCTGCGCGCAGCTCCTCGGATACGAAGGCCTCGGACTAGCGGCGCTGCTCGACCGTCATTTCACGGTGAAGTCGAACAAGGCCCATCAGCGCGCGGACTGGTCGATGCGTCCGCTGCCGCCGGACATGCTCGCGTACGCGGCGATGGACACGCATTACCTCGTCGCGCTCGCGGCGAAGCTGAAGGAAGAACTGGCAGCCCTCGGCCGCTGGGAGTGGGCGCTCGAGGAGTTCGCGCGTCTGGAGAACGTGCGCTACCGCGAGGTGACGGACGACGATCCCCAGCCTTGGCGGAAGGTGAAGAACATCGGCGGCCTCGATCGCCGCTCTCTGGCGATCGTGCGCGACATCTATCAATGGCGCGACGCGCTCGCGCGCAAGGCCGACCGCCCGCCCTTCAAGGTCCTCGGCAATGACACGATCGTCGAGATCGCGAAGGAGAAGCCGGCCACGCATCGCGACCTCACTCAGCTCAAGAGCGTGTCGCGCTATCACGGCGACCGCTATGGCCGCGATCTCGCCGGCATCGTGCGCCGCGCGATGGAGATCCCCGAGGCGGAGCTGCCCGAACGCAACGAGCCGAAGGCGTGGATCCGCGACAAATCGCTCGAGAATCGCATCAATCGTCTCAAGGCCGTGCGCGACCGCTACGCCCGCGAGCTGAAGATCGACGGCTCGGTCCTCGGCGCGCGTCACATCCTCGCCGCTGTCGCAACGGCGGGGACGCTGGACGTGCCGGCGATGCGCGAGTGGCAGAAGCGGCTGATGGGCGAGGAGTATTTGAAGGCGCTGCAGCCGGAGCCGAAGCTGTTCTAGCGCGTAATACAATCCGCGCCGCATGGAACGAATCACCGATTACCAAGTCGTCATCATCGGCTCCGGCCCGGCCGGATGCACAGCCGCTCTCTATCTTTCCCGCGCGAACATCAAGTGCCTCGTCCTCGAGGGCCTTCAGCCCGGCGGACAGCTCACCATCACCACCGACGTCGAGAACTACCCGGGATTCCCCAAGGGGATCATGGGGCCGGAGCTGATGGACCTCATGCGCCAGCAGGCGGAGCGTTTCGGCGCGACGTTCAAGGCGCTCGAGCCGGTCGAGAGTGTGAACCTCGTCACGCATCCATTCGAGGTGCGAACGGAATCGACACTCATCATCGCCCCGGCCGTGATCATCGCCTCCGGCGCGTCGGCCAAGCAGATCGGTCTCCCGAGCGAAGTCGCGCTGCAGGGCTTCGGCGTTTCGTACTGCGCGACCTGCGACGGGTTCTTCTTCAAGGAGAAAGAGATCGTCGTCGTGGGCGGCGGCGATTCCGCGATGGAAGAGGCGACGTTCCTCACCAAGTTCGCGAAGAAGGTCACGGTCGTCCATCGCCGCTCGGAGTTGCGCGCGTCGAAGATCATGCAGGACCGCGCGTTCGCGAATCCGAAGATCGAGTTCATCTTCGATACGACCGTCGACGAGGTGATCGGCTCGAAAGAGAATGGCGTCACGTCGCTGCGCCTGCGCAATCTCGTGACGAACGAGTCGCGCGATTTTGCGACCCAGGGCTTGTTCGTCGCCATCGGACACACACCGAACACGAAGCCGTACATCGGGCAGCTCGACCTCGATCAGGCCGGCTACATCTGTCTGCCGCACAAGAACTCGACCGTGACGAACATTCAGGGCGTGTTTGCCTGCGGAGACGTGGTCGACCACATCTATCGGCAGGCCGTCACCGCCGCCGGCAGCGGTTGCCAGGCCGCGCTCGACTGCGAACGCTGGCTCACGCACGAGCGCATCACCGAGCGGTGGGACTTGCCGTCGGGCGAAGAAGAGCGCATCGATTAAGACGCGCAGCGTTTGGAGTGCGGCAGCATAGCGAAGCGATGCTGCCGCTTTCATTGCACAGCGTCGACCTGCGGCCCCCCGCCCCGCCCGCGGCAGCTCGACGCAGCCGCATGGAGTGCGCGAGCGTAGCTCGCGCACTCCAAACGCTTCGCGTACGATCGCGCGGCAAAAAACAAAGGCCGCCCTTGCGGGCGGCCTCGCTCCTTGCGTGAAGCGATGAGTTAGAACGCGTTCAGGATGTACTCGAGCGGGTTGACCGGGTTGTTGTTCACGCGCACTTCGTAGTGGAGGTGCGGGCCGGTCGAGCGGCCGGTGGAGCCGACGTAGCCGATGATGTCGCCGCGCTTGAGGCGCTGGCCGGGGCGCGCGGCGAAGCTCGAGAGGTGGCCGTAGCGCGTCGAGTAGCCGTAGCCGTGGGAGATGTAGATCACGTTGCCGTAGCCGTTGGCCCACTCGGCCTTGACCACGATCCCGTCGGCCGGAGTGCGGATCGGCTGACCCATGGCCGAGGAGATGTCGATGGCGGCGTGCTGTCCCGGCTCGCCGGTGAAGGGATCATGGCGTCCGCCGAAGCCGTCGGTGAGGATGCCGCGCACGGGCGAGATGGATGGAGTCGAGGAGAGGAGGTGCGACTGGGCCGTGAACTTCTGCTCGAGGACGTTCAGATCCTTGGTCAGGTTGTGCGAGCGGAAGCTCATCTTGTCGACGTCGTCCCGGTAAGGGTTCGCCGACAGCTCGTCATTGCGAAGACCGCCCGAACCACCCTGGCTCGCTTCATCGAGCGTGGTGATTCCGGCGATGATCGCCAGCTTCCGCGTGCGGTCTTCGACCGTGTGAAGCTGCGTGCGGAGGTTCTCGACCGACTTGCCGAACTGCTCGTTTGCGGTCTGGAGCTCCCGGTTCTCGCGGCGGAGCTTCGAGAGCTCGTGCGTCTGGGAGAGGGAGGTGAAGTACTGAACGGAGAAGAACGTCGAGAGGCAGAGGGACGTACTGACCAGGGAGATGATCGAGAAGAGCAGTCGATGGGACACCTTCAACTTTCGGAACTTTGCCCGCGCATGCGGGACGAAGATGATCGTTGAATAGCGCTTATCCATCTGTGCTGACTCCCGGTGAAAAAGTTGTGAACCTGGGCCGTTCGTGAGCGCGTATTGTGTGGATAAGGCCTGCCTGAGTCAACGAAAACTTCGCCATTTTTCAGGCATTTTTGGAAGATATGCGAATAACGGTAAACCCTCATGAATCAAGCACTTCCAAGGCCAAAATATGGGTTAACAGCATATAGAGTCGCTCAGATGGCATGGATTTGTAAACGGTACAAAATAACTTTTACTGCACCTTTCACGAAAGTGTGATCCTGCTCACGAATGTTAGAATCCGCGCCCTCATGCGGGCTGACTGGAACACCTATTTCATGGGCATCGCGCATCAGGCGGCGACCCGCGCGACCTGCCAGCGGAAGCACGTCGGCGCGGTGATCGTCCGGGACCGGACGGTCCTTTCCACCGGCTATAACGGCTCGATCCGCGGCCTCCCGCACTGCGAGGACGTCGGCTGCGTGATGGAGGACGGCCACTGCGTGACGACCGTGCACGCCGAGGCGAACGCAATCCTCCAGGCGGCGAAAAATGGCGTTTCCCTCGATGGCGGTGAGCTCTACACGACCGCTTCCCCCTGCTGGAACTGCTTCAAGCTCATCGCCAACGCCGGCATCCGGACGATCTATTACGGAGAGTTCTATCGCGACGAGCGTTCGCGGGAGACCGCTGAGAAGATCGGGATTGAGCTCGTGGATCTGGAGATGCCTGCGTTGAAGTAGTCTTCGAGTCGCCGAGTCGTCCAGTCGACGAGCTTCTCGACGACCCGAAGACTCGACGACTCGATCACTCATGCTTGTCCTCTCCGCCGACACGTCCCTCCCGATTCTCTCCGTCGCGCTGATCAGCGACGGGACGCTCATCGGCTCGATGGCGCTCGAAGGGCGCGGGTCGCGGAACGAGAAGCTCCTGCCGGCGATCGACTGGCTGCTCGCGGAGAATGCCGTCGAGCGCGGCGCGATCGATCTGTTCGCGGTGACGCGCGGTCCGGGATCCTTCACCGGCGTGCGCATCGGACTGGCCACGATGCAGGGCTTGGCCATGGCGTTGCGGCGGCCGGTGTGCGCGATGTCGACGCACGAGGCGATCGCGTTCGGCGAGACGGGGCGCGTCGCGATCGCGGATGACGCCGGCCGCGGCGAGTTGTACGTCTCCGTGTTCGACGACGGCCTTGAGATCGTCGCGCCGCATCTCGCGCAGAGCGCCGGCGACGGGCGCGTCATCCGCGCGAACGAGTTTCTCCAGCACGGCAACGTCGCGCTCCGCTGCGCGCATCGCGCTCTGGAGATCGAGCAGCGCGGAGAAGGCGAGCGGTACCGCGACGTGACCCCGATCTACGTCCGCCTGGCCGAGGCGGAGGTCAAGCTGCAGGCAAAGCTCAATGCCTGACGGAGATTCGCTCTCGATCGCAGCAGCGAAGCGCGCGGACGTCGACGCCATCCATCGCATCGAAGAGGCGTCGTTCCCGGCGCCATGGCGGCGCGAGTTTTTTCTGAGCGAGCTCACCGCCGAGGGACGCTTCAACCTCGTCGCGAAACGGGGAGGCGTCGTGGTCGGCTATCTGTTCGCGATGTGGATCCTCGACGAGATGCACGTGAACAAGATCGCCGTCGAGGCGACTGCGCGCCGCCGCGGCGTCGCCGACGCGCTCATGGCGCGCTGTTTCGAGTTCGCACGGGAAAACGCCATCGAAACGATCTCCCTCGAAGTTCGAAAGTCGAATCTCGGCGCGCAGGAGTTCTATCGGCACCTCGACTTCGAGTCGACGTACATCCGTCCGCGCTACTACCCGGATGGGGAAGCGGCGGTCGTGATGCTGCGCCGCGTTTAGATCATCATTCTTCACGGATCGCGGCGATCGGGTCGAGCCGCGAGGCGACCCGCGCCGGATACCACGTCGCGATCACGGACAGGAAGATCGCCACGACGTTCACGCCGACGATGTCTTGGACGTCGAGCGTGAAGGGGAGGTAACTGACGAAGTACATGTCCGCGGGGAGCGGCACGAGTTGCCAGTGATTCGCGGCCGCCGCGACGCCGAGGCCGACCACATTGCCGAGCAGCGTGCCGAGGATGCCGATGCTCAGGCCGAGCTGCATGAACAGCGTCAGGATGTTTTTCTCCGTTGCGCCGAGCGTGCGGAGCACGCCGACCGAGGGACGCTTCTCGAGGATCAGCATCGAGAGCGAGGAGACGAGGTTCAGCGCGGCGACGAAGATGATCAGCGAGATCGTCGCGAACATCACGATCTTCTCCAGCCGCAGCGCGAGGAACAGCGGTCGGTTGATCTCCTTCCAGGTCTTGAACTGCGCGCCCGGAAACTTCGCCGCGAGCGCGGCCTGCACATCTTCGGCGCGCTCCGCGGGTCCGTACATCTCGATCGCGGTGGGAAGGCCGCCGGTGCCGAACAGACTCGTCGCCTCGTCGAGCTCGAGCCACGCGTCGACCGGGTTCTCTTCGCTGCCGGGGAGGACGATGCGCGTGATGCGATACACCTTCATCACCGGCACCGGGCCGAACGGCGTCAGGCGCGTGCGCGGCGCAACGACGCGAATGACGTCGCTCGCGCGAAGCGAGAGCGAAGCCGCGTATCCGCGCGTGACGTAGATCTGCGGCTCGGCGGAGTTCCTTTCGGGCGGCTTGCCCGTCGCGACGCGGTCCGTCTGCGGCTCGCGGCCCGGCGTGAAAGAGCGGACGCGCATCGGCCGTCCGATCTCCGCGCTCTCGTTCGCGCCCCAGGCGATGCCGCTGATGAACGGACGGACGTCACGCATTCCCAGCGCCTTTGCCTGCACGACGATCTCGTCCGCGTGCTCGACGGTGTTCCTCCCCGCCGGCTCGACGAGGATCTGCGGACTCGATTGGATGAGGCGCTGCTTGATCTGTCCCTGCAATCCCGAAAGCAACGCGATGGAGATCAACAGCGTCGCCACGCCGACCGCGAGACCGAGCATGGAGATGAGCGACAGAAACGCCGTGTGAGCCTGCTTGCGCGCGGCCCAGAGATAGCGGCGGGCGATCTGGGATTCCAGGCTCATCAGAAGTCGCGACTATAGCTTTCGCAGCGCAGTTGCAGCCTCTTCCAGCGTTTCCATTGCCAACGAATACGACATCCGCAAATGCCCCTCTCCCTCCGGGCCGAACACCACGCCGGGGACGGATGCAATCGACGTGCGGTCGAGGAGCGTCTCCATCGCTTTCCAGGAGTCGTCGCCGAGGCGGGTGCGGACGTCGGGAAATGTGTAGAAGGCGCCGGGCGGAGTGAGGCAATGGAAGCCGGCGTCGTTGAAAGCACGCACCATGAGATCGCGGCGGTGGCGGTAGTCCTCGCGGATGCGATCGAAGAAGTGCGGGTCGTGCGTGATGGCCGCGAGCGCGGCGTATTGGGTCGGCGTCGAGACGCCGTTCACGGTGTTGAGCACGAGCTTGCGGATGAAGCTCATGAACGGCTCCGGCGCGACGGTGTAGCCGATACGCCATCCGGTCATCGAGAAGCTCTTCGAAAACGTGAAGACGGAGATGGTCCGCTCGCGCATGTCCGGCAGCGACGCCATCGACACGTGCTCACCGTCATACAAGAGGTCCTCGTACGCTTCATCCGAGATCACGGTGAGGTCGTGCGCCTTCGCGAACTCGGCGACGTGTGTGAGTTGCTCGCGTGAAAGAACGTCACCAGTCGGATTCGCGGGAGTGTTCACGTAGATCACGCGGACGCGCGGTGTGTAGCGCGATTCCAACATGTCTCGAATATCGCCGCGACCGCGGACGTCGTCCCACGGCACGCGCACCTCGATGCCGCCGGCGAAGCGCACCTGATCGTGGATCGGCGTCCAGTAGGGCGCGAAGAACATCACCTCGTCGCCGACGCTCACGCTCGCCTGAAATGCGCAGAACAGCCCGTGAGCGCCGCCGGAGGTGACGATGATGTCGTTCGTCGCGACCTCGACGCCGTTCTTCGCCGCGAGCTTCGCCCGCAGCGCGTCGAGCAATTGCGGCACGCCCGACGACGGCGCGTAGCGGGTCTGGTTCGCGTCGAGGGCGGACTTCATCGCGTCTTTGACGAAGTCCGGCGTCGGCAGGAACGGCTCGCCGCCTTCGAGCTGCAGCACGCGATGTCCGCTCGCGCGCAGGTCCATCACGCGGTTGCGGATCTTGACGATGTCGGAGAAGCCGAGGAGAGAGGCGCGTTCGGAGACGTTCAAAGCGCGCGCATTGTATCTAGGAGTGCGGTGGCGTCGAGCCACCGCTCTGGTAGGGTGGGGATCGCAGCCCCCAGCCCGCCCTACCAGAGCGGCGGCTTTGCCGCCGCACTCCTAAGATTACGGTTTTTTCGTCGGAGGCGGCGCCGTCGGAGGCACGATCGGTGCGGGCGCGGCTTCAGCCGGCGGTGGGCGCCGCGTCGCGCTGCTGGACACGCCTTGGAACTGCATGCTCTTGCGGGCGTGGTCCTTGGCGTACATCTCGATCAGCGCGCGGTGCACGAGTTTCGTGTCGAGAATGCGCGGGTTCACGCTCGGTTGGATCAACGCCGGGTTGATGCTGAGCGCTTTCGCGTACAGCTCGACGGCGCGGTCGGTGTGCTTCAGCTTCTCCTCGATGAGGCCGAGCTGGAAGAGCGCCATCGCGTGACCGGGCTTGTAGTGCACGGTGGCGCGGAACGCGCGGCGCGATCCGCCTTCATCGCCGCGCGCGGCGCGGACCATGCCCAGGTTGTACCAGGCCGGGTAGTACTGTTTATCGAGGTCCACCGCACGCTCGAATTCGCGCTCGGCGTCTTTCGGGAAGCCCTTCTGCACGAGCAGCGCGCCCAGCTCGTTGTGGAGTTGTGGATTCGCGTCGTCCGCGCGCAGTCCTTCGAGCGTGCGCGAGATCTGCGCGTCGAGCGAGCTGCCGGTGTTGAGGTACTTCGCATAGAACGGGTTCTGGTACGGGTTCGCGTCGGCTTTCCGCAGCTCGCGGATCTCCGCGCATCCGAGGGCCGCCAGCGTGGCGGCGAGGAGAAGAGAACGTTTCATTCGCATTCAGTCCTGAAGTGGTTTCGCTTTCAGTTTGACCTTCCCGTCGATGGTCTCGACGCGGAAAGCCACGGTGTGGACGTTGTACTTGGCGCGTACGAGGTCGGTCTGCTTCTGCACCATCGCCGCCAGCTGCTCGACCGAGAGGTTCGAATGTTTGCCCATCTCCGCGTGCGCACGCTCGATCTCCTCGTGCAGCCGCCGGATCTGATCGCCGTTCGCGCCCGGGGTCATCTTTACATACGGATCGGCGGGCGCGGACGTTACGCGCTTTGGAACACTCGCTTCCGGTCCGGGCGCCTGCAGGAGAGCCTGGCGCCGGCGGAAGTCCAGCGGACCTTCCTCCCGCTCACGCATCTTGCGGCCCCACAGCTCGCGCAACTGGTTGTAGCGCGAGACCAGCGTGCTGAGACGGAAGCGGCGGCCGCTGTCGCGGATCTTCAGTTTGCTCAGATCGTGGATGTACGTCTCGAGCTGATGCCGCTCGAACTGAGGCGGCACCTTCTGAAATCCGCCGAAGAACTGGTCGTATCGGCCCTTCAGTCGCCGGATGTCTTCCTCGAGCTTGTCCAGCTCATCGTCCTGTTTGATCACGTTAGACTGGGTTCACGATATGGCTAAAACGCCCGCACCGGTAGTCCATTCCTCGCTCCGGGCCATCCCCTCGGTCGAGCGAATCCTCTCTGCGGACGCGTTTCAGCCGCTGATCCGGGACTTCGGACGGGAACGGGTGAAGGAATCGCTGGTCGAGCATCTGACGACCGTGCGCGCGACGCGAGCCGAATACGACGAGCTCGAGGCGGCGACGACGGTCGGCGCGTCCATCGTGGAGGCCACCCGCTCGACGCTCCGCCGCGTGATCAACGGCAGCGGAGTGATCATCCACACGAACCTCGGGCGCTCGCCAATCCACGCGTCGCTCTGGGCCGAGGCCGCGGAGATCGTGAGCGGATACTCGAACCTCGAATTCGATCTCGAGGAAGGAGAGCGCGGCTCGCGCGAGGAGCATCTCACCGCGATCTGCCGCACGCTCTTCGGCTGCGAGGCGGCGATCCTCACGAACAACAACGCGGCGGGGACGATGCTCGCGCTGGCGGCGCTGGCGGCGGGGAAGGAAGTGATCGTGTCGCGCGGAGAGCTCGTCGAGATCGGCGGCGCATTCCGCGTGCCGGACGTCATCCAGCAGGGCGGCGCAAAGTTGCGCGAGGTCGGCACGACGAACCGCACGCGCGCACGCGACTACGCGGACGCCGTCACGCGCAGGACCGCCGCGATCCTGCGCGTGCACCGCTCGAACTTCGACATCGTCGGATTCACCGAAATGCCGAAGATCGAAGAGCTCGTCGCCATCGCGCGGGAGAAAAAAGTGCCGCTGCTGTACGACGAGGGGAGCGGCCGCGTCGTCGAGCTGCATCAATACGGCTTCACTCCGAGCGCAACGCTGGCGGAGTTGATTGCGCAGGGCGTGGACGTGGTCACGTGCTCGACGGACAAGCTCATCGGAGCCACGCAGGGCGGCCTTCTCCTCGGACGCGGAGATCTGATCGCCAAGTGCCGCCGCCATCCGCTGATGCGCGCGCTGCGCGTGGGGAAGGAGACCTACGCGATCGTCGCCGCGACGCTGCGCGCGTTCGCGACGAAAAAATACGAGGAATGCGTGCCGGTCTACCGGATGCTCTCCACGCCGCTCGACGTGCTGCGCACCCGCGCGGCGATGCTCGTGCGCGGCACGCGATGCGCGATCGTCGACAGCCGCTGCGCCCTCGGCGGCGGAACGACGCCGACGGAAACGATCGCGTCCGTCGCGATCGAAGTGCCGGGCAACGCGAACGAGCTACAAGCGCGATTCCTTGGCAACGATCCGCCGATCGTCGGCCGCGTGCAGAACGACCGCTTCACGATCGACGTGCGCACGCTGCAGGAGAGCGATCTGTCACAGGTCGCGGTGGCGCTGGCAACGTAGGGCGCGGCTTCAGCCCGCGGAGCGCCGGCTTCCAGCCGGCCGCTACGCCGGCATCTTGCCGGCCGGCTCTCGCGCGAACTGCCGCCTGGAAGGCGGCGTAG
>DASYGV010000151.1:0-7611 GCA_035999335.1 Thermoanaerobaculia bacterium | reverse complement strand
CGGGCTTGGGTCCATGAACGTTGAGTCGTCCCAAACTCGAACACTTCCATCCTCACCCTCGGGCGCTGCGGACCGTCGAAGCGCCAGAGGGCAACCGCGACCTTGCTCGAGTGACGATTGATCAGGCTCGAACTTCGGATTCCGCCTACGGCAGGTAGGGAAACTCGATCCTCGCGTCTCTCCATTGCGAGAGAGGAGATTTCTTATGAGTCGAGCGTGGATCGTTGTCGGCGTGGTCGTTCTTTGTGTGTTCGCATTCTCCACGAGTGCTGCAACCTGTCTCGGCGGCACGGCGGTTTCATTGAATGGCGTGAAGCTCGAGGCGACCGCGGGCGGCATGGCCTCGGCAGTGGTCGCGAATCCGTTCGCCGGCGATAACGACCTCACCGGCCGTACCGGGAAGCTTTGCTGGCTTACAGCGGAGCAGGCCGCGGGAAATACGTCCTGCGCGGCCGCAACTCCGCGGCATCCAAGCGTGGACGTCTTCGAGCTGGAACGCTGCAACGGAACAGCGCGAGTACTGGTTGGTCAGGGAACGGACGTGTCGCAGATCGCGAGCTGGGGTGAGCTCATCGTGCGGTACGCCCCCGCAACCGACGAGCCCGCCGCCGACGCCGCCGTTCTGCGCCTCGAGTTTTCGAAGACTGGCTCGCCGGACGTGGTGCGGCAGTTCTTCGTCAAGGGAAATGCCACCGCCGGTTTCGATCCCCTCTATCGTTTGATGACTTTTCTTGGGACCACATCGACGTTCTCGCAGGACGATTTCGGCAAGAATCATCCGGAACTGCGTCTTCTCGTCGAGAGCCGCCTTGTCGATGGCTATGAGAAGTGTCTCAGCAAGAACACTGTCGAGGAGTGCGGAAAGCGAGGGGCGCGTCGCTTCTCATTCCCTGATTACTACAACCTACGCATTTATGGCGACGCCGGTCTGACCTCGACCACCGCGACGCCGACGGGCGGCAGTCCGACGTTCGAGTCCAAACGTGCTTTCGACGGGTCCGCGGGAGTTGGCATCGGAGGCTCGTACAACCGCGCCACGCGTCCCGGCAACCGGTACACGAATCGCTTCTCCTACTCCATCGTCGCGAAGGCGGGCCAGATTACGATCCCCACGGAAGTAGCAGGCCAGAGCGGCGACCACTTTCACAACAACGTGGTCGGAATGCGCTTCGAGAACGAGAACGGATATTTCGAGGGAGCGTACTTCGAGACCGGTGTCGGACGCAGCGATCAGTTCAATTATCACCGTCACAACCGCTGGAAGTCCGATGGGTATCTGCCCTTCTTCCGGCCAGGGACGGTACGCCTCGCCACACGAGTGCAGGTGGACATCCCGGCGCCGTGGTCGGACCTCGGCGATGAGAACAACGTCGTCGTCGACGGTGTGATTGTCGACGCGAAGGAGGGTCGCCGGCTGCTGCGCGCGGGAGACGTGAAGATTTCATTCCTGCTCAGTATCGACATCAAGCGTGTTTTCGGATTCGCGGGAGCGATCCTCGAGTAGAACACGTCCTCCTGCTTCTAACATGTGGCATGCGCGTCAGGTACGCTGGCGCGCATGTTCCTGCTCGCGCTCGATGCAAGTTGACGAATAACCTTCGAACGGGCACTTGGTGCACCGGTCCGCTCACGTCGCTCCGTTCGACACTGAACATGTCCTACTTGCACTCCCTCCGACACCCGGACACCTTGACAGAAGGAAGGACACGGCTGCACTTTGTGCACCGGGTCCGTCCATGAAACTTCATCGATTCGCCGCTCTCCTGTCCCTCGTCATGTCGCTCGGCGCGTTCGCCGCCAAGCCAGGGCTCTCGTTCGATGCGACCGGCGCCATCGTCACCGTTCCCGCCGGCCACAGCGTCACGTGGCTTCTTACGGGGTCGTCTTCTTACGAGACAGGAATCGCCGCCGACAGTGACAGCGATGGCGTAGTGCGCATCGCGAAAAGCTCACCGCAGTCGAGCCGATGGATCGTGGCTGACGTGCAGACCGGGGAATGGCAGACATCCGGGGTCTACGAGTCGAGCATCGACGGCTGGGAGGTCGAACCGGATCCCCAAGGCAACCGGACGATCATCGAGCTCGGAGACCAGTTCGGAGGCAGCGGCGGTGGCCTCTGGATTCGGCCAGGTGTCGGCGTCTGGGCGCCGTCGTCGCCCGGATGGGACGAGCCGCTCCGGCTGGCCACCTCCCGCAGATTCATCCTCGTGGACATCTCTCAGATGAGTCCCATCGGTTCCTCCCCGGCAACTCCGGCGGGCGCCGTGAACGGAGACGTTCTACTGACGCTCGGCGGGGGATACGCTTGGACCGGGCTCGTTGTCGAACCGACACCGTACGCGGGCCGCCTTTATTTCGAAAACTGGTCCAGCTCGCACGTTGAAGGCCGCACGATCACCGTGGACGTGATTCGGAGCCTCGGAACCGCAGGAACGATCACAACCTCGTGCCAGCCATCCTTCACCACGGTCGAAGCTCCTCCGGGCGACAAGGCCCAACCGGGCATCGACTACGTCGCGTTCGGTGTGCAACCGCTCACGTTCGGTCCGGGCGAGGTCGTCAAACAATGCACCTTCACGCTCCTCGATGACGGCGCATACACCGACTTGCCGCGCGATTTCTTCGTCGAGCTGACTCCCGCCACCGGCGGCGCGCTCGTCGATTACTACGGCGGCTTTCACACGGTGCTGATCGAAGACGACGATCCCGCACCGGTGCTTTCGTTCGGTAGCGTGCCGGCGTCGGTCGTCGAAGGGGACACGTCATGGACTTTGAACGTGCCGTGGTCGCTGACAGGAAACTTTCGAGGCAAGATCGCGGTGCGCTTTTTCGCGTCGGGCTCGTCGCTCCACGAGGTCACACCGAGTGCCAATCAGCTCACGTCGCCCGTGACAATCCAGGCGAACAACGTCCCGAGCTCCACCCAAACGATCGAGCTCCGGCTGGTCCCTAATTCAAACTCGTCGCGCATCAGCCCCGCAGCAGTTCACACCCTCACGATCATCGACGACGACGCGGCGCCTCCCCCGGTCACGATGACCACGCAGCCCGTCGTCGAGGGGAATGCGGGAACGACGAACGCCAACGTCCACGTACAACTCGCTACCGCGACCACATTGCCACTGACGATGACCGTCGCAACCACGACCGGAACGGCGGCAGCCAACGTCGATTACGTCCCGTTCGCCAACTCCGTCACCTTCCAACCCGGCGAGACCCAGAAGGATGTTGCGCTCACGATCCACGGCGACGTGATCGATGAAAACAACGAGACCGTGGGCGTCACCGCAACGTGGGAGGGGCAGACCCTGGCTTCGGCCAGTGTGACCATCGTCGACGACGACGACACCAGCGTCGCCGTGATCTTCGACGCGGCCGTCGTGGAAAAGACCGGCACGTCCACATTCGTCGACTTCCACCTCACGCTCTCACCGCCGGCGGCGGCCGCAGTCACGCTGCAGTACTCGACCGAAGACGACACCGCAAAGGCGGGATCGGACTACGCGGCCGCGAGCGGCACGCTCACATTTCCTGCCGGTCAGGGCGAACTGCACATCCTCGTCGAAGTGTTCGGTGATGCGACGACCGAACAGGACGAGCGGTTCAGCGTTCGACTGACGAATGCCACCGGTGCGGTGATCGGAGGCAGTCGCGCGTTCGCCACCATCTATGACGATGACGCTGGTGCCAGCAGGCCGACGCTCTCCGTCGACGACATCCAGGTTACGGAGTCGGCCGGTTGGAAAGACGCAACGTTCACGCTTCGCCTGTCCCAAGCGTCCGCGCAGACGGTAAAGCTCTCGTTCGAAACCCGCGCGGGCTCGGCGACGGCAACGGCCGACTACGAACACCGCTCCGGCCTGCTCACCTTCCTGCCGGGCGAGACCGTTCACACGATCGTCGTTCGCATCGCCGGCGATGCAGTGGCCGAGGAGACGGAGACGTTCACGCTTTGGTTGTCGAATGGCGACGGTGTGGTGATCTCCGATGTGAGCGCTACCTGTACGATCCGGGACGACGACAAGAGCTCCAGACGGCGCTCCGTACGACCCTGACATGATCCTGCTCGCAGCCTGTCGTCCTGAAGGCGCGTGACATCAACCGTCGAGGCCGGAGTTCCATGACGGCGGATCGCTCGCGGGGAACGACTCGGCGATGGCCTGGTCGATGCGATCGTCGTCGTCGAGCGGCGGCTCGGGATCCATCAGCGGATCAATCCTTCCGCCGCGCTCCTTCTCCCAGTCTCGGTTCGGTGGCTCCATCGGTCACGTCCTTATACTCCTTCGGGATCACCAGCAGGCTTTCCGGCACGTCGCGCTCGGCGATCGCGATCACCGCGCTCTCCACGACGAGCTCGCTCCCGTCGAGAGGCACGGTCGACCGATCGAGCAGCGGAAAGCCGCGCGTGGCTGCGAGCGCTTCGTCGATGTCGCGCATCATCGGCGCCAGCGGCGACGACCGTGTTTCGCTCGCGTGCATCATCGCGAAGAGGCCGCGCGGGATCGACGGATGCTCAGCGAGCCACAGCTCGCGCTTGTACGCGCCGGACGCGATCGTCACTTTCTCCGCGTTCGCGCCGTGCAACCGTTGGCGCTCGGACGAGCGCTCGAACGTCGCGCGCGGAGTGTGCGGCGGGAGCGCCGCCGCGTTCAAAGTGTCGCGCTGCTCGATGATCGACGACATCGGCTCGGTGCGGATCGTCTTGGCCACGTCGTCGACGAACGTGACCGTGTTCGCCTTCGTGTCGAACATCCGCCACGTGTCGCGCTCACTCGTGTTGCGCGCGCGATTGCCGGCGATGACGAGCGTGTGATCGTACGATTTCTTTTCGGGATGCACCGTCGTGCGGATCGTCACGACCGTCGCGCGGACCTGCGGCCCCGCGGCGGCGGCGGGCTTCGCCGGTTGCGGCGGCGCCGGCTTGCACGAAAGGAAAACCGCGATGGTGAGGAGAAGGCCGAGACGTAGGCTTGGTTGCGCGTTGAACATCATTCGGGGAGCACTCGCGCCGAAGCCTTGGGCAACCAGCGCCGCCGGCCGGGCCGGCCTCATTCTTTGGCGTCGAACCAGCTCTTCCCCCAGTGCGCGTCGACCGCGAGCGGCACCGCCAAAGGGAAGACGTTCTCCATCGTCTCTTTCACGATCCCCGCCACGTCGGCCGCGCTCGGCTCCGGCGCCTCGATCACGATCTCGTCGTGCACGGTGAGCAGCATCCGCGCGCCCGCGCCGTGCGCGCCCAGGCGATCCTCCAGCGCGATCATGGCCATCTTCAGGATGTCCGCGGCCGTCCCCTGGATCGGCGCGTTCGTGGCCATGCGCTCGGCGTTGCCGCGCACGGTGAACGAGCGGTTCTGGATCTCCGGAATGTAGCGCACGCGGCCGAAGAGCGTCGTCACCTTCCCGGTGTTGCGCGCCTCGTGCAGCGTGCGGTCGAGATACTCCTGGATCTTCGGGTAACGCGAGAAATACGCCTCGATCCACTCCTTCGCCTGCTGCCCCGAGATCCCGAGCTCGTTCGACAGACGGAACGCCGACATGCCGTACAACACGCCGAAGTTGATCGTCTTCGCCGCGCGGCGCTGTTCCGCCGTCAGCTCGTCTTCCGGGATGTTGAACATCTTCGACGCGGTCGCGCGATGGATGTCCGCGCCGCGGCGGAAGGTCTCGATCAGCGACTCGTCCTGTGAGATGTGCGCGAGGATGCGCAGCTCGACCTGCGAGTAGTCGGCCGACAGCAGCACCGATCCTTGATCCGCGATGAAGGCCTTGCGGATCTCGCGTCCCGTCTGCGTGCGGATGGGGATGTTCTGCAGGTTCGGATCGGACGACGACAACCGTCCCGTCGCCGCGACGGCCTGGTTGAACGTCGTGTGCACGCGTCCGTCGCTGCCGACGAGCTGCGGCAGAGCGTCGATGTACGTGCCCTTCAACTTGTGCAGCTCGCGGTGCTGGAGGATGAGCTGCGGCACGGCGAAGCCATGACTCGCGAGCTCCTCGAGCACTTCCACGCTGGTCGAGAAGCTCTTCGTCGTCTTGGTCTTCTTGATGACCGGATAGTTCAACTTCTCGAACAGCACATGCGCGAGCTGGATCGGCGAGTTGATGTTGAACTCCGTCCCCGCTTCTTCGTAGACGCGGCGCTCGAGATCGGCGATCTGATTGCCCATCGTCTTCGACATCGCGCGCAGCAGACCCGAGTCGATGCGGATGCCGCGCTCCTCCATCTTCGCCAGCACCGGGAACAGCGGCATCTCGATCTGTTCGTAGATGCGCGGCAACGCCTCGTCGCGGCGCAGCTCCGGCTCGAGCACGTCACGCAAGGCGACGACGACGTCCGACTTTTCGCCGAGGTATTGCTGATACGCGCCGAACGCGCCGGAGCCGATCTCGTGATCGAGCGCGAAAAGCGGCGCGACCTTCTGCACGTCCTTGCGCGCGGCGATGTCCTGCTTTAGGCGGTCGCGCGCGATGTTCGGGAGCGCGTGGCTGGGAAGGCCGGGATTGATGACGTACGACATCAGCATCACGTCTTCCCACCGCGACGGGACGGGCATCTGCGCCGCGCGTAAACGGCGCGTCTGGGCCTTGGCGTCGTAGGTGACGAAGACGCGATCGCTGGCGAGGAGCTCGCGCAGTGCGTCACTCATCTCGGTCGTGCCGCCGAGCGATTTCTCGATCGGGACGAGCAGCGATTCCGAGGGATGGGTGGAGAGCGAGGCGGCGATCGGTGCGTCGAAGCCTTCCGGCGTCTCCGGCTCGAGCCACAGCGCGATGCGCTCGGTGCGCTTCGCGAATTCGCGAATGTCCTCCGCCCCCGCCGCGATCCGGAACTCCGTCGGCGCCCGCGGCGCCTCGGGCAGAAACTCCTGCATCAGCGACGCGAACTCGAGCTTCGAGAAGATCTCGTGCAGCTTCGGACGATCCGGCTCGGTGCGCTTCAGCGTCTCGAAGTCGATGTCGAGATCGAGATCGCACTTGATGCGCGCCAGGTCCTTCGAGAGATATGCCTTCTCCCGGTTGTCCTCGAGCGCCTTCCGTTGCGTCGCCTTCTTGATCTGCTCGAGGTTCTCGTACACGCCATCGAGCGAGCCGAATTGCTGGATCAGTCCCTTCGCGCCCTTCTCGCCGATGCCCGGCACACCGGGGATGTTGTCGATCGCGTCGCCCCAGATCGCCATCACGTCGAGGACTTTCTCCGGTGGGAGTCCGAACACGTCCTCGACGCCCTTCGCGTCGTACAGCACCTCGCGTCCGGTGTGGTAGAGGCGGATGCCGTCGCCGACGAGCTGGAAGAAGTCCTTGTCGCTCGTGGCGATGACGACGTCGTAGCCGCGGTCGCGTGCCTTGAAAGCGAGAGAGCCGATGAAGTCGTCCGCCTCCCATTCCGTCGAGCGGATGACCGGGATGCGGAAGCCCTCGAGCACTTCGTAAACCAGCGGCACCTGCACGACGAGATCGTCGGGCATGGGTTTGCGGTCTTTCTTGTAGTCCGCGAACTGGTTCGTGCGCGCCGTCTCCCGCCCTTCGTCGAAGGCGACGGCGATGCAGTCGGGATTGTGGTCCTTGAGCAGCTTCTTCAGCGTGGTGACGAACCCGTAGACCGCGTTCGTC
>DASYGV010000129.1:0-4588 GCA_035999335.1 Thermoanaerobaculia bacterium | reverse complement strand
GCTCACCACCAGAGTTGCTTGATGGACATCCAACGCCACATACTGATTCGCCGTTTGTTTCATGGCAGCCGTCCCTTCCTTTCGTTTGTCGTTTGGCAACTCCAAACTTACAGGAAGGGGCGTGCTTTCAATATTCGTTAGCAGCAACGGGAAAAGAACCGACATGCCCGCATGGTGCGTCAGCCGCATGAATCCGAACTGGGCGGGTTTGAAGCCGGATGTGATGGCGCTTCTCCGGTTCTGATTTGCGCCTATCGGAGCTGCTAACCTGGCCCCTCGACTTCGCTCGGGGCTTCCCTATCTACCTATACAATCCCCGCCCGATGAACCTCGCCCGGCGCATCGCGTGGCGGTACCTTCGCCGGCCAACTGACGCCCTCGTTTCCGCAGTGGGGATGGTCTCCATCCTCGGCCTGGTGATCGGCGTGATGGCGCTGGTCATCTCGATGGCGTTGATGACCGGCTATCGCCGCGATCTTCAGCAGAAACTGCTCGGCGGGAACGCGGAGGTGTTCGTCTACTCGATCGGGACGCCCATCGTCGAGCCGCAGGAGCTCGTGGCGACGCTTGCGGGCGTGCCGGGCGTTGCGAACGCGTCTCCGGTCCTCTATCAGCACGCGGTCGTGACGACAGAGACGAACACCACCGGCTCGGAGGTCATGCTCAAAGGCATTGAGCCGTCGCGCGGGCGGACGTCGCCGATGCTCGCGAAGATCGTGGGCGCGGGCGAGACGTTCCGGACGAAGGAAGGGGAACGCGGCGTCGCGGTCGGGAGGTATCTCGCGACGAAGCTTGGCGTGAAGCAGGGCGACGCGATCAGCATCACCGTCGCCGCGCAAGGAGCGGAAGGCTTCATGCCGCGCTCCTCGACGTTCCTGGTGACGAACGTCTTCGGCACCGGCTTCTACGAGTTCGATGCGCGCTGGCTGTTCATCGACCTCGGGGACGCCCGCGAGTTGATCGGCGCGGGGCCGACGGCGAATCTCGTCGAAGTGAAGCTGCAACCGGGCGCGGACATCGATCGCGTGACCGCCGACATCGAGAAGCGAACCGGGAACCGCTACACCGTCAGTGACTGGCGGGAGATGAACCGGCAGCTCTTCTCGATGCTGCAGATCCAGCAGCTCGTGCTGTTCATCGTCATCGGATTGATCGTGTTCGTCTCGACCTTCAACATCGTCTCGACGCTGATCATGACCGTGCATGAGAAGCGACGCGAGATCGGCATCCTCACGTCGATGGGAGCGGAGAGCGGGATGGTGCGCCGCATCTTCATCTGGTACGGAACGATCGTCGGAGTCGCGGGCACCCTCGCCGGCGTCGTGTTTGGATCGCTGGTCTGCTGGGTGATCACCCGCTACGAGTTGATCTCGTTCCCGCCCGAGATCGCCGAGGTGTACTTCGTGTCGTCGATCCCGTTCGTGACGCGGCCCGTCGACCTCGCGGTGATCGCCGGATTCTCGATCGCGGTGTCGTTTTTCGCGACGATCATCCCGAGCATGCGTGCCGCTCGGCTCAATCCGGTGGAAGCGCTGCGGTACGAATAGGCGTGCCGCCAACGGGTTTCTGCGCCGTCTCCACATGGTACGATCCCGGCCCGGTTGATGACACAGGCACGGCTGGTTCTCGAAGACGGAACGGTATACGACGGAGAGTCGTTCGGTGCGACCGCCGATGCGATCGGAGAGGTGGTTTTCAACACCTCGCTCACAGGCTATCAGGAGATCGCCACCGATCCTTCCTATCGCTTTCAGATCGTCGTGATGACGTATCCGCACATCGGCAACTACGGTGTGGAAGCCATCGTCGAGCAGAGCGAGGAGCCGCAGGTCGCGGGCTTCGTCGTGCGCGACGTGATCGACGAGCCCTCCAGCGCGCACTCGGAGATGTCCCTCGGCGACTACTTCCAGCGTACGAAGGTCACCGCCATCGCCGGCGTCGACACGCGCGCGCTCACGCGCAGGATCCGCAACGAGGGCGCGATGCGCGGGATGATCACCACGAACATGGAACGTTCGGTCGACGACGTCGTCGCGGAGCTGAAACGCTCACCCTCCATGTCGGGACTCGACCTCGTGCAGCGCGTGACGGCGTTGCGTCCGTATTCGTTCGAAGAGCTTGCCGAGCCGAAGCTGCGTGTCGCGCTGTACGACTTCGGCGTGAAGCGCGACATCCTCCGCCAACTCGTGAAACAGGGCTGCGACGTCACGGTTTATCCGGCGACGACGCACGCGGACGAGATCCTCAACCGCGGCTTCGACGGCGTGATGCTGTCGAACGGACCCGGCGACCCGGAGCCGGTGACGTACGCGCAGGAGAACATTCGCCACCTCGTCGGCAAGGTGCCGATCTTCGGCATCTGCCTCGGACACCAACTCCTCGGCCTGGCCCTCGGCGGAAAAACGTACAAACTGAAATTCGGTCACCGCGGCGGCAACCACCCGGTCAAGGATCTGCGCAACGGCCGCGTGGAGATCACGGCCCAGAACCACGGATTTTCGGTCGATCCCGACTCGCTGAACGAAAACGACGTCGAGTACACGCACATCAATCTCAACGATCAGACCCTCGAGGGCTTCCGCCACCGCCGCGAGCCGGTCGTGGCCGTGCAGTACCACCCCGAGGCGGCGCCCGGTCCGCACGACTCGTTCTATCTGTTCACGGATTTCGTGCAGATGATGGAAGAGTGGAAGAAGAAGTAGCGAGCCACTCTTCGAGTGCGGTCGCGATGACTTCCGCATCGCTCTCCGGTGGCGTGACGTAGTAGCGGTTTCCGTTCAGCACGTCGATGGCCGCGCCGCGCGGCGTGCGCACCACGTTCGTCATGTGCGCGCGCGGTATCGGATAGGCGCGAAAGAACGTCCGGAGGATGAGCGTGTCGTCCTGCAACTCGATCTCCTTCACCTCCGCGCGCAACGTTGAATACGCGCCGACGAGGTAGCCGATCGGGAGGAGCAAGCCGGCCCAGTTGAGGGTGAGCATCCAGAACGCGACGGCTAGGGCGGAGAAGCCGAGGAACAAGAGCAGGAACGTTGCGAGGTCGGAGGGCGAGCGTTGGCGGCCGAAACGCATCAGAACGACTCGCGATGTTCGCCGAAGGTACGTGTGAGCGTTCCGACGATCTCGCCGACCGTGCACTCGTTGCGCACGCAGTCGACGATGTGCGGCATCAGGTTCTCGCTGCCGTGCGCGGCGGTGTCCAGGCGCGCGAGCGCAGCCTGCCAGTCGCTCGTACGCGCCGCGCGAAACTCGCGCAAACGTGCGACCTGATCGGGTTCGACGCTCTCGTCGATCACCAACGTCGGCAGCTTCGCGCTCTCGTCCTCCATGAACTCGTTCACGCCGACGACGATCGCGCTCTTCTCTTCGAGCGCGCGCTGCGCGCGATACGCCGAGTCTCCGATCTCGTGCTGCATGAACCCCGATTCGATGGCCGCGGTCGCACCGCCCATCGCGTCGATCTTCTCTATCAGCTCGCGCGCCTCGCGCTCGATGTCCAGCGTCAGCGACTCCACCGCGTACGAGCCGGCGAGCGGATCGACGATCTGTGCCACGCCGCTCTCGTACGCGAGCACCTGTTGCGTCCGGAGAGCGATTTTGACCGACTCCTCCGTCGGCAGCGCGAGCGCCTCGTCCCGGCTGTTCGTGTGCAACGACTGACATCCGCCGAGCACCGCGGCCATCGCCTGATACGCCACGCGCACGACGTTGTTCTCGGGCTGCTGCGCCGTGAGCGTCGATCCCGCGGTTTGCGCGTGGAACCGGAGCGCAATGGACCGAGGGTCCTTCGGCGCGTAACGCTCCGTCATCAGCTTCGCCCACAGCTTCCGCGCCGCGCGGAACTTCGCGACCTCTTCGATGAAATCGTTGTGGGCGTTGAAGAAGAACGAGATGCGCGGCGCGAAGGAGTCGACGCTCAGCCCTCGCTCCACCGCCGCCTTCACGTACTGCAATCCGTTCGCGAGCGTGAACGCGACCTCCTGCACCGCCGTCGATCCGGCTTCGCGGATGTGGTAACCCGACACGGAGATCGTGTTCCATTTCGGCACGCGCTCCGCGCAGAACTCGAAGATGTCGGTGACGATGCGAAGCGACGGCGCGGGAGGGAAGATGTACGTCCCGCGCGCCGCGTACTCCTTGAGGATGTCGTTCTGAATCGTGCCGCTCAGCTTCGTCCAGTCCGTGCCGCGCCGCTCCGCCACGACGAGCAGCAGCGCGAGCAGGATCGACGCCGGCGCGTTGATGGTCATCGAGATTGAGACCTTCTCCAGCGGGATCGCGTCGAGCAGCGTCTCCATGTCCGCGATCGAGTCGATGGCCACGCCGACCTTGCCCACTTCGCCGCGCGCGCGCCCGTCGTCCGAGTCCATGCCGATCTGCGTCGGGAGATCGAAGGCGACGGAGAGTCCGGTCGTCCCACGCTCGAGGAGGTAGCGATAGCGGCGATTCGATTCCGCGGCCGTCGAGAAGCCGGCGTACTGGCGCATGGTCCAAAGCTTCCCGCGGTACATCGAAGCCTGCGGCCCGCGCGTGAAGGGGAAAGCGCCGGGCGCGCCGAGGTCGGCGTCGGGATCGAAGCCGCGTTGGG
>DASYGV010000125.1:0-43265 GCA_035999335.1 Thermoanaerobaculia bacterium | reverse complement strand
TGTAGTTATTCGTAATGCTGTGAGTTTTCCACAGGAAAACGCGCGACCATCACCACCAACAATCATCCAATGACGTCGAAAACCGTGTCGAGCCTTGTTGTGGGTGGGTATTGAAACGTCTTATGAATAATCCGGGTTAGTTGTGCAAATTAGTACATCCCGCTCCGGGGCCCGTGCCTCATCGGCTACTACACATGATGCGGCCGAATTGCAATCGCTTCCTCACGTGGGAAGAGGTCACGCTGGACCTCGCAAACCGCACCGGCTGGTATCAGCTCGACAAGCACAAGAACGTCAACAAGGGCCATGCCTTGCATCCTCAAGGAGCTCCGCGAGGTGCTGGGTGACAACCGCGGAACGGGGGAGCCATTGCTGGTGCCTTGACGCGATCGGAGCACCGGCTTCCAGCCGGCCGCTCCGCCGGCATCTCGCGGACGCGGCCGAACGGCGCTCGGCGGGAATGGTCAAGACGTTGACGGTACCGCGAGCGGTGCCGCTCGGCTCGGGATGACACTTAGTCCCGCCGGCTCCTCGGCGTAACATCGCCGCATGCCTTCGGTCTGGAGTGCGGCGACGGCGCTGATCGCCGCTCTCTTCGCGACAGCACATGCCGCCGCCTCGCAGCCCGTCCGCGGGCGCCTGCCGCTGGAGGCGTTCACGGTTGCACAGGGGCTGGCCAACGATTCCGTCACCGCCATCACACCCGACTCGCGCGGATTCCTCTGGTTCGCGACGCTCGATGGCCTGAGCCGCTACGACGGCGGCGCGTTCGTGAACTACTCGACCGAGGATGGCCTGCCGGACCGGATGGTCTGGGCGGTGGCCGAGGATCGGGAGGGCGGGTTGTGGATCGGGACGAACGGAGGCTTGGTGCGGATGACGCCGGGTGCAACGCGCGGTCCGGGCCTGTTCCAGCGCGTCCCGGCGGCACCCGGCGTCGCCGCGGAGGCGTACGAGGTCTTCATCGACCGCCGCGGCACGGTCTGGAGCACGTGCGGCGATGACGTCTGCGTCGTGCGCGAGGGACGCCTCGAGATCGACGCTGCGTTTCGCGCCGCGGGCGGGCGAGGCGCCGGATCGATCATCGACAGCGCCGCGGGCGATCTCTGGGTCAGCACCGACCGTCTGTTCCGCCGCCGGCCCGACGGCACGTGGCGCGCGTACGACGTGCAACCGGTCGCCAAAGCGGACGGCGTCGGCGGCGTGGCGATCGACGGCGACGGCCGGCTCTGGATCGCCACCGGCTACGGCTTCGTGATCTGGGCGCCGGGTGGCGACGACGCCGACACGCGGCCGCTCATCGACCGCGCGGGCGCGCCGCTGATCCCGGGAAAGGCGCTGCGGTTGCCGCGCGCCGGCGAGGTCGTCGCGATCACCAAACCGGACCCGTTTCCGATCGTCTGCCGCCCGCCGATGCTCACCCGCGAGGGCACCATCTGGCAGCCGTGTGTCGCCGGTCTGTTCGAAGTCGCGAACGGCCGAATTGCCTTCTACGACACGAACGACGGGTTGCCGTTCGATTTCACGGACGTTGCCCAGGATCGGATGGGCGACATCTGGATCGCCACGCGCGGCTCGGGCGCGTTTCGCCTCGCGCGCTCCGGCGCGATCACCTGGACCAAGGTCCACGGTCTCGCGAATCAGCGCATTCGCGGGTTGTTCGAGCTCGACGACGGAACCGTGTGCGCCACGAATCCGCTCGGCGTCTCGTGCTTCGGCGATGATGGAATCACGCACGGGTCGCTCTGGCCTCCGGGCACCCAGTCGGGATGGGGTTGGAATGACATCGTCGCGCGCGACGAAGACGGCACGCTCTGGGTCGCGTCGCCGCAGGGACTGATCCACTGGCGCGCGCGGCGCATCGGGGATATCGCGCGCGCCGCGCCGCTGCGGATCTACACGACGAAAGACGGCATGCCGTCCAACAACGTCTTCCGCGTCTGGCGCGACTCGCGCGGCCGGGTCTGGACCGCCCTTTTCGATGTCGAGCGCCCGATGGCGCGGCTCGAGGGCGGCGCGTTCACGGTGCTCTCGCGCGCGCAGGGCGTCCACGGGACGCCGACGGCGTTCGCAGAGGATCGGGCCGGGAACGTCTGGGTCGGCTTGTATACAGGCGGTCTGCTGCGCGTCCGCGACGATCACATCGAGAAGATCGGAGGAGCACCGCAAGGTCTCGTGCGCGATCTCGAGATCGACTCGCAAGGCGGACTCTGGGTCGGCACGACGAGCGGTCTCGCGCGCATTGCCGATCCGGCCGCGCCCGCGAGCCGGCTCGTGTTCCGCCGCTGGTCGCGCCAGGACGGCCTCACGTCGAACAGCGGTTACTGCATGGTCGAGCTGCCGGATGGGCGGATGGCCATCGGCGCGCAAAAAGGACTCGACGTCCTCGATCCCCGCAGCGGCAAGGTCGTCCACCTGTCGATTCGCGAGGGGCTCGCGAGCAACGAGATCAGCCTGGCCATGGTCGATCGCGGCGGCGCGCTCTGGCTCGGCACGATCAACGGCCTCTCGCGTCTGAGCTCGATTCCCTCGCCGCCGCGATTCCTCCCGCCGCCGCGCCTGCGCGTCGATGCGATTCACATCGACGGCGCGCCGATTCCGGTCCCCGAGCTCGGCGCGACGTCGATCGGCGGCGTGCGCATCCGCTACCCGCGGCACGCGATGTCGGTCGGCTTCTCCGCGCCGCACTTCGATCCCGCGCGCCCGCTGCGCTTCGAGTACCGGCTTCTGCCGGACGAGACCTGGACGGCCGCGCGGACGCAAAGGGCCATCGTGTTCGATCAGCTTCCCGCCGGCGCCGGCACGCTCGAGATCCGCGCCGTGACGTCGACCGGCCGCGCCTCGGAGCCGGCGCGCGTGTCGTTCGTCGTCGTGCCCGCGGTCTGGAAGCGCGGCTGGTTCCTGTCCTCGATGATCGCCGCGATCGTGCTCCTCGCGCTCGCCGCGCACCGCTACCGCGTCGGCCAGGCTGTCGCGCTCGAGCGTGTCCGCACCCGCGCCGCCACCGATCTGCACGACGATCTCGGATCGAGTCTGTCGCGCATTTCGATCCTCAGCGAAGTGGCGAAACGCAGGCTCGGGAGCGCGACCGAGCCGCTCCTCGACGAGATCGCCGGCAGCGCCCGCGGCCTCGTCGACGCCCTCGGCGACAGCATCTGGTCGATCGATCCGAAGCGTGACGATGTGCGCAGCCTCCTGCAGCGCGTGCGGCACTTCGCGGCGGCCGTGTTCGAGTCGCAGTCGATCGACATCGACGTGCGCATCAGCCCCGAGGTCGCGGAGCTGCCCCTCGGCGCCGAGCAGCGGCGGGAGACGTACCTGATCCTGAAGGAGGCGCTGAACAACGCCGCGCGGCACGCGAATGCGAAGCACGTCGCGGTGATCGCGCGGGCCGAGGGACGAACGCTGCGGATCGCGGTGGAGGATGACGGCCGCGGCTTCTCCCAGAGCGCCGAGCCGCGCGAGGACGGCGGCCGCGGCGTCCCGAGCATGCAGGAGCGCGCGCAGCGGGCGGGGGGACGGTTGGAGATCGCGTCGCGGCCCGGGGAGGGGACGCGCGTGTTGGTCACGGTGCCGCTATGAGCGCTCCGACCACCGTCGCCATCGTCGAGGACGACGCCCGCATGCGCGAGGCGGTGCAGCAGCTCATCGATGCCGAGCCCGACTTCCGCTGCGGCGGCGTCTACGCCAGCGCGGAGCAGGCCCTCCGCAACCTCGGCGGGTTTCCGGCCGACATCCTTCTGCTCGACATCCACCTGCCGGGCATGTCCGGCTCCGAGGCGGTGCGGCTGTTTCACGATCGCTTCCCGGGGACGCGCGTCGTGATGTTCACCGTCTTCGAGGACGATGCGCGCATCTTCACCTCGCTCTGCAACGGCGCGACGGGCTACGTGCTCAAGAAGACGCCGCCGGCAAAGCTGTTTCAGGCGCTGCGCGACGCGCGCGACGGCGGCGCGCCGCTCTCGCCGGAGATCGCGCGCCGCGTCGTCGACCTCTTTCGCAAGATGCGGCCGCAGGAGCTCGCGTCGGAGGCGTTGACGGCGACCGAGGTGCGGCTGCTGGCGTTGCTGGCGGAGGGGCACAGCTACCAGAGCGCGGCGGAGCGGATGGAGATCTCGATCAACACCGTGCGCGACCACGTGCGCTCGATCTACGAGAAGCTGCACGTCCACTCGAAGTCGGCGGCGGTGTCGAAGGCGCTGCGGGCCGGCATCATCTGACTCGCATGTCCGGATGGGTGATGCACAGCATGGGAACGATCGACAAGACCCAGGCACCGAAGACGAAGGTCTTCATCTCCTACTCACGCAAGGACATGGGATTCGCCGATCGTCTCGTGGCCGCGCTGGAAGCGCGCGGCATCGAGGCGAAGATCGATCGCGTGACCTGCCGTTACTGAAGGAGTGGCAGCGCGAGCTTCTCGGTTTCATCCAGCAAGCCGATGCCGTGGTCCTCATCGTCAGTCCCAACTCGATCGGCTCGAAGTGGATCGAGTGGGAGATTCAGCGCATCCTGGAGTTGAACAAGCGCCTTGCTCCTGTGGTGCTCGAGCCGGTCCCGGATGACCACCTACCTGACGCCGTACGCAAGATCAACTCGTCTTCTTTAATTCACCGAACGATTTCGAGGAGCGCGCGAATGCACTGGTCGCGGCTCTCAACACGGACATCGTCTGGATCAAAGAGCACACGCGGATTGGAGAGCTGGCACGGCGATGGGCCGAGCGAGGTCGTTCGGCTGCGGATGTGCTCCGCGGCAAACAGGTAGAAGAGGCTGAGAGATGGATTGCGCGATCTCCCGCGAACGCTCCTCGGCCGACCGGTCTTCACACCGAGTTCATTCAGGCGAGCCGCCATGCCGAGACACGGCGCTGGCGGATGACGGCAGGGACCTTGAGCCTCGCTCTTGCAGTCACCGCCGCGCTTGGAGTGACTGCCGTTCTGCTGAAGCTCCGACGGCGCCGTCCGCTTGTGGCACCTGGATGAATCCATGGGCCCTCGCGTGCTCACTAACGGTGCGAGCGCCGTGAGGGGCGGCACGTTCTCTCCGGACGGGTCACTGGTCGTGACGTACTTCCAGGATGGAAGGCGCCTGCTTGCCGCATATGGGACCGGCACGCTCAAGCAATGGGACGTCTCGACGGGTAAGCGGTTCCCGAGATCGAGGACATTCCAGAAACCCTCGCGATCGAGGAGATCTCCGGCCACGGCGGCCGCATTGTAAGAATAGATCCAAGCAACAACTTGCGCGCTGAGCTGAGGGACCCAACGGGCGTCGTCACGACCTTGCTCGATCATAGCTCCTCGCTGAGCAGCGTGCGCGTCTCGCCAGACGGGACACGCGTGGCGATCGCCGATGTAAGCGGTGCGGTGCACATTGTTCCGGTAGGCAGCGGTGCCAGCCGTCTGACGCATGGGGGCGAACGAAAGCTCTCCTCGGCGGGCGCCGCCATTGTGCGGTTCTCGGCGGACGGCAGGATGATCGCCGTAGGCTCGGATAGCGGCGACACGCATGTGCTGGACGCAGCCACTGGAACACGGCTGGCTCTGCTGCCAGGAGAAAGCAAGGTGGCGCAGTTGGAGTTTTCACGGGCCGGCGACCGGAGGCTCGCCGGCTGATCCCTCGCTGTCTAGGGCCGGAGGCGCGGGAGAAGGTATTTCTGGAGCGTACGCCGCCACTGTGGTGTGTCGAAATGGGTAAGTGGCCCTACCAGACCGCGGAATGGAGGCTCCGGATTGAACGAGTATCCCCGTAGCCTGTCTACAGTTTGGCGGGGCCGAGGGGGCTCGAATCCGCGACCTCCGGCGTGACAGGCCGGAGGTCGCAGGATTCGAGGAGCCGGTCGAGAACGCCTCCGGTTTCTGACCCCCATCACCGCTCCCGCGGAACCGGGTAGCGGTCAGGTGGATCGGGATCGGGATCCGGATCGTGGCCGCCTCCGGGCGGCGACCCCGCGAAGCGGAAGCCGAGAAAGCGCAGGACGCGCGAACTCCATCGCGGCGAGAACTTGCCCTTGAATCGTTACCAGCGCGTCCCGAGCGAGTGGCCGAGGATTTGAGAGCAGACCCGCTCGTAAGGGCGGGAGGAGAAGCGGATCGCCCACTCCGCAGGCGAGAGATCGCGATTCGCGATCGTGCATGCCAGTCGACGAAGATCGGCGGGGCGCAGCGAGATCACTTCCACCGTCCCATCCGACCCGTGTAGGACGAGGAAGTCGTCATTCTCGCCGGCGAACTCGATCCGTTGGACGTCGACTCCGGGTGTGAATTCGTCCGACGCGGGTGTGCCGTTGGCGCGATCGTAGAGGCGCACGCCGGACATCGTGAGCGCAACGAAACGCCGGCCGGCGGCGACATTCGCGATTCTCGACGACGGGATCAGTAGCGGCGGACGTTTCGGGTCGGCAACGTTCCAGACCACATATTTGATCGACAGGCCTTCACCGACCTGCGACACGCCGGTGACGAGCGCCGCGCCGTCGCTCGAAACCGCGAGAACCTCCGCCTCTGCATCATCCGAGTCGGCCCATGACGGCAACACCTTCTCTGATGCTTCGCGCGAGGTCTCGCGGCCGTCGAGACTGCGCTGGAAGACCTTCCTGTCGCGAGACAGGAACAGACGTCCGTGATCATCGATGTCGATCAGGTCGGCGTCCCGAATCGCAGGAAACATTTTGCCGTTGAGGCCAATCGGAACGGTACTGCTACCGGTTTCGACCAGCAGTGTTTTCGCTTTCGTCGAGAAACGCAGGCGCATTGGCGGTGGGTCGACCGGACGATCGAGGACACCGAAACGGTCGCGCGTGCGCCAGATCTTCAGACGGCGTTCCGACGCTGCTGCGAGGTAAGCACCGTCGCTCGAAAAGGCAGCGGCCGTGATGTTTGACTCGCCCATCACGAACGAGTCTGTGCCGACATGGACATCGCACGCGCTCGCGGTGCAGGCCGCGACCGCCGCGGCGCCGTTCGGCGCAATGGCCACGACGCGCGCCGCCGCCGGATAGATCTGCGTGAGCCGCTGCTTGCTCGTCATGGTGAGAGTCGCATCCGTCCCCGGAATCCCGACGCCCTCCAGCGCATCGGTCGTGACGATGCGGTCGAGCCGCGGCGTGATGGCCGCGATGAGGCGCGAGCTTTGCCTTGGTTTCGGTGTCGCGAAGCCTGCAGACGGCGCAGATCCTTCTCCGGTCGATTCATTCAGCGAAACGAGCCGGCCTGACGCGAGCAGGACCGCCAATCGCGCATGGTCCTGTGCCGTCAACGCGAGCACGTCTTCCTGCAACACGAGCGAGCGAGTGGGAGTGAAGGCGCTCGCCGCATGCGCGATGATGGTCGTTTTCTTCGTATCGTCATCGTATGTCGCGACCGCGATACGGTTGCCGTCCGGCGACACCGCAATGGCGCGGGCAGAGCCACGCCGGACGGAAGTGTCGCAGGTTACGAAAGCGTCGTTCCGGCACACGATCTCGTCGCCGGCGATCCACGCAAAGACAGACGTGTTCTCCGCGATCGCAAAGTCGAACGGTTCCTCCCAACCCAAAACACAGTCGGTGGGGATCCGTTTCGTGCGAGCACCTCGTGGGGTGAGCTCCACGAGCTCGCAAGGTTCGCCGCGGGCGAGCACAAAGAGCCGCTCTCCCGCGAATGCCACCGCGCGAGCATCGATGTTTTCAAAGGTTTCTTTCTGCCAGCCCGGCGGTCGCCACAAGTCGATGGTGTTCTCGTACGAGACGATCGCCACGGCGCCGTTTGCACTCATCGCGATATCGTTGCTATTGATCTGTTGGTCTGTCGGGTGCAGCAGTCGTTCTGACAGTCGATTGCGCTGCAGCATGGTGAACAGCGTCGCGGTCGTCGTCGTGGTCTCGGCCATCTTCGAAACTGCCACCGCCGTGACCAGCGCGGCGTCGCCGTTCTGCTCGATGACCGTATTGGAGGCGATCTGATTGGCGAGGTTTTCCGTCGCCAGGCGAAGCTGCTTCCTTGCCTCCTCGGTAGCCTGCTGCGCCTCGCGCGTCGCCTGCTGCGCTTTCTGCGTCGCCTGCCGCTGCCCGAAAAAGAGCATGATCGCCGTGATCGTGAGCGCGAGCAAAACGACGATCGTGGAGGCGACGAGCCATCGCACGATCCGCTGTTGGCGGATGTCATCACCGATCAGTTTGTTTTTGTCCACGCCGTGCAGCGCGGCGCCAAGTGTGGCCACGACGTCCGCAAAACGTGGGTTCTTCAGCGAGAGATCCTCTTCCTTGCGCACGGTCCTGACATCGACCCAGAGAGGCTCGGTCTCGAATGCGTCTCGCAACGCCGGCGGGACGGCGCTCGAGTCACCTGTGAACGCCTGCCGTTCCGAGTCCCAGGCGAGGTTGCCGTCAGTCAGAGCGAGGTAGAGCGGCCGCGACGGCGTGAGGCTTTTCCAGAACGCGACCTCCTGGTCGACCCACTTCGATCCTGCAGCCGCAGGGGAGGCGAGCAGGATCAGCGCCTTCGATTCCGACAATGCCTCGACGATGCGCGGCCAGAGCTGCGGGGACACGCCAAGGTTCGTCTCATCGCGGAAGACATGTAGAGCGCGGAGGCGATACCATGGCCGTGCCATGCGGTGCAGCCCGGATTGCAGCGCGGGAGCTACGCGCCCGTCGCCGGCGTGGCTGTAGGAAATGAATGCGTCGTAACGCATGGACATCATGGTGACACAAGTGCCAAATGCTCGCGAAAGACGAGCCCGCGCGATCTGTGTCATCCTGATCGCCACCACAGCATGACGAACGTGATCTTCGCGGCTCCGATCCTTTCGGAGAACGCCATGCGCATGATCAGCGCGCGACGGAGCGCTTGAAGGCGCTCGAGGAGCGACCGCGATCGGGCGGCGCGAGGAGGGCGCAAAGTTCACGGCCATAGGCGTCGAGGGCGGGCTGCTCGTGCTCGCAGTCTACGGCCCGCGCCTGCGGTCACCGCCGCGCAGTCCTCATGACTGCCAGCCGCACACCTTCCAGCGTCAGGCGCCGACCCATGGCAGCCGATTGCTACCGCCACCCCAGTCATGCCGTCGCTTCGTGCTCGGTTTTAGTTAGATGCGTCGTTGACGCCTTTTTCCGTGGAACACTCGCTCCGAAATGTGAAACATGGCGCGCTTTTGCGGCAGTTTCTGCGCAGGTTTTCGCGTCCGAGAATCGCGACCTTGCGAGTCAGCTTGCGAGTTATAACTTTCTAACGCAACCCGCTGAAAACACGAAAGCCGCCGAAGTAGCGGCTGGTGAATCACTTAGATTGGCGGGGCCGACGGGGCTCGAACCCGCGACCTCCGGCGTGACAGGCCGGCGTTCTAACCAACTGCACTAGGGTTCACTCCCCCGAGACGCGAGTCTCGCGTTGATCTCCGCGTGGAATTGCTGTGCGATCTCGCGAACCCACTCGGCCGGGTCGGCGTTGAACACAATCGCGAGGAGGAGAATCGTGTCCAGGCTCGGCGTGTTGCCGCCCTTCTCCATGCTGGCGAGGTAGTTCGGATGCATCTCGCTTTCCCGGGCCAGCTGCGCGATCGTCCATCCGCGCGCGAGTCGCAGACGCCGGATGATCTGACCGAAGAGGACCGCATTGGGACGCGTGTCCAAGGATTTCGTCATGTCCGAGAGGGTAACAGCCCACGGACGGGCTTGTCAGCGGAGCGCATGCGGGACCGACCCACTCCGTGGAGTGGACTCGATCGGCAATACTGGTGGAGGAGTCCACTCCGCGGAGTGGACTCGGTCGGCAATACCGGTGGAGGAGTCCACTCCGTGGAGTGGACTCGGTCGGCAATACTGGTGGAGGAGTCCAGTCCGTGGAGTGGGCTCGGTCGGCAATACTGGTAGGGGAGTCCACTCCGTGGAGTGGACTCGATCGGCAGTACTGGCAGAGGACTCCACTCCATGGAGTGGACCGGGTCGGCAGTACCGGTAGGGGACTCCTGACCCGCATGTTCATGCTATGCCGCGGGCAGCCTGGGGTTGCTTTAATTCCGTGCATCATGAAAAACAGCACACGGGCCCTCTTCCTCGGAGTGTTGTGTCTCTTCCTTTTCTGCGGCGCCGTTTTCGGCGACGAGGACATCGAGCGCATGCTCGAGATGTACAAGCGGTCGGCGTCCGCGAGCCCGGAGCTGCGTCTGCGTGAATACGCGGCGCTGCAGGAGATGCGGCGGGCCAGGGGCGAACGGCATCTGCCGGCCGGCTCGCAGTTCGACTTCGCGCGGGAGAGCTTCCGGCGCGTGCGCGCAAACACGCCGGGGACGGACGCGAACGGCTGCGCGTGGACGAGCGCGGGGCCGACGAACCTCAACGGGCGCGTGATCTCCATCGCCATCGACCCGAGCGACAACCAGCGCATCTATGCCGCCACGGTCGGCGGTCTGTGGCGTTCGTGGACCGCGGGACGGCGCTGGCAGCGCGTCTCGGACGATCAGATGGCGGACCGGTGGGGTGCGGTCGCCGTGAATCCCGGCGACAACGGGAAAGAGATCCTGGCCGCCATGGGCGACCCGAACTTCAGCGCGTGGGGCGACGGCCTTTATCGCTCGGTCGCTTACGGCGCGCCCGGCACGTGGATGAAAGTGAAGCCGGAAAAGTTCAACTTCAAGGTCGTCTACAAGATCCGCTTCGATCCCGAGCCCAACCCCGATGGAACGCACAACGTGTACGTCGCGGCGAGCAACGGCGTGTGGCTCGGGGAGCACGATGCTGCCACCGGCGACATCACGTTCACGCAGAAGCCGCTCGGAGACATGGACGCGCTCAATGCCCATACGAGCGACGTCGCCGTCGATTTCACGGTGAAACCGCGAATCCTCTACGCCGGCGTGCGCGTGGCGAATGCGAAGTTCGAGCGCGGGATTTACAAGTACGTCCCCGAGGCGAAGAAGTGGTTCATGAAAAGCAACGGCATCGACACGAGCGATTCGGACGCGATCAGCATCGCGATCTCCAGATCGAAGCCGTCGGTTCTCTACGCGAAAGTCGCGGAGCTTACGAACGCCACTCTGGTCGGCCTCTTCAGGACCGAAACGGCCGCGGAACAAATCATGATCGACACCCCTGCGTGGACGATGCTGCCGCTCGGGGATCCGTACGGGCTGCCGGACGAGTGGGGCTGGTATCCCACGATGCTCGAGGTCGATCCGACCGATCACACCCGCGTCTACGCCGGCGGGACCGAATTCTGGATGTCGATCGACAGCGGCGACTCGTGGAACGACTTTCCCTACGGGACCGATCCCTCGTATCCGCTGCGGTCGCATGTCGACGTCCACACGCTGGCCTTCGATCCCGACAACCCGAAGATCATCTACATCGGCAACGACGGCGGAATCGACCGCTCCACCGACATCTCCCAGCCGGTGTGGCATTGGGAAGACGTCTCGCACGGGATGATCATCACGATGTGCTGGTTCCTGACCTCGAACCGCGCGTATCCGACGCTGATCGCGGCAGGGACGCAGGACAACGGCAACACGATCACGTTCGGCAATCGCACGTGGTATCAGCCGGGCGGCGGCGACGGCTGGGACGTAGGCTCGGACGCCGGGAACCCCGACCTGCTCTACGGGAACGGTACCGGGCACCTCTACTCGCTTGGCAACCCCATCCCCGGAACGCTCGGAGGTCCAACGCCCGGGGAGCCGGGCACGGGAGTGGAGATTGCGTGGACCGGCGACAAGCCGACGCGCGCTCCGCTGATCACGGACGCCGCCACGCCCCTGGGCGCGCTCGCGGGCGGCGGCCCCATTTGCGGGAAGCGGACCATCGTCAAAACCACGGACGGTGTGGACTGGAAGGCCACGACCGCGAGCTTCCCGCCCGGAGGCGCCGCCGTCGCTCTGGCCAGCGCGCCGTCGAGTGATTTCAAGACGTACCTGGCCGCCGTGGCGTATCAGCCGGCCGTCTGTCCGTTCTCTTCGTCGACCCGCTTTCCCCCGTACGTCATCCGCACCATCGACGGCGGCGACAACTGGACTTCCGTTTCGGGATTGCCGAACGAAGTGGCGGTATCGCTGGCGTTCGATCCCAAGGACAGCAACCGCTCGTATGTGACGTACGCGAGCGACACGAGCGCCGGCCAGGGCATCTGGATGTCGACCGGCGGCGGGGCGTACTCCAACATCGGCGGCACGCTCAACGTCGGCGTGCGGCGCGTGGTGGCCGATCCGGCCAACAAATACGTGCTCTATGCCGCCACGGGCGTGGGGATGTTCCGCGGCGAGGTCACGGAAGCGCCGCCGGCACTGCCAACTGCGACCTGGATGCCGTTCGACGAAGGGTTGCCGAACGGGTTGGAGATCAACGATCTGTGGGTCGATGAGCCGACCGGCATCCTGACCATCGGCAGTTTCGGATTCGGCGCGTTCCGCCGCGACATCCGCAAAGACCCGGAGTGCGCGATGCACATGCTCGTGGTGCGCGACACCGTGTACGACGACGGGCGCGTGCCTTCGACCCCGCTCACCGGCATTCCCGACGCCGAGCACCCGGTCCAGGAGCCCCCGCCTTCCCAGTTCTCCAGGCCCGACGACACGGACGCGGGAAAGGCGTCGTGGTGGTCGTCGCGCGACATCCGCATCGACGTGCCGTCGAAGAATCCTCCGGCGAACCAGATCGCCGATGCCGATTCCGTCGAGTTCGAGCTCTGCCCGACGACCGTCGCGAATTGTCAGCCGGGCGCGATGATCGACTCCGCGCCGATGGCGCACAAGGAGGCGCGCGTGTACGTGCAGGTCACCAACCGCGGCGTGGAGCCGGTGACGGGCACGCGTGTGATCGCGCTCTGGAACCCGTCGAGCGCCGCCTTCGAGAAACTGCCGGACACGTTCTGGACCAAGACCTTCCCGGCGAACAGCAGCAAGTGCGGCCCGCTCGACCCCGGCACGGGATGGCAGCTCATCGACACCGTCCAGCCGTGCCGCACGATCGCGCAGGTGACGCCGGACATGCCCGAGCTGGCGCGCTTCAACTGGGCGGTGCCGCTCGCCGCCGACGGCGGCGCGACGATGCTGACCATCACCGACTCGCCGGACGATGTGCTCGATCCGTTGATCCGCCAGGACAACCGGCTCAAGCCGTTGGACATCGTCCCGAACTCGCGTCACATCGCGATGCGCAGCGTGCACACGATCGACTTCGAAGTGCGCGCGCCGTTCCTCTGGCCGCTCGATCTCCTGCACCTGCCGGAAGAGATGAGCGAAGTGGAGGTCGTGTTCGCGAAGCCCGGTCTGCCGGAAAGCGTGCGCATCGTCTTGCCGTCCGGGCTGACCGCGCGCCCAGGGTCGGGGAGCGTGCGGCCGACGCGCGTGACTGAGGCGGAGCTCGTGAGCAAGCTCGAGTCCATGCGCCTCGATCCGAACAACGCCTGGGAGATCAGCGGTGACGAGGCGTCACTGCTGGTCGACCTCCAACCCGGCCAGCGCGTGACCACGGCCGTGATCGCGACGCCGGCGGACCACGGCGCCACGTCGCGGGTGTCGATCGTGGAGCGCTCGCGCGGCAAAGTCGTGGGAGGACACGTGATGCTGTTGCGGCCCGTTCGGGGAGGTGCGACATGGTGACCCGTGCTCTCGCTCGACTCCTCGCCGTGCTGGTCGCCGTTCTGGTCGCCGTTCTGGTCGCCGTTCTGCTTACGGGGGCGGCCCTCGGACAGGACGTGCAGATGAACGTCCCCGATCACGCCACGACGTCGAAGGGCAACAACACGACGCAGAGCGAGACGAACCACGCGGTGACGGCGAACGGCATCATCGCCGCGTGGAACGACTCCAGTCTCATCGCCAAAGAGGGGACCGAGGCCAGCAGCCGCCTCATGTGGCGCTGGGCGAAACCCGGCGGCAATTTGTTCGAAGGCGGCGAGTTCCTGATGTTTCCCGACGGCCTGAACTGCCTCGGCGATCCCGCGGTGGTCGCCGACTCCGCGGGCTTCTTCTACATCATGGGCATCAACGAGGACCTCGCCGGCGCCGGGATCGCGCGCACGACCGGCACGATGTGGCCGTACTCGTTCGGCGCGGCCCACATCATCCCCACGCAGTCCGATACGCTCGACAAACCGCTAATGGCCATCGATCGAACGGGCGGGCAGTACAACGACCGCATCCACCTCACGGCCACCTTTGGCAACGACGGGATCGTCGCCAAAAATACGACGAGCCTCGACCCCATCCAGTTCTCCGGGTGGGACAACATCTCGGAGGCCTTCGCGACCGGATCGATGCCCGCCGTCGCGCCGAACGGCGACGTTTACGCCGTTTGGCAGCGCGGCAAGAAGTACGAGATCGCCCGCTCCGCGAACGGAGGAGGGACCTGGTCGAATCCCGACCCCGGCGATCCGGCGATGGCCAAACTCATCGCCACCGTCGATCCATCGCCCATCAAGCTGAAGGCGTTCGACGACAAGGACATCAGGGCCAACTCCTTTCCTCAACTGGCCATCGACTCGACCGCCGCCGGCAGTCCGACGCGCGGCAACCTCTACGTCGTCTATCACGCCGATCCCGACGCGGCCGGCCCGGACCAGGCCGACGTCTTCTTCACCCGCTCGATCACCGACGGCAAGACCTGGTCGAAGCCCCGCTCGATCACCAGCGGCCTGGCGGCCACCATCGGCCGCGACCTGACCACGAACGACAGCTTCATCCCGGCCATCGCCGTGTCGCCGGTGAACGGTCACATCTACGTCTCCTTCTGGGACCGCCGCGAGGACGATCCCGCGAACATGAAGACGCGCCTCTATCGAGCGCTGTCGACCGACGCCGGACAGACCTGGAACGTGATCCCGTTCGCGGCTAAGTCGTTCGTGCCGGTGGCGGGATTCACCGTGGGCGGATTCACCTCGGACGGCGACGTCAGCCTCTACTGGAGCGAGTACAACTGGATCACCGCCGACGCGAGCCAGATTCACTTCACCTGGAGCGACGCGCGCAACCTCTGCGAATCGCCGGGCGGTCCGGGTTCATGCACGCCCCTGGGCCGTCCGGACCCGGACGTGTACTACCGCGACGTCCCGAATCTCTCCGGAGCCGATCTCTTCATCAAGCCCTGGGGCGCGGTGACCGGCGAGGGACCGAAGTGGAAGACGTCGTACATCTATGTCGTCGACGCGTCGGAAGTGAAGATCGACGCGGTCAAAGGCGTCATCAACCACCTGCGCGCCCGCGTGCGCAACCTCGGCACGACGGCCGCGAACGGCGTCACCGTGCGCTTCAAGTACGGCCCGTGGTTCGCGGGGCTGAACGACGCGATGATGAAGCAGATCGGCACGAAGAGCGTGAGTCTCTCCGCGGCCGGCGGGGCGACGGACAACGTCGTGGCGGAGATTGACTGGGACCTCACCGACCTCACCGACACGAACGGCGGCAAATGGCCGTCGCCGGTCAGCAAATACGCGCACTTCTGCGTCAAGGTGTCGGTGGAGGCGGCCAGCGACATCAACCAGAGCAACAACATTGCGCAGACGAACTTCTTCAACGTCGACACGGCGTCCACGGCGAATGGTCCGATGGACTTCATCATCGCCGGACCGGACCCCGAAGACTTCGGCAACGAGCCGGCTGACGCGCAGGTCGTGGTGAGTGCCTTGCCGCCGCGCTTCGGCGCGCAGGTGACGGTGGAGGGCGTGACCGCTCCGGCGCACGGATTCCGCCTCGAGCCGAACGAGCTTCGCCAGGCCACGGTGCACTTCACTGCGCCGAACGACTTCCAGTCCGACACGGACGTCATCGCGGACATCACCCTGCTGCTCGACGGCAGCGAGAACGGCGGCATCTCAGCGCGCCTGTACGACTCGCCGCTCGACAACGAGCCGGAAGACACCCTCGGCGCGACCACCGCGCCGTATTGGGAGATGCTGCCACCTGACAGAACGCAGCAGATCCGCGGCGAGGAGGGACCGAAGTACGAGCCGCCGCCGATGCGCACCATCCCGGCGAAGGTCCGCTTCCGTGAGACGTTCGCGGTTCCGTACGACGAGACGTATCGCGCCGTTCTGGACGCGCTGCGCGGCATGGAGCTCGGTCCAGAGCTCGCGGACGAGGAGCGCGGCCTGTTCAACACCACCCGGCGCCGGGCGACGCAAAGCGAGATTGCCAGCCTCACCACCGAGGAGCCGCGCAGAGAGCCCGAAGCCGACGGCTATTTCTGGCTGTCCGTGTGGCTTCAGCCCAGAGGCGAGCGGGAGACGGAGATCGGCGTCAGCGCCTGGATCGGCGTGTTGGACGTCTACGTGCCCGACGGACGGCGACTGCCGTCGAACGGAATTCTGGAGAAGTCCGTCCTCGCGGCCATTCGCGGTCAGTTTGGGCAGTGATGAGAAGGTTCGCGCGTGAGAAAGGACCGGGCGTGTCCGGCACGCCCGGTCCGGATTCACTCCGCTCCACTGCCGGCTTCACCGGCGAGCCCCGGCGTTGATCGTCTGGGTTTCTTCACTGGTCATCCTCGTCTACACGCGTCGGCCGCGCTCCGTCGTTCCCGGCTAGCGCGCGGGTATGGATCGGCGCCGTTTCGGACACTCCTTAAGAAAGGAGACAGACATGCGCATTTTGGCCGCTGTCCTGATCGTCATGCTGGCCTCGTGTGCCGCAGGGCCTCCACCTGCGTCACAACCCGCATCGCTCCTCGTCCTCGAGCCGCCATTTACATTGATGGGCAATGCGGCGGCGCGGCTGGTCACGGCCGTCAACTCCGACCCGCGTTACGCCATCGAGGTGTACGAGATCGCGGTCGGCCGCGAGCCGGCGGAGCTTCACATGGACGGCGCGGCGATCCTGGAGGTGCGCTACGGCGACGGCATGGTCGACGTCGATGGCCGCACCACGAAAGTGTCGCCGGGAAGCGTGGTCTCGGTCGCGGAGGGGGCGGCACTGCGCGTGACGAACACAACGCCGCTACCGATGACACTGCGCGCGAACGTCATTCGCGCGAAACGGTAGGGAGAGGATGCCATGCCACGTGTCGTGAGTCTGCTCGTCGTGACGATCCTGTTGACCGGATGCCGCTCCAGCGCCTGGATCATGTTTCGCTACAACTCGCTCCGGGAAGGGACGCAGCATCTCGGGACCGATCTAGCCTCGCCGGGCGGCGTCGCCCGGCTGCAGATCGCCGCCAGCGACAACATCGGCCTGACCTCCGACCCGCGGCGTTTCCGCGGATCGCCGATCCTCTTCAACGACCGGGTGTACATCGGCAATGCGAACGGCCGCTTCTACGCGCTGAACGCGAGGACTCTGCAAGTGGACTGGGTGTATCCGCCGCCCTGGGAGTCGGCGCTCCGCTCGCAGTTCGAGTTTGCCTGTGCCGGCGTCACCTTCTCCGGAAACGGCATCGCCTCGAGCGCGGCCATCGCCGACGTGCGCGATCCGCGGACCGGACGGACCGAACGTGCAGTGCTCTTCGCGGCGCCCGATCCCACGATTGCTCCGGGGTACGGTCACGGCGTCCTGTTCGCGCTCGCGCTGGAAGGACAGGACGTCGTCCGCGACGGCATTCGCTACCGCGTGGGACGGCTCATTCGCAAGTCGGACGTGCTGGCGCGGATGACCGGAACGACGCCCGGCGCGTCCGGCGAGTTTCACGAGCAGCTTGGCTACTCGTCGCCGCTTGTGGCCTTCGGCCGGATCTACGTTGGCGTCGCCGATCACTGCGACAACCCCGTCCAGAAAGGGCGGATGGTCGTGGTGAACGAAAGCGACTTCACTCGCCTTCGGTCACAGGAGTTCTGCTCCGCCGGAACGTGCGTGGACGACAGGCAGATCGGCGGCGGGATCTGGTCGTCCGTTGCGGGATTTCGGGATAGCGTCTACATCACGACCGGCAATGCGCGGAACGGCTATGCCGCCGGCTCGCCGGGACCGACTCCCAATCATGCCTTGTCGATGGTTCGCATCAACGCGTACACCGGCGAGATGATCTGGAAACATCAGCCAGTGCCGTATTCAATGGACGACGATCCCGATTGGGCTTCCGGTACAACGATCGCGGCGACGGCCGGATGCGGCGACGTCGCCGTCTCGACGATGAAGGACGGCTACACGCACGCCATGATCGTCGACAGGAGCACGACGCCGCGCGCGGCCGCGCCGGTGCGATGGGTCTTTCCGCCGGCCCCGCTGCCGTTCCGGCCGGGCGACGGAACCGTGCACGTCGATACGCAATACAAACGCCCCGGTGCGATGATGCGCGACGTCTTCGTCACCTCAACCGCGGGGTGGAACGCGTCATCCGGCAACCTCCGCGCGGGCTACACGCGTTTGTTCGGGCTGAACGTCTGCGCGCCGTCGCACGAGCAGCGCATCCGTTGGATTTTTCAGCCGCCCGACAGCAGCTTCACCATCGCCTGCCGCAATCTCGCGCTATGGGACGGCGCCACCGTCTACGAAGGGGTGGGTCGCAATTGCCTCGGTCCACCCACGACGGCCGGCTGGGTGGGATTCGTAGGAACCGAGGGCGGGCACCTCGTCGCGTTCGCGGATCCGATCGCAGAAGGACCATCGGCCGAATGGATCTGCACCAATCCAGGCATTCCCGTGGCCCAGATGTGCACGGCCATGAACTACACCGTCGTGCCGGTGCCGCGCGTGCTGGTCGACCGCGACCTTCAGGCCGGCCCGATCATGACCGAGCCGATCATCGTGGGAGATAGCGTGTACGTCGCAACCGACGGCGGCCGCGTCTTCCGTCTGGCGCCGAGGTGACGCAATGAAATCAGTGAGAGGCATCGCCGCGATTCTTCTTGTTCTCGCCGGTGCGCCGGCGTATCCGCAGTACGAGCAGGAAAGCACGACGCGCGTCGAGGTGATCTTCGAAGGCGTGGCCACTCTGCGCGACGGAACCGTGCCGGTCCGCATCTCCCACTGGAGCCTCGACAACCACGAGAAAGCGACCACGCTGCCGCGGCTCGGCACACAGATCGTGCAACTCCGTGGGGGCGTGATCAGCACGATCATCGACGGCACGCGTCGTCGTCGTGTGGAAGGAGAGGTCTGGACAGTCGAGCGGGGGCAGACGATGCTGCTCGAGACTCACGGCGACACCGTTCTGCTCTCCACCATCGACATCGGTGAGTAGCGACACCCTCTGAAAACACGAAAGCCGCGAAGTGGCGGCGCATGTGTGCTTTAGATTGGCGGGGCCGACGGGGCTCGAACCCCGCGACCTCCGGCGTGACAGGCCGGAGGTCGCGGGGTAAATAGAAAGACATGCTGTGCGCGGAGAAGTACGCGGATGATCCGGCGTTCTCGCTGCGGATTCGCGCGCGTTCATCGAGACCACGGCGCGAGATCGAAGGTGGGGAGCAGAGGATTGAGAAACTGTACTCCTTCCACGCGACGCGCGTGCTCGAAGTCTTCCGTGAAAATCGTCGGGATCTGGTTCAAACGAGCGGTTGCCCAGATTTGAGCGTCGTAGTAGCTCATTCTGTGCCGGAGAACTCCGCGGCCCGCCTCCAGGACGATCAGTTGGGTGGTGTCGAGCACAGGGAGCGCTTCGGCGAAGCGAGTTGCCTGATCGAGAGCTTCCTTGATGGTGAGGATTGGGTTGTGGCTGCGAGTGGTAGCGCTGACGAACTCACCCAGAATCTGCGCACTCAGGCGACCTGACCCGCTTTCCAGCAGGTGTTCGAGAGTGCGAAGCGCCGCCGTGTACTTGGCTTTTTCGGCGGGCTGGTGCGCGTACACGAGGATGTTGGTATCGATCAGGACTTCTGCCATCGCCCGATCCGCTCGTCATACAGCGACTCCCGAGTCCAGCCGCGACCGGCCGGAGCTTTGCGGTGCCGCCTGGCCAGTGAGCGCATGAATGAAATGGCTTTGCGGCCCGCCGCGGGATCGCTGAGGTGACCGGCGCGACTGCCACCAACATCAGCGCGATCCAGCGCCTCTCGAATGATCTCCGCTTCGGTGACGCCGCGCTGCCTCGCCCGATGTTTGAGCAACCGGTCGTGGCGCTCTTCGATGTAGACCTGTTTGCGAATCATACATCGCAGTATACATCGCCAAAAATCGTCCTCCGACCTTGGGCGTGATAGGCCGGCTGTGCTACCCCGCGCGTAGCCACACATCCCACGCGTGCTGCGTGTCGAGGTATTCGCGGACACGGGCGATCTTCCCGTCGCGAAACTCGAGAAGGAAGTGATACTGCTGGCGGTACTGCCGGCCGTTGCGGAGGTTGCCGCTCGATTCCACTTCCGCGGCAACGCGGTCGCCTTCTACGACCGTACCGAGGACGGTCATCTTCAGTCCGCTGTCGAGTTGCGAGAGCATGCGATGGAAGAGGGCGCGCAGCCGGTCCTTGTCGTATTCGCCGGCGGCGCGGTTCAACTCCGGCTTGCCGGGAATCCGCCACGTGGCGTCGGCGGTGAGCAGGTCCAACACGCCGTCGATGTCGCCAGCGGTGAATCGTGCGAAGAGGTCGTGACAGATTTGTTTGTTCGCGTTTTCAGAGCTCATCACTACCACCGGCCGGGCGCGAGCGGAATCTTCGGATAGATGTCCTTCGTGTTCGGTGCCTTGTTGAGCAACTGGTCGATCGCGTAGGCCTTCGGCTGATATACGAATGGCCGACGCGGGATGAGCCTGTCGTTCTCCCAATACGTGCTCCACTCGATCGTGCTTGCGATGAACACCTCCGAGAACGACAGGTTCTGGAAATCGGCGATCCGCCGCGCGAGCGGATACGTTGCCTCGAGTTGCAGACAGCCCGTCAGACAGACGTCGACGTACGTCTGCACGATCGGGAAGCTCTTGTCGGCCACGTGGCGCTCGGTGTTCGCGAAGTACCAGATTCCGTTCGTCGGTGCCGGATCCAGCTTCGTGGTGCCGTCGAGCATGATCAGCGCATCGGGCTTGATCTCGGTCGGCTTGTAGCCACTTTCTCGCGCGACGTACGCGTCGAAGTCCTGTTTCGAGACCGGATAGATGACGCCGTTGCAGAGGATGTTGGGAGAGGTGGCCACGGCGCCCAGGAAGGTGCAGCTGTAGTTGGTGGTGTCCATCACACGATCGAACCAGCCTCGCTGAACGCCTTTCACGAGAGCCGGCTGTGCGTAAAGCGCACTAGCGACGGTCGAGGCGCGCGACTGCGTTTCGATGAGCGAGCCGTAGCCGAAGATGTAAGCGTATGGGGTTTGTGCCATTGCTCAGTCCTCCTGTGGTCGTTGCAATCTACCTCTTTGCGACTTTGAGACTTTGCGACTCCGGCGCCGAAGCCTGCGCGCCCTCACTTCCTCCCGAAGCGCGACGAAGTGAGGGTGATGTCCGCGCGTTCCCAGGCTTTGCGGAACCGGGCCTCGGCCAGCGCGGCGTCGGCATCCCGGCTTTGCGCCTTCAGCGCCTGCACGAGGCCGAACAGCGCCCAGCCGTTGTCGCGGTTGCGGCGCAGGTCTTCCCAGTACACCGTCTCCGCCTCCGCCGCGCGGCCCGCGTCGAGCAGCAGGGCGCCGAGGAGATGTCGCGGGGGGTAGTGCCATTCCGAGGGCTCGGTGTAGACGAGCGCGTCCTCGAGCCGCACGGCCTTCTCGATGTGAGCGATGGCTTTGTCGTCTTCACCGCGCGCCGCCGCGAGCTCGCCACGCAGGACTTCCGGTCCGATGGCGAGCACGTTCCGTGCGGGATTCGGCGAGAAGAGCGGGCCGTCGAGCGACTTGTCCGGCACCAACGCGATCAACTTCGCGAGCTCGCCCTCAGCTGCGTCGAGCTGGTTCTTCGCGACGAACGCCAGTCCGCGGGCGTAGTGCCACATCCCGCGCAGGAACGCATTCTCGGGCGGTTCGGGCTCGCGCAACATCTCGTCCCATTTTCCGAAGCGCGTCAGCGCGACATACGGCACGACGCGGAAGCCGGCGGTGATCGGCACGGTCTTCAACACCTCGTCGTCGACCTTCGCGGCCACCTTGCGCGCGGCCTCGATGGCGCGCGCACTCTGGCCGTCGAACGTCGCGGCGAACCAGAGGAAGTGGATGTTGTGCGGGTAGTAGCCCATCGGGTAGAGACCCTGGGCCTGGCACTGCGAGATGTAGTCTTCGTCGGCGACGATCGCCAGCTCGTTGCTCCGGATCGCGTCGGGGTAGCGGCCCACGCGCTGGTAGATGTGCGCGGGCATGTGGACCATGTGGCCCGCCGCGGGAAGCAGCGGCAGCAGCGCGTCCGCGGCCGCTTCGGCTTTGTCGGCGTGATGCGCCTCCATGAGATGGATGTACATGTGCAGCGCGGCGGGATGTTTCGGGCTGCGCCGCATCACGTCCTCGGTGAGCGCGACGATCTCCGCGGTGCCCTCGTGCGGCCGGCCGTCCGGCATCCAGTAGCCCCACGGCCGCAGGTCCATCATCGATTCGACGTAGAGCATGGCGATGTCGAGATCGTCGGGGAAGCGGCGGTGCACTTCACGCATCGCGTCGGCGTAGGCTTTGTCGTTGACCAGCCGATGGCCGGCGTCGCCCGTGTAGCGTTTCGCGAGGGCCTCGATGAGCGCCTGCTCGCGCGGTGACGCATTGCCTCGAAGCGACATCGCTTTGGTCGCATGTTCGAGGGCATGCGGTTCTTCGCTCGATTCCATCAGCGCGTTGATGTTCGGGCCGAGGACGAGGGCCTGGCCCCAGTGCGCCATGGCGAGGGTCGGATCGAGCCGCGCCGCCTCGCGGAACGCGCGCCGCGCCTCGGCGTGATTGAACGCGTAGGCGAGGTTCATTCCCTGGTTGACGAAGCGCTGCGCGTCCGCATTTTCGGTGCTCACCGGGAATGCGTGCGTTCCGAGGTTCTGGAGACGCGGTGCGATCTCGCCGTTCGGTCCGGGGCGGTCGGCTTCTTTGCTCTGCTCGTAGTGTTTGTGTGTGCCGGCGGGCTGCTGCGCGGAAACGGTCGAGACGACGAGGAGTGCCAGGGTGAGCGTTCGGGTCAGGGGAAGAGACATCGTTCCTCCTCTGGACCATGTTAGCAGTGTCATCCTGAAGCCGCGGAGACGGCGAAGGACCTCCTGCCGAAGCGCGCAACGCGTTCTAATCAGGGGATCCTTCGCCGTCTGCGCGGCTTCAGGATGACAGGCATGGGGATGGAACGCCGGGATGTCCGTATAGAATCGCCCCGCCAATTCGTAGAAACCAAGGCCTCTGGATTCCGTACAAGAGGCGTGTCTGGGAGGATTTACATGACCGCTGTTCGACGGTTGATCACGATTTTCATGCTGTCGCTCGCCGCCACCGCGCTCTTCGCTCAGGAGACGACGCCGGCGTCGCGGGCGACGGAGCCCGTCAGCGCCGAGACTGATCGCGACGCGAATGACGCGCGCGCGCTGCGTCTCACGCTCGACGGGGCGCTCAACACTGCGCTGCAGCAGAACCTGGGCGTGCAGTTGCAGACCTACGATTTCCGCATCACGGATCAGAACCTGCGCGCCCGGTACGGGATCTTCGACTTTTTCACCGACGCCAACATTCGCCACTCCTATTCCGACAATCCCACCACCAATCCGTTCCAGCCGAGCGGCTCGCGCACCACATCCCTCGGCGCGGGCTTGACGCAACTCCTGCCCACCGGCGGCGACTACTCGGTGCGCTGGGACAGCTCGCGCAGCACCGTCGCGGGCGGCGGCACGTTCGTCAATCCGCAGTACGGCAACGGACTCGATTTCTCGTTCAACCAGCCGCTCATGCGCGACTTCGGCATCGACGTCACGCGCCGCGGCATCACCGTCGCGCGGAACAACCTCGGCATCAGCGAAGAGGCGTTCCGCACCGCGGTGATGGACACGGTCAGCGCGACCGAGCAGGCGTATCTCGATCTCGTCTACGCCCGCCGCAACGTCGACGTGGTCAAGGAATCGCTCTTCCTCGCGCGCGACCAGTCCCGCATCACCCAGATCCGCATCGACGTCGGCGCGTCCGCGCCGCTCGACATCCTACAGCCGCGCGTCACCATTGCGACCACCGAGGAGCAGTTGATCGCCGCGGTGACCAGCGTGCGCAACGCCGAGGATCGCCTGCGCGCGCTCCTCAACCTGCCGACGACGGAGTGGGACCGCCCCATCGTCCCGACGGACAACGTCGCCTTCAATCCGATCACGATCAATTTCCAGCAGGCGGTCCAGCAGGCGCTGGCGAATCGTCCGGAGATCGCGGGGCGTCGCCTCCTCACCGAAAACGCGAAGGTGCAGGCGCTCTACACGCGGAACCAGGTCCTTCCGCTAGTGGACTTCACCGTGAACTACGGCCTCGCCGGACTGGCCGGCCGCAGCGCCGTCCTCAATGACGAGGGCGACGTGATCGGCTCCCGGTCGACTCCCTACACCGACACTTTCGAACAGATCGCCGGCCTCGACTTCCCGACCTGGAACGTCGGCTTCAACTTCGCGCTGCCGATCCTCAACATCGGCGCCCGCGCCGACGCGCGCGCAGCGGAGCTCGCGCTCGAGCAGTCGACGATGACGCAGTCGCAGACGGAACAGAACGTCGCCGTCGAAGTCCGGTCCGCCGCGCGCGCGGTCGACGCCTTCGCGCAGACGATCGCGGCCACGCGCGCTGCGCGCGACGCCGCCGAGCGCAACGTGGACGCGGAGCGCAAGCGCTACGAAAACGGCATGACCACGAACTTCCAGGTCCTCGAGGTCCAGCAGCAGCTCTCCGACGCCCGCGTCCGCGAGCTTCAGGCCGTGGTCGGCTACAACAAGGCCGTCGCGGCTTTCCACCGCGCAGTGGGAGACATCCTCGACGTCCACAACATTCGCCTCAGCGCCCCGGAAAAAGTCGAAGAACCGACCCTCGGACGCTGGCTGGATCGCTACAATTGGCTGAACTACGGAAGCAGAGTGCAACCGGAGGAGGCCAAAGCGAATGACAGCAATTGATCCGACCCTGCCGGCACCGGCGCCGGCCGCAAAGAATTCGTTTCAGAGGATCGCGGGGGTGTTTTTCGCCCCCGCGGAAACGTTTGCGGACATCGCCCGCAAACCGGACATCCTCATTCCGCTGATCGTGATCCTCGTGATCGGCTACGTGACCACGTTCATGGTCATGCCGCATCTCGACTGGGACGCGATGATCACCACGCAGGCCGAGATGGTGAAGAAGCAGAACCCGAACGTGTCCGACGCGGATCTCGCGCAGATGGGCCGCTTCACGAAGGCCATCGCGCAAGTGATGGGCTACATCGGGCCGCTCCTGGTCCTCATCGGCTATTTGATCATCGCCTTGGTCGTGTGGGGCGCATGCCGATTGATGGGAGGGCAAGGAGACTTCAAGCAGGCGTTCTCGGCCACGCTGTACGCGCACTTCCCGCGCGTGATCCTCGGCATCATCGCCTCGGTCGTGATCATGGCACGGGGGATGGTCGATCCTCAGACGATGGCGACGGTCGTGAAATCGAGTCCGGCCTTCCTCGTCGATATGAAGGAGCAGCCGGTGCTGTTTACGGTGCTGGCCTCGTTCGAGATCTTTCAGATCTGGACGATCATCCTGTTGATCATCGGCTTCGCCGCGCTGACCAAGCTGTCGAAGGCGAAGACGGCGGCGATCATCGTGACGTTGTGGCTCGTGGCGCTGGTGGTGAAGGTCGGCTTCGCGGCGCTTGGCGCCGCGAGGATGAAGGCGTGAAGCGCTGGCTACTGATTGCTGTAGCCGCGGTCGTCGTCGCGCTCATCATCATCTTCAGCATCCGCGGCGGCGGTCCGAAAGGCGAGAAGGTTTATGTCGAGCCGGCGGGGACGAAGACCATCGAAGCGGTGGTCACCGCGCCGGGACAGATCGATCCGAAGGTCAAGGTCAACATCAGCGCGCACATCGTCGGCAAGATCGAGAAGCTGTATTTCAATGAAGGCGACACCGTGCGGCGTGGACAGAAGCTCGTCGAGCTCGAGAAGCCGCTGTACGTCGCGCAGCGCGACCGCCTGAGCGCCGAGCTGGCGAGTCGCCGCGTGGAAGTGCAGCGCTCGCGTGCCGCGCTGAATACCGCGCGCGCGCAGTACGAGCGCGCGCAGAGTCTCAGTCAACAGGGGATTTCGGCGCAGGAGCTCTTCGATCAGGCGCGGCTCGCGTACGACAACGCGCGCGCCGCGGTCGCCTCCGCGGAGCAAGGCGTGAATCAAGCCCAGGCCGGATTGCGCTCGGCCGCGGAAGACCTCTCGCGCACGACGATCGTCTCGCCGCTGGACGGCAAGGTCGTGCAGCTCAATGCGCGCGAAGGGGAAGTCGTCGTCACCGGCACGATGAACAACCCCGGCTCGGTGATCGCGGTGATCGCCGACCTCTCGCAGATCCTCGTCGAAGCCGAAGTGGGCGAGACCGAGGTCGTGAGCGTGCGCCTGAACCAGCCTGCGAAGGTCAAGGTCGACGCGATCCCGGACAAGGAGTATCACGGACGGGTCGTCGAGATCGGAAGTTCCGCCGCGGTGCGGCAGGGCGCCGGCGCGGGCATTCGCTATTTCAAGGTGAAGGTGGCGATCGACGACGCGGACGACCGTCTGCGGCCGGGCATGACGTCGCAGGTGTCGATCGTGACGAACAGCGCGCCGAACGCGGTGGCGGTTCCGATCCAGACGGTGGTCGAGCGGGTCCCGGGCGCAAGCCCTGACGACGCGAATGCCGATGCGGATGACGAGGACAAGCCGAAGAAGAAGTACGTCTTCCTGGCCGGTGCCGAGAAGGATGCGGGCAAGGCCAAGCAGGTCGAGGTGCAGACGGGAATCAGCGATGCCACGCACGTGGTGATCACGTCCGGTGTGAAGGTCGGCGACCGTCTGATCACGGGGCCGTTCCGCACGTTGAAAAACCTGAAGGACGGAACCCTCGTAAACGAGACGAAGGAAGAGAAGAAGAAGACGTCGAAGGACGAGGACGAGAAATGAGCGCACTCCCGGTAACGAATGAAGCGCACCTGATCGTGATGAACGAGCTCACGCGCGTGTACGACCTCGGCCCACAGCAGATCTTCGCGCTGAACGGCGTGAACCTGACCATCGAACAGGGCGAGTACGTCGCGATCATGGGCCCGTCGGGCTCGGGCAAGTCGACGCTGATGAACATCATCGGCTGCCTCGACACGCCGACATCGGGCTCGTACCTGCTCGACGGCGTCCCGGTCGAAACGCTGAACGACGACGAGCTCGCCGCGATCCGCAACCGCAAGATCGGATTCGTCTTCCAGACGTTCAACCTGCTCGCACGAACGACCGCTCTGCAGAACGTCGAGCTGCCGCTGGTGTACGCAAAAATACCGCGCGCCGAGCGCCGCCGCGTCGCCGAGGAGGCGCTCGTCGCGGTCGGCCTGGGCGACCGCATGAGTCACCAGCCCAACGAGCTCTCCGGCGGCCAACGCCAGCGCGTCGCAATCGCCCGAGCCCTGGTCAACAAGCCATCTCTGCTGCTGGCCGACGAGCCGACCGGCAACCTCGACTCGCAGACCGGCCGCGAAATTCTCGACCTTTTCCGCGAGCTCCACGCCCGAGGCAACTCGATCATCCTGGTCACGCACGAGGATGATGTGGCGAAGGAGGCGAAGAGGATCGTGCATATTCGGGATGGGAAGGTCTCAGTTTAGGTGCTGAGTGCTGGGTGCTGAGTGCTGAGTGGGTCTACGGCGAGTGGAGTGTTTTGCGCTTTAGGAAAACCGAGGGACACTCCCGGGCATGAGCAAGGTCGAACGATTTGAAGATCTCATCGCTTGGCAGAAAGGCCACGCATTCGCAGCACGCATTCACCGCGTCGTGAACAGCGGCACATTCGCGCGTGACTACTCGTTCCGCAACCAGCTCTGGAAAGCAGCGTTGTCGGTGCCCTCGAATGTCGCTGAAGGTTTCGAACGTTTCGGCCCTGGTGAATTCATGTACTTTTTGTCCGTGGCGAAAGCATCTTGTGCCGAGGTGCGCTCGGATCTCTACAGCGCCTTCGACGTCGGTCACATCGACGAGCCGACGATGAATTCGCTTCTCGCTGAAGCGGGTGAATGTGGGCGAATCATCGGAAAGCTTCGTGCCTCCGTCGAGGCGCGACACGGTCGCGGTAAGTCACTCAGCACCCAGCACTCAGCACTCAGCACTACGAAAAAATGTTCCTCGAGAACCTGAAAATCGCCCTGGTCGCCATCTGGGCCAACAAGATGCGCTCCATCCTGACGGTGATGGGCGTCATGATCGGCGTGGCTGCGGTCATTGCGGTCGTTTCGATCATTCAGGGGTTTCAGCACAAGATTGCCGGGGATTTGAACGAGATCGGTGCGGGGTTCATCGAGGTCTTTCCGCAGGGCGACCGGCGGAACCCGTTCAGTGTGCCGGAGCTCACCGTCGAGGACGCGGTGGCGGTGCGGCGGCAGACGACGTCGATTCGCGACTTCACACCGATCTTCATCGTCAGCGCGGAGACGAAGTCCCAGGACATCCGCCACCGCGTGCAGGTCTACGCGGTCAACCGCTCCTATCCCGAGATCCTCAATCACTTCGTCGAGATCGGCCGCTTCTTCACGCCGGTCGACGACGAGCAGAAGAAACGGGTTTGCGTCGTCGGCCTCGAAGTCGTCAAGCAACTCGAGCTCGGTGACGACCCCCTCGGCAAGCTCATTCAAATCGAGGCCAATACATTCACCGTCGTCGGCGTGCTGGAGAAGCGCGGCGGATCGTTCGGCAACAATCAGGACGACGTCGTCCTCATCCCGTTCTCCACGGCCGGGGTCATTTACGGCAGCGAGAACATGCGCACGCTCGTGCTCGCGTTCCAGATGCAGGAGGGATCCGATCTCGAGCTGGCGAAAAAACAGGTCCGAGACACGCTTCGCGCGCGCCATCATTTGAAGAAAGGCGAGCCCGACGATTTCCAGATCCTCGCGCAGGAGGAGATCCTCGAGACCGTCTCCACGGTCCTCGGTTCGGTCACGATGATTCTGGGCGGAGTCGTCGCCATCGCGTTGCTCGTCGGCGGGATCGGGATCATGAACATCATGCTGGTCTCCGTCACCGAGCGGACGCGAGAGATCGGCATCCGGAAGTCCCTCGGCGCGCGCCGCAAGGACGTGCTCATCCAGTTCCTCATCGAGGCCATCGTGCTCTCGGGCCTCGGAGGCGTGGTCGGTATCATCGGCGGCTTTCTCCTCGCGAACTTCGCCCGCTTCGTGATCAGCCGCTGGACGGAGATCCCCGAGGTGCATACGCCCTTTTTCGCGATCGCGGGGGCATTCACTTTCTGCGCGCTGATCGGCATCATCTTCGGCATCTATCCGGCCGCGAAAGCTTCCAAACTCGATCCCATCGAAGCCCTGCGGTACGAGTAGTCGTAACGACCCTGGCACGCCCTACGAAATGAGCTGTGCCCGGAGGTGGTTACACCGCTCGTGTTCACCCGAAAAATCAGTCTCCTGATCGCCCTTGCTGTGACCCTCACTTCCACGGCTCAGGCCGCGGAGCGCATGCCGCTCTCGGACGTCCGCAAAGGCATGAAGGGCTACGGCCTCACGGTCTTCGAAGGAACGAAGATCGAAAAGTTCGACGTCGAGATCCTCGGCGTCCTGCACAACATCGGGCCGGGGCAGAACCTCATCCTCGCGCAAGTCGACTCTCCGGTCGTTCGCCGCGGCGGCATCATCGCCGGCATGAGCGGCTCGCCCGTTTTCATTGACGGGAAGGTCATCGGCGCGCTTGCGTACGCATGGCAGTTCGCGAAAGAGCCGGTTGCCGGCATTACGCCGATCGAGGAGATGCTCAAGATCTCGCAGGTCGTTCGTCCTCCCGGGGCGTTGCCCGCGGGCGCGACGCCGCGCATGAGCGGCGCCGAGCTGCTGCAGTCGATCGCGAGCGGCAAGACCGAAGGAGCATTCGACAAGCTCGTGAAGGGCATGGCCGCGCATCCGGTGAACACGATCAGCGGAGCGACGCGCATCGCATTGCCGATGTCCGTCTCCAGCTTCGCCCCCGATACGATCCAGCGCTTCGCGCCGTACTTCGAACAGCTCGGTTTCCAGGCCGTTCCCGCCGGCGCGACTTCTTCGTCGACAACGACCGACAACGCGAAGACGACCTTCGCGCCCGGCGACCCCGTCGGTGCGGTGCTCTTGACCGGTGACTTCAACGTAGCAGCCAGCGGCACCGTCACCTACGTCGACGACGATCACGTCTACGCGTTCGGCCATCCGTTCCTCGACATGGGCGAAATCAACTTCCCGATGGCGACGTCGGAAGTCGTGGGCGTCCTGCCGAGCCTCGCGAGCTCGTTCAAGTTCTCCAACACCGGCAACATCGTCGGCGTGCTTCGTCAGGACCGCGCCGCCGGCATCATGGGCATCCTCGGCGCGAAAGCGGACATGATCCCGGTCGAGGTGGCCCTCAACGGCGCCGGACCCGCGCAGACCTACCGTGTGAACGTCGTGCGCCACTCGTATCTCTCGCCGCTGATGCTTGCGATGGTCACCGACTCGATCGTCTCCAACGCGCAGCGCGCGGCGGGCGAGAGGACCGTGCTCATGGAGTCGGAGATCAAGCTGAAAGGCTTCGATCCGGTGCGCATCCGCGAAGGCTTCGCGGGACAGCAGGCGCGCCAGGCGATTCCGCAGTACCTCGCGCTCGTCGCAGGTTACGTGATGTCGAACGAGTTCCGCGACGCGGAGATCGAGAGCGTGAAGATCCAACTCCGTCACGACGACGACCTTCGCATCGCCAGGCTGATGGAAGCGTCGCTGGTCATGCCGGCGAAGGGCCGCGTTTCGCCCGGTGACACCGTGAAGGTGCGCACGGTCCTCAAGCCGTTCCGCGGCGAGGCCTTCGTCGAGACGTTCGACATCCGCATCCCGGACGAGCAGCCCGCCGGCGCGGCATATCTTCTCGTCGGCAGCGGCACAGTGATGAACGCGATCGATTTCACACTCGTGCCGCCCGATCCACGTACGCTCGAACAGGTCCTCGGCGTCCTGCAGCGCCTCCGCCCCGCGACCGATCTCACGGTCGGTCTCTACTCGACGGGTGAAGGCGCGGTGACGTCCGGCGTCTACCTGCCGAACCTCCCGCCGTCGATGCGCGCGGTAGTTGTTGCAGATACGTCGAACGGAGTGCAGGCCGCGGTGAAGTACCATCCGGCCGGGCAATCCGCACGCCCGCTGGGCTACATCGTCGATGGCGCGCTGAAGATCGACATCGACGTACAGCCCGCGTTGTAAGAAGTGCTGGGTCAGCACAGCACTCGACATCCCGAAAGGAAATTCATGCGCCGATCGCTTCTCCTGATCTCGGCTTTCCTCATCACAACGCACGTGTTCGCCGTCGCGCCGCAGTTCTGGCGCGTGCAGAACGCCGAAGACTTTCTGGCTGGCGAGCTGGAAGGCTTTGCTGTCACGTCGCGCGGTGAGTTGCGCGTCGCGCCGGCGATGCGCAAGATCGCGTCGTTCACCGATCCCTTCGTCCTCTCGCAGGCCGCGGGAGGGAACGGCGATCGCTTCTTCGGTACCGGCAACGAAGGCAAGGTCTATCGCCTTCGCGGCAACGATCTGAAACTGGTCTTCACCGCGCCCGAGCCGGAGATCTATGCCGTCGCGTTCCGGGACGGCGCGCTCTTCGCCGGCAGCTCGCCGAACGGGAAGGTCTACCGCGTCGATCCGGAGAGCGGCAAGCACACGGTCTTCTTCGATCCGCAGCAGGCTTACATCTGGGCGCTCGAGCTCCTCGACGGCGGCGACCTCGCCGTGGCCACGGGCGTCGAAGGAAAGCTCTTTCGCGTGGGCGCGAACGGGCAGGGGAAAGTTCTCTACGACGCGCCGGACACGCACATCCGGTCTCTCGCCAAGAGAAAAGACGGCTCACTCCTCGCGGGCGCGTCGGGCAAGGGCCGGATCTACGCGATCTCGCGCGATGGCAACGCTCACGCGCTGTTCGACTCGTCGTTGAACGAGATCGCATCCGTGTACGTAGATCCGAGCGGCACCGGCTGGGCCGCGGGCGTGAGCAACGTCCTGCCGTCGAGCGCGCCTGCCAAGCCGCAGCAGAAGGGCAACCAGCAACAACAACAACAGCAGCAGCAACAACAGAGCGATCCAAAGAAAGAAGGCGAGCCTTCCACGACGCAGGCCGTCGAGGTCACGTTCTCGTTCGATGACAGCGCGGCCACGGCCGCGGCGCAGAGCGGGTCGTCCGAGGTTTATCGGATCGACGCGGATGGCTTCGTGGAGATCGCGCGCAAGTTCGAGCGCGAGATGGTCTACGCCATCAGCGGCGGCGACGTCGGCAGCGTGCTCCTCGCGACCGGACCCAACGGACGCATCTACGAGCTCCGTGCGGGCGAGCTCTCGCTCATCGGTGCCGTGCCGGAGAAACAGATCGTTTCGATCTCCGGCAACGTGATCACGACCACCAACACCGGCGCGGTGTATCGCATCGAGTCGCGCGCATCGGCGAATCCGGAGTTCCGGAGCGCGGCGAAAGACGTCGAGCGCTTCTCGCGCTTCGGTCAGTACCGCATAGAGGGAAACAATCTCGACGCGGGCAGCGTCGCGATCTCCTTCCGCAGCGGCAACACGCGCACGCCCGACGCGACGTGGAGCGCGTGGACGATGCCGCAGACCGCGCTAGAGGGGAACATCGGCGCCCCGTCATCGCAGTATCTTCAGTGGAAAGTCACTATGCAGAAGGCGGTGCAGGGCGCGGTGATCGACGCCGTCTCCATCGCCTTCATCAACCGCAACGTCGCGCCGGAAATCGAGGGCATCGCCGTGCAAGACCCGGCGGTCGTCTACATCACCACCGCGTATCCATCCGCGCCGCAGGTCGTCGAGGCGACGAACCCCGACGAGTACGGCATGTTCACCAGCCTCGACTCGCCCCGCGAGCGCACCTCCGCGGAGCAGGGCAAGCGGATGTTCCGCAAGGGATTCCGCACCGTGTCGTGGCGCGCTTCGGACGACAACGGCGACCATCTCCGCTACACGCTCTCGTTCCGTCAGAAGGGGAGCGACAAGTGGCTGCGCCTGCGCGAGAACATGGACGAGACGCAGTTCAACTTCGACACCTCGCAGCTTCCCGACGGGCGCTACGAGCTCCGTCTCTCCGCGAGCGATGACCTCGACAATCCGGAGATGGCGCTCACGGACGTGAAGGACGGTGTCGAGTTCCAGGTCGACAACGGCGCGCCGAAGATCGCGGTCTCGCGCAGCGGCGGCGACGTCACCGTGCGCATCACCGACGATCTCTCTCCCGTCGGCAAGGTCGAGTATTCGATCGACGCCGACAAGTGGATCCGCCTCACGCCGGTCGACGGCATCGCCGACTCGCGCGACGAGACCTTCCGCCTCGACAACGGCACGGTCGACGGCAAGTTCGTGATCGTGCGCGCGACCGACGCGTTCTACAACGTCTCCACCGCCTCGGTGCGATAACGATGGAACGCCGCCGTCTCGGCGGCTGGCCCGGCGGCGTCCTCGCCGCCTCCGCAGAACGCAGGCGCGGGACGCCTGCGGGCCAGCCGGCGAGGACGCCGGCGTTCCGCCTTCACCACGTATAATCCCTTTCGTGAGTCGTCGGCTTCTTTCTGTACTTGCGATCCTCCTTCTGTCCGTCGCCTGTGATCGCGAGAAGCCGGCGGCGGAGACGCAGCCGGTCGTCGCCGTCGACGACGGCAGCCCGCAGGATGGCGGCACCCTCGTCCGCCGCTTCGAATCCGACATCGCCACCCTCAATCCCGTCGTCGTCTCGACGATCTACGATCGCTGGGTCGCCGAATATCTCTTCACGCCGCTCATCTATCTCGATCAGGACCTGCAGCCGATCCCCGCACTTGCCGAATCGTGGGACGTCGAGGAAGACGGCAAGCTCTATCGCTTCGAGCTGAACGAGAAAGCGACGTTCTCCGACGGCACGCCCGTGCGCGCGAGCGACGTTCTGTTCACGCTGCAGAAGATCGTCGATCCGAAGTCGGAGGCCGTGCAGATCGTCGGCGCGTTCGAGCACCTCGATCTGACGCGCACGAAAGTCATCGACGACCACACCATCGAGGTCGCGTTCCGCGAGCCGCTCGCGTCGCAACTGATCCGCTTCAACGACGTCAACGTGATTCCGGAGCACGTCTACTCGAAGGGAAACTTCCGCAATGATTTCAACGACAAGGCGGTGGGCAGCGGACCGTACGTGCTCGCGAAGCGCGACGCGGGGAAGGAGATCGTCGTCGAGCGCCGTCCGGATTACTGGGGCGCGAATCCTCCGCTGCAGACCGTCGTCTTCAAAGTGGTCGTCGATCACGCCACGGCCTGGAACGCGCTCCGGCGCGGCGACATCGACGAGACGCGCATCGCCTCGGACGTCTGGTTGCGCGAGCGCAACAACCCGTCGCTCACGAAGTCGATCGACTTCAGGCGCTTCTACACCCTCAGCTACAACTTCCTCGCCTGGAACGGGCGTCATCCGCTCCTGGGCGACAAGCGCGTGCGCAAGGCGCTGGCGATGTGCGTTCCGATCGACGCGGTCGTCCAGCAGCTTTATCACGGCACCTCGCGGGCGATGACCGGTCCGTTTACGCCGGACGACTTCGCGTACAACCCAACCGTGCCCGCTGTCCGCTACGACCCGGAAGGCGCGACGCAGATGTTCGCAAGCGCGGGCTGGACCGACTCGAACGGCGACGGTGTTCTCGACAAGGGCGGCAAGCCATTCAAGCTCGAACTGGTGGTCATGAGCGGCTCGGCGACGACGAATCAGTTCGCGCAGATGGTGCAGGGCGAGATGAAGAAGGTCGGGGTGGACCTCGAGCTGACGACGATCGATCCTTCGATCGCCATCCAGCGCATTCTCAGCGGCAACTACCAGTCCGCATACCTCGGCTTCGATCTCGACAACGATCCCGATCCGTTCAACATCCTCCATTCCTCGCAGTTCCCGCCGCGCGGACAGAACTTCGCCTACTACAGCAACCCCGAGGTCGACCGGCTGATCGAAGTCTCGCGGCGCGAGATGGACCGTTCGAAACGGAAGGAGATGTACTGGCGCATCCACGAGATCGTGGCTGACGAGCAACCGTATACGTGGACCGTTCAGGTCTCGTCGAAGTGGGGAATGAACAAGCGCGTGCGCGGCGTGGAGCAGAGCCGCGGATATGGTCTGGTGCGCTGGTATCCGGGCGTGTTGGGATGGTGGATCCCTCGAGACCAGCGCGTGCACGATCGGCCGGCGCCGCGCCCGTGATGCGTAGGCTTTCAGTTTATCCCGCGCGCAGACGCGGGATCTCCGCGTGCAACGGCAGCGCACGTGGGCAGGTTCGTGTCGGGACAACCGGAGATCCCGCGTCTACGCGCGGGATAAACTAATAGGCGGGTCCCCGACGCGTTATGACCAGCTATCTCGTCCGCCGCTTTCTCTACGCGATCCTCACGTTCCTCGGCATCACTGTCGCGACGTTCACACTGATCCACAGCGTCCCCGGCGATCCGATCGCTTTCTACATTGGCCGCGGCGGAATCAAGACCATCCCTCCGGAGACGATCGCGCGGATTCGCGCGGAGTTCCACCTCGATAAGCCGCTGCCCGAGCAGTATCTCTACTGGCTGCGCGGCATCGTCACGTTCGACTTCGGGCATTCGGTGATCGATCGCCGTCCCGTGCGCACGGTGGTGGTCGAGAAACTGCCGGCAACGTTTCAACTGAACCTGATCGCGTTCCTGATCGCCGCGACGCTCGGTGTGCCGATCGGACTGTGGAGCGCGTCGCGCTCGGGACGCCTCACCGAGCGCGCCTCGGCAGTCGGCTTCTTTCTGCTCTATTCGCTGCCGAGCTTCTGGGTCGCGCTGATGCTCATTCAATTGTTCTCGGTGCGATTCCACGTGCTGCCGCTGTTCGGCATGGTCTCCGATCAATACGATTCGATGAGCGCCGGCGCGCGGTTCATGGATCGGCTACAGCATCTCGTGCTGCCAACGATCACGCTGACCTACGCGCAATTGGCGATCTTCGCGCGCTTCTCGAAGTCCGCGGTGACGGAGGTCATCCGCCAGGACTTCATCACCGCCGCGCGAGCGAAGGGCGCGGGCAACGTCGCGGTGATGTGGCGCCACGCGTTCCGCAACGCGCTCATCCCGATGATCACGCTTCTCGGGCTGACGATTCCGTATCTGATCTCGGGGAGCGTGATCGTCGAGAAGATCTTCCAGTGGGACGGAATCGGCCTGCTGTACTACGACGCGATCCTCGCTCGCGATTACCCGGTGGTGATGGCGCTGACCGTCGTCACGGCCGTGATCACGCTGCTCGCCAGCATGCTCGCCGATGTGCTCTACGCGTTCGCCGATCCGCGCGTGAGGCTAGGGGAGGGGGAGCGGTGACATCCGAGTCGATGTGGGGACTCACCTGGCGGCGCTTCCGCCGAAGCAAGCTGGCGACGGCCGTGCTGATCTATGTGCTGTTCATGGCCGCCGTGGCGTTGTTCGCGCCGCTGATCGCGAATCGGAAACCGCTCGTGCAGCGCACGCCGAACGGACTGCGCTTCCCCGCATTCGCCGACTACGTGATCGGCGATCCCGACATGGAGTCGCCGGTCAAAGGGACGTTCGCGTTGCCGGCGCCAGTGCCGTATTCGCCGAACTCGGTCGATCTCCTGCAACGGCTCGAGCCGCCGGGCCGCGGTCATCTCCTCGGCACGGACGACCTCGGACGCGACATCCTGTCGCGGATGATTCACGGCGCGCGCGTCTCGCTCATGATCGGATTCTTCGCCACTGCGATCGCGCTCGTAATCGGCTCGCTCTTCGGCGCGCTCGCTGGTTACTACGGGGGCGCGGCGGACTGGATCGTGTCGCGTGTGATCGAGATCGTGCTCTGTTTCCCGTTCCTCTTTCTCGTTCTCGGCATCGTCGCGCTGTTCAAGCCGTCGATCTACACGCTCATGATCGCCCTCGGCCTGACGTCGTGGACGAGTGAGGCGCGCTACGTCCGCGGCGAATTCCTGCGCATCCGCGACCTCGAGTTCGCACATGCGGCCCGCGCGAGCGGCGCGCGCGACGCGCGGATCATCTTCCGCCACCTCCTGCCGAACGCGCTCGCGCCGGTGATCGTGTCGGCGAGCTTCGGCGTGGCGGTGGCGATCCTGACCGAGTCCGCGCTCTCGTTCCTCGGCCTCGGCGTCCCGCTGCCGACGGCGTCGTGGGGAAGCATGCTCTCGCAGGCGTACGAGCACATCGAGTACGCGTGGTGGCTGATTCTCTTCCCGGGCCTGGCGATCTTCTCGACGGTGGCGTCGTTCAATCTGATCGGGGAACGGTTCCGCGAAGCGCTCGATCCGCGGAGCGAGTGATGGTTCTCGCTCAGTTTATCCCGCGCGTAGACGCGGGATCTCCGGTTGTCCCGACACGAAACTGGCCACGTGCGCTGCCGGTGCACGCGGAGATCCCGCGTCTACGCGCGGGATAAACTGCAAAGAAGCCTAAGTCACCACAGGCAACCGCGCCTTCAGCGCCTCGAGGACCGGCGGAGGAACGAGATGCGCGATGTCGCCGCCGAGGCGGAAGACCTCCTTCACCAGTCGCGAGGATACGAACGTGTACTCGACGGCCGGGAGCATGAAGATCGTCTCCGCGCCGTCGTACAGCTCGCGGTTCATCAGCGCCATCTGCAACTCGTATTCGTAGTCGGAGACCGCGCGGATGCCGCGTACGACGACGCTGGCTTCGACGCGGCGCATGAAATCGACGAGCAGACCGGAGAACGAGTGCACTTCCACTCCGGGGATGTCGCGGGTGCAACGCGTGAGCAGTTCCATGCGCTCCGGCACCGAGAACACCGGCGACTTCCCTTCGTTCTCGAGGACCGAGACCAGCATCCGGTCGAACAGGCGCGACGAGCGGCGGATGATGTCGAGATGGCCGTTGGTCATCGGGTCGAACGAGCCGGGATACACAGCGATGCGCATGTTGCGGGGGAGGATAGCAGAAGACGTGTTGGTCAACGTCTTGACGATCAGCCTCGATGAACCTACACTGTGTTCATTCGAGTCACGATCGGAATTACGGGAGGGTGTGAATGCGGCAGACGATCAAGGTGAAGCGCTCGAATCCGGCACCCGCGCCCGGAACCCGAGGGCGGTTGCTCTCCACGCTGCTCACGTACCTGCCCGGCGCGTGGATCGATCCAAAGAACAATGAGCTGATCACGCTCTACCGCCTCCGCTACCGGATGGCGATGGAGGAGCAGAAGTACGACACGGCGATGATCTTCCTCAACAAGATCCTCGAGCTCGATCCCCTGAACCTCGATGCGAAGCTATGCAAAGGGGAGATCTACCACCGCTGTCTCGGCGACTACCCGAGCGCGATCGACCTTTACAACAAGGTGATCCGTCTCTCGTCCGACGGTCAGGACGAGAAGGTGAACACGCGCGCCCGCGCGGCGATGAGCGAGATCATGGAGATGCTGTCTTAGCCTTTCGTCCTTAGCCCCGAGCGGAGTCGAGGGGCCAATTTAGCAGCAACGCAGCGTGAACCGATGTATGAGTGCACGTGCAGCGACGGTTGGCGAAGGCAGCGCAGATGCTAACGTGGCCCCTCGACTTCGCTCGGGGCTTACCGCTCCCTATCGGTCGCGGTCGAGAACAAAGTCCAGCGCGAACTCCAGCGCTTCCTTCGCCGGCGATTCCGCGAACGGCACTAGGGCGACGCGCGCGCGGTTGGCGTAATCCCGTGCGATCTCGCGAGTCTTCTCGAGCGTGTCGTAGCGGTTCACGATGTCGAGGATCTCCGAGGGGTCGATGCCGTCGAAGGACCTGTTCGTCGCGACGCTGGTGATGATGTCGCGCTCGCGCGGCGTCGCTCGCGGCATCGCGAGGATCAGAGGCAGCGTGACCTTGCCTTCCTTCAAATCCGACAGCGCTGGCTTGCCGAGGACCTCCGTGCTCGAGGTGAAGTCGAGCAGGTCGTCGATAAGTTGGAAGCAGACGCCGAGGTTGAAGCCGTACGCGTGCAGCGCGGCGGCGCTGGACTCGGGGAGGTCGGTGAAGTAGCCGGGGATGCGGCAGGTCGCGCCGAAGAGCGCGGCGGTCTTTCGTCCGACGATGTCGAAGTAGTCGTCGACCTCGAGATCGGTGCGGCCGTTGTGCTCCGTGCCGAGGATCTCGCCCTCGATCATCTTGATCGTCGCGTCGGACAGCAGCCGCAGGATCTCCAGGTTCCCCTCGGCCAGGGCCATGGCCATCGAGTGCATGAAGATGTAGTCGCCCACCAGCACGGTCAGGTTGTTTCCCCATCCGTAGTTGACCGAGGTGCGGCCGCGGCGGACGTCGGCCTCGTCGATGATGTCGTCGTGGATCAGCGTAGCCGTGTGGATGAACTCCACCACCGCGGCGTAGACGACGTCGCGGTAGCCGTCGTACTTCAGCATCCGCGAGACGAGCAGCAGCAGCGCGGGGCGGAGACGCTTCCCGCCCCCGCCGAGGATGTGGTCACCGACGTCCTGGATGGTGATGATCTTGGAGCGAAAGTTGCGGCGGAGCTCCTCTTCCACCAGCTCCAGCTTCGGCGCGATGAGGTCGAGTAGACGCTCCGCGTAAGCGGTCTGTCCGTTGAGGGTGCGAGGAGCGGTCACGGCGCGAAGGATAGTCGATAGAACGGCACCCGCTCAACCGCGGTAGTTCGTGAACTGCAGGGGGATGCCGTAGTCGTTCGCCTTCACGAGCGCGATGGCGCGCTGGAGATCGTCCTTCGTTCGGCCGACCACCCGGACCTGATCGGATTGGATGGACGCCTGCACCTTGAGCTTCGCGTCCTTGATCGTGCGGACGATCGCCTTCGCTTTTTCGCCCTCGATGCCCTGGACGATCTTCGCCTTGTGGCGGACGGTGCCCATCTGCGCGTCCTCGAGCTTGCCGTACTCGAGGGCCTTGAGCGAGACGTGACGTTTCACCAGCTTCGACTCGAGGATGTCCTTCACGCTGCGGAGCTTTCCCTCGTCGTCGCTGATGAGAATGATCTCTTCGCCCGAGAGCTCGATCGAGCTCTTGCTGCCCTTGAAGTCGAATCGCTGCGCCAGCTCTTTCTGCGCCTGCTGGACGGCGTTCGCAACTTCCTGCATCTCCGTCTTCGACACGATGTCGAAGGAAAAGTCCTGCGGCATTCCCTCTTCCTAATCTGCCCGGATGACCTGGACCCCCGCGGGCGGCGCGAACGTGAACGTATCGGCCGACGCGGCGCGGCGATGATATCCCGAGAACGAAAAGGAGGTCTGGTTGCCGTCGCGATCGGTGTAGTCGATGCGCTGGATGAGATGCGTCGACGGCGCGATGGTTACGGTGACGTTGCGGATGATCGAGCTCTTGTCGCGCGGCTGGAGCGTGGTGACGACGTTCCCGCCTCGGCTCTGTTGCTTGACGACGAAGACGCGCTCGCGCGCGACCGGGTCGCCGAGGAGAAGGAAGGGGAGCTCACGGCGCCGCGCGTCGGTGACGCGGCCGGTCGTGACCTGCTTGTCGCCGGGGACGTAGAACCACGAATTCGTTCCGTCGAAGACGAACAGCTTCTGCTCGGGCGACGTGTAGCTCCAGCGCATCCGCGGCAGCGTCCCGAAAACCACGGAGCCGTTCTCGACCTGGCTGGTCTTGAAACCCTTCGCGGTGAAGCGATGAGTGAAACTTGCCTCCATGCTCGACATCGCAGCGGCTGCACGGTCGAGCTCGAGGGTGGCGGCATTGAGGGTGATCGCGGCGAACGCGACCGCAGCGATGGTGATGACTCGTTTCAAGTGATGACCTCCGGATCGTACCCAGCAACGACCGCGCCGAGACGTTAGAGCTTCTCGACTTCGATGGTGACGATGGCCGAGTTCACAACAAAGATGCGGTCGTTTTTGCTCCGGTCGTCGGGGAAGAGGAAGAAGCCGTTGCGCTCGGGGTTGTAGTGCGCCGTGCCGCGGATGACTTCGCCGTCGTTGAACTCGACGGAAATGCGCATGCCGCTGGCGGGCTCGAGCGAGTCATCGTCCGGGGCGGTGCGAGGGAAGAACACCGCTTTCAGGTCTGCGAAAGGCACCTCGACCGGTTCCCCGTCGTCGCCGCGCGCCACGAACACCTCGCGGGTCGGATCGATCGGCTCCAGTTCGGCGCGTTCCGTGCGCCCGTCGCGATAGCGGAGGACCACTCTCTCGAGCATTCTCAGAATAGTTCCAGACCCCACAAGTCGTGGATGTGAATGATACCTTCGACGCGCTGCCGTTCGTCCACGATGAACAACGAGGTGATCTTGCGCTGCTCCATGATCTGCAGCGCAGCCGAGGCGAGCTCGGTCGCGCCGATGGTCACCGGATTGGTCCTCATCGATTCGCCGGCGGTCTTGCGGACGATCTGCTCGTCATGCTCGAGAAGCCTTCGGAGGTCGCCGTCGGAGATCACGCCGCGCATCTCGCCGGCTTCGCTGACGACCGCGGCGATGCCGAAGCCTTTCTTCGACATCTCGTAGATGACGTCGTGCATCACCGTCGACTCGCGCACGAGTGGAACCTCGTCGCCTTTGTGCATGAGGTCGTTCACGCGGAGGAATCGCTTGCCGAGCTTTCCGCCGGGATGGAGGATCGCGAAGTCTTCTTCTTTGAAACCCTTGCGGACGAGGAGCGCCATCGCGAGCGCGTCGCCCAACGCGAGCGTTGCGGTCGTCGATGCGGTCGGCGCGAGTCCGAGGGGACAGGCTTCCTTCGAGATGGCGGCGTTGAGGTGATGGTCCGCTCCGCGCGCGAGCGTTGACGCAGGATTGCCGGTGATCGCGATGATCTCCGCGCCGACGCGCTTGATCGTCGGAAGCAGCCGGATCAGCTCCTCGGTCTCGCCGGAGTTCGAGATCGCGACGACGACGTCTCCCGTCACCAGCATCCCCATGTCGCCATGGATGGCCTCGGTGGGATGCATGAAAAACGATGGCGTGCCCGTCGAGGCGAGGGTCGCGCTGACTTTCTTGCAGATGATGCCCGACTTGCCGACGCCCATCGTGACCACGCGGCCGCTGCAGGTGGCGATGGTCTCGACCGCAGCCACGAAAGTCTGGTCGAGGTGCTGGATGACGCCGAGGATGGCCGCCGCTTCGACTTCGAGTACGCGCTTTGCTTCGGTGATGGCTGGATGCTCGTCGCCGTCCGTTTTTTTCGGGTGGAGGGCGGGCTGCGTCATAGCGGCGGATGGTATCGCATTCACAACGGACTTCCGCCACGCGCCGTATCAGACCTCGTATGCGACCCCTTGAAATCCTCTTTCTCTTTCTTCTTGCCGCGACGGCGCTCGCGGATCCTCTCGAAGCACCGGTCCAGCTCGCACCGACGAGCGCAGCACACGTCGAGGTGACGGCCACGGCCGTGGGCCCGCTTGCGATCTGGATCCGTGACGATGGCGTGATGAAAGCGCAGGGACGCTACGTCACCAATACTGCGGTACGTGGAGCGGTTGCTTCGTTCGGCGATTACGCGCTCGTCGTGTGGACCCGGGCCGACGGCGCGGTGATGGCGGTGCGCGTTCGGCCGGACGGCATGACTGCAGGCGTCGTCCGACGCATCGGCTCGAATGCGACTGGTCCCATTGCCATCGCGGCGGCGAGTGACCGCTACTTCGTGACCTGGGCCGGTACGCTCGGCGAGGTCTACGCCGCGATCGTCAGCGACGTGGGAAATCCGCTCGTGCCGGCCATGCCCTTGACGACTCAATCTCCATCGATGATCAACGAGATCGCCGCGGCGGCGAGCGAAAACGGCTTCGCGGCCGTGTGGCACGTGTGGTCGGAGAAAAAGGTGTTTGCGACTACCGCTGCGGAGAGCGGCGTGCCCGCGTCGATGACGCCACTCCTAGTCTCGGATGACGGTCTGTTCCCGGACATCACCTCGAACGGCGACAGTTTCTTTGCGGCCTGGACCGACGGAGACTTCGAATCGCTCCTTGCGCGTACTCTGACGCTCGATCGCGAGCTCGGCCGCATCCGATCGCTGGGAAAAGGGATGGCTCCGCGGATTTCCTGGGACGGGTTCGCGTACACCGTTGCGTTTGCGCGGAACGTTCAGCCGCGGCCCGGCTTCTCGTTTCCCGTGCTGTGGGTTACCCGGGTCAACGTCGCCGGCGGCGTCGTCGAAACGCTTGCGTCGGCAGCTGCCCTCCTTCCGGGATCGTGGGACGTCGACGCGCGGAGTGGACGTGTTCATCTCGTCAGGTCTTCCAGCGACGTCGCGATTCAATCCGCAACGGTGCGCGAGCCAGACCCGCGGATGCGGGTCCTGCGGCACTAAGATCTAGGAGTGCGGTGGCGAGGGCGGCGGACGGTGGGGAGCCACCGCTCTGGTACGTTCCCAGTAACAAGTACCAGAGCGG
>DASYGV010000113.1:0-39097 GCA_035999335.1 Thermoanaerobaculia bacterium | reverse complement strand
CCGCCGCCACCGCCAGAAGTCGTGAAGGTGAAGGTCCCGAACGTCTTCGGAAACGATCCCACGTCGGCTGCAATCAGAATCCAGAACGCAAAGCTGCGCGTGTTCATCGAGCCGCGTTTCATCAAGAGCGATCCACGCATTCTCATCAAAGGGCTCAATACCGTCGTGGACCAGGATCCGAAAGCCGACACCGAGGTCGATCCGGACACCAACGTCACGATCTTTGTGTTGCGGCTGCGGGGCAGCAGGTTCGACACGGACCTGAAAGGTCTCACGCCCACGACGGCAAAAGAGCTCCAGCGATTCAAGCGCGCCGCGGAGAAACCGGAGTGAAACGTCCCCTCGTCATTGCCTTCGTCGCCGTCGCGCTCTTCGGCTGCGGCGGCGACGAGGTGAAGTTCGATCTCGACAATCCGCCGCCGTGGCTGAAGAAGCTCGACGCCTCGCTGCCGGCGAAGCCGCTGCAGCGAGGTGAGCTCTCCGGCAACTGTCTCGATCGGCAGATCGGCGAATGCAGAGCACAGGTGCGCGCGTCGAAGTCGATGGCGCGCAAGGCGAAGTTCCAACTCGTACAGGGACAGGAAGTGAAGGTCACGTACTTGCCAAATGAAAAGGCGAACGCGGTCACCGTCACGTTACGGCGTGACCGTGAAGCGACCGTTCCGGTGCGCAGGAGCGGCGGGATCCTGACGTTCCGTTGCGTGAAGTCGATCGATCCGTGCGTGATCGCGATGCCGTGAGAGAACCATGCTCGACGCGATCCGCAAACCGTTTCTGTTCCTCTCCGCAATCCTGATCCTGCTGGCGGTGCTGGTCGAGATCGGTGCAGCGATTCTTGTGCAGCCCACGCCCGTGCGCCAGGAGATCCCACGCGAGATCCTGCGCCAGCTCTCCGCCTCGGAGCTCTCCGCCGCGCGCGAGCAGATGAACGCGGTGGGGCAGAACCAGGAGCCGCCGGGATTCGGCATTCAGGCGCTCGCGCGGATCGACGTCATCCTGCTGCTGATGGTCGGCCTCATGGCGCTGTCGTTGGTCATCGGCGATCACCTGCAAGGGAGGGTGCAGGGCATCATCAGCCTGATCGTCGGGATCCTGGTGTTCCTCTCCGCGTTCAAGGCGCTGTTCGCGACGCTGATCGAGCTGATGATCCGCGTGACGCTGTTGCTCGCGACGCCGTTCGGCACGATCGCTTACCTGGCGATGTATTCGTTCTTCGACCGCGCCGGCGCGGCAACCATTCTCGGATTGTCGTGGTTCCTCAAGATCGCGGCCGCGGTCTGTCTCGTGCTCGCGCACCAACGCTTCCTCAAGCAGTACGGACTGATCCTGCTGTTCCTGACGTCGCTCCTCGGATCGTTCCTCGTCACGTTCCTGCACGGATTCCCGCCGCGCTTCCTGGTCAGCATCACCGACCCGATCGCCGCGATCATCAACGACATCCTGGCGTTGATCTGGGCGATCGTGACGATCGTCTACGGGGTGATTGCAGTGATCAAAGCGCTGAAGCCGCGGTAGCGCGGCGGGGGGCTCTTTGCTTGACAATCGGCCGGCAACCGCGCAGATTAGTTCCATCCATCGGGGTCCACTTCATTCGTGAATTTGCCAGAACGATGCTCGCTTCTCGCGTGGACATCGTCTGAAGAAGCGGGACGGAGGGCTGTTCATGACCACAGTTACCGTAGGCAGCAGAACCATCCCCATTCAGGAAGCGATCGACAAGCTCACGACGCATCTTCAGGCCATCGTGGCGGTCGAGTTCTTCACCATCCCGGTCTACCTCACCGGCGTCTACTCGTTCACGCGCAAGGCCCTCGAGTACGTCGATCCGAACGCATCCGACGACGATGATCTGCAGCCGTTGAACAAAATGCAGCAGAAGGCGCTCTCCGTGGCCGTCCAGGAGATGTATCACATGCAACTGGCGGCCAATCTCTGCAACGCCTTGTGCGTGACGCCGCAGATCGAAGCGCCGAAGCTTCCGCACGATGCGCCGGTCATCGTGCCGCACCTCGTGAATGCGGACGGCTCGTCCGTCGAGCTCACGAAGCTCGGCAACTTTCCGGCCATGCTCGAGGCCTTCATCCGCATCGAACAGCCCGACGCGCCCGGCTCGGGGTATCCCGAGCCGAACGACACTGCCACATACCAGTCGATCTCCGACCTTTATCACGCCACCGCGCAGCTCATCGGGCTCGTCGCAACCGCCGCGCTGGAGACGCCGGCCGACGACGTGCCTCCATTCGACTGCGACAAGCAGGTGTCGTACGGGACGTTCACGCCAACCTATACCTGGAACACGATTCCGCAAGGGGACACCAGCGCGCCGACGTCGGCGATGAAGGCCATCAACGCCATTACCGATCAGGGCGAGGGGAAAGACATCCTGCAATCGCCTGTCTTGAAGAAGGTCTTTGGAGCCATGCTCAAGAGCGGGATCGATGTGGAGGTCGGAAACGTCGATCCGGAGTTTCAGCCGAAGAAGGGATCGCGCTTCGCGGAGTTCGGCATGTGGGCGCACGAGGACCGTTTCACCCAGCTTCGGGACTTGATGAAAACGATCGACTACCAGAAGTGGCAGGCCGCGGTGAAGAAGGAGTATCACGACGACGGCGGGTACGCCATCGACGTCTTCTATCCCGGCGACGGCGTGCCGATCAAGAGCGAGCTTCCCTCGCCGCCGCCGAGCTATGAGCAGCTGCAGGACGCGGTCAACGTCCTCTGGTCGGTTGTCGTCGATTCGCTTGCCAGCGGATTCGGCAGCGGCGAGCTGTCCGACAGTTACCCCGCCACCGATGCACCCGATGTGGCGACATTCAACGACGTGATGCTGGTCTTCAAGTACGGACTGCCTTTGCTCTGGCAGAGCGGGAACGTGCCGTCGTTCACGTACCTCTCCAACGTGACCTCGGCACAGGTGAAGGCGGCATTCGACGTTGCCGATCCTTTCTACCTGGCGCATTGGGACGACAAGACGGCGGAGCTTCGCAAGAATCCCGACTGGCCGCTCAACTCCTGCCAGGGCCTGAACACCTGCGCGGGGCGGGGCTGGGGTGGGTTGGGAACGAAGCCGGGCGATGGCCAATGCGCGACCGCGGACTTTCACACCTGCGGCGGCAACAATCACTGCACGAACCAGGGCGGTTGCGGATTCCTCTCGGCGAAACCGCCCGATTGGAAAGAGTACCTTCCTCCAGAGCAGCAGTGGATCCCCGGGATCAACCAGGGAGCGCAGCTGGGTGGTTGTCAGACTCCGATCGGCACGCTGCAGGTTTTCAGCTCTGACGACAAGGCCACCATCGATCAGCAGACCGGACCTGATTGGACCGCCAAGGCGAAGCTTGCGCTGAAATCATTGGCGGGGAAGAACGTCTGGGAACACGCTCGCACGCTGAGAGGCTTCCCGACGACACCGCCTTCGCCCACGCCGCCGTACGACGGCAGCAAGCGCCGGGCCGCGGTTCAGGCCACCTCCGTGGAGTGATGGATGCAGCGGCGTGACCGAATGCCGAGCCTCGGTTTCGGCGTCGGCTTGCGCAGCGCGCATTTCTCCTACGTGCTGGAGCACCAGCCGCCCGTGGACTGGTTCGAGATCATCTCCGAGAACTTCATCGACAACCGCGGCTGGGCGCGTCATGTGCTCGATCGTGTGGCCGAGCGTTATCCCGTGGTCATGCACGGCGTGTCGCTCTCCATCGGCAGCACCGATCCTCTCGACGTTTCGTACCTGACGAAGCTGCGCGCGCTGGCCGAAGACATCCGTGCCGCATGGATCTCCGATCATCTTTGCTGGACCGGCGTGGCCGGCCGCACCACGCACGATCTTCTCCCTCTGCCGCTGAACGAGGAGTCGCTGCATCACGTCGTCGACCGCATTCGCGCCGTGCAGGACTTCCTCGGGCGCCGGCTCGTGATCGAGAATCCGAGCAGCTACGCTTCCTTCACGACGGACACGATGCCTGAGTGGGAGTTTCTCGCGGCCATGGCCGAGGAGGCCGACTGCGCATTGCTGCTCGACGTGAACAACGTTTACGTCTCCGCCTTCAACCAGGGATTCGATCCGGTGCGCTACATCGAGTCGCTCCCGGCGGATCGCATCGCGCAGTTTCATCTGGCCGGACATACCAACCACGGGACGCACATCGTCGACACGCACGACGGACACGTCATCGACCCCGTGTGGAATCTCTACCGGCTGGCTTGCAGCCGGACCGCGGATGTATCCACGCTGATCGAATGGGACGCCAACATTCCGGAGTTCCCGGTGCTGCATGCCGAAGCCCTCGCGGCGAAGACGTGCGCGCCGGCCCTCCGAAGCGAGAACGTCGCGTTGGAGACGTGTCCGTGAGCGGGCTGGCGACGCTGCAGCGTTGGATGCAGGAGGTGCTGACTCATCCAGCCGGCATCAATCCGACCGGCGTCAGCGACGCGATCCGTCCGTCGGCGATGCAGACGCCGGTGGAGAGGCTGGCCATCTACAACCGCGCCTATCACGCGCGGTTGTTCGACGCGATGGAGGGAATGTTTCCGGCGTTGCTCCACGCTCTTGGCGGCGAGCTGTTTCGCCGTTTTGCTCTCGGTCATCTGCAGGTGCGTCCGCCGGCGAGCTTCAGCATCAATCGGATCGGCGACGAGTTTCCGCGCTACTTGGCAGAGACGCGTCCGGATGACGAAGAGGATTCGTGGCCGGATTTCATCATCGAGCTCGCGGAACTCGAGCTGGCATATCTGCACGTACACGACGGACCGGGGATCGAGGGAAGCGAGCCACGCGTGCCCCGTCGCGTCGACGTTTTCGCGTTGCGGCCCGTACCGGCGCCATCGCTGCGGCTCTTCACCTTCCGGCATCCCGTGCACCGTTATCACGCAGCCGTGAGGCGGGGCGAAAAGCCGGAGACTCCAACGCCCGCGCCTTGTTTCGTAGCCATGAGCCGGCGCAGGTATCAGGTCTTCCTTTGGGAGATTCCTGCAGCGCAGTACTCGGCTCTCAAGAACCTCGACGGCCACCGGACGCTTGGCGAAGCGATCGGTCCTCCGCAGGATCTTGCGGTCCTCCATGCGTGGATCGCCGAGTGGACGCGCAATGGTTACCTGGCGCGATTCGAAACGTAGCGATGCTCACGGCGTCATGACAAATGCCCGCGTTCCTTCTCCCGCGAACGCCCCTACGCCGACGATCTCGCCGCGATCGTTGACGTCGAATGCAGAGGGTACTCGCTGTTGCGCGAGCTCGGACTCTACGACGCGCCGGTGAAATGTCAGTCGCGCGTTACGGCGGTCAGGTTCATCGTAAGCAGAACGCCCGGCTTCGGAAGCTCGTTGACGCCGATCACCGTCCGCGCGGGGCGATGATCACCCATCATCTCCACATACGCGCGGTTCATTTCCTCGAAGTCACTCATCGATTTCAGAAAGACATTGATGTGGAGGACTTGGCGCAGGTCCGAGCCGACCGATTCGAGACAGATCCGAAAGGACTCGAGGATCTGTCTGGCCTGCGCATAGACATCCGGCCCGGCCAGTTGCCCCGTCGCCGGATCGACACCGGCAATGCCGCCGATGCTGAGGAACGGACCGGCTTTGGCGACGTGGCTGTACGGCCCGATCGGTGTCGGAGTGTTGGGGGGTGTCGAGGTTTCGACGTTGTTCGCCATGACGTGCATCCGATGATACATGCCGTGATCGACCACGGCTCGCGGCGCAGTCTCGGCGGCGATCTCCAGAGGAATGCGCGGTGGATTGGACGGCTGACGGGCAGCCGATTGCCGAATCCGACGATCACCGGTCCGTCGCCTACGTCGCGGGGCTCGGTGAACCCTGTGGAGCGTGTATAACGCCACGCAATTGTGCAGGACGTATGTGGTCTCGAAGACGACGAGCGCGTCCGGCCCTCACGGGCGCCGTTCTTCCTTGCGCTCATTTCGAGGGTGGCGTCACGCACTGCGCCGGCGGCGTACACGAGGGGGGCGGGGGCCGCAACTGCGTGATCAGGCCCCACATGAAGTCCAGTTGAACCGCGTCCTGAAGTACGGCAGGGATTGGCTTTCCGGTTGGGTTGTAGGGGAGGACGTTCAGCACGGCGTTCGTCGGCTGGCCGTCGGCCCCGAAGGCGGCGTACACGTGGCAACCGATGCAGGATGACGCGGCGACCGTGCCGTTACCGGTGATCCGCTCGATGACCGAGTTGCCGAGGACATACGGCGTACCGTCCGGCGCGACGTAATCGACCTCGGTCGACTTCAGACAGTAGTTCTCCCACACCGGCGAGAGACTGTGGTCCTTCATCAGCCTCAGAAGCGGGTCTGTTTTCTCGCACGGGCCATACTGCGTGTTGTCCTCGCGCTGATTGGGGCGCACCTCCGGCTTCTTCGCGCCAAACGTGTCGAGACAGCCGATCTGGTCGCAGCGTCCCGGAGTGTAGCGATGCTCGAATGTTCCCCATACCCAATTCGGGTTTTGGCGGCTGCTGACGTGAAGCGAGACCAGACCGTATTCGACGTTCTGGGAGATCGTCGTGTAATAGTTCCTCTTCACGTTCTCGAGTGTTTTCAATTCGGGAACCCACTGCAGGATCGTCTGGATCGGAACCCAGTCGCCCTTCACCGCGATCGCCTCTTTCGGCATCGCGACCTTGAACTTCTTCGCGTACGCCCCGGCGCGTCCCGCCGGCGTGTTCAGCTTGTTGTTGACGAGGTAGTCGAAGCCCGGCTTGTTGCGCTTCACCTCTTCGGCGATGCACGGCGTCGGCGTACCGCTGGTCGGGAACGCGCCGACCGCGGCTCCCGCTGGCGGATTGCAGGGCACGTCGATCACCGAGGCGTGCGGTGTGGATGCTTTCCCAAGCGGGCTGGCCTGGAACTTCTTCGGCTCGCCGGGACTCGGCCAGTGCGGGTTGTCGGTGAACGTGTCTGCGTCTGTGGCCCAGGTCTCGAAGACGACCTGGTGGGGTGCGTCTTTCACCGGCGCAGTGAACTCACAGAAGTGGCGCCAGATGAATTCGTCCGAGTTGTGCGGCCGGTCGTCGACGCGCCCCGCGCGCGCGGGAACCGCGACGACAATGGCCTTATCAATCGCTTGGGTCTCACCGTCCCCTTTGCACGAGGTCATCGAGGGGACAAACAGCGCGGCGACGAGAAGCGTGGCAGCAATAGGCACCGATCGGGCCATGGCGTTCCTCCCACCAAAATTATGGATTGACCGCCCTATAGATTCATTGATACCTGTTAATCAGTCAAGTTCACGACGGACACTTCACGCATGGCATTCCTGCGATCCGGGACGGAGAATCGACGCCAGCCATGTTGACCATCCGACGCCAGCAGCTGGAGGTACTTCGCGCGGCGGCGGAATCGTCGTTCCGCGATTCGCTCGCGGAGGAGCTCAGGGCTGCAGGCTGGACGGACGAGCGTACAGGGATGCGCGGAGTGGTCGAGGCACTGCTCGCCCGCGCGGCGTCGTATGGCGTTTTCCTCCGGGACGATCAGGTGCGCTTCATCGGCCTCGCCGCCCGGCGCGGGGAGACCTTCGACCTCGAGCCGTGGGCTGCCGCGATTCTCCGCGATCCGTACCGCTCCGGCAGCGATAAGCTGACGGCGCTGGAAACGCTCGCGGCGGAAGAGGGTTGAGACATGCGCCTGGAGGTCATCGCCGGCACCGCCGACCCGACCGCCGGGGGCGTCATCCCCTGCACCGGCGCGTACGTCATCGTCACCGTGCAGCACCACGACCTCACCGCCGCGACTGGCCAGCGGATCAGGGCAGGCACTACCACAACCACCGATACGGTGCTGTACGTGAGCGGCGGTTCGGAAGAGACGACGGGTCTGGCCGCGGTGGCCGGCATCACTCTGAGGGCCGTCCGCACCGGCACGGAGGCGTGGCCGCTGCAGCGGACCGTTCGAGTGGCCGTGGCCGGACAGCGGTTCGAATTCACGGTGACGCTGGCCGTCGGCGTGCAGAACAAGCTGCTGACGCTGCGCGCGCTGTTCATCGAGGAAATGGGCCACTACGTGCGCGCGACGCCGACCGTCGCTTCGGGTACGGAGACCCTGATCACGGATGAATGGCTGCCGGTGCCCACCGCGCTCGCCGGCAACCATCGCGTCTACTTCAACAAAGGACACGGAGCCGAGCCCCAGCCGCAGAATCCGGCGGCAGACTACGTCCGGACCGGAAAGTACCTCGCGTTCCGGGCGCGCATCGCCGGCGCCCCGGGGGAGATCGAGGGCCACACGATCTCGTGGAGCTTCACGACCTGGCAGCGGCTCGCGCAGTCGGGGAACGTTTTCAACGCCGTGAGGGGCGTGGTCGATACGAAGTCGCGGCCCTGTTTCTACGCCGGCGTTTTCAGCTACCCCGACACGCTGACCAGCACCACCAACAGCGACGGATATACGGGAATCGTCTACTTCTATCTCTCAGGCAGCGGCGGCGATCAATACGACGTCGTCGCGCATGCGGGCGATTTTCAGCTTCAGGCAACGACCCCGGCGTTCACGGTCTGGCGCCGCCTCGACTACTACCGGATCCTCCGTCACGGAGCGCAGATCCCGGCAAACCTGCAGGCCTTCTTCGACCCGGCCTTCATCGAGCTCCATCGCGTCACCGACCGCGACGCCGCGGACATCGTGCTCCAGGCCTACGGCTACGACGAGCAGTCCCAAGAATTCATCGTCGTCTACTCGAATCTGCAGGCCACGACGTACAACGACGACTGGAACTACAGGCTGATCTACAGGGCGCGTCAGGTCGGCGGTCCGCCCGCGGGATGGCTGGCCGGGATCCGGTATCGCAACCACGGAACACTGGCGTGGACGGAGCATGCCGTCGGAGGAGCTGCCGCGGCATTGGAAGGTTCCGTGGTGACGCTCAACCTGATGGTCCCGCCCGCCCCTCCCGTGGCACCGACGCCCGACGAGCTGGCCGTGCTCACCGGCGCGCGATACCTGCACCCGGCCGGAGCAACGAAGAATCCGGTGATCGGCCCCCGTTGTACGGCGAACGCTCCACCCTTCGATCCGGCGTATGTCGCGATTCCCCAGCCGCTCACGGATCCGCGCGAGTCCTATCAGGTGGTCGACACGCAAAACAACCTCGATCTCCCCTTCACCGAGCGGGACGTGCTCGGAGATGCGAGCAAGAGTGCGACCACCGTCGCCGCGCCCGTTCTGAACACGAACCGGCTCCGCGTGCCGGATGACTTCCTGCGGCGCGTGTTCTTTCTCGACGTCGCACCGATCGGCCTCAACCCGACACCGGCGGCCGCGATCGACGTGCAGATCATCTACGCCCGCGCGAAGTTCTACAGCGGAAACGCGCCGCCGTCCTTTGCGACCACCAAACCGACCGCGCAAATCGCCATGGATTCGATCGCCGCGAACGTCGGAGCCGCCGCGGCACCCGAGGTGGGAGCCGTGGCCCTTGCGCACGAGATCCAGCACCTGTTGGGCGGCTTCGTGACCGGCGCTCCCTCCCACACCAGGGTAGGGACCGGCGGGCATCACTGCACCGACGTGCAGTGCGTGCAGTACTGGACCACGATGTCGGCATACGGGAAACGGTTCTGCGCGAACTGCCTCGCCTACCTGCAGTTGATCGACCTCGCCAGGGCCAGCCAGATCAGCGCGGAGTGACGGGAGCGTCCCCACCACGACGCTCACGGCGTCATGACAAATGCCGGTTCACACAAACCGATTTGCCGTGTTCTGACCGGTTTCATTGTCCCCGCCGAGCAAATCAGGGGCCCAGAGCTGGACGGGCTCTCTCGTGTCCTCATTGCCCGGGACTCGTCGCTCGTCCACGGCGTTGAATGGGTTACGGATCGCCATAGCACCATATTCCCTTAATTGGTTAGTGCTACCCATTGACAAATCGCCGCGTGCGACCGAGTTTTGAGACTAAGGATCGCGATCGGTCACACGAAGTCGTGTGTGCACCTGACAGGGCAGTCTGTTGCCTGGACAGAACCATGTCCACCACGATGTAACACTCTCCGGTGCTGAACGCTCGAACCGCGAATGGGCGAACAACCTTACAGATAGAGGTGAGGTATGGAAAAGGAACGCTTCCCGTTACGGCGGAAACTCGGCACACTCGTCGGGATTATGGTTGTATCTTTAGCTGCATCGCACCAGGTACTTGCGCAGGAATGGCTACGGTACTTGCCCCAGAAGCTGGAGAGGGAAATCACGTTCATGGACGTGCAGCGAGCGGCCGAGGCCTACTTCAAGGAGAATCCGGTCGACATGAAGCTGGAGAAGATACTGCCGATCTTCAGATTCGAGCCTCAGGAAGAGAGGACGCGCCGCATCATCGAAGAGTACAAGCTCTTCAAGCGCTTCGAGTGGTACGTCGAGCCGCGGGTTTATCCAACCGGCAGGTGGGACTTCGAGAAGTTGGACGCCATTATGGCAAGCCTGCCGCGCGAGGACGACAAACTCGTCTTTCGACAGGCCGAAGCGAACCCCCTCGGCGTCAAGTTCCAGGCGGACAAGATCATCTGGCCACCTCTCTTGGGATGGTTGCCGATGGGGCCCTCCGACGCGGTCGGGGGCACGAATATGGGACGAGTCAACTGCATCGCGTTCGATCCCAGCAATGCAAACACGATCTACATTGGTGCCCCGGACGGCGGTGTGTGGAAAAGCACGGACGGCGGCGTCACCTGGGCGCCCAAGTTCGACACCCAGCCGACATTGAGCGTCGGTGATATCGCCATCAACAACGCAAGTCCAAGCATCTTGTACGCGGCGACCAGTGACAGCTTTGGCTACGGTAACCCGTTCTGGGGCGGCACCTACAGCGTCGGCGTCCGGAAAAGCACCAACGGCGGCAACACGTGGGCGGCGACGGGTCTCACCTGGACCGTCGGCCAGAATCGCACGATTCGGCGCCTCGTGATTCACCCGACCAACGGAAACATCCTTCTCGCCGCCACGAGCAATGGCCTCTATCGAACGGCAGACGCCGGTGTAACGTGGACGCAGATCTGGGCCACGAGCACTTTTGATGTGGAGTTTCAGCAGAACAACGGCAACATCGTGTACGCCACCACGACACAAGTGCACAAGAGCACCAATGCCGGTGTTTCCTTCAATCCCCTCACGGCGACCTGCGCGGGCTCCCGCTACAACATCGAAATCGCGAGCAGCAACCCCAACGTACTTTACACGCTCTGCACGAACGCCACCGTCCAGAAGAGCACCAATGCGGGCGCCACATGGGCGACGGCAGCCGCCTCGGGTGTCACCCTCTACGGCTATTACGACAACGTTCTGGCCGTGTCACCCATCAATGCGAATATCGTTTATGTCGCCGGCTTCAACATCAAGCGCACAACAGACGGCGGAGCGACATGGGCGTCCGTCGCCGCCGCGGGCCATGTCGACAACCACGCGATCGAGTTCCTGCCCGGCAGCAGCTCGACGATCTTCTCCGGCAACGACGGCGGCCTTTTCAAGACCACGAACAGCGGCACGACGTGGTCCAGTCTGAACAATGGTCTGGCAATCACCCAGTTCTACCGGATGGACATCGCGGAGACCAACGCGGCCATCATGACCGCCGGCGCACAAGACAACGGCAATATGAAGAGCGCGGCCGGTGTGTGGTCGAACATCACCAATGCCGACGGAATGGATGGGTTCATCGATCGGACCAACGCGAACGTCATCTATGCAGGAATTCAGAACGGCGGGCTTTACCGAACCACCACCGGCGGCCCCCCATTCACGAATGTCAGTACGCCGAGCTCCGGCGCGTGGGTCACCCCATGGTGCCAGGATCCGGCGACCGCGACCACGATCTACGCAGCCACCGACAAGGTGTACAAGAGCTTGGACCAGGGAACGACATGGAGCCCCATCAGCGGGTCCCTAGCGGGCATCTGGGTCTTCACGGTTCTCAAGGTGGCACCAAGCAATCCCAAAATCATCTATGCGGGCAACGGCTCCAAGCTCTACAGAACGAAGGACGGTGGAACGACTTGGACCGACATCACGGCCGGGCTCCCCGTGGCCACGAACTATCTGATGGACGTAGCCATTCATGACTTCGATCCGAGCATCGCGTATGTGACGTTCAGTGGTTACGTTGCGGGCGAAAAGGTCTATAAGACCTGCAACGGCGGCAGCGCCTGGTCGAACATCAGCGGCATGCTGCCGAACATCCCTGCAAATTGCATCGTTCACCAAAAGACGAACAACGGGCTCTACGTCGGGACCGATGCGGGCGTTTACTTCCTGAACGACGATTTGAGCGACTGGGTGCCCTATAAGTTCGGCCTGCCCAACGTGATCGTCGACGACCTCGAGATTCATTATGGCGTCAACAAGATCAGGGCCGCCACTTACGGTCGAGGGGTGTGGCAGGCTCCGCTCAATTAACACACCTGCGCTGCGGCCGCGAGTCACTGACCCGCTACGGGCGGCAGACGGGTGAGGGTCTCGACGGGGCAATAGCGGGTCGACCGGCCAACGCGAAGGAAAACGACTAACTCGTTGTTTTGAGTTAGTCGTTTTTCATCATTGTTGTTGGGACAGCAATCGCTCTCGTTTCCGAGCTGTAGCTCGTAGACGTCCGAGGACGTCGCCGGCACGAGGACGTGCTTCTCGCCGGTGGGAACGGCTGGCTCGCGCTCAACCAGCACGGGCGACTCCACCTTCTGCAGCGTCACCGCATAGTGTTTTCCCTTCAGCCAAATGCACTTGACGTTCGGTCGAGTGTCCTTCTTCACCACGAGATAGATGAAGTAAGCGGTGGAAACAGGTGGCTGAGGAACGTCTCCGATGCGAGCACCTGGCGGTATCCCTGAGGTCGTGTCCCGGCTATACGCGATCGTGTTCTCGACCGGGCAGGCCGTCTTCGGCAGTGCTGTCCCGGCGAGAATGACGAAGCATAGAGACACCAAGCTCACGGCTTGCCTCGGACTGCAAGTTTGTCGCCAGCGGCTGAGACGAATTCCGCAGCCGAGAGCGGCCGGAATGACCGATCTGTCTCGCTGAGCGGAAATGGTGGAGCGCGTTGGGCGGCAGCGGTCGTATTGTTACTGGTCGTGGGAGTCGCTGGCGCGCTGGTCTTGCGCTCGAACAGCAAGCCTCCGCGCGAGGTGCCGCCGATTGCAGATGCGACCGACACGCTGGGGACGCCGCCAACCACAACGATCGTGAAGGAAGAGCCGATCGTGATGGCGACCGTCCCCGACGTCACCGGTTCGGCAATGTTCGTCACGGACGCGATCGACTGGTTGCAGGGCGCGGGCTTCCGCGTCGATCTGCGACCGGACACGAGCTCGGATGCTCCGCGCGGTACCGTTGTGCGGCAGGTGCCCGTGGCGGGAGCGCCGGGCGCTCGCGGCAGCACGGTGCGATTGACCGTTTCTGATACGACGAATGTCGATCTCTCGCTTTCCGACGAAGAGAAACGCAGGATGGGCGATCAGGCCCGCGGTCGCTTCGATGACGCATTCGCCGAAGCAGTAAAGGTGCCGGAGTTCGGGACTCTTCAGACCGACTTCGTCGATGCCATCCTCCAACTTCAGCGTCTCAACCTGAAAGCGGATCTCGATCTCCCCCCGAACCACACCGCTCTCCTGGCGACGGTCTACCAGCAGAATCCCGCGGGCGGAGCACAGTTGAAATCCGGACAGGCCGTGACAATCAGGGTCGGCGCGATGGCACCCGGCCCGTACGCTGTCGTCTTGAGCAAGCTCAATCGCCTCACGCCGGCGAATCAGGCAATGGTGCAGGACTTCATCCAGCGGATGGAGAAGCGGCGCGGCGAGATCAACGGCGGAGCGGGACAAGGTAAAGGGCCCTAACGATGAAAGGCAGGCCCGGGACTGCGTCGCGCCTGGGCCTTCTGATTCCTCCGGGCTTGTCCCGCCCCGATTGTTGAAACGTTTGCCACGTCGGCGTCACTACCAAGGGACAGAGAAAGCCGAGGAGCATCGTGCAACGCACGTTCACCATCACTACGCCCAGCGAGACCGTTCCCGTGGCCGCCGACGGCCGTGCAGAGATTGTCTTCACTGTGGCGAACACCAGCGGCGTCCCCAACCGTGCCATGGCGCGCATCGTCTCGATTGGGAATACGCGCTCCGAGTGGATAAGGATTGACGGCGAGGTCGATCACGAGTTCCCGACGAACGGCACGTTTCCGTTCACCGTCGTTGCCGCAATTCCGAAGGGGATCAGCGCGGGCCGCTATTCCTTCCGCCTCGACGTCGTCTCCGCGCAGAAGAGTGGCCAGGATTACATCGAGGGTCCAACGATCGCCCTGCAGGCTCCGGCGCGTCCGATTGTGGTGCCGCCGCTGCGATGGCCGCGGCTCGTCGCCATTTTCGCGGTGCTCGCCGTGATCTCGGTCACCGCGGTGTTGTTGCTGCGGCCGCGTCCCGATGCAGCCGTGGCCAGCGCTTCCAAGAAACCCGACACTGTTGCGGACAGTCCAGCGAAGACACCGGCGGCCCCGGCCGCTGATCCTTCGAAATCGAGGGTCGCCTCCGAACGGCACCGCGCGGAGGAGGTGACAGCGGCGTGGTTTGCAGGCTTTCGCGATCATGACGTCGCAGCCCTCGTCGCCCTCACCGACGTTCCGTTCTATTTCGGCACCCAAGGCATCCTGCCGAACAACTCCGACCTCCAACGCGCGCTCGGCGAGATCTTCGCTGCCGGCGACACGCAAACCCTCGTCCTGCGACACCTTCATGCGAAGACCATCGCGGAGTGGAAAACAGGGGGCGTCGATCTCGACAAAGACCGCGTCGTCAGCGGTCTCTCCATGGCCGATACCGATTGGCGGGTCGACCTCGGTCTCGGCTACCACGGTCACAGCCGAATTGACAATGTCGCAATCTTCATCCGCTTCATCGACGACGAACCGAAGATCGTCGGTTTCATGGGCGAATAGTCTGGGAACGCGATCCGACAGGTCGCTGTTGTAACGCTTTCAGATGTCCCGCCTCGATCGCCTCAAGGCGCGCCTCAAAGAGATCCCCGAACGCCCCGGCGTCTATCTTCACAAGAACGCCACCGGGGAAGTCATCTACGTCGGGAAGGCGCGCAATCTCCGCAACCGCGTCACCTCGTACGTGGTCGGCAAAGGCACGCGCAGCCATCCGCTGACCAACGCGCTCCTCGGCGAGATCGAAGGCATCGACTTCGTCACCACCAACAACGAGCTCGAGGCCATCCTGCTCGAGAACAACCTCATCAAGGCGCACCAGCCGCGCTACAACATCCTCCTTCGCGACGACAAGAGCTACCCGTACCTCAAGGTCACGATGTCCGAGGACTACCCGCGGGTCGTGTTCACGCGGCGGATCGATCGCAAGAAGGGAGATCTCTTCTTCGGACCGTTCTTCGCCGGCACGGCGCGGCGGATCCTCAAGCTCGTCGCCGATCAATTCAAGCTGCGGAGCTGCGACCTCGACATCGTCGAAGGGAAAAACGCGCTCACGCGTCCCTGCCTCTACTACGACATGCACCAATGCCTCGGACCGTGCGTGGTCGGATTGACGACGACGCCCGAGTATCGCGAGATGGTCGACGACGTCGTCCTCTTCCTCAGCGGCAAGTCGCGCGAGCTGCAGGAGCGGTTGCGGTCGCGCATGTATCGCGCGGCCGAGCAGGAGAGCTTCGAGGTCGCGACGTATTACCGCGATCTCATTCGCACCGTGGAGCGCATCCAGGCCGAGCAGCAGGTCGCGTCGGCGGAAGAAGAAGACATGGATGTCTGGGGCCTGCACGAAGACGGTAGCGACGTCGCCGTGCAACTCTTCGTCATCCGTTCCGGCGCCGTCGTCGATCGCCGCGAGCTGTTCTGGGAGAAAGTCGGCGACTATCAGCCGCAGTACTTCCTCTCCGAAATCCTGCAGCGTTACTACCAGGACAATCTCTTCATCCCGCACGAGATCCTGATCCCGTTCGACGTCGACGACAAGGAACTGATCGACGAGTGGCTGACGTCGCAGGCCGGACGCAAGACCGCGGTGCGCGTGCCGCAGCGCGGACGCGGCGTCGATCGCATCGAGCTCGCGAATCGCAACGCGCGGCTCGCGCACGAGTCGCGGTTCCGCAAGGCGCAGCAGGACCGCCTCGCGATCGCAGCGCAACGCCTCGGCAAGATCCTCGGCGACGCCGGCGGCTGGACGGAGCGCGAGATCCGCAAGATCGAGTCCTTCGACATCTCAAACATTCAGGGTTCCGACTCTGTCGCCGGCATGGTGGTCCTCGACGGCGGAAAGTTCGACAAGAACCAGTACCGCATCTTCAACATCAAGACCGTGATCGGCGCGGATGACTTCCGTTCGATGGCCGAGGCGGTGGATCGTCGCTATCGGCGCGTGCTGGAGGAGGGAAAGGAATTGCCGGACCTCATCCTCATCGACGGCGGACGCGGACAGCTCAACGCGGCGCTCGCGGCCCTGAACAAGCTCGGCGTGGAAGAGATCCCCATCGCCGGCCTCGCGAAGCGCGAGGAGGAGATCTATGTTCCCGACCGTGACGAGCCGATCCGCCTCGAGCGACACGACGTGGCTTTGCAGCTGCTGCAAATGGTCCGCGACGAAACGCATCGCTTCGCCGTCTCCTCGCACCGCCGCCGCCGCTCGAAACGCACGCTCCACAGTGAGCTGGACGACCTTCCCGGAATCGGCGCGAAGCGCAAGCGCCTCCTCCTCGAGCGCTTCGGCAGCGTCTCCGCGATCAAGCAAGCATCGGCGCAGGATCTGATCCATGTGCTGGGGAGGAAGGTGGGGCACGGGCTTTGGGATGAGCTGCACTCCTAGTCGCCGAGTCTTCGAGTCGACGAGTCTTCAAGCTCGACGACGGGTCGACTCGACGACTCGACGACTCCCGCGTGCGATAATCCGGCCGGTCCACATTACGTAGAGGTAGAGACCGAAGGGGCGGGGGCATGCTGGAAGGCGAAATCAGCCAGATCAATCTGATCGAGAGGCTCGTCGAGCTGTGGCGCGAGCAGTTCACGGGCGCGCTCCGATTCGAGAACGACGGCATCATCAAGATCATCTACTTCAAAGGCGGCGACATTCTGTCGGCGTCGACGAACGATCGCGCCGACTCGATCGACGAGATCCTGATGAAGGCGGGGAAGGTCTCCCGCGAACATGTGAAGCAGGCCCTCGCGCGGCGCAAGGAATCCGAGACCCTCGGCGACGCGATGCTGAACCTCGGCTACATCACGCGCAAGGAGTTGACCTGGGCGCGGCGCGTTCAGGTCGTCGGCGTCATCCGCTCCATCGCCGCGTGGACCACCGGCTCGTTCACGATCGTCGCCGACTATCTGCCGAAGCGCGATGAAGGGACGCTGTTCCCTCTGCCGCAGGTTCTCGTCGAGCTGATCGTCACCGAGCAGGATCGCCAGAAGTTCGAGCGTGTGTTGAACGGCGGTTCGGTCGTCCTCGAAAAGGCCGGCGATTTCGCGGAAGTGTTCGGCCGTCTCGGACTCAACGAAGACGCGGAAGCCATTGTGGCTCAAGTAGATGGAACGAAGAACGCGTCCGAGGTTGCGTCCGCTTCGGGACGCGATGCGTTCAATGTTTACAAGCTCTTGCACGCGTTCGCCACCCTCGGCATCCTCACTGCAAAACCTCAAGTAAAACCTGAGTTTTCGCTGGACGACGACTTCGCTTCGGCGGGACTCGCGGACGCTTCCGAGATGTGGAAAGAGCCCTCCGCGAACGAGCCGCAGTTCCAATTCGATGAGGCGAACGCGAGCGGACCGACGCTCGAGATTCCGTCGGGCCAGTTCGATCTCGATGAGCCCGTTACGCCACCGCCACCGATTCCGTCGCGTTCCGCGTGGGACGAATCCGAGGAGGAAGAACTGGTGGCTCCTTCGGTTCCAGCATCGCAGATGCCGGCGTGGGACGCGCCACGACCGGCGGTTGCGCCTCCGCCGATTTCCATGCCGGTGGTGGAACCGTCCGCCGCAATGACCGAGCAGCAGTGGGGATTCGACGAGGCACAGATCGAGACCGCACGGCGCGCCGCAGAGCCGATGAAAACCAAGAATGCGAAGCCCGCTCCGCCGAAGATCAAAGAAGGCGGTAATCGCCTCGGGTTACTGATCGCGCTGATGACAATCGCCATCCTGGCGGGAGGCGGGTACTTCGGCTTCCTCTGGTGGCAGAAGCGCCAGCAAGGCGAGGAGCCTGTGGTCGTCGCGCGCAAGACCGCGCCGCCGCCGGCGACGAACACCGCTCCGCCGCCATCGACAGGGACGATCGTAGAAGCGCCAGTGACCGCGACTGAGACCACGGGGACGACCGCGACGGAGACGATGGCAACCACCACGACGCAGGCGTCCGCGCCCGCGCCGCTCACGATCACGCCGCCACCCGCACCGGTTGCAACCACCACGACGACGACCTCGCCGGTGCAGCCGCTCCCGGTCGTCACTCCGCGCACCGGCACGACAACGGGACGCGCGCGCTACGACGAAATGGCGCGCCTTTACGCCGCGAACCCGCAGGGGAACTTCACGGTGCAGATCCAGATCCTCTGCGATCCGGGCAATCTCGAGAAAGCGATGCGCGCCGGCGGCGAGAACCTCTGGTTCGTCCCGCAACCGATCGGCGACCGCGCCTGTTACCGCGTCTACTGGGGCCGCTTCAACACGCGCGAGGAAGCACAGCGCGCGCTGGCGAATGTGCCCGCCGATCTGAAGGATCGCTCGTCCGCAGTGAAACCGATCTCGAGATAGTTGCCCGTTGCCCGTGACCCGTTGCCCGGGAGTGAGGCCCGGGCGCAACAGCACGGGCAACTGGCAACGGGTCACGCATCCATGCCCTTCCTCATCGACGGCAGCAACGTCCTCGGCGCGATGCGCGTTGACCGCCATAGCGAAGAAGGAAAGCGTGGTCTCGTCCGTTTGCTTGCGGGATTCGCGCGGGCGAAGAAGACGCGCGTCACCTGCATCTTCGATGGACCCGAGCCTCCGAGCTTCGCGAAGAGCCTCGGCGCGGTGACGGTGGCCTTCAGCGGATCGAGATCGGCGGATGAGCTCATCGTCGAGCGCGCTGCGAACGGCCGAGGCTGGAGCGTTGTGACCTCGGATCGCGAGCTCGCCGCGCGCGTGCAGCGACGGCAAGTCGAGGTCATCGCGCCTGCCGTGTTCATCCGCGAGATGGAAGTTGCATCGGCAGCGAGCGGGGAGGAGTCCGCCGGCGACGACTGGGACACCTACTTTTCCGATCCAACAAACCGCTTGAAATTTTGATGTCGGCACGCCGACATTCTTTGTAAATCACTTAACCAGCAGCAATTTACCTGCAAGAATTTTCCGGTCGAGGCGCTGTTATGCTCTCGTGCGTGGAGCGGACCGGAGGATCGCGGTGGTTTCGACCATCGAGGAAAGTCCGAACTCCAACGGGCAGCAGGCTGGCTAACGGCCAGGCGCGGTGACGCGACGGAAAGTGCAACAGAAAACAAACCGCCGACCGTTCTTCGGAACGAGGTAAGGGTGAAACGGTGCGGTAAGAGCGCACCGCGTCGCACGTGAGTGTCGACGGCACGGCAAACCCCCTGCGGAGCAAGACCAAATAGGGACGCAATGGACTCGCCCGTGTCCGTTCGAGCGTCCGGGTAGGTTGCTCGACCGCCGCGGCAACGCGAGCGGCAGATGAATGATTCTCACCCCGAGCGCGCAAGCGCGAGGGGAACAGAACTCGGCTTACAGGTCCGCTCCACGCATTACTTCGAGTGATGAGAGATGAACGATGAGCGATGAGCTCCGCGCTCTGTTCATCGCTCATCTCTCATCACTCATCGCTCGCGGTACGATGCTCGTCCATGCTCACGAAGCCTCGTGCGCTCCGCGCAAACAGTCACATCGCCGTTCTCGCGGCTTCGGGGCCGTCCGAGCTCCACAACATCCTCGAGGGCGCGCGAGCGATCGAGCGGCGCGGGCATCGCGTCACCCTTGCCGACAACATCGCGCACAAACATCGCGGCTACCTCGCGGGGACCGACGACGAGCGCGCGGAGCAGCTCAATCGCTTCTTCCGTTCTCCCGAATACGACGCGTTCTTCTTCGCGCGCGGCGGCTACGGGTCGATGCGCATTCTCGATCGCATCGACTACGGCGCGATCCGCGACAATCCGCGTCCCGTCGTCGGCTTCAGCGATGTCACCGCGCTGCACCAGGCCATGGCCACCATGGCGCGCGTCGCGGGACTGCACGGGCCGATGCTCAATCTCGACTTTCGCAAAGGACTCTCGCCGCGCAACGAAGAGTGGTTCTGGTCGATGCTCCGCGGCGACGCCCCGCTCACGCGCGAGCTCACGCCGGACAACGTGCTCATCGAAGGCGAGGCGGAGGGCATTCTCTTCGGAGGTTGTCTCGCCCTTACGACCGCGCTGGCTGGAACGCCGTATGACTTCTGGATCGACGGAGGAATCTGGTTCTGGGAAGACGTCGACGAGCCGGTTTACCGCCTCGACCGTATGTTGACCCACTTACGGCTGTCTGGCAGAATGCCCGGCATCCGAGGGGTGATCATTGGAGCTTTGAAGGAATGCGGGGATGCGCCCGAAATGGAGGCTCTTCTGCGCGATTTCTTCAGCCCTTTCGGGATTCCGGTCGTGCACAACCTGCCATTCGGTCACCATGGAGACAACCTGCTGATGCCCATTGGGACAACGGTTCGCCTCAGTACAGCCGATATGTGTTTGACGATCAGCGAGCCAGCCGTTGCCTGATGAGATTCGTTCCCCGATGAAGGCCGTCTTCAAGACGACCGGCGGCGGTACGGGGAAAGATCCCGTTCGCGATTCGCAACTCTCCTACACCGCCGGCGACACGATCTTCGCCCAGGGCGACCTCGGCACCGAGATGTTCATCGTCCAGGAAGGCGAGGTCGAGATCATCAAGCACATCGGCGGGCAGCAGCACGTGCTCTCGCGCCTCGAGAAGGGCGACTTCTTCGGCGAGATGGCGCTGCTCGAGGCTCTCCCGCGCACGGCTGACGCGCGCGCGCTCACGGATGTGAAGCTCGTCGCCATCAACGGCTCGCGCTTCGACGAGATGCTGCGCCGCAACCCCGAAGTCGCCGTGCGCATCATCCGCAAATACTCGAAACGCCTCCGCGAGGCGAACACGCTGCTCGAGAAACTCGCCGGACGCGAAGTGGACGTCGATCACGCCGCGGCAATGGACGGCACCATGGTCGCGCCCGCTGAGAAGGCCACCCGCCACCGCCTCGTGGACGTCGCCACCGGCACCGCGTTCTTCTTCAGCAGCGGCGATGAGACGACGATCGGCCGCGCCGACCCCGTCACCGGCATCCTCCCCGACATCGACCTCACTCCCGTCGACACCAACCGTTCCGTGTCCCGACGCCACGCGAAGATCATCCGCTCCGGCACCGAGTATCACGTGCTCGAAGAAGTGGGCACGGTGAACGGGACGTACGTGAATGATCAGCGCATCCCGACCGGGGTGCCCGTTACCGTGCACAATGGTGATCTGCTGAAGATTGGGTTGATTTCGATGAAAGCCGTGTTTGATTAGTCTTCGAGTCGACGAGTCTTCGAGTCGTCAAGACTCGATCTCCTCGACGACGTGACGACTCGACGACTCGTAGACTTCTCCCGCAACCCGCCCATCCTCCCGCAAAATACCCACCGTGCCGCTCACTCCCGAAACCGAAATCCAGTTCGTCAAGGGCGTTGGAACAGGACGCGCGGAGCTGCTTCGCAATGCCGGCGTCTCCACCGTTCGCGACTTGCTGTACTTCTTCCCCTATCGATACGAAGACCGGCGTCATCCCGCGCGCATCGCCGACCTCGGACGCTCGATCGATGTTCCGGTGCTCTTGCGCGGCCGCATCGTTTCCGCGATCGCTCGCGTCTCTCCCGTGAAGCGCATGCGTCTCTTCGAGGCCATCTTCGACGACGGCACCGGCTCCGTGAAGCTGATCTGGTTCAATCAAGCCTATCTCGCGGATCAGATCCAACGCGGCGACCGCCTCGCGATTTTCGGCGCGCCGCGCGCAAGCGGCTACGGGCCGGTCACCATCGAGAGTCCGGACTGGGAGAAGTTCGAAGGCGACGAGGAAGAGCAGGGCGCGATCGTGCCGATCTACTCGAAGGTCGGCAACATCCCGCCAAAGGTGCTGCGGAAGATGGTGGCGACAGCCATCGAGACGCTTCCACTGATCCCTGATCCTTTACCTGAGGTTCTGCGTGCCCGTCTCGGCGTCATCGATCTGCAGAGCGCGATCCGCGCGCTGCATCAGCCCGAGGAGCTGACGCCGGAGTTCCTGAGCATGCGCTCGAAGGCGCACCTGCGGATGATCCTGCAGGAGTTCTTCACGCTGCAGCTCGCGCTGCGCGTGCGGCGCGCGAGCGAGGAGACGAAGAAGAAATCGCGGCGCATCGAAATCGAGGACGAGCTTCGCGAAGAGGTCAAACGGATCCTTCCGTTCCGCCTCACCACTGCACAGAAACGTGTGCTACGCGAGATCGCCGGCGATCTTCGCTCGGAGCGTCCGATGTACCGACTGCTGCAGGGGGACGTCGGCAGCGGCAAGACCATCGTCGCGCTCATCGCGGCGATCATCATGATCCGCGGCGGACACCAGGTCGCGCTGCTGGCGCCGACGGAGATCCTCGTCGAGCAGCACTACCAACGCATCCGTCAACTACTTGACCATTCCGTGGTCGTGGCCCGCGCCACCGGCTCGATGAGCGCGGGCGAGCGGCGCACGCTTCTGGCGGGATTGCGCGACGGCTACATTCAACTCGCCATCGGCACGCACGCGCTTCTCGAAGAACGGATCCAGTTCAAATCCCTCGGACTGGCCATCGTCGACGAGCAGCATCGCTTCGGCGTCGAGCAGAGGCAGAAGCTGTTCGCGAAGGGCGATCTTCCTGACATCCTGGTGATGACCGCGACCCCGATCCCGCGCTCGCTCGCGCTGGCGATCTACGGCGATCTCGAACTGTCGGTGATCGACGAGCTCCCCCCGGGCCGCCAGCGCATCCGCACCGTCGTGCGCGAGTCTCACGAGGTCGACCGCGTGTACGACTTCATCGACAAAGAGATCGACGACGGCGCGCAGGTGTACATCGTCTACCCGATCATCGAGGAGTCGGAGAAGCTCAACCTCAAGCCGCTCACGCACGGCTTCGAGCTGACGCGAAGGCGGTTTCCCAACCGCCGCGTGGCGATGATGCATGGGCGGATGAAGTCGGACGAGAAAGAGGAGACGATGCAGCGCTTCAAGCGCGGCGAGATCGACATCCTCGTGTCGACGACGGTGATCGAAGTCGGCATCGACGTCGCGAACGCGTCGATGATGCTCATCATCGACGCCGACCGCTTCGGCTTCTCGCAACTCCACCAACTCCGCGGCCGCGTCGGGCGAGGCGAGCGCAAGTCGTATTGCGTTCTGCTGCACGAATCGAAAGTTGCACGAGACGCAAAAGACCGCCTGCACGCATTCGAGCGCTCGAAGGACGGCTTCGAGGTCGCCGAACAGGATCTCGAGATCCGCGGCCCCGGCGAGTTCCTCGGCACCCGCCAGTCCGGCGCGATGAAGTTCCGCATGGGCCACATCGTCCGCGACTACGCGCTGATGGAGAAAGCCCGCGACCTCGCGATCGAAGTCGCGGACGCGGACCTCGCCCGCGCGGACGAGATCGCGCGCGCGCTCCTCGGCGTCCCCGTGCCCGCCGCGACGGAGCGGGATTGAATAGCCGCGACATGGACCGCGATGAACTTTCGCCAACATTGCTTGTCCGCAACGCGATCATGTCGGGTTGGCGCTAACCTGAGACATCGAAATTCGCTGGTTGCTTCGCTCTGACCGCCGGCATCGTCAGCTCATTTCCAACGGCATTTATGACCCGAATCTTCTTTGCAGATCGTCCGGACATCTCGCGACCAACTCCCTGCCACACCGCCGCACAAAGTGTTCAGCAGGACTTCGCGAATGGTGACGGTATTCTGGAACAGGCGGCGATCGAGCCGCTCATTCGGTCGTGACGGCTTCTCCTGACCGGTGAATGGAAATCATCTCCTCCCACATCCGATGGAAGATCGCCAGGATGAAGTCGTTCCGCAGATGCGGCGCACCGTTGAAATGCTCGTGGACATAGATCGCCTGGTGAATGGATTCCATGGCGACGGTATCGCCGGTGAATCTCTCCCCCAGGAACGTGGCCCAGGAGAATACGTTCGAGCTGACATAGGGCAACAGATCTTCCAGCTCCTCAACCGCCATAACGGTCAGCGGTGCGACCAGGTCCCGCGCTACTGTTGGGACCAGCGGCACGAATAGTTCATTCAGGTACTGGTTCACGCCTAGGCTTTGAAGGGAGGCCTCGTCCGCCACCAATATCGGGAAGATCCGCCGCGGCCGCGCAGTCGCCGTCGAAACTGTGCCGGAGGCGATCGCAAACGCCGCATTCGCAAGCTGTTTCAGCGCCTTCGGTTTTCCATTCGGTGTTTCGACGAACTTCCTTCGAATCTCCTGCTCGAAGACGGCGGGATCACGCGAGAAGCGTGCGCTTCGCAGCAGCAGCGACGCCTTGACCTCGATGACAATGACCACGTCGCTCAAATCGAGCAACGCATCGATCTGCCCATCGGCGTACGAAACATCGATGCGCAGCATCTGCGACATCGCGGGGTAGTAGTGGCCGAGCAGTTCGAAGACATACAACTCGAAAAGCCGACCCCACAACTCTCGCAACCGCTCCCGCTGCGGCCCCTCGAGGCTTTCAAAAATCTGCCAATAGATACCCGACGAGACCATCTCGCTGACGAAGTGACGGTCCAGTACGAGGAACCTGTCATTCGATAAGGCGACAACGGGGTTCTGCCGAAGAACGACCGTGTCGGTTGCAAACAGGTCCGAGCAAACCAGCCGTCCGAACTCCTCACGCGTGAGCGGAAAGGGCTGGAGCTTCGCTTTCAGCGCGTTGAATGAGATGGCAATGCCTGAGAGAAAACGCTGCACGATGTCCGAAGAGAACTGCAGGTCGTTGGCGATCGACTGCGCGTCCACAATCGTGTTGATCGGATCCGCGGGGGAGAACCGCTTCATTTGTGTGAACACGGCGAAGGTCGCGGCGACGAACTCCTCTAAGGTCAGACCGTAGAAGCGCAGGCGTTCGACATCGAGCGGAATCGCCTCGCGAAGAGCGCGTACTATCGGATCGTTGCCGCACAGGTGCCGCAGCATTGCGGTGATGCGGCTCCATGAATAGGCGAGGTCGGGCGGGTTGTCGATCTCCCATCGCGGCACGAACTCGAGGATGAGTTCCATCGGCGACGGCACATTCCCCTCGCGAATCGAGGAACTGCCGGTGAACTCGTTGGCTAGGACGGCGAGATCCCCCGCAAGCTGAGGTTCAGGTGTGCTTCCATGTTGCGACGCTCCCTCGTTCTCAGAGAGAAGGCTGATCAGAAGTTTCAACGTCAGCAGGCTGCCGAGTCGAGTAAAGGCAACCCGAATCTTCGCGTGCAGATCCCTTTCGAACGGCTGGCGGAGGAATCGTACGTACTCCGGTCGAAGGAACTGTTTCGCCAGCTCCTCATGGAGCGCAGGATCGTGTTGCTGATCGAGCACGAGATTGTTGGTTGTCGCGACAAGCGCAATCGCGTCGATTGAGGCGTTCTGGTTGAGAAGCTGCCAATAGTTTTCGATCGCCTGTTCCAGCGCGAGATCGGTGACGTCAGTGAGCTTCAGGACGACGCCCGACACAGGCGCTTTCGAGATCACCTCGCGCTTGTATTGGCGGGCCGTGAATAGTAGAACCGGGAGATCTCCGGGAGTGAACATCGAGGCATGATCATCGCGCCAGGAGCAAAGAGGTGCAACCCCCGACGGACCTTGCTCGCCTGATGGGAGTAGTGAAACAGAAAAAGAGGCAGCACTTCGTTCCGCGTCGTGCCTAAGTGCGTGGACAGACGCCGCAGTCAAACCGAAGATGGAGCCGTGGGTGCGGCTGTTTCCGGCCGAAGAACATCTTTGAAGAGACGGACTTCTACACAATTCACCGAGCCGACGACGCTCGTGATCTCGCGCTCAAGGACAGTCTCTGCGGCCTCGAGAGCGCGTTCGCAACCATACGAGGCAAAGGTTGCCCACCAGGACAAACTCACCCGCCGGGAATATGCCCCTCTGCGGCGCGCGCGCCCTCCTCGGCGTCCCCGTACCCGCCCCACGGAGAGCGATTAGCGAATGCGACGACGCAATATCGCGACGACTTCGCCGTAATCGCTTCCCGTGACGCCGTGCAGGTCAACGTGAGCAATGTCTTCGAGACTGCCCAACTTACTCGTCCACGAGCCGTTCGCAAGTTGCCGAGCCATGTGGGTCGGCGTTCCGTCGTTCGAGGCGAGGATCGCAACTTTTTCGAACGTCAGCTCGTGCGCAGCGGACGTCGCGACCTCATATCCGAGCGACGCGAACGCCGCGATGAAACTCGCAAGAGATTCTTCGCGCGAAATACCTTCGGGCCAATATGCGAATGGCGGTTCCGCTGGCCACCACCATCGTCGGACATCACCAGCGGCCCACGCCACGCAGTTGTAACGGCCGTCGTGCGGACTGGTGATTTCGAATGGACGGTCGCGGAGGCGTGGAAAGAGTTGCTGAATGACCTCGCGCATCAAACCAGACCGTTCGCGCGCCCCCACTGAAGCCAGGCGGCGATCATTCGCTCGACGTCGCCCTCGGCGTCTTCAGGAATCGGGGTTTCGCCAGTAATCGCATTCAGCGCGGGAAACCAGAAGCGTCCACTCTCCTCCAGATCGGCGAGGATCAGCGGCAACACGGACGGGCCGAGGCCGATGATCTGCCGGTAGGCGGGATGTTCGATCAGCTTCGCGGGAGACGAAAGGTGCGCTGTGCCTGCCGACCAGACGAGGACGAGCTCTTCGAACGCAACACGCAGACCTTCGTCGATCGCCTGCTTCGCGACCTCCGTGATCTGTCGATCCCGTGCCTCCCAGACTCGTTTGGCTCGCCGCTGCGATTCCTCAGCCGTGGTGCCGTGCGCAACGATCGTGCGCGCACCGCCGGATAGTTTTGTCGCGAAGTGTGAACCGACATCACCTTTGACTGTCGTTTGTGACTGCGGCTTTGCCATCGGTTTCGCCACGGGCTATTTTAACGTAAGCAACTTCGCGATTCGCCATCCGTATCCCACCAACCATGAAGTTCCTCGTCATCTCCACCCGCGTCTTCCTCGGCATCGTCTTCGTCAGCGCGGGGCTGGCGAAGCTCACGCACGGGTTGACGCCCGGGCTCATCGGGCCGCCATGGCTCGAGGAGCGGCTCGCGCAGTACGGGCTCGGGTTGTGGGCGCAGTTCGTGGCGTGGTCGCAGATGCTGATCGGCGCGCTGCTGTTGTCTCAGCGATTCGCTACGCTTGGCGCGGTGATGCTCGTGCCGATGTTGGCGAACATCCTCGTCGTCACGATCTCGCTGCAGTGGCGCGGCACGCCGTACGTGAACGCTGTTCTGCTCGCGATGAACCTCTTCCTGCTCTGGGCCGATCGCGAGCGGCTCAAGCCGCTCGTGTTATCACCGCGCTGACGCCTGTTCGAGCCTCGCCGTGCTCACGGCAATACCATGCCGAAAGGCGGCGTGAACATTGTGTCGAGGTCGACACCGGAGGAGCTCACCGGCATCAGTCCAGTGGACCCGCCGGTCGCCGTCTGGCAATCGTCTGTCTCGAACTTGAGGGATTGGAACACCAGGCTTTGTGATGTCGGAAAGGAGCTGGTGAGGTAGAGCGTGTGTCCCGGGGGGCCAACGATTCCATGCCGCGGATAGAGAGCGGCCCGAACATCTGCACGGACGTACGGCGTACCGGAGCAGTCGGTGGACAGATAGAGAAGCTCGGTCGAGACCCAGGATCGTGCGTTGCTCTCGGGAATCGCCTTGCCAACGCGTACGACGTAGCTTTCCAGCCCGAACTTGAGGACAACATCTGCATAGAAGTGGCCGTCCACCACGCTGATCACCGGGCCCAGAACCCTTCCGATCGCATCGACGACCGTAGGCTGAACAGCCGCCGGTCCTGGTGGCCCATCGGGTCCTGTTGGCCCACGCGGACCCTGTCGTCCCTGAGGTCCCTCCGGTCCCGCGGGCCCTTGCGGTCCGGGAGGGCCCGGAGGTCCGGCCGGACCTTGCAGCGAAGACGTGCTCAACGACATCTCGAACGCGGACGCGTCCGTGCTTCCGTTCGCGACCAGAGAGCCGACGGCGACGAGTTTTCCCTCACCGCCGGTGACGTCGATGTGCGCCGTTCCATCGTTGATCGTCTGGCCCGGTGCCATCACCGCGCTCATGGACAGAATGCGCTGTTCCCATCCGCGCAGTTGCACGGGAATCGACGCCACCGTCACTCCGTCGGGGGTTTTGATGAAGATCGCAGCCGATACTGGTTTCCCGGTCGTCTCGACGACAAACGCGTTGTAGCGATAGTCGGCGTTCTGTCGGACGCCCTGCAGATCGGCGCTCTCACCATTTCCGATCCCGAGGTTGGTCGGAATTGCGGACATCGAAAGTCCTCGGCTATTCCCTTCGGAGCCTTCGAGGTCGCGGCTGTAGATCCGCGCAGAAACGAGAACGTCCTTCGTCGAGCGAACGCGGACTGCTCCGAGAGTTCCCTTCATGCCGAACAACTCTTCGCCCACGTTCTCGAAAACGGCCGTGCTGTGTGGAGCGACCGAAGTCTCGTGAAGATGCTCGGCCTCGGGCGCGCCCGAGGGAAGGAAGGTCAACGCGACGCCGGCACTTTCGTCCGAGGAGTTCGTGATCCAGATCGTCGTGAAGAAGTTCGCACCGCCGGCTCCTTCCACGCGTCCCGCTGCCGGGACGATGAGATCGGTACCGGTGAAACCGGCGAAAACCTGGACGGCAGTGACGACGGACAGAGCGAGGACTGCGACGCGGAGCATGCAGTTATCTTAATTGATGTGGCTGGCTAATCGGGGTCAGATTTTCACGAACCGCAGGCGAAGCGCGTTCCCGATCACCGAGACCGAACTGAAGCTCATCGCCGCCGCCGCGATCATCGGGCTGAGGAGGATCCCGAACACGGGATAGAGCACACCCGCGGCGATCGGCACGCCAATCGCGTTGTAGACGAACGCGAAGAAGAGATTCTGGCGGATGTTCTTCATCGTCGCGACGCTCAGCCGCCGCGCGCGCGCGATCCCGCGCAAGTCGCCCTTCACCAGCGTCACGTCCGCGCTCTCCATCGCCACGTCCGTGCCGGTGCCCATCGCGATCCCGACTTGCGCCTGCGCGAGCGCGGGCGCGTCGTTGATGCCGTCGCCGGCCATCGCGACGATCCGACCTTCCTGCTGCAGCTTCTTCACCGCCTCCGCTTTCTGATCCGGAAGCACCTCGGACAGCACTTCATCGATGCCGAGTCGTTTCGCTACCGCCCGCGCGGTCGTTTCACTGTCGCCGGTGATCATCACGATGCGCAGGCCTTCCGCCTGCAGCTCGCGGATCGCTTCCGCCGCCGTCTCCTTCACCGGATCCGAGACGCTGATCAGTCCCGCGATCTTGCCGTCGACGACCACGTACATCACCGTTTGCCCGTCGCCTCGCAGCTTCTCCGCCCAACCCGCCAAGTCCCCCGCATCGACCTGAATTTCGTCGAGCATTGCGCGATTGCCGAGGAACACGCGGTGGCCGTCGACGACACCGAAGACCCCTTTGCCAGTGATCGACTCGAACTGCTTCGCCGCCTCGACGCGCATCCCGCGTTTTTCCGCGCCCGCGATGATTGCCCCGGCAAGCGAATGTTCGCTCGCGCGCTCCACGGCCGCGGCAAAGCGCAGCAATTCCGTTTCATCGAAGGTCGTCGTCACCACCGACGCGAGCTGCGGCTTACCCAGCGTCAGCGTGCCGGTCTTGTCGACGACCAGCGTGTCGACCTTCCGCAGCACTTCGATCGCTTCCGCGTTGCGGAACAGCACCCCCGCGGTCGCGCCCTTGCCCGCGGCCACCATCACCGACATCGGCGTTGCCAGTCCGAGGGCGCAGGGGCAGGCGATGATCAACACCGCAACGGCATTCACGAGTGCGAACGCGAAGCGCGGATCGGGTCCCACGACCATCCAGACGACGAACGTGAGGATCGCGATCGCGATCACCGTCGGCACGAACCACGCCGACACTTTGTCCGCGAGCTTCTGGATAGGCGCGCGGCTGCGCTGCGCCTGCGCGACCATGTTGACGATCTGCGAGAGCAACGTCTCCGAGCCGACGCGGTCGGCGCGCATCAGCAACGATCCGGTCCCATTGACCGTCGCGCCGATGACATGGTCGCCTTCGCGTTTCTCGACCGGCAGCGGCTCGCCCGTGACCATCGACTCATCGACGCTGCTCGAACCTTCGAGCACGATGCCGTCGACCGGCACTTTCTCGCCCGGACGAATGCGCAGCGTGTCGCCGCGTTGCACTTCTTCCAGCGGCACATCGCGCTCGCCCTTTGCGTCGACGAGGCGCGCGGTCTTCGGCGCGAGTCCGAGGAGCGCGCGGATCGCGGCGCCGGTGCGGCTGCGCGCGCGGAGCTCCATCACCTGGCCGAGCAGCACGAGCGTCACGATCGCGGCCGCGGCTTCGAAGTAGACGCCGACGTTCACGGGGAAGAGAAACGGCGCGACGGTCGCGGCGACGGAGTAGAGGTACGCGACGGCCACTCCGATTCCGATCAGAGTGAACATGTTGAGGTGACGGTTGACGATCGACGCCCAGGCGCGCTCGAAGAACGGCCAGCAGCCCCACAGCACGACCGGCGTCGCGAGCGCGAGCTCGATCCACGAGCCCCAGGTCATCGCTGCCGCGTGACCGAGGAGGTCATGACCGGCTGGGAGATGCCGCAGCATGGCGAAGATCACGAGCGGCACCGCGAAGACCGCGCTCACCCAGAAGCGGATCGACATGTCCCTCAGCTCAGGGTTGTCTTCTTCGACCGCGGTGACGACTTCGGGCTCGAGCGCCATCCCACATTTCGGGCAGGTCCCCGGTCCCTCCTGCCGCACCTCGGGATGCATCGGGCAGGTGTAGATCGTGCCGGCGGGCAGGGCCGCGGCCTTCTTGTCGCCGAGGTAAGCGGCCGGGTCCTCGTCGAACTTCTTTTTGCAGCCGGGACTGCAGAAGTAGTAGGTCGTGCCTTTGTAATTTGACGTGCCTGCCGCGAGCTGCGGAACGACAGCCATCCCGCAGACGGGGTCGATGGGAAGAGCGGAAGAAGGCGGGTAGGTCTGTTCCATGTTTCTCGGACCGGCGCGCATCATAACCGCGCTCCACATGCGCTACACTGCGCCGTCATTTCGGCAGACCCGTGAGCTCTCAGTGAATCCACAACCTCAGTACGTTCTCAGCGGCCTTCGCCCCACGGGCCGTGTGCATCTCGGCAACTACTTCGGCGCCGTCCGCAACTGGGTGCGGTTGCAGGAGCAATATCCGTGCTTCTTCTTCATCGCCGACTGGCACGCGCTGACATCCGACTACGCCGATCCGTCGAAGATCCGCCGGGCGACCTTCGACGCGACGGCGGACTGGATGGCCGCCGGACTCGATCCCGCGAAGTGCGTCCTCTTCGTGCAGTCCGAGGTGAAAGAGCACGCCGAGTTGCACCTGCTGCTCTCGATGGTCACGCCGCTGCCGTGGCTCGAGCGCGTGCCGACGTTCAAGGACCAGCAGCAGCAGCTCGAAGACAAAGACCTCAACACCTACGGATTCCTCGGATATCCGCTGCTGCAGACCGCGGACATCATCGTCTATCGCGCCGGCTACGTGCCGGTGGGTGAGGACCAGGCCTCGCACTTGGAGATCTCTCGCGAGATCGTGCGCCGCTTCAACAATTTCTACGGTCCCGTTTTCCCCGAGCCGCAGGCTCTGTTCACGGAGACGCCGAAGGTACCGGGACTCGACGGCCGGAAGATGTCGAAGTCGTACGGCAACACCATCGCTCTGACTGCGAGCGCGGACGAGATCCGCACGCTCGTCTCGACGATGTTCACCGATCCGAACCGTGTGCGCCGCACGGATCCAGGCAATCCCGACATCTGCAATCTCTTCCAGTTCCACAAGCTCTTCTCGACGAGCGAGATCATCGCGCGCGTCGACCACGAGTGCCGCACCGCGCAGATCGGCTGCGTGCAGGACAAGAAGCTCCTCGCCGAGATCATCATCGAGACGCTGGCGCCGATCCGCGCACGCCGCGAAGAGATCGACCGCGATCCGTCGATCGTGTGGGACGCGCTGCGCGAGGGAAACCGCAAGGCACGCGAGCGCGCGGGCGAGACCCTCGAGCAGGTGCGAGAGGCGATGCAGATCACGTATCCCGAGTTGCGCGCATGAGCGAGGAGCTGGAGAAAGACGCTGTCATCCTGAGCCGCGCAGACGGCGAAGGACCTCCCGCGGTGCACGATGAAGTTGCAAGGGATGGGGGTCCTTCGCCCTCTGCGGGGCTCAGGATGACAGAAGAGGCGGACGACGATTCCGCGTACAAAGTCACGCTCCCGTCCTTTCACGGGCCGCTCGATCTGCTGCTGCACCTGATCCGCAAGCACGAAGTCGACATCTACAACATCCCCATCGTTCTCATTACCGAGCAGTACACGGCGTACCTCGAGGCGATGACGGAGCTCGATCTCGACATCGCCGCCGACTACATCTACATGGCGGCGCTGCTGATCAACATCAAGTCGCGCATGCTGCTGCCGCGCGACGATTCGGCGGAGGAGGGCGGCGACGATCCGCGCCGCGAGCTCGTCGACCGCCTGCTCGAGTACCAGCGTTTCAAAGCCGTCGCGGAATCGTTCGCGGAGCTCGACGTCCTGCGCATGGGCATGTGGACGCGCCCGCGTGTTCCGGTGCCGGGAACGGAAGAGCAGAACGAGATCGACATGACCGACGTCGGTCTATTCGATCTCATCGACGCGTTCCGCACCGCGCTGGTGCGGTATCGGCAGAATCATCCGCAGGCCATCGAGCTGCATCGCATGGTGCACAAGATCTCGGACAAGATGCGAGAGATCTACGACAAGCTGCAGGAGAAGTCGCCGATCCGCCTGCAGTGGTTCCTGGAGGGCCGCGACCGCAACGAGCTGATCGCCGTCTTCCTCGGCATGCTCGAGCTGGTCCGTCTCGGCGGCATCGCGCTCCAGCAGAAACAGAACTTCGGCGAGATCCTCATCAACCGCGTGAACGCGGTGGACGAGGAGACGTTCAAGCTATTTGAAAACGTGTGAGGCCAATGGAACGATGAAGGATGAACGATGAACGATGAACAGGGCGGCGGGGTTCATCGTTCATCGCTCATCGTTTTCCGAGAGACTGAACCATGCCAATGGAAGCAAACGAATTAAGAGCAGCGCTGGAGGCGATTCTCTTTCTCTCCAGCGAGCCCGTGCAGATCGACGATCTCGCCGAGTCGCTGGATGAGACAAAGGAAGCCGTGCAGGCGCAGCTCGAGGAAGTCAAACGCATTCTCGACGAGCACCTCGGCGGCTTCACGCTCGAGCAGGCCGCGGGCGGATGGCGCCTCACCACGCGCGCCGAGCACGACTCCGTGCTCAAGAAGTACTTCGCGAAGAAGGGCGAGAACCGTCTTTCGCTTGCCGCGCTGGAGACGCTCGCCATTGTCGCGTATCGCCAGCCAATCACCGCGCCGGAGATCGGCGAGATCCGCGGCGTGAACTCCGGCAGCGCGATCCGCACGCTGCTCGAGCGCCGCATGATCCGCGTCGCCGGACGCAAGAACGTCGTCGGCAGTCCGTTTCTCTATCGCACGACCAAGGACTTCCTCGTGCACTTCGGACTCAACGACATTCGCGATCTGCCGCGCCTCGAAGAGTTCGGAGATCTCATCGGCGAGAACATTGGTGATGATCTAGTCGCCGCGATCAACGCCGCACCGGAACACGCGAGCGTCGAAGTCATCGAAGAAAGTGGAGCAGAAGAAATGATCGCCGCTCCACAAGTCGAAGTAGAATCGGGCGGCGACGAAGCGAACGAAGAGTGATGCAACTCGAGCGACTGCAGAAGATCATCGCGCACGCGGGTTTCGCTTCGCGGCGAGAAGCCGAGACGATGATCCGGGAGGGGCGAGTGACGGTGAACGGCCGCGTCGTCACCGAGCTCGGAACGAAAGCGGATCCCGCGCGCGATCACGTCAAGGTCGACGGCAAGCTGATCACCCGCGCCGAAACGCATCGCTACATCCTTCTCTACAAGCCCAAGGAAGTGATGACCACGGTCGCGGACCCGCAAGGCCGCCGCACGGTCATCGATCTGATCAAAGGCGTGCGCGAGCGCATCTATCCCGTCGGCCGTCTCGATTTTCATTCCGAGGGATTGATCCTCCTGACCAATGACGGCGACCTCGCGTTCAAGGTCTCGCATCCGCAGCACGGCTCGATCAAGACGTATCACGTGAAAGTGCGCGGCGTTCCCGAAGAGCGGCTCATCGACAAGCTCCAGCGCGGCATCACCCTCGATGGCAAGCGCACGCTTCCCTGTGAGATCCGGCGAATGAAGACCACCGGACGTTCGACGGGACGGGGCGACGAAGAAGGCAACTCCTGGTACGAGGTGAAGCTGCGCGAAGGACGCACGCAGCAGATCCGCAAGATGTTCCAGGCCGTCGGTCATCCCGTGTCGAAGCTGCGCCGGGTCGCCATCGGTCCGCTCTCCGATCCGCGCCTCGGACCGGGCGACTACCGCGAGCTGACGAAGGTCGAAGTGAAGATGCTGGCGACGATGCAGGAGCCGGCGAAACCGAAGGCGGCGGCGAAACCGCGCCGCGCACCCACGAAGAAGCCGGCGACGCCGGCGAAGAAGACTTCCGCGAAGAAGACCACGCGCAAGGCCGCCGCGCCGGCGAAGCGCCGCACGAAGTCGGCTTCGAGCTCCGCGCCGCGCCAGGCGCGCAGAGGACGCGGGTAGCTGCGGATGCCGCTGATCGTCGCCATCGACGGTCCGTCCGGCGTCGGCAAGTCCACGACCAGCAAGCTCGTCGCGCGCGCGCTCGACATTCCGCACATCGACACCGGCGCGATGTACCGCGCCATCGGACTCGCTGCCGTGCGCGGTGGCGTCGATCTGCGTAACGAGGCAGCGCTCGAACAGATCGCGTCGACGAGCTCCATCGAATTCGTCCCCGGCGATCCGCCGCGCGTGCTGCTGGAAGGGGAGGACGTCACGAACCTCATCCGTACGCCGGAGATCAGCATGGCTGCAAGCCTCGTGTCCGCGGTCTCTGGCGTTCGCCGCGTTCTCGTGCGTCTGCAACAGGAGCTCGGCCGCCGCAACGGCGGCGTGCTCGAAGGACGCGACATCGGCACGAAAGTGTTTCCCGAAACACCGCACAAGTTCTTCCTCACTGCCCGCCCCGAGGTCCGCGCGCGACGCCGCTACGCCGAGCTGGTGGCGAAAGGAGAACCCGCCGATTTCGACACGGTTCTCGCCGAGTCGCTGCAGCGCGACGAACAGGACTCCACCCGCGCCGACTCACCGCTTTCGTACGATGAGTCGTATACCGTCGTCGATACGTCCGACCTCGCGATCGAAGAGGTCGTTGACGCGATCGTCCGGACGGTGAGAAGCCGCTAGCGGAGCGCCGGCATCCTGCCGGCCGCTCCGCTGGCATCCTTGCCGGCCGCCTGGAAGGCGGCGTAGCGGCCGGCTGGAAGCCGGCGCTCCATTACAACGCCGTCGTTCCACCTTTCTTGACGTCGCTGGACGCGGGCGACTACACTCCCGATTTCAACGTGTATCAACAACTTAGCCCGCATTGTGGCCTGCTCGCATCGCCGGACGGGCTATCCAAGAATTTCCGAGGGGGTTCCCCAGTACATGGCGTCCAGTGACGAGACCAAGAAGCCAATTCAGCCGCGTCAGGCGGACTCCAACAATCTGGAGAACCTCGGCATGGAAGAGCTTCTCGACCTCTACAGCAAACCATCGCTGACCGAGGGCGAGATCATTCGGGGGCGAGTCCTCAAAGTCACCCCGTCCGACATCGTCGTCGACATCGGTTACAAATCCGAAGGCCTCCTCCCGGTCGAAGAAGTCACCGGTTATGACGGTGTGGTCAAGGTCAAGCGCGGCGACGAGATCGAAGTCTTCATCGAGCGCCTCGAAGACTCTTCCGGTTACGTCGCGCTCTCGCGCGAAAAAGCGGCGCGCATGCGCGTCTGGGACGACATCGAGGCCGCGTACAAAGCCGACGAGTCCATCTCCGGCCGCGTCGTCGATCGCGTCAAGGGCGGCCTCGCCGTCGACGTCGGCGGCGTGAAGGCGTTCCTGCCCGGATCCCTCATCGACACGAAGCCGGTCAAGAACCTCGACGCCCTGCGCGGACACGAGATGAAGTTCAAGATCGTCTCGTTCGACAAGAAGCGCAGCAACATCGTCCTGTCGCGCAAGGCCATCGTCGAAGTCGAGCAGGTCGCCGCGAAAGCCGCGACGTTCGGCCGCCTCAAGGAAGGCGAGCTGACGCACGGAATCGTCAAGAACATCACCGACTACGGCGTCTTCGTCGACCTCGGCGGCGTCGACGGTCTGCTACACATCACTGACATCTCCTGGGGCCGCGTCACGCATCCGTCCGAGTACTTCAACGTCAGCGACGAGATCGAGGTCGTGGTCCTCAAGTTCGATTCCGGCTCGGAGCGCGTCTCCCTCGGCTACAAACAGAAATCGCCGGACCCCTGGGCCGACGTCTCTGATCGTTATCCGCTCGGCAGCCGTGTGAAAGGCAAGGTCGTCTCGCTCACCGACTACGGCGCATTCATCGAGCTCGAGGAAGGCGTCGAAGGACTCATCCACGTCAGCGAAATGTCGTGGACGAAGAAGATCCGCCATCCGGCCAAGCTGATGAACATCGGCGACGAGGTCGAGGCGGTGGTCGCGGACGTGAACGTCCCGAACCGCCGCATCTCCTTGTCGCTGAAAGCACTCGAGCAGAATCCGTGGGACACGATTTCCGAGCGCTATCCGGTCGGCACGATCATCGAAGGCCGCGTGCGCAACCTCACCGACTTCGGCGCGTTCGTCGAGGTGGAAGAGGGGATCGACGGCCTCATTCACATCTCCGACATGTCCTGGCATCGCCGCCTGAAGCATCCGTCCGAGGTGCTAAAGAAGGGCGACACGGTGAAGGCGCGTGTGATCAACGTCGACGGCGACAACCAGCGCCTCTCGCTCTCGATCCGCGAGTTCCTGCCGAATGAATGGGACACCTTCGCAAAGGCGCACAACCTCGGCGACGAAGTAGTCGGCAACGTTTCGAAGATCACCGACTTCGGCCTGTTCATCCGACTCGCCGACGGCGTGGAAGGTCTCGCGCATATCTCCGAGGTGCAGCGCGACGCGCGGCAGAAGCTCGACAAGACGTTCCACATCGGCGAGCCGATGCGCGCGCGGATCATCAAGATCGACACGAACGAGCGGAAGATCGGATTGACCACGCGCGAAGTGGAGCCGCTCACCGAGGACGAGCGTGCGCAGCTCTCGGGCGTGCACGTCGAGCACAGCGACGAACACGCTCACGATCAGGGCGCCGACCACGGTCACGACGAGAGCGCCGACCCCAGTCACGATCCGGGCGAGCCTCCGGCCGAGCCCGAGCAGAGCTGAGACCATGTCCGAGCTCGAGCCTCAGAACGGGTCTGGTGAAACGGAGACAGGTACTCCTGAACGTGCTGCCGCTCCGCAGGAACGTCCTCAGGAGCCGCAGCCGGTGTGGACTCCGCCGCCCGCTCCTCCACGCAAATCTCGCGCGGGGATGTTCTTCTTCGGCGCGCTGAGCGGATGCCTGCTCGTCTTTCTCGGATTCTTCGTACTGATCGTCTTCGTGGCCGCCGGCGCGGACTCGAGCGACATCAGCTTCGCCGCCGAAAAAGTCGCGGTCGTGCCGATCGAAGGAGAGATCCTCGACGCCCGCGAGACGCTCGACTTGCTGCACAGGTACGCGCGCAACAACACCGTGAAAGCGGTGGTCGTCCGCATCAACAGCCCGGGCGGCGCGATCGCGCCTTCGCAGGAGATCTACTCCGCGATCCGCAAGATCCGCCAGAACGGCAAGCCGGTCGTCGCGTCGCTCGACAGCGTCGCCGCATCCGGCGGCTACTACATCGCCTCCGCGTGCGATCCGATCGTGTCCAATTCGGGCTCGATCACCGGCTCGATCGGCGTGATCCTGCAGTGGTTCGACATGAAGGACCTCGTGCATTGGGCGAAGCTCAAGCCGGAGACGATCACCAGCGGCGCGATGAAAGACGCGGGTTCGCCGTACCGCGAGCTCACCGAGGCCGAGCGGCAGTACTTCCAGGCCATCGTGAGCCAACTGCATACGCAGTTCGTGCGCGACGTGGCCGAGGGACGCAAGGCGAAGATGAAGAAAGAGGACGTCTGGCGGGTCGCGGACGGACGCATCTTCACCGGCGAACAAGCGCTCGAGCTCAAGCTCGTCGATCAGATCGGAACGATCGACGACGCCGTGCGCACCGCCGGCAACCTCGGCGGCATCAAAGGCGAGCCGGCCAAGCTCTGGCCCCGCCGCCGCGAAGCAACGATCTTTGATCTTCTGACCGAGGACGGCGCCGACGCAATCCTCGAGCGCATCGCCAATCGGCGCGTACCGAAGTTCATGTACAGGTGGCAATGAAGCTGGTTTGAGGAGGGACTTTGGTGGACGAACACGATCACGATGATCTCGATGTCGATCGCGACGGCGACGCCCACGACGAGGACGCCGCCGCCGGCGTCATGACCAAGGCCGAGCTGGTCGACGAGGTGGCCCGCGTCGTCCAGTTGACGAAGAAGCAGGCTGAAACCATCGTCAACATCGTCTTCGACTCCATCGTCGACTCCCTCCGCGCCGGCCAGAAGATCGAGCTGCGCGGCTTCGGCAGCTTCCGCCTGCGCAGTCGCAAGTCGCGCACGGGCCGCAATCCGAAGACGGGCGAGAAGGTCGAAGTGCCGTCGAAGAAGATCCCGTACTTCAAGCCGGGCAAGGAGCTCAAGGAGCTGATCAACAAGACCCTGGCGGATGCGGAGACGGGGGAGACGGCAGCGGCAGGCGAGTGA
>DASYGV010000107.1:0-14764 GCA_035999335.1 Thermoanaerobaculia bacterium | reverse complement strand
CCGGCGCCTATCCGCTCGATCCCGCGACGATGTTTGCCATGGGCGTCGCGCTCGCGCATCGCGTGAGCGGCGCGCAGGTTTTGCTCGGGATGGACACCCGCGAGTCTGGGTCGGAGATCGCGCGCTCTCTCGCGGCCGGTCTGAACGCGGGGGGATCGCAGGCCGTGTTCGTCGGGATCATCCCGACTCCCGGCGTCGCGTATCTCTGCCGGATCACCGACGCCGCCGCGGCGATCTCGATCTCCGCGTCGCACAACCCGTTCGAAGACAACGGCGTGAAGATCTTCGGCCACGACGGCATGAAGGTCCCGGACGCGATCGAAGAAGAGATCGAGGACGAATTGCGCGCGCTACGCCGCGAAGACGTTGCGATCCCCGCCGAGCCGGTGACGGAGAACGCGGAGCTCATCGAGGCATATGAGCGCTTTCTGATCTCCGGCGTCCCGCCTGCAGGGCTGAAGGGAAAGAAGGTCGTGCTCGACACGGGACACGGCGCGGCATTTCAGATCGCGCCGGAAGTCTTCCGCCGCGCGGGCGCCGAGGTCGTCGTGATTCATGACGCGCCGAACGGCCGGAACATCAACGAGAACGCCGGCGCAATGCATCCGGAGCATCTCGCACAGATCGTCGTCGAACAGCAGGCGGACTACGGTGTGGCATTCGACGGCGACGCCGACCGCGCGATCTTCGCCGACGACGCGGGGAAGATCCGCGACGGCGACGAGATCCTCTATCTCTGGGCGAAGTACCTCCGCCAGCGGAGTCAGTTGCGCGGCGATGTCGTGGTCACGACCGTGATGTCGAACTTCGGCTTCGAGAAGCAACTGAAGGCGGACGGGATCGAGCTGCTCCGCGCGAACGTGGGCGACAAGTACGTCCTGGAGCTCATGCTCCAGCGCGACGGCGTTCTCGGCGGCGAGCAGTCCGGCCACATCATCGACCGCACGGTGCATACGACCGGCGACGGCATCCACACCGCGCTCGTGTTCGGCCACATCCTCGGCGAGATGGGGGCGCCGTTCTCGCAGCTCCACACGTTCGACCCAATGCCGCAGGTTCTCCTGAATGAGAAAGTCTCCTCGAAGACGCCGCTCGAGTCCTTGCCGAAGTACCAGGCCGCGCACGCGCAGGCGACGAAGGACCTGAATGGTCGCGGACGCATTCTCGTGCGTTACTCGGGAACGGAGAACAAGGTGCGGGTGATGGTCGAAGGAGAGGATGACGCGCTGATCCGCAAGATCGCGGAGGAGTTGCGGGGAGTGTTGAAGGAGGAGATCCAAGGTTTATCCTGAGCGAAGCGAAGGATCAGCGGAGCCCTCTCGTGTGGCGTGCATGGCGCCATGAGCGAGAGGGCTCCCTTGATCCTTCGCTGCGCTCAGGATGAAAACAATGGATCGCTGGACCCTCACCGGCAAGACCGCCCTCATCACCGGCGCGACGAAAGGCATCGGCCTCGCGGTGGCCGAGGAGCTCGCGCGGTTCGGTGCGCGGGTCATTCGCGTGGCGCGCAGCGACGCGGACTTCAACGCCGATGTCACTCGCGCCGATGACCGCAGGCGCATCTTCGAGAACGTCGACCGTCTCGACATCTTCATCAACAACGCCGGCACGAACATCCGTAAGAAGGCGATCGAATACGACTACGACGAATACGTGAAGATCCGCGAGACGAACATGGACTCCGTGTTCGAGCTCTGCCGGCTCGCGCATCCGCTCCTGAAAGCGTCCGGCGGCGCGAGCATCGTGAACATCGCCTCCATCGCGGCGCTCCGCCACCTCGGCACGGGCGTTCCGTACGCGATGACCAAGGCCGCGATCGCGCATCTGACGCGCGCTCTCGCGGCGGAGTGGGCGAAGGACGGCATCCGGGTGAACGCGGTCGCGCCGTGGTACATCCGGACCCCGCTCGCCGAGCCGGTTCTCCAGGATCCGGTGCGTCTCGAGAAGATCCTGGCCACGACCCCCCTCGGCCGGATCGGTGAACCGGAGGAAGTCGCGTCGCTGGTGGCCTTTCTCTGCCTCCCTGCCGCCTCCTACATCACAGGAGAGGTCATAGGGGTGGATGGCGGTTTTGCCGTCGCCGGTGTTTTCCAATAAAACATTGGCGTTCCGGACGACCGCTGCTATATTGCGCCATCCATTTTTAGCCCACGGTCCGGAGATAGGCTCACACATGGCGAAGGCGCAGGGGAAGAAAGCGGCAAAAGGGATTAAGTCTGCCGCAAAGAAGGCCGCGGCTCGCGTGAAAAGCGCGCCCAAAACAGCAAAGAAAAAGGTCGCGGCGAAGAAGCCTGCCAAACCTGCTCCGAAGAAGGCCGCTCCGAAGAAAACCGCTCCGAAAAAGCCCGCCCCGAAAAAGCCTGCACCGAAAAAGCCTGCACCTAAGGCGAAAGCGGCGCCGAAACCGGCCAAGCCGGTGAAGAAGGTGGTCAAAGCGGCTGCGAAAGCGATCAAGGCCGTCAAGACCGTGGCCAAGAAAGTCGTCGCGAAAGTGACGGCGAAACCGGTCGCGAAGCCGCCCGCAAAACCAGCGGCAAAACCGCCCGTCAAACCGGCCCCCAAACTCGTTGCGAAGCCCGTCGCGAAACCCGAGAAGGCCGCACCAAAATTGAAGGCCGTGAAGCCCGCGCCGGCCACTCCCGCCCCCGTCGCGCCGAGCGTGCCCGCTGTCCCCAAAGCCGCGAAACCGGAGCCGGAAAAGAAGCGGGGCCGCCGCGCGCGTCCTCGCGTGCTGTCGAACGGAACACCCGCGGCCTCGTGGCTGTCGAGCGAGAAGCCGCGCCCCGCGTCGTTCATCGCCGCGCCTGCGCGCGCCGAGGCGCCTTCGGCCGTCGCCGCGCCGCCGGCGTCGTCGGATCGTCTCATTCGCGAAGATGACCTCGCGCATCCCGCCGTCCGCACCGTTCCCGTGCGCATCGACGTCGAGCAGGGCGCTGGACGTTTCTACGTCATCGCCAATCCGATGGAAGTCACCGTGCGCGTCAGTGAAGGCATCGAGTGGGACTTCCGCTACATCGGCGGCGCGGACGTCAACGTCGAAGAGATCGTGATCGAGCTCGAGAAGCCGTCGCCGTTCACACAGACCGTCTTCCGCACGCGCAAGCCCGGCGGCGCGCGCCCGCATCGTCAGATGTCCGGCGGCGCACTCCCCGCGGCCGCGGGAAAGCGCACGCAGTACACCGTGCGCGCGATCAATCAGTTCAAGACGGAGCTCGCGAACACGAAGGTGTTCCTCAACGTGACGGCGTAAATCGTTCGGCGGCTCCGGCGTCGAAGGTCACGACTGCGGAAAGCGGTACGGGACCTCTTCACTATCCGCCGGCAGACGCCAGTGGTCCGGGTCCTCGTAGTGGTATGCGCGACCATGTTCAACGCGACGGAAGGCTGGTGGCTGACGTTCTGGATGCCGTGCCATACGCGAGAGGGCATGCCGAGACTGCTCCGGGCTCGAGCACCACCTGGAATACTTGGTCCACATGGGCACGGCCGTCCATCCACTCGGCTCGGAAGATCTCCGTGAGATAGCCACTGTTTTTCGGGACGTTCAGCACTTCCCGAACACTCACTCCGTCAATCAACTGCATGGATGCTGGAGTCCAGCGGGCGGTGATCGTCTGCCGGTCCTTCCTGGCATTCGGCAGGAGCCAATTCGAGCTCATCGCGATTCTCCTCGCGGAAGCGGCGACAGGCCTCGCGTGCGTCGCATCTGATCGAGGATTGCACCTCTGCGCCGCAATTTCAGAATCTGCCACATCGTCTGGGGATGAATCCCGAGGGCGACGAGCACGTTGCGGCCGATGAGCCTGAATGCTCGCGCGAACATGCGCCCCGGAGTGGCTCCATGGAGGTCCGCGGTCAGACGAAGAGCCGTTGGACGAGCAGGCGCGGAATGAGGTGCGGATCCGCCAGCAACTCGAACATGCGCGCACTCTTCGATGTGACGGCTGGAGTACGAGCCGGGCCGGCTGTTCGAGCCGATGGAAATGACCGTGATTCGACCGGTACTGCGCATCGTGGCGCCGGCTCGCCACGCGCGAAGATACAGTCCTGGGAGGGGACCAGATGGAGCTCACGCGCCGGGCGCCAGGGCACACGCGCGGCCAGCTCGCGTCGACATCAACCACGACGAGGCTGGAAAGAAGCCCCAGGGTTCGTACGAGCCACTGTCCGACACTCCCACGAGATGCGCATGGTCATGATGGTCGATGGCGACCGTAATGGCTGCAACGAGATCGCTGACGCCGGCGATCGCTTCGAGCCCGCGCTCGAGATCATCCTTCGTCCAGAAATCGTCATGGTTGAGGAAAGCGACGTACTGCCCTCGGGCGCGGCTGACCCGGCGTTGTTGGGCGTCGATTGATCGCCGGAGTTCCGCGGCAGATTGAAAAACGTGATTCGTGGATCTTGAAAAGAGCGGACCACTTCCTCCGTGTCGTCCGTGCAGGCGTCGCCGGCCGCGATCATCTCCCAGTCCGCAAAGGACGATGCGCGAACCGCCTCGATGGTCAACCGCAGGACATTGCTCCGGTTGAACGTCGCGATGATGATGGACACCAGTGGACTACCCATCCGCTCATTCAACATGCACGCGCAAGGTTACGAGCTCGGGACTGAACGTCAGGAGTGCGGTGGCGAGGGTGGTTGGTTGGGAGGGAGCCACCGCTCTGGTATGTTGGCGCGCCGACTGTACGGCCTACCAGAGCGGCGGCTCCCTCCCGCCGACCGGTCTCGCCGCCGGACTCCTAGCTAGAACATCCCGTTTTCGTTCGGAGAGCTCTCCGGCACCGGCTGCCCGATGTCCTACAGCTCCGCGATGCGGTGATTGCCGTCGAATCGAAAGATGTGTACGACGGCAGCGCCGCGGTCAGTCGGGTTCATCCGCACGTGCGAATGGACGGCGACGAGGGTGTAGCACCTCGCGAGCTTCTACCGCTCCGTCGACAGATTTACTGACCGAATTCCTGCGCGTCATATAGAATTTGTGTCAGCGTTTGTCCAGCGCCAACCGTTCGAATAGCAATCGCGATGAGGGTCGTCGCATGTGACGACCGCCGTTCATGAAAGGAACGGGACCGCGAGAAGTCACAAGAGCGCGGCCGTTCCGGGCTTGCAATGGTCGGTTTCGGGAACGGTGCGCCCGGTTTCTGCCGCCGCGCGGGCGGTGGCTGTCGTCGACGCAAAGGGGGCATGGATGGACGATCTCTGTTTATGGGCGGCTCGTGTTCGTCAGCGTGAGAGTCACCTCCGCTGGTGCATTCTCCTGAGTGCGTTGGTGGTAGCGATGCCTGCAGCGGCAGCGATGTCGGGGAACCTGAGCCCATCGAGCCCCTCGTGCACGATCAGCGCGGGACAGAGTACGTGCGACGTCAGTCTGTCGTGGACGACGACGAACCCGGTCGCGGTGTCTGTTGTGACCTCGAGCTGGCCGAGCGCAAACTACATCGTCAAGACGGGGAACAACAGCTCGGTGACGGCACCGGTGCCAAAAATCGGGCGGAAGTTCTACCTTTACAACAACGGGATAGAGCTCGACATGAGCACGGCGACAGCGAGCTGCGCCTCGGGCACGACGTGGAATGGGAGCGTCTGTCAGGGAGCGATGTCGGGGAACCTGACACCATCGAGTCCCTCGTGCACGATCAGCGCGGGACAGAGTACGTGCGACGTCAGTCTGTCGTGGACGACGACGAACCCGGTCGCCGTGTCTGTTGTGACCTCGAGCTGGCCGAGCGCAAACTACATCGTCAAGACGGGGAACAACAGCTCGGTGACGGCACCAGTGCCAAAAATCGGACGGAAGTTCTACCTTTACAACAACGAGATAGAGCTCGACATGAGCACGGCGACAGCGAGCTGCGCTTCGGGCACGACGTGGAATGGGAGCACCTGTCAGGCGGAAACGTGCCCCTTACCGGAGAGTTTCAGCGGAACTTATCCGGGAGATCGTGCGACTTTGGTTTCGACGGCGACGATGAAAATCACGTGGGAGGCCGCCACGGGAGCAGATCGATACGACGTGAAGTTCGGGGAGTCGAATGATCCGTCGTATGTGGACACGGTCTCCGGAACCTCGACGACGGTGAACGTGACCCCGGGGAAGACCTATTACTGGTACGTGACGGCGTACCCACTCTGTGACCAGAAGAAGGTTAAGCATTCGGCCGTGCGGAGCTTCACGATTCAGTCTCAGTCGTGCCCTGTTCCCGGGAGCTTCAGCGGGACGTTCCCAGCGGACGGTGAGAGTTTGCGTGAGACGACCGCTGTGACGCTCCGCTGGGACACCGCCACGGGCGCGGACAAATACGACGTGAAGTTCGGCGAGTCGAGTGATCCGAGCCAAGTGGCAACGGTAGACGGAACGTCGCATACGGTGAGCGTGACTCCCGGAAAGACCTACTACTGGTACGTGAGCGCATACCCGCTGTGTGACAAGAAGAAGCTGAAACACTCATCGATGCGGAGCTTCACGGTTCAGACCGGGTCCTGCCCCCGGCCCGCGAGCTTCAACGGGACGTACCCCGAGGACGGTGCAAGGCTGAATGAGTCGACGACTGTGACTCTGACTTGGCAACCCGCTACCGGTGCAGATCGATACGACGTGAAGTTCGAGGAGTGGACTGATCCGCCACGTGATCCCCAGTATCTGGATACCGTGTCCGACACCTCCAAGAGAGTTAACGTAGTACGCGGCAAGACTTACTACTGGTACGTCACCGCATACCGATTCTGTGATCAGACGAAGTTAACGCACTCGCCCATGCGGAGGTTCTCGGTCCTTGCACCGCCGAAGATATCTAGCTTATGGCCGAACACAGGCTCGAGCGCCGGCGGCACGGTTGTGACCATCAGTGGTCTCGCATTGTCTGGGCCTACGGCGGTGCGTTTTGGTTCCAATGCTGCAGCTTCGTTCAGGTACGACGAACCGACACTCACTCTAGAAGCAACTACGACGCCTCATCCCGCTGGAGTCGTAGACGTCACGGTCATAACCTCGACTGGTAGCAATACAAAAACTGGGGCCTTTACTTTTGTCGCTGGCGGCCCTTGTCCTCTTACAGAGTTGCGCAATCTGAAGTTTCCAACCGACAAGTTGGGCCGCGAGTTAGAAGCATTCAATGGCAAGTTGCCGGAAGAACACGAAACTCTGCGTGCTCCGTCGATCGACGCTGAGCTTGACCGGCGCGTGAGTCAGCTTAAGGAATCCATCGACGCCGACTTTCAAGGCGACCAACGTATTGTTTTCAAGCGCGTGTCGGGTTTTCGTACCTCCGAATATCAAGACCACTTCTATCGGATTCGAGAGCTGGACGAGTTGAAAGCCACGTTATCTGGAGCAACCACCTCGATGTGTACGGCTGAGATTGCGGCCATAGAGTTTGAGATTGACAAGCACGACCTCCGACGCAATACGGCCACGGGCCTGTTAGCGGTTGCTCAGGACTCTTATCATGAATCACGTCGAGCGCTCGATGTTGAGGTCACGCCTTCTCGTCCAGCGGATTGGAAGTCGCGCATACGAAGTAAACTCCTTGTGCAACCATGCGATGATGACCCCGCGCTACATCTCCAACTGATCGAGGATAGTCAATGCAACAAGACGACTGTCACGGTTAGAGCGTTTGTCCCTACGGCTGCCGGTGGAGCGGCAACTGTCTCGCAGTCGATCTTGCCTGTTCGAATTCTGCTTCGCGATCCTTTCGGACGCCGCGTTGGCTATGACCCGGTCGTAGGAGCCGAGGTCAACGAAATCGGTGAGTCGGCGACGTACTCGGGTGCGGACAGCGCTCCGCAGATAGTGACTGTCGAAGGAGCGCCACGTGGGAGCTACCTAGTCGAGGCCAGTGCAGTAGAATCCGGTGCCTACACGCTCGCCATCAGTGCCGACGATCTCGACCATGACTTCACGATCGCCTCGGAGTCCTTCTCTGGAAATGCGAAAGTCGCACAGCCCGTCACTCCGTTGGTACTCGACGTGCCGCGCGCGAATGGCACGCAGGTGAAACGCCGCTCGATCGGCAACCCGGGCGGCGGTCCGATCGTCACGACCTGTCCACCCGTCGGACCAACAGCCGACCAAGTCAGAATTGAGTACACCGGGGCGTTGAGCGGGTGCAACGAGTCGAACGGACTCGCGTGCTCACGGGGCGAGACGATTGACTTTCGCGGTAGTACGGTAGGGTATGAAATCCGCCCACAGTGTGATCAATTCGAGTGGAACTTCGGCGACGGGTCCTCCCTAGCGACCACTCAAGACTCGCAGCATACCTTCGGCGGTGTGGCCTCTGCATACAGTGTGTCGTTTCGAGTCTTCAACGCCGCTGGCGGCGCAACTGTGACGAGGAGCGTTGCGATGGCAGGAAGTACCGCCTCGTCCGCGCTGACCGGGACGGTGCGGCACCTCGTCACCAGCAACGCGGTGTCGGGGGCGGCGGTCAGCTTCGGGAGCCTGAGCGGGACGACGAACAGCTCGGGCGTGTACACATTGAATGGCATTACGTGCGGATCGAGCACGCTGACAGCGAGCAAGAGTGGGTTTCTGACCGAGTCGAGCAACTACCTGCCGACGAACTGTCCCGGGACGTCGACGAAGGATGTGATTCTCGCGCCGATCCCGTCGATTAGCAATGTGTCACCGAGCAGCGGCCCGACGACCGGCGGCAACGTGGTGACGATACTTGGCGCAAATCTGCAATTTGCACAGTCGGTCAAGTTCGGCGGCACTTCCACCTCCTACGAATACAGCGCGAGCACAGGCGATCTGCGGGCGACCGTCCCTGCACGCAGCGCGGGGGCGGTAACAGTGCAAGTGGTGACGCTGGGTGGAACGGCCAGCCTGACGAACGGTTACACCTACGTCGCATCGAACACGGGGACGCTGACCGGGACGGTGCGGCACCTCGTCGCCAGCAAGCCGGTGTCGGGGGCGGCGGTCAGCTTCGGGAGCCTGAGCGGGACGACGAACAGCTCGGGCGTGTACTCGTTGAATGGCATCACGTGCGGATCGAACACGCTGGCAGTGAGCAAGAGTGGGTTTCTGACCGAGTCGAGCAGCTACACGCCGACGAATTGTCCGGGGACGACGACCAAGGACGTGACCCTGGCGCCGATTCCATCGATCAGCGGCGTGTCGCCAAGCAGCGGTCCGACGAGCGGCGGCAATCCGGTGACTATCCTAGGAGCGAATCTGCAATTTGCCCAGGCGGTCAAGTTCGGTGGAACTTCGGCGCAATTCAGCTACAACCCGACCACGGGCGACCTCCAAGCGACCGTGCCTGCGCACAGCGAAGGCGCGGTCACGGTTCAAGTCGTCACTCTGGGAGGGACCGCCAGTCTGAGCAATGCGTACACGTACGTCGCGTTGAACGGTGCTCAGAGTTACTCATTTTCGTATCGCTTCGCGAGCGGGGATCTGGTGACTGGCACCTTCACCGGCACACCGTCAGGCAATCTCATTACGGGACTTACAAATATTGCGGTGTTCATCAACGGCGTTCCATTCAGAGGGAATGGCCACGTCTATAACCTAGGCTGGGTGTACAACCAGCAGCTTCCCGGAAACCCCGGTTCTGCTGTCGCATCATTTGATGGTGCCGGCAACGCTTTCAGCTTCTACGACTACGACCCTTCCGGACCCTACGATCCCAACGGTAGGGTATTTGCGTCCAATCCCTACTTCGGTGGTCAAACGACCTACGCATCCTTCCAGAACAGCGTAAATCTCGTTTTTGAAGGCGCTGGTTGTTCTTGTTCAACAGCGGCCTATGTACCAACGAACTGGACCATCACTCGGACGTCTGCTACCGCCCTTCCGGTCGCGAACTTCACCTCGTCACCTTCGCGTGCTGTTGCCGTGGGTTCCCACAGCTCCGCGATGCGGTGATTGCCGTCGAATCGAAAGATGTGTACGACGGCAACGCCGCGGTCGGCCGGGTTCATCCGCACGTGCGAATGGACGGCGACGAGGTCGTCTTCCTCGATGACGCGTTGGATCTCGAGCACTTTGTCGGGGTTCTTCGCGACATTGTTCCTCATCGCGGCCAGGAGAGATTCCGGGTCGCCTTTGAAGAAGGGTTGTGATGGGCGGAAGCTATGTCCGGCGTATTTTTGGAAGGCCTCGCGAACGTTGACGCTCGCGGCGAGTCGGAGGAAATCGACGGCAGCATTGCTGTGGGTAGACATGCGCGTTTTCTCGCCCACGATGCACGAGGGTCAGCGCGATCCCCGCGTCCACCTGGGCCTCGTCCATCTGGGCGAAGTGGTGATGGCCGCGGCCACTGGTAAGTGAGGTACGGCCCTGTATAGACGGTATTCGGCGTATTCATGCCGAAGGCGTAGAGCTGGTCGCTGTCGAGCTGCAGGCGCAGCTCGTTGGCGAACTCGATCGCCACGGACGCCCGGTCGTAATACCCGTTCGTACCTTTCAGGCCGAGGTGGTAGATCCATTCGGCGTCGTCGAAGGTCTGGTAGACGCTGCCGTCGCGGTCGACGAGATACGGCGCGCCCACGCGCGCGGAGTCGAGGTTCCGACCGTCGTCGCCCTCCCCGGGTGGCTGTCGGCCGGTGAGGACGCCGGCGTTGCACTGCTTCACCTTTCAGGTGCGAAGGCGGCTGGCGAGGGCATCGAGCTCCCCAGCGATCACGGCTTCGAGAATCCGCAAGGCCAGCTCCTGACGGTCCTCCGGCAGCTCGTCGAGCTCTCGCATTCGCGCGAGCAGTTTCGTGTTTTTGAACGACGGCGGGGGCTCGGGGAACTCTCTTTCGGATACGAGCATGTCCAGGGAGACCTGCAGGACGGTTCCGAGGCGGACCATGGTGTCGAACGACGGCAAGCTCTGCCCCTTCTCGTAGCGGGAGATCTGCATGTAGTCGACGTTCATCAGCCGTGCGAGCGCGGTGATCGTGAGCTGCCGTTGCTCGCGCGCCCGTGTCAGACGCACTCCGAACTCGCGCATGTTCATGCCCGAATGTTACATGAATTCGCCCAATTCATCAGCGTGATATCTGAGCTCACGACCGTGAATTCGAAGTTCACCAGCGGGATATCTGAATTCATCAGCGATATATCTGAGTTCACGCCCGTGAACTCGAAGTTCACCAGCGGGATATCTGAGTTCATTCGCGATATATCTGAGTCACGACCGTAAACTCGAAGTTCATCAGCGGGATATCTGAATTCATCAGCGATATATCTGAGTTCACACCCGTAAACTCGAAGTTCATCAGCGGAACATCTGAGTTCATCAGCGAAATATCTGAGTTAACGCCTGTGAATTCGACGTTCACCAGCGGATTCGCTGAATCCGTTCCAGCGCACGCCTCTGACGTATCGAGGCGCCCGCATCCTCGCGGTGATATGGCAAGACCACAGCGTCAGCGCTCTTGCCGCGCATTCGAAAGCGGCGGCCGCCGTGCCGCCGCACTCCATATCACCGGCCGAGGAGTCGCTCTCCTCCGGCTTCGCGGAAGGCGATCAGCGCTGCTGTCGGCCCACCTCCGCTTTCGCCAGGATCGCCTGGAAGCGTGAATCGCTCCGCAGCGGATCGAACGACGTGTCCGAGAGAGTCGGGGCCACAAAGTACGACTTTGTGAGGGCTCGCCGAAGATAAAGGAGCCCTTGCTCGTGCTCGCCCACATCGCAAAGCAGCCATCCCACTCGGAAGGCGAAGAAAGCCGGCGAGCACCGTCGGCAGCAGCGCCAGGGATGCGCGCCCCTCGATGCAGGCCACCGAAGTCGAACCGTTCTGTCATGTCGTTACGACTATCGCAGCGTAACGGCGGCCGAGATCCTCACACCCATGTTCTGCATTTTTGGCTATGCCGCACCTGGCCGCCGACCTCGTCGTCCGGTGCTATCCTTACTTTCACTCCAGAGTAAGGAGGCGTCATGGATGTTCCTGCAACAGTGTCCTCGAAGGGTCAAGTGACACTGCCCAAATCGGTGCGAGATGCCCTTGGACTCAAGGCGGGAGACCGCGTGCTCTTCCGCGTTCATCGAGGACGAGCGGTGCTCGCAAAGGTCGAGAGTTTCCTCGATCTCGCTGGAAGCGTGAGCGTACCGCCAGACCGGCGAGGGGCTTCCTGGCCCGCGATCAAAGCGAGGGCATGGCAGAAGCGAAGCCCATCCCGGAAATGAAGGCACTTCTCGATACCAACATTCTGATTCGCCATCTCACCGGCGATCCGCCGGCGCAGGCGAAGCGGGCGACCGCGTATCTCGGGGCTGACCATGAGCTCATCCTGACCGATCTGGTGCTCGCCGAGATGGTGTACGTCCTCGAATCGTTCTATGAGACTCCACGCACGGACATCGCACGGATGGCGCGGGCGCTCCTTGCCCTTCCGTCGATCGCCGTCGCAGATCAAGACCTGCTGCTTCGGGCGGTGGAGATCTACGAGGTCCTGCGACTCGACTTCGCCGAGGCGTATCTGGCAGCTTTGGCGGAGCTTTCCGGCGTGAACCGGGTGGCATCGTTCGACCGGCAGATCGATCGCGTCCAGGGGATTCAACGTATCGAGCCCTAGCAGTCCAGCGATTCAGAACGGAGATCGGACGAAGGCGAGTTGGCGTCACCGGCCGAGAGTCGCTCTCCTCCGGCTTCGCGGAAGGCGGTCAGCGCTTGCTGTCGGCCGACCTCCGCTTCCGCCAGGATCGCCTGGAAGCGTGAATCGCTTCGCAGCGGATCGAACGACCGACTGGCCGAGAGAGTCGGGGCCACAAAATACGCCTTGGTGAGGGCTCGCCGAAGATAAAAGAGACCTTGCTCGTGCTCGCCCGGAAGAGCCGCTGCTCTTCGTGTCGGAGGTGCGCGCGGCGTTCAAGTCGTTGCGGTGATTTCCGCGATCTTGGCCCCGGTTGCGATCCCAAGGCCGCCACTTTCCAACAGCACGGCAAGACCGCGGCGTCAGCGCTCTTGCCGCGCATTCGAAAGCGGCGGCCTTGCCGCCGCACTCCATATCAGCCGCCGTGCTGTTCCTGGAGCGCCGCGAACGTGCTCACGCCGTCTTTGAGCGAGCGGATCCCCTCCACGCACGCCGTTGCCGCGGTGAGCGTCGTGATGCAGGGGATGTTGAGCTGCAGCGCGGTTCGGCGAATGTAGGTGTCGTCGACGAATGCCGATTTTCCGAACGGCGTGTTGATCGCGAGCGCCACTTCGCCGTTGATCATGTGATCGATGATGTTCGGCCGCGCCTCGTGCACCTTCCAGACGAGGTCGGCCTCGACGCCGTGCTTGACGAGGAACTCGCGCGTGCCGCCGGTGGCGATGATGTGGAAGCCGAGCGACGCCAGCTCGCGCGCGAGATGGACGACGTGCGGGCGCTTGTCGTTGTCGTTCACGGAGATGAACGCCGTTCCTTCGAGCGGAAGCCGGGTCCCCGCGCCGAGGAGCGCTTTCGCATACGCCTCGCCGAAGTGGTGTGAGCTTCCCATCACTTCGCCGGTCGATTTCATCTCCGGCCCGAGGAGCGTGTCCTCGCGCGGGAAGCGATTGAACGGAAACACCGGCGCCTTGACGAAATAGCCGTCGACGCGCGGCTCGTGCGTGAGTCCGAGGGAGCGAAGCGAATTGCCGGCCATCACCTTCGCGGCGATCTTCGCGAACGGAACGCCCGTCGCCTTCGACACGTACGGCACCGTGCGTGACGCGCGCGGATTCACTTCCAGCACGTACAGCTCTCCGTGCTGAATCGCGTACTGCACGTTCATCAGGCCGATCACGTTCAGCGCTTTCGCGAGCTCGACGGTGCGGCGGCGGATCTTGTCCTGATCGCGGTGGCCGATGATGTACGGCGGGATCACCGTCGTCGAATCGCCGGAGTGAATGCCGGCGAGCTCGATGTGCTCCATGACGCCGGCGACGATCACCTGATCGCCGTCGGAGACGGCATCGACGTCGATCTCGATCGCGTCCTCGAGGAAGTGATCGACGAGGATCGGATGCCCGGGCGCGGCCTCGACGGCGCGGACCATGTAGCTCGACAGCGCGTCGTCGTCGTAGACGATCGCCATCGCGCGCCCGCCGAGGACGTACGAGGGGCGGACGACGATGGGATAGCCGATGCGCCGCGCGACCCCGAGCGCCTCGGCCTCATTGAGCGCGATGCCGTGCGCGGGAACGCGGATGTCGTGCTTGCGCGCAAGCTCGTTGAACCGCTCGCGGTCTTCGGCGATGTCGATCGAGTCGACCGACGTGCCCCACATCGGGACGCCTGCCTCGTGCAGCGCTTTCGCAAGCTTCAGCGGCGTCTGTCCGCCGAACTGCACGATCACGCCTTCCGGCTTCTCGAGGTCGACGATCTCGAGCACGTCCTCGAGCGTCAGCGGCTCGAAGTAGAGACGGTCGGACGTGTCGTAGTCCGTCGAGACCGTCTCCGGATTGCAGTTGATCATGATGGTCTCGAAGCCGATCTCGCGCAGCGCAAACGACGCGTGCACGCAGCAGGTGTCGAACTCGATGCCCTGCCCGATGCGGTTCGGACCCGAGCCGAGAATGATGACCTTGCGCCGGTTCGTCGGGTCGGCTTCGTTTTCGGTCTCGTAGGTGGAGTAGAGATAGGGCGTGCTCGCCTCGAACTCCGCGGCACAGGTGTCGACTCGTTTGTAGACCGGGCGCACGCCGAGCGCGTGGCGCTCGTTGCGCACCTCGGCTTCGGTGCGGTCGGTGAGCTTGGCGATCTGGCGATCCGAGAAACCGTTGCGCTTGAGTCGTCGAGTCGTCGAGTCGTCGAGTCGTCGAGAGGTCGGATTTTCGCTTGACGACTCGAC
>DASYGV010000169.1:0-6131 GCA_035999335.1 Thermoanaerobaculia bacterium | reverse complement strand
GAACTTCAAGAGGCGGCTGAGCGCGATTGTGGATACGATCTAGGAGCAATGGCCTTACCTTTAGGCGTGGACATGCGCCGGAGGCGCTCCAGAGGGAAGCCGGTGGCGAGCGCAACGCGCCGCCACCGGGAACGTGGGCCGTGGAGATCCGCCCCGGCAGGGGCGATAGACGTTTCTCTGCCACCCCTCCGGGGCGGAATGTTGTGCGCGACATCCTCACCGGTGGCGGCGCATTCGCGCTCGCCACCGGCTACCCTCTGAGCGCCTCCGGCGCATGTTGGGCTAAGCGGCGAGGACGCCGGCGCTCCGAAGTGCGACATCATGCGTCATGCACTTCGACACCAAGGCCATCCACGCCGGCATGCACGTCGATGAGGAGACCGGCGCGGTCGCGCCGCCGATTCATCTCTCCACCACCTTCGAGCGCAACGATCAAGGCGATCCCTCGCGCGGGTTCAGCTACGTCCGCGACGGCAACCCGACGCAGTCGCGTCTCGAAGAAGCACTCGCGGTGATCGACGGCGCCGAGGCGGCGCTCGTGTTCGGATCCGGCATGGCCGCGGGGGCGGCGTTGCTGCAGGCTTTGCCGAAGGGCGCGCACGTGCTGCTGCCGGACGACTGCTACTACGGCTATCGCGGACTCGCCGAGGACTACTTCGAGCGCTGGGGACTCTCGTTCGATGTCGTCGCGATGGAGGACCTCGACGCGGTGCGAGGCGCGATGCGCGAGGAGACCAAGGTCGTCTGGGCGGAGTCGCCGTCGAATCCATTGCTGAAGGTCGTCGATCTGCGCGCGCTCGCGAGCATCGCGCACGCCAACAGTGCGCGCTTCGTCGTCGACGGCACGTTCGCGACGCCGGCACTGCAGCAGCCGATCGAGCTCGGCGCGGACGTCGTCCTGCACTCGACGACGAAGTACCTCGGCGGCCACACCGACGTTCAGGGCGGATCGATCGCGTTTCGGAAGAAGGACGAGTGGTACGACGACGCCCTTCACGTACGCAAGCTCGTCGGAGGCGTCGGCTCGCCGTTCAACTCGTGGCTCGTGCTGCGGGGCATCCGCACGCTCGCGGTGAGGATGCGCGTGCACAGCGAAAACGCGATGGCTGTGGCGCGGTTTCTCTCGCGGCACGACCGCGTCGAGGCGGTGTTCTACCCCGGACTCGAACAGCACCCCGGACACGAGATCGCGAAGGCGCAGATGTCCGCGTTCGGCGGGATGCTCTCGTTCCTCGTCCGTGGCGGACGCGCGGACGCGCTCGCCGTCGCATCGAAAACGAAGCTGTTCACCCGCGCCACCTCCCTCGGCAGCACCGAGAGCCTGATCGAGCACCGCAACTCCAGCGAAGGTTCCGGCAGCCGGACGGCCGAGAATTTGTTGCGCGTGAGCGTGGGACTGGAGCACGCGGGCGATCTCGTGGAGGATCTGGCGCAGGCGCTGGGCTGACGTGCACATATCGACCTCGTTTCGCCGTCTACACTAGAAATCGCCGGTGGCGACTCAACTTCGCGATGACGTGAGGCGTTCGTACAGTGCGAACGACCCTCTGCTCCGGGACGTGCTGGGCAGCGCGACGGAGGAGTTGCGCGAAGCGGCGATCGCAGACCTCCTCGCAAGTCACGCTTATTGGCGCGTCGACCGGATCCTCGGCGCGCGGTTCCGTCGCTCCGGGATCCGCGGCGATCAACAGGAAGATCTCCGAGCCGACATTTTGCTGAAACTCGTGAGCCGGTTGCGGCGGCTCCTCGAAGATCCAGAAGCGGCACCCCTGAGTCAGTTCGCGGATTACGTGGCGGTCGTCACGTTCAACACGTTCAATGACTTCGTGCGCCGCCTGTATCCGCTGCGCACGAAACTGATGAATCGCATCGTCTATGCGCTGCGGCACGACGAGAAGTTTGCGCTCTGGGAGGACGGCAGCGTCCTGCTCTGCGGCCTCGCCGCGTGGGCGGGTCGGCCCGGGCAGTTCTCCGCGGGTGCCGAGACCATGAGCGTGATCGCCGGAACGGACTTGCGAACGGCGCTCGCCGATCTGTTCGCGCAAGCAAAGGGACCGCTGGAGGTCGACTCCGTCGTGACGCGCATCGCCGCGGCGCAGCTGCCGGAGAGCGAGGAAGCGCAGGAACTTCGCGACGTCGAGGCGACGACGCATCACAAAGGCAGCCGGGAGCTCGAGAACCTGCAATCGCTGCGCAGTCTCTGGAGCGAGATCGCCGAGTTGCCGCCGAACCAGCGCGTCGCGTTGCTGCTCGGCGCGCGGGACGCCAGCGGCGAGTCGGTGCTGCGGCTGCTGCCGGGGACCGGGATCGCGACGATCCGTCAGATCGCGGAGACGCTGCTCCTGGATGCGCGTGCGCTCGCGGAGCTGTGGCGCGCGCTTCCGCTCGACGACAACCGCGTCGCCGCGATGTTGCGGATGACGAGGCAGCAGGTGATCAACCTGCGCCGCTCCGCGCGCGACCGCCTGAAGCGGCGGTTGGAGCCGGGGCTGAAACGGAGGTCCCAATGACGATGAAGCACCCGAGCCGGGCCGTTCTCAGCTCGTATCGGGATGGGACTCTCGCGCCCGATGAGCTCCTCGCCGTCGACGACCATCTCGCGCAATGCGCCGAATGCCGCCGCTCGATCAGCGACGCAGGCGTGGCGGTGCGGCGGTTCGCCGAGGAGTTGGGTGGCGAGCACCTGACGTACGAGGCGATGGAGCGCCACGTCGACGGGCGCAGCACACCGGGGGAGCAGGAGATCGTCGCCGAGCATGTCGGGTTCTGCGACGCGTGCGCGCAGGAGCTCGACGATCTCGCGCGCTTCCACGACGTGCCGCGCCACAACGTGGGACGGTGGGGATTCCTCGCGGCCGCGGCGGCGGCGGTCGTCGTTGCGATCGTGGCGTTCCGCGAGCCGCGGGTCATCGAGCCGCCTGCTTCCTCAACGGCACCGAGCGCGAAGATCACGCCGGCGCGTCTGCCGGAAACGGCCGTTCCGGCCGCGCGTGATCCGTTCGAGTCACTCGATCCGTCGCTGCGGCAGGTCGCCGCGTCGTTGGAATCGGGAACGCTCGTGAGCGCGGAGTTGCTCGCGTCGTTGCGAGGTACGCCGGAACAGCAGCGCACCGCTGATGATCCGAAGGATCACTTGCCGAGTCTCCTCGCTCCGGTGGGTACCGTCGTCGAAGGTGACCGGCCGGAGTTTCGCTGGAGTGGCGCGGCAACCGTCCGCGTGCAGGTCTTCGATCGCGACTACCAGCTCGTCGCGGAGAGCTCACGGTTGCACGGCACGTCGTGGCAGACGCCGTCGCGGCTGCCCCGCGGAGCGATGTACCGCTGGCAGCTCTCGGTCCAACAGGCGAACGGCGACGAGATGATCGCGCCCGCGCCTCCCGCGGCCGCGGCTCGTTTCCGCGTGCTCGGCGCACGTGCTTTCGAAGCGCTGACGGCCGCGCGCGACTCGGGCTCGACACTCGAAGCCGGTTTGATCTGCATGCGCGAAGGGCTGGTCGAGGAAGGTGCGCAACTTCTTGCGCGAAATGCAGACGAGAATCCGGAATCGCCGATCGCGGTGCGGCTGGCGGAGAAGGCGCGCGCGGTGGTGCGTGCGAACGCGAACCCGTAGGTGCAAAAACACTGGCCCGGGGAGTCGACCCCGGGCCAGCTGTACGGCGGCTCGTCAGCTTCGAGGCGTCAGTCGTACTTCGTGCGGTCGAGCGTGAATGTCTGGTAGGTGCCGATGGTGGTCGAGGTCGCGGTGACGTTTCCGCCGAACGTCGGGGCCGTGAGGTAGTGGCCGCTCGGCGTGCGGATCGCGAACTGATCGCCGTGAGCGATGATCTCGTTCGTCTGCGTCAACTTGACGATCGTGAGCGTCGAAGGGTTGAACGCGACGGTAACGACGCTCGAACCGCCTCCGCCCGTTGCGGACCAGTACTGGCCGTTCATGTTCTTGATCGAGACGGAGTCGCCGTTGCGGAGAGAGCCATAGTTGTTGTCGGTCAACGTCATCGTGGCCAGGCTCGGAGTCGAGCTCGAGCGGGTCGTTGCACCGAGGGTGACGTTCGCGTTGTTCGCCGCGGTCGTGAAATACGATCCTCGCTTGATCCCGCCGACGTAGACGTTGCGCCCCTGCATCCAGGGCTTGGTGACCACGGACGCGCTGCCCAGCCCGTAGTAGAAGTGCAGCCGGCCGATGCCCCAGATCTTGTCCCAATCGTTGGGTCCGGTGAGAAAGATGTTGTTGAAGCGGTCGAACATAAAGCCGGTCGCGCCGCCTTTCGGCAGCGCGTACGTGTCGTAGACGTCCTTCATCTTGAACATGTCGGCGCGGTAGGGAGTCGACGGGCCGAGGGTGGATGGGTGACCCGGGGGGATGATGACCTGCGTGTCGGAGCACGGCTTGCCTGGATCGAGCGTCGAGGCGGTGCCGACGCCGATCATTGCGTAGCAACCGGTTGCGGAGAACACCGCCGAGTTGGCGCCGGTCGCGGACGAGCGGGGACTCGCTTCCGCGAAGAGGTATCCAGCCATGGCGGCGCGGTTGGCGAGGAGCTCGCTCGTGTTGAACCTCCGCTCCGCGACGTCGAGCCCGACAAAGGCCGAGGCAAGACTGGTCATCTGCCCGATGCCATACGCGAGCGACTGCTGGCGGTGATTCAAGGTGACGATCTCCGCGACGGCCGGCACCTGGCCGAGGTCGGAGAAGGACGCGTTGCAGATGCCGCGGCCGGTGGGAACGAACGGCCCGCCGGAGAGGAAGCGGATGCAGGTCGTCGCCGGATCGAGCATCTTGTTGGCGGCCGTGACCATCTTGCTTCGCGCCGTCGTCCACTCGTCGCGTCCCGTGTGACGGTAGTACGCCGCGCGCCATCCGTGCGCGGAAGCATCGATTCCGTAGTCTTCGAGGCAGGTGTTGCCGTTCACCCAGTTGCCGTTGTCGAAGCCGCAAACTCCGGGGTCCGTGCCGGGTTCGTAGGCGTTGGCGACGTCGCGGATCTTCTTGTCGAGCGAGTCGCTGAGCTGTCCCAGGGTTCCAAGGGTGAGACCTGAGGCCATCACGAAAGAAACCGAGCCGCCGGCGAGCCACGTCTTCCACACTGCCGGATTCTGGTTCATGCTCGCGAGTTTGTTCCCCAGCTTGATCGCGGCAACGTCGGTGCAGTAAGGATCACCCGCGGAATCGAGGATGAACGCGAAGTCATTGAAGTTGGCGTTCATGTCGGGGTTGCCGCTCCCGTCCAGGCGGCCGATATCGGCGGACGAATAGGCCTTGCACGCAAGGACCGGTTGCGCCGCCGATAGGAAGAGGACGAGTGAACACACGGATAGCACGAGAGGGTGAAGTCGTTTCATGAAGTCTCCTCGAGTTGCGGATATCGAATTGCGGGAAACGGATGGCCGAAGGGCCTTACGGCCGGTTGGTGTACAGCTTGAGCGAGCCCGATCCGGTGAGAGCGTGAACGCGCCAGCGATATTGGCCAGTGGGACCTTTGTACGCCAGGATTTCGTCGGAGCCCGACGTCAGGTCGCTCGCAGCGATCTGCCAGGTCGTGCCATCCCACCTCTCGAGATAGAGACTGAAGTTGGTGCCGGCTGGGCCGTCCAGGTGTCCGGTGTGGTAGTTGCTGGACGAGGACGACGTATACGTCGAGGTGATGATCGTAGCTCCGTTGGCCATCGTCGCGAAGTCTTCCCACCAATGATTCCCGACCGCCGCCCAGGCATTCCATACCGCCGTGTGTTGCGTGGAATTGAGGCCGTAGATCTCCTCCGCGGCCTTCCGCGTGTGTTCGCGCATCTCGCGGAAATTCGTCCCACTGTCGGCGTAGGCGGCGAGCGCGAGATAGAAAATCTTCTCCGCCGCGGTCATTCCGATGGAAGACACGTTGTAGAACGTTTTTCCGCGCGGATGCGAGCCGCCCTGCACGAGCAGATAGAACGCGAGGTTCTGGATGCCGCCGTTGCTATGAGGGTCGCCGCCGATGGAACGGCCGGGGTAATAATCCCGGTCGCCGTTGATGGCGGGATCGTTCATGTAGCGGAGCGCATCGCCGGAAGTACCGGGCGTGTAGACCTCGTCGCCGATCTTCCACACGCCCGCATTGACGGAGCCGTCGCTGTAGGCCTCCGCTGCGGCGCCGAGG
>DASYGV010000147.1:0-60778 GCA_035999335.1 Thermoanaerobaculia bacterium | reverse complement strand
TCCCGGTGGCGGCGCGTTGCGCTCGCCACCGGCTACGCCTCTGGAGCGCCTCCGGCGCATGCCGACGGGAATCTCTCCACCCGGCGTACCATTCTCCGCTTACGGAGATCCCGACCATGCGCATCGTCCGGCGGCTGTTCGTGCTGTTCGCCTTTCCTCTCCTCGCGTTCGCTCAAACCAAATTCGAGGAGAAGGTCACGGTTGCCTACGTCGAGGTGCCGGTGACGGTCCTCGGCAAGAACGGCGAGGCGGTGCGTGGTCTCACGAAAGCGAACTTCGAAGTCCGCGATGACGGCGAGAAGCGCGACATCGAGTCGTTCGATGCCATCGACTTCGCGGCCGAGGGGGGGACGACGACGAAGGCGATCTCGCCGCTGAATCCCGCTTCGCGGCGCAACTTCCTCCTCCTTTTCGACCTCTCCTATTCGAATCCGCAGTCGGTCACGCGCGCGCAGGAAGCGGCGCGCAACTTCATCGCGCGCAGCATCGGCGGACGCGACCTCGTCGCCATCGGCACCGTCGACGTCGACCGCGGCTTCCGCTTCGTCACCGCATTCACCACCGATCGCGAGCTGCTCATTGCGGCGATCAAGGACCCAGCCAGCTATCGCTCCTTCGATCCGCTCCAGATCGGCGGCAACACGACGCTCGACGTCGCGCCGCAGCAGCGCGCAAGCACCGGCGAGCGCAACGACATCGCGCTCGAGAACCAGCGCGACATCGCGAGGCAGTCCGGGATCCTCGACGACTCCTTCAAGCGCGGCCGTGTGAAGCGGCAGGTCGAGATGCTCGCCAGCGTCGCGCGTGCGCTGCAGAGTCTGGCCGGACGCAAACATCTCGTGCTGCTGTCCGAGGGCTTCGATCCGCGGCTGGTGCAGGGACGCGGGGCCGGCGGCATGGACTTTCAGCAGGAAGAAGACAGCGCCGTCGAGCACGGCGAGGTGTGGAAGGTCGACAGCGACAAGCGCTTCGGCAGCGCCGAGTCGCAGAAGTCGATTCAACGGATGGCCGATCAGTTCCGCCGCTCCGACGTCGTGCTTCACGCCGTCGACATCCAGGGCGTGCGTGTGGCGAACGATGTGCGCGGCGGCGCGAAGTTCAATTCGAACGAAGGACTGTTCCTCCTCGCGAACTCCACCGGAGGGACGGTGTTCCGCAACTCCAACGACATCACCACCGAGTTCGACCGCCTCACGCGCCAGCACGACGTGGTTTACGTCATCGGCTTCCGCGCGCCCATCGGACGCGCGGGGCAGTTCCACGAGCTGAAGGTGCGGCTCGTGAACGTCCCGAACGCGCGCGTGTCGCATCGCGGCGGCTATTACGACGCCGGCGCGGAGAGCCTCGTCGAGCGCACGCTCTCGACGGCCGAGGTCATCGTCAACGACATCCCGCAGACGGACATCGCCTTCGATGCATTGGCCGCCGCGTTCCCCCGCGGCGACGAAGACGCGCAGGTGCCGGTGGTGCTCGAGATTGCCGGCGCGGATCTCGTCAGGAACGCGAAGAACAACCGCGCCACGACGGACGTATTCGTGTACGCGTTCGACGAGAACGGAATCGTACGCGACACGGTCTACCAGCGCGTGACGCTCGACATCAGCCAGATCGGCGAGCGCCTGCGCGAAACGGGTGTGCGCTTCTACGGAACGCTGAATCTGCCGCCGGGGAAATACGCGCTGAAGAGTCTCGTGCGTGTCGCCGAGACGGACCGCAAGGGCTACCAGCGCATCGATCTCGTCGTGCCGTCCTCGGGCGACGTGGCGGTCGTGCAGCCGCTCTTTTTCGCAGAGGCAGGGAACTGGGTGATGGTGAAATCCGCAGGCGACGATCCGAACGTGCCGTACCCGTTCGTCCTCGGCCCGGACACGTTCATCCCCGCCGCGCGCGCGACGCTGCGCAAAGGCGAGCCGCGTCTGTTCACGGTGTTCGTCTACAACGCCGAGCCGGACGAGCTGACGTGGGAGACCGCGCCGAATGCGAAGCTCGTCTCCGAGGCGCGAAGCGACGACGTGACCAAGTACCTGTTCGCGCTGGAGCGGTTCCCGAACGACGCGAAGGAGCTCGCGGTGACGATTCGAAAGAAAGGGTCGGCCGACGCGAGAACGGTGACCGTACCGCTAAGCGTGCAGTAGGACATATAGGACGTATAGGACTCATAAGACGAATAGGGGTCCTATTCGTCCTATTTGTCCTATCCGTCCTATTTCACTCCAAACCTAGAACTTCCACCTCGAGTCGCGGTGCAGCGAATCCAGGTCGTCGTCGTGCCTTGCGTGATCCGCGACTTCGAACCCTTCGCTCTCCGCGCGCTGCAGCCATTCGAACGCCGAGTCGCGGTCGCCCTGCAGCGCGAACGCGCAGGCCATGTTGTAGGACGACGTGCCGACCCGGTAGTTCAGCGCGAGCGCGTGTTGGAACGCGTCCTTCCCGGTCGCGTAGTCGCGCGCCTGCAGCGCCGTGAAGCCGAGGTTGAACCAAGCCCGGCCGGAGCTCGGATGCTTCTTGACCATCGCCCGATGGTGCTGCACCGCGTCCTTCCAATTGTCGAACAGGAACGACACCGGCCCGTCGCAGCAGCCGCGCATCTCCAGGTCTTCCGCCTTTTCCTTCAGGCGGTCAAAGCCGGACTGGGTGCGGAGGAACGCGATGTCCGGATCGTTTTCGAACTTGTCCTCGTCGGAAAAGCCGTTCTCGACGGCCTTGTCGAGCCAGGTCATGCCGTTGCGGGCGTCGCCCTTGAGCGAATACGCGCAGGCGATGTTGTACGTCGCCGCGCCGACCTTCTCGCCCGCGTCGATGGCCTTCTGGAACGCGTCGATGCTGTCGTCGAGCTTGCGCAGCCGCAGCAGGTCCATGCCGACGTCGAACCAGTCGTCGGCGTTCCTCTTCGACACCTTCTTGCCCTTCAACTCATGCAGCTTTTCGACGGCTTCGGTCTCGCGGCGCGTGGCCACGTCGGACAGCTTCGACTCGAGCATCGTCCGGAAGCGTCCGTCGCTGCGGATCGGATCGAAGTCGGAGTCGTCGGCGATGTGGTCGAAGTCGTCCCAGCCCGCATCGATCGCGCGATCGAGCTCCGCGAGCGAACGATCGATGTCGCCGATGAGCGCGTACGAACAAGCGGCGTTGTAGTACGCAGTCGCGGGACGGTAACCTTCATCCGCGGCGAGGCGGAACGCCACCGCGGCCTCGTCGTAGCGTTCGTTGTGATACAGGTCGTACGCACGCTCGTACCGTTCCTCGGCGTTCCTCGGCTCGCGGATCCACCTGTCGGCGCGCTTGTCGTACTTGCCGAGCTTCGCCAGAAGGAAGTCGCCGATGGCTTCGATCTCCGGCTTGACCTCGACCTCGGCGTCGCTCTTCAGCGTCTCCTCCTGGATCACCGGCTTGACGGTCTTCTCCTCGGAAGGCCGCGCGATGAGGCGCAGCGCGGAGACCGGCACGATCACCGCGACTGCGAGCGCGCACGCGATGGCGACACGCCGTCCGGTGAACACTCGCCGTGCCACGTCCTTCTGCAGAATCGACAGGAGGCGCCCTTCGAGCTGCGTCTTTCGTGACATGGCCAGAGTGACCGAACGGAACGGATCGAAGACCGGCATCGTGCGCGCAATCTCTAGGAGGTGATCTGCGTAGACCGACGGCTTCGTTCCGCTGGCGAGCACCAGATCGTCGCATGCGCGCTCGCATTCGCTGCGGCCGGCGCGTTCGAGCGACCAGGCAATGGGGTGGAACCAGAACAGGGCAACGGCGGCGCGGGTGAGGATCAGCGAGATGCCGTCCCAACGCTTGAGGTGCGCGAGCTCGTGCAGCAGCACCACGCGCAGGCGCTCGGCGGGCCAGGTGACGACGTCCACTGGGAGGAGCAGAACCGGACGGAAGAAGCCCCACACGATCGGAACGGCGACGCGCGCGGAGCGGAGAAGGCGAACGTCGCGCTCGAGCGCGAGGTGGCCGCGCGCGTAGTCGAGCTCTTTCAGCGCCGCGTCGGAGGTCAGTTCCTCGGCGTCACGGGCCACGAACCAGACTCCGATCATTCCGAGGAGCATGTGCACGAGCATCAGCAGCGCGACGATCCCGAGGGTGACGACGATCATGCCCTTCCAGGTCGAGCGGGCGACGTTGGCGGCGCGCTGGATGGCGGTGATCGGCCGGTCGGCGATGCCGGTGGCCTTGGCGACGGAGATGGCGGTGGCGATGGGCTCGTTGTCCGAGAGACCGACCGTTGTCCGTTGTCCGTTGCCCGTTGCCCGGGCTGTTTCGCTTGGGCCGGACTGCGCGGGCAACGGGTCACGGGTCACGGGGAACGAAAGTTCGAATGATGGGAGAACAAGGGTTGCCAGCGGCATCGCCGCGACCGCGATCAGCGCCGCAGTCGCCACGACGTGTTTCATCGCGGCCGACGCTCTCGGCATCGCGGCAAGGAGGAGGCGGGCGATGGCCAGGATCAGCGTGGCCTTCACGGCCATCCACAGCAGTCCTTCCGCGGCATTTGCGGCCTGGAGACGTGCGGCGAGCTCGAACAGCGTGGTCATCTCAGCGTCCTTCCTTGCGCGCCTGTTCGATCAGGGTCGAGAGGCGGTCCAGCTCTTCGTTCGACAATTTGCCCTTCTGCCGCTCGATCAGCGTGGCCACGACGGTCTCAGCGGAGTCGTCGAAGAACGTGGCCAGGAGCTGGTCGAGCGCCGAGAGGCGTGCTTTTTCGCGATTGCCGGTCGGTTTGTATACGTAACGAGTGCCGTCATGTTCATGGCGAAGGTGCCCTTTCTGTTCGAGCACCCGCAACGTGGCCCGCACCGCTGAATAACTGGGCGGATCGGCCATCGCCTCCATGACTTCGCCGGCCGTGGCCTTCTCGCGCGCGAAGATGATGTTCATCATCTCCCTCTCCCGGCGGCTCAGCGGATCCTGCTGTTTTTTCACCATGTGCTGGAAATCTAGCACCTGAATGAGAGAGGGGCAAGGGGGTGTGTGAAAGTTCACAGCCGGTCGAGTGCTGAGTGCTGAGTGCTGGGTGCTGGGTGCTGAGTGCTGAGTCCCACCACCCGGCCGGGCGGGTCTCAGCACCCAGCACTCAGCACCCAGCACTTCTTCGTTATACGATCCGCGCCGTTTTCGGGAGGCACACTCATGGGCGCAATCACCGACTTCATCGACCACCACTACCGCCACTTCAACGCCGCCGCGCTCAAGGCCGCCGCGCAGGACTACAACAAACACCTCGAGAAGAGCGGGCAGATGCTCGTCACGCTCGCGGGGGCGATGTCCACCGCGGAGATCGGGCTCTCGCTGGCGGAAATGATCCGGCAGGATAAGGTCCAGGCCATCTGTTGCACGGGCGCGAACCTCGAGGAAGACATCTTCAACCTCGTCGCGCACGACTACTACGAGCGCGTTCCCCACTACCGCTATCTCTCCGCGCTCGACGAGAAGGCGCTCCTCGACCGGCACATGAACCGGGTGACCGACACCTGCATCCCCGAGCACGAGGCGATGCGCCGCATCGAGACCGCGGTGCTCAAGCACTGGATGGAAAAGGATCGGCAGGGCAAGCGCCTGTTCCCGCACCAGTTCATGTACGAGATCATCCGTGACGGCTCGATCAAGGAGTTCTACCAGATCGATCCGAAAGACTCCTGGATGGTGGCTGCTGCGGAGAAGAACCTGCCGATGTTCGTCCCCGGCTGGGAAGACTCGACCCTCGGCAACATGTACTCCGGCCACTGCATCTCCGGCGACGTGAAGAACGTCCACACCGTGCGCACCGGCATCGAGTACATGATCGAGCTCGCGGACTACTACACGAAGACCGCCCCGAAGTCGTCGATCGGCTTCTTCCAGATCGGCGGCGGCATCGCCGGCGACTTTCCGATCTGCGTCGTCCCGATGCTGCACCAGGACCTCCAGCGCACCGACGTCCCGCTCTGGGGCTACTTCTGCCAGATCAGCGACTCGACGACCAGCTTCGGCTCCTACTCCGGCGCGGTGCCGAACGAGAAGATCACCTGGGGCAAGCTGGGAGTGGATACGCCGAGCCACGTGATCGAGAGCGATGCGTCGATCGTTGCGCCGCTGGTGTTTGCGTACGTGCTAGGCTGGTAAAACAGTTGCCCGTTGCCCGTTGCCCGTTGCCCGGGCATCCGCGCTTTCGGCACTGAAATCGTCCGGGCAGGTTCTTTCATGTCATTTCGTTTTCTGGTCGTGTGCGCTGCTCTCGTTCTGGCTCTCCCTGGCAACGGGCAAGGGGCAACGGGCAACGTCGAACAACACATCCGCACCCTCTCCACCGACGCCATGGAGGGCCGCGGCCTCGGCACGAAAGGCCTCGACAAGGCCGCCGACTACATCGAACAGCAATTGCGCGCGGCGAAGCTCGAGCCCGCGTTCGGGAAGTCGTACCGCCAGAAGTTCCCGGTGAAAATCGGCGTCGCCCTCGGCACGAACAATCGCGTCGATGGATTGAAAGACGACGAGTGGACGCCGCTCGGCTTCTCCAGCCCCGGCTCGTTCTCCGGCCCGATCGCGTTCGTCGGCTACGGCATCGAAGCCGCGCCGCTGAACTACCGCGAGCTCGAAGGCATCGATCTCAAAGGCAAGATCGCGCTGATGCTCCGCTACGAGCCGCAGGAGCGCGACGAGAAGTCCATCTTCGACGGCAAGCGCCCCAGCCGCTGGTCGGCGATGCGCTACAAGGCCATGCAGGCGCGCGAGCGCGGCGCGGTTGCGGTCATCTTCGTGACCGGCCCTCTTCAGGACGAAGGGAAAGACAAGCTTCCCGCGCTCACCAACGATGGTCCCGAGAGTCCGGCCGGTCTGCCGGTGATTCAGGTGAAGACGTCGGTCGTTCAGAAATGGATCGATCTCGCGAAGTTTCAGAATGACGTCGATCAGGATCTGAAGCCCCGTTCGCACATTCTCCAAGCCGATCTCCATCCGCAGTCGCGCCGGATCATCTCCACGCTCAGCGGCACGGTCGACGTGAAGGCCACTTACGCGGAAGGACAGAACGTCGCCGCCATTCTGCCGGGACGCGGCAAGCTCGCAAACGACGTGATCGTCATCGGCGCCCACTACGATCACCTCGGCTACGGCGGCAAGGGCTCGATGCGCCCGAACGACAACGCCATCCACAACGGCGCGGACGACAATGCGTCCGGCACGGCCGCGGTGATTCACGCCGCGACGCGTTTGCGCGAGATGCTCGCGAACGTCAAAGATCGCCGCACGATCCTCCTCGCGCTCTTCTCGGCGGAAGAGATGGGCCTCGGCGGCTCCGCGTATCTCGTCGATCACTCGCCCGTCCCGCTCGAGCGCATCAAGGCGATGATCAACCTCGACATGGTCGGCGCGATGAAGGACGACAAGCTGGTTGCCCTCGGCGCGGAATCGGCGCCGGAGTGGAAGGCGCTCATCGACACGCTGGGCAAGGAGCTGAAGCTCAATGTCTCGTCGGGTGGCGACGGCTACGGTCCCTCGGATCAGACGTCGTTCTACGCGAAGCAGATCCCGGTGCTGCATTTCTTCACCGGCACGCACGAGCGCTATCACACGCCCGACGACGACGCCGACGCGATCAACTTCCTCGGCGCCGAGCGCACCGCCGAGCTGACGTCGCGCGTTGCCGCGACGCTCGCGCGCGGCGAGGTCACGCCGACTTACGCGCGCTCGACCGCCGCGCCGCCGATGCAGGGCGACAGCCGCGGCTACGGCGCCTACCTCGGCACGGTCCCCGACTTCACGGCGATGGAGGCAACCGGCGGCGGCGTGAAGCTCGCCGACGTGCGCGCCGGCGGCCCCGCGGACAAGGCGGGGATCAAGGGCGGCGACGTGCTCGTCGAAATGGGCGGCGCGCGCATCGAAAACCTCTACGACATGACCTACGCGCTGCAGGACCACAAGCCGGGCGAGACGATCGACGTGGTCGTGCTGCGCAGCGGCGAGCGCGTCACGCTTCACGCCACCCTCGGCACCCGAGGCGCTGCTGCCCCGGCGGCCGCTCATGGCACGACGCCATCCTCCGAGATCAAAGCGGGCAAGCCTTTCGAGAAAACGTTCGAAGGCGAGAAGCACCTCAAAGACGTCCGCCAGCTGACGTTTGGCGGTGAGAACGCCGAGGCGTATTTCAGTCCGGATGGGAAGAAGCTGATCTATCAGTCGACGCCGGAACGCGGCGGATGCGATCAGCAGTACGTGATGGATCTCGCGACCGGCGAGTCGAAGCTCGTGTCGAGCGGCAAGGGACGCACGACGTGCGGCTACTTCTCGTATCCCGCCGGCGATCGCATCCTGTACGCGTCGACGGAAGCGGACGACACCGCGTGTCCGCCGCCGCCGGATCGGAGCCGCGGTTACATCTGGGGCATTTATCCCGCGTACGACCTCTACGTCGCGAAGGCCGACGGCTCGGAGAGGAAGCGCATCACCGAAACGCGGGGCTACGACGCCGAGGCGACGTGGTGTCACAAGGGAGGGAAGATCATTTTCACCTCCATGCGCGACGGCGATCTCGATCTCTACTCGATGAACGAAAACGGCGGAGAGGTCAAACGTCTGACATCGACGCCCGGGTACGACGGCGGCGCGTTCTACAACGCGGACTGCACGGAGATCGTCTGGCGCGCGTCGCGCTTCTCCGATCCCGCGCAGCTCGCCGATTACCAGTCGCTGCTGCGCCAGGGTTTCGTGCGCCCATCGAAGATGGAGCTCTACGTCGCGAAGGCGGACGGCTCGGGCGCGAAGCAGATCACCAGCAACGGCGCCGCGAACTTCGGTCCGTACTTCACGCCCGACAGCAAGCGCGTGATCTATTCGTCCAACGTCCTCGATCCCCGCGGACGCGAGTTCGACATTTTCATCGTGAACAAAGACGGCACCGGCGAGCCCGAGCGCATCACCACCGCCCCCGCCTTCGACGGCTTCCCGATCTTCAGCCCGGACGGCAAGTGGCTCGTGTGGGGATCCAACCGCTCGAACCCCGAGGGAAGAGAGACGAACCTGTTCATCGCGCGGTGGGCGGAGTAGGACGGATAGGACGAATAGGACGGATAGGACGAATATAGGTCCTATCCGTCCTATTCGTCCTATCGCCAAGATGGGTGTTGCGTTGACCCGAGTCGAGTTCTACTATTCCGCGCATCATGACAATAACTCTGCGCGGCAGATCTCGTCTGTCTCTTCTTGCCGCCGTTGTCATCCTGAGCGGCGCGCCGTCACTCTCGGGCCAGTGGCGCCTCACCGATCCTCCGCCTGAGAAGGCGGCCGAGCCGACGGTCTTCCGCGTCGACGAATCGAAACACGTCGACGTCATCATCGAGCTCAATGCGCCGCCGCTGCTCGAGGCCCGCAGGACGCAGGACGTCCGACTCGCTTCGTCGAACCTCGACGCGCTCACGACGCGGCTCGCGAAAGACCTCACCCGCATCGAAGGACAGGCGCGCGATCGCGTCGCGGCGCAGGCTTCCGAAGCCAGCGCGCTTCGGCACACCTACCGGATCACGTTCGCCGGCGCGAGCGCAACGGTGAGCCGTGAATCGCTCCCTGCGATCCGCGCGCTGTCGTACGTTCGTGCCGTGCATCAGGATGGCGAGGTGAAAGCGCATCTCGCGACAAGCCTTCCGCACATCGGCGTCCCCGAGGTCTGGACGCAGTACGGCCTGCGCGGGAAGGGCATCGTCGTGGCGATCATCGACACCGGAATCGACTACCGCCACTATGCCTTCGGCGGGGGGTTCGGCCCGGGCTTCAAAGTCGCCGGCGGGTACGACTTTGCCAACAACGACGCCGACCCGCTGGACGACCACGGACATGGGACGCACGTCGCCGGAATCGTGGCCGCCAACCACAAATACATTCACGGAGTCGCGCCGGAAGCGACGCTGCTCGCATACAAAGTTCTCAACAGCGAGGGCAGTGGCTCAGACTCCATGGTCTTGGCTGGCGTCGAGCGGGCGATGGATCCGGACGGCAACGGCGATCCCTCCGATCACGCCGATATCGTGAACATGAGTCTCGGCGGGTCGGCGGACTTCGATGATCCGCTCGTGGCCGCGGTCGAACGTGCCAGTGCGGCGGGTGTCGTCTTCTGCGTGTCGGCGGGGAACAGCTGGATCGCGGCGACGCTCGGCAGTCCCGCCATCGCGCCGTCCGCCATCACCGTCGGGGCGACCCAGATTCCGGACCGGCTCGCGGTCTTCAACAGCGGCGGTCCGGTCGGTGGCGCGTGGGCGATGAAGCCCGAGGTTGCAGCGCCCGGTGTCGCGATCGCCTCCGCATCTCTCAACAACAGTTCGATGGTGTTGAGCGGCACGTCGATGGCCGCGCCGCACGTGAGCGGTCTCGTCGCGTTGCTCCTCGAGCTGCACCCCGACTGGACCGCGCAAGACATCAAGGCGGCGCTCGTCACGACGGCGAAGCCGATGCCCCATCGGAACGAAGAAACCGGCATCAGTGTCATCTTCGGCGGGGGTGGACGCATCGACGCGTTGCGCGCGGTGGCTGCCACCATCCTCCCGTCGCCGGCCACCGTCTCCTTCGGCTTTGTTGCGAAGCGCGGCGTGCTGTGGACTTCCTCGAGGACGGTGAAGCTCACCAACCGCGGGGCGGACGCCGAAACGCTGAAGTTGAAAGCAGACGACACGAGACTCACCATTGTGCCCGACACCGTGACTCTCGCCGCCGGTGAGACCGCGGAAGTCACGTTGAAGTTGGACGTCCCGGCGGACGATGAACCGAATGAAGCGGGGCTTGTGCTCTCGGGCAGCATCTCGCTCACCGGCACACGCTCTTCGCTGCACCTTCCGTGGATGATCGTGAAGACCGACGTCATCTCCGCGACCGTCACCGGCACCGGCGAGTTCTTGATGTATCTCTCGAATGGCGGAGCGCGGGCGGCGATGTGGGCGGCAGGCCCGCGGACGTTCGCCGCGTTCGTGCCGTATTACATTGCGTCCGACGTCATGGTGTTGACGCCGTCGACAGCGGAAACGGATGGGCGGCTGATCATTCGCGAACGTCAGCCCGTCGAGGGGTTGACCGAGGTCACGATTTCGCCTGACGAAGCTTCGTACGTGCTTCGCGTCGAAGGAGTCGACGAGCGGGGTGTTCCGCTGAACCGCATCTCGCCGGACGCTCCCGGCGTGCTGTGGCACGAGTTCCGGCTGCCGTCATTGAGCGAGATCAGGCTCCTTCACATCGGGGGGCGCCGCTCGCTGCGCATCTCACCTCTGACGAAAGCGATCAGGATTCAGACCTACGAAACGCTGCAGACGGGATCGGATATCTACTTCGCCGCGTACCGCCATCTCCGTGGCGTGACGAAGGACGAGACGCTCTCGATCACGCCGTCCAGTTGGGCGTCGCAGAAGATCCGTCTCCTTTGCAAGACCGACTGCACCGCAACCGTGGGTTCCGGCTACTCAGGGTTCCTGGATTACGTGTACCACCCGATTCCTTCGCCCACCGATCCCTGGACCATCCACATCACGCCACGCGTCGAAACCAACTACGATTTTCGCGCCTACATCAGGGTCCACGAGAAGGACCTGAAGATCGATCGGACGGCCAATCCGTGGACGTACCTCTCGGACTCGATCCGCAACGTGAACGGCCGTCTGGCAACATCGCCGTTCGGCCGCGAAGCGGTCACCGACTACTTCCCGCCTGCCCGCGAGACCCCCTTGGTCCTGGGCGATGGCCCGGTCGTGCTGCGGTTGTCCGCCAGCCGCTGGATGCTCATGCTCCAGCCCGTCGGCCCCCTCGGCGAAACATTGGGCGACAACGCGCGCTCGATCAAGGCGACGTTGGAAAGGACCGATGGAGGTGCCGTCAGGTACCGCCCCGACCGGTGGAAAGGCTGGTACGAGGTGGCGGACGAGCGCGGTCCGTACAAGCTCGCGGCGACGGATGACTACGTCGTGGCCGGACGCCAGGGCCGGTTGACGATGACGTCGTTTTACGACACCGTCCCCGGTCCGGACGGTCCTCCGACGCTCACGATGATGCGCATCGAGAACAGCTACGGTGTCGCGGCGTCCACGGTCGCGGCGCAGGGGCGACCGCGGCTCGTGTTTGCCGCAAGACAGTCCACGATCGGAAACTCGACCCTCAACATCACCCATTCGCCCGTCGACGCGGCGGCGACGAGAGTCTCGTGGCGCCGGCATGGAACGGTGGAGTGGCTCCCGCTGACGGTCGCGATGACCGGCGAAGACCTCGCGTACTTCAGCGACTTGCCGGGATCGGCCGGCACTCTGTTCGCTGCTTCGCTCGCGGATGCCGTTGCATCCGAGGGGGAGATCGATCTGAAGTTCTTCCTGAAGGACCAGCACGGCGGAACATCCGAGGTGGTGTACGAGCCGGCGTTCGTCGTCGGTCCTTCGGCCAGTCGGGGGCGCCGCATCCGCTGAGCTGCCGACGGCGTTGCCCGTTACTCGTTGCGTAGGTTAGACGAGGGCATGCGCCGGAGGCGCTCGAGAGGGTAGCCAGTGGCGAGCGCCACGCGCCGCCACTGGGAACGTGGGCCGTGAGCGATCCGCCCCAGCAGGGGCGGTAGACGAATCTCTGGCACCCCTCCGGGGCGGGAATGTTGTGCGCGACATCCTACCGGTGGCGGCGCATTCGCGCTCGCCACCGGCTACCCCCTGGAGCGCCTCCGGCGCATGCCCTCAAGCCACGCGCGACGTTTTTACCGAACTACTTCTTCCCCTTCAAATGCGTATTCAGAAACGTGAGGATCGATCCGTACGCGGTCACCTGATTCTTCTTCTTCGTGAACCCGTGGCCCTCGTCGTCGAACACCACGTACTCCACCGGTACGTTGTTCTTCTTCACCGCTTCCACGAGGTCGTCCGACTCCGCCTTGATCACGCGGGGGTCGTTCTTCCCCTGGATCACGATCAGCGGCTTGCGGATCTTCTCTGCGTGAAACAACGGCGAGTTCGCCTTGAGCATGTCCAGCTCCGTCTCCGGATTGCCGATCTCGTCGTAGAGCGCCTGCCGGTCCGCTTCCCACCACGGCGGGATGCTCTGGAGCGTGCGCACCCAGTTCGTCACGCCGAAGATGTCCACGCCGGCGTCGAACACCTCCGGCTGGAACGCCATTGCCGCCGCGACCATGTAGCCGCCGTAGCTGCCGCCCATGATCGCCACGCGCGAACCGTCGACGTACGGCAGCGACGCGAGATACTTCTTCGCTTCCACGCAATCCCACAGCGGCTCGCGCCCGTGCTTGCGGTCGTCCGCGACGTAGAACGTCTTGCCGTAGCCCGATGAGCCGCGGTTGTTGATGTCGAGAACGACGTAGCCGTGATTGGCGAGGAACTGCGCCGAATACTTGTAGCCGCGCCGCGCCTGTCCGCCGGGGCCGCCGTGCACCATCACGATCGCCGGCGCCTTCGCGTCCGCCGTCGCCTGGTGCGGTTTGTAGAGGATGCCGGGGATGACCATTTCGTCGAACGACTTGAAGCGCACCACCTGCGTGTCGACGAGATCCTCAGGATCCACTTCCTTCGACAGCGTGTTGGTGAGACGCGTGGTCTTGCCGGTCTTGAAGTCGTGCACGTAGAGGTTCGTCGGCGCGCGGTCCGCGTCGACGGACATCGCCATCCACCGGTCGCTCGGCGAGAACTTGATGTTGTTGACGTTGCCGCTGGGCAGCTTCGGCAGGGCGACGGACTTGCCCGTCTTCGTATCGACGATGCGCACGACCGAGCGCGCGTCTTCGTTCGTGATCGTGTATCGGTACTTGCCGCTCTCCGAGAACCAGACCTGCGCGATGTCCCAGTCCACCTTCTCGACGTCCTCGGACTTGCCGGTAGCGAGCTCGTAGCGGCGCACGTGCGAGAACTCCGAACCTTCATTGGTCAGGAAATAGAACCACTTCGATGCCGGATCGAAATCGCCGGCGTTGAACTCGGCGCGGCCCGTGTGCTCGGAGATCTTCTTGGTCTCGTTCTTCTCGACGTTGTGCAGGAACAGGTCGTTGTCGGCGGTGCTGATCGGCTTGCTCACCGCGATCCAGCGTCCGTCGCGCGAGACGAGCTCCGGGTTGTAGCCGCCGTCGTTCTTGAAGATCAACTTCCGCTCGTAGGTCGCGGCGTCGTAGCGGTAGACGTCGAAGAACTTCTGATCGCGCTCGTTGGTCACGACGAAGAACGCCTTCTTGTCTCCGCTGAACGAGCCGAACATCGCCTTCAGATTGTTGCCGGGGGTGAGGTCGCGCTCCGTGCCGTCCTTTTCCCGCACGTACAGGTGATTCAGCTCGTTGCCGCTCTGATCGCGCGTGTAGAGGAAGCGCTTGTCGTTCGGGAAGAACGAGATCGCCGTGGTCGTATCGGTCTTCGACGTCGTCAGCGCGCGGGCTTTGCCGCCGGCGACCGGCACCGCGTAGACGTTGCGGATGCCCGTCTCGTCCGACGTGAATAGGATTTCCTTTTCGTCCGGGGAGAACGCCGCGCCGCCGACGGCGACGGTGTTCATGAACTGTTCGATGGTGTACAGCTTCGACGGACGCGTTTTGGCGGCGAGCGTCGTCGCGACGAGGGTGGCGAGGAGAAACAGGCGAAGTGTTTTTTGCAACATGGCGCGCAGTTTACCGTGTCGCCGATGACGTCGCGTCACGTGGCGCGCGAGGTCGCTCGATATCCTTGGATGGTGAGGGCAACTGCCATGGCAGTTGCGGGGACGTCCCGAGGGACATGGGTGAACGTGCCGAGGGACATGGGAGGACGTCGCTGGTCCGGTCGCCTCCTGCTCGTGCTCCCCGCGACGATCACCGGCCTCTGGTTCGGAGTGCTGATGCCGATCCCGGGAGCAGGGGAGGCGACGGTGATCTCGCTCGTCGCCGCGTACTTCGTGGTCTCGCTCGCGCGTGCGTTCCGCGCCATTCGCCGCGGCGACGTCGCCGTAGTCGACCCTTCTTAGAAGGGACGGGCCGGCTATTCGAACGGCATTTGTCCCGTGAGCACGGCTGTGCGAAAGCGGTTCGCGAATGAAGTAAGGTTGACCACAAGAGCTGCTGAGAGGCCAAGATTCACTGCAAGGGCAAAGATAGTTACCAGGAAAAGAGACCGCGACGGATGGAATCTATGAGCAAACAGGACTGTGACAACAATTAGTGTCATTAGAATGATGAAACAGCATAGATTGATCGTTGCGGTGACCAACAAGCGATTTGCAATGGCCTGCGCGATTGAGGCGATAGGAATACCAGCATTGGGAGTGACCGCCCCAAACACAAACGCTATTGCTCGCCGAAACAAGAGAACGGGCGCGAAACCGAGGGCGAACGCGACAAGCGCAAGCAATGCAAATCTCGCCGGATGCGTGTTTTGCGCGTAGGAAATGGCGGACAGTTCTTTGTTCGCGCGCGGCAGCACAAAGACGATCGCGTATAGAGTTAGCACTATTGCGAACCAAGCTGCAGCGAGAATCGGTTGCGTGGCCTGCCAGGCACCAACAAGCATGACAGCAATCCCACCACCAACCCTTCTCATGTCGTCCAATGTGCCCATGAAGATACGCACGGCAAAAAATGACCCCAGTGCGAGGCTGGCGCAACTAGCGACGATGAATGACATGGACGTCCACCAATAGCTGGCGCGCCGCCGCGCGACTACGGTGATAAAGGTAAGCATGACGAGGGTCGTAAAACCCACAATGAGGATGCGGGCAGATGTGCCTGGTTCGAAACCGAAAACCGCTAATTTCATGGTATCCCCCTCACGCAAAAGCGCCCGCTGGCGCTAACAGGAGGTGCCGAGCGATCCCGGACAGCGGCCTGATGCGTCTGTATAGTGACGCTTGGGCAGGAAACGTTTCACCTAATCGTATCTGTTTACCGTCTTGGTCGCAACGTGAAGTCGTAGTTTACTGAAGGCGTGCAGGGAGTGGAGGGGCTGTTCGCCGAGATTACGGCGATGCGGCAACGGGTCGAGGCGCTTGAGAAGCGCGTGACGGATCTGGAGGCGGAGAATGCCGCGTTACGGACCGAGAACGCAGCGCTGCGCGCCAAGAACACAGCACTCCGCAAAGCTCTCGATGAGGAGCGGCGTGCCGGGAAGCGGCAAGCCTCGCCATTCTCGTGTCTGGCCGGGTGTCGAGTGGATTGAAACGCGCCGATACCGCTAGAGTAGCGTGTGCGGTCCCGGCGGCTGAGCGCTGAGCCGTTAGACGCCTGAAGCCATGAGCCTCCTCCGCGAATTCACAACAAACGTCGTGCGCGGCGCGATCCGTTGGGGCGTGCCGATGTTCGCTGTGTCAGGAATTTGGTTCTACCTACGGACGCAGTCAATCGTTGGTCAGGGTGCGCCTCCGGACACTGTGCAGAAGTTCTGGTGGCCGTTTGTTCCAGCTCTCCTTCTTTGGTTTCTCGTGCTCGGTGCCCTGATTGGCGTTTCCGTGAGTCTCATGACGAGGCTCATCTCGGCGCGGCGTCGGACCGTCGTCTAACTCGGCGCTACCAACCAAGCGGTTGCAGTATGGCGGGCAGTTTACCGCCGCCCGGCGTAGTCTTGTACGCATGCGCACGCTGGACGAGGGGCATGACCACGCCCGATTCCGATCAGACGCTGAAGGCCGACACGGACGCTCGTTTGGCGCGGCGCTCCTCGGCCGACGGTCAATTCACGCCGGGCACCCTCGTCGCCGAGCGCTACCGCATCTCCAGCATCCTCGGCAAGGGTGGCATGGGCGAGGTCTATCGCGCCGACGACATCAAGCTCGGACAGATCGTCGCGTTGAAGTTCCTTCCGGCGAAGCGCGCTCTCGACGCGAAGCTGCTCGATCGATTGCACGACGAAGTGCGCCTCGGACGCCAGGTCACGCATCCGAACGTCTGCCGGATCTACGACATCGGCGAATGGGGCGACGCGCACTTCGTCGCGATGGAGTACGTCGACGGCGAGGATCTCTCGCGCCTCCTGCACCGCATCGGACGCTTGCCGCACGACAAGGCCGTCGACATCACGCGCGGCATCGCCGCGGGGCTCGCGGCCGCGCACGCGAAGGGCATTCTTCATCGCGACCTCAAGCCAGCGAACGTGATGCTCGACTCGCACGGCGACGCGCGCATCACCGACTTCGGTCTCGCGCTCACGGCCGATGACGATCAGGACGACGTTGCGGGCACGCCCGCGTACATGGCGCCGGAGCTCCTCGACGGCGCGTCGGCCACGATTCAGAGCGATCTCTACGCGCTCGGCCTGGTGATGTACGAGATCTTCACCGGCAAGCGGCCGTACAGCGGACGCTCGCTCCAGGAACTGCGGCGCGAGCAATCATCGGAGATCACGACGCCCTCGAATGTGATCCGCGACATCGAGCCGGCCGTCGAGCGGATCATCCTCCGCTGCCTGTCGCGCGATCCGGCGCAGCGTCCGCGTTCCGCGCGCGACGTCATCGCGGCATTGCCCGGCGGCGATCCGCTCGCGGCGGCACTCGCGGCGGGAGAGACGCCGTCGCCGAAGCTGATCGCGGCCGCGGGCAGCGAGGGAACCTTGAGCCCTCGCGCGGCGTGGTCGCTCCTCGGCGGCGCGGTGGTACTCGGCGTGCTGCTCTTTCTCGCGCGCGGCACACGCGCCGTCAGCGACTTCATGCGGCTCGATCGCTCCCCCCAGGTCCTGCAAGATCGCGGCGAGGCGATCCTCCGCGACCTCGGTGTCCCGTTCAAGGGCGAGCCGCTCCGCGGCTTCCGCGAGGACGAGATCTACCTGGCCTGGCTGATCACGAATCCCGGCGAAGGACGCGAGAAATTCAAGCCGATGCGGACCGGTCCGCCGGCGATGATGTATCGCCTCGAATACGGAGTGCCGCAGGTCGAACGGGAGATCGAGCCGCTGATGGCCACGGCGCCGGGACGAACGACGGTTGAAGTCGACACCGCGGGCCGGCTCGCATTTCTGCACGCCGCTCCGGCGGACGAATGGAAAGCGCGGCCGCTCGACTGGAGCGGCCTGCTCGCCGCCGCCGGACTCGATCCGGCGCGTCTCCGCTCCGTCCCGCCGACCGCCGCGCCGCCGGCGCCGTTCGATGCGCGCGCCGCCTGGAGCGGCACTTATCCCGCCGACGCCTTGCCGATCCGCGTCGAGGCCGCGGCATGGCACGGTACGCCGGTGTTTTTCAAGATCACCGGCGAATGGGAAAACGCGAGCGATCGTCTCGAAAAAGTGCCGTTCTCGGGCAGATTGCTGGACGTCTTCATGCTCACCGTCGTCGTGATTCTGTCCACGGCGGCCGGCGTGCTGGCATGGCGCAACCTTCGTCTCCGCCGCGGCGACCGGCAGGGAGCGTTGCGCATCGCCGGCGTCATCGTCGCGCTCGAGCTCGCGCGGGGCCTGCTGACGGCAACCTGGCCGCGCGACTTCGGTGCGTTTGCGCTGGGGGGGGCGGATCCTCGCGGACGCGCTTTTGTGGGGAGCGCTCATCTTTCTCGGCTACATCGCCCTCGAGCCGTATGTGCGCCGGCGCTGGCCCCACCTGCTGATCGCGTGGTCGCGCATGCTGTCGGGCCGTCTTCGCGATCCGATGGTCGGGCGCGACATGCTCATCGGCCTCGCCGCGGGACTCGGGCATGCACTGCTCGCGTCGGGGGACACGGCGGTGATGGACGTGACCTCAGGACGCAGCTACGGGCCGTGGATCGGCAATTTCCCCATGCTCATCGGGCCGGCGCATTCGCTGGCGGCACTCCTCCAGTACGTCGAGGCCGGCATCAATTGGGCGCTCACCGAAACCGTGCTGCTCGTCATCCTCGCCATCCTGCTCAGAAAACGCATGCTCGCGATCGCCGTGTACTTCGCGATCTTTGAGACGGCGTTCATCCTCGCCTCCTCAGGAGTCATGCTGACCTTGCTGTTCAGCACCGGGACCGCGATCCTGGTCACGGTCATCCTCGTCCGGTTCGGAGCCGTGGCCATGGCCGTGTCGCAGGCGACCTTCCTGGCGACCTTCCTGCCGCCCGCTGCCGGCAACGTGTCGTGGGCCACGCCTCTCGTCGCGTTGCCGTATGTCGTCGTCGCGCTCGCCGCGCTCTGGGCCTTCCGGACCTCTCTCGGCGATCAGAGTCCGTGGCATCCGGCACTTCTGGACGATTGATCCATGACCACGCCCGATCCCGCCGCGGGAGGGGTCGATGGAACCGAAGCGTACAGTCGGGTGACTGTACGCGTACAGTCCGTGCACTGTAGGCGTCGGTACCGTCTTCATGCGCCTACAGTCCAGCGACTGTAAGCGCCGGTACCGTCTCCATACGCTTACAGTGGACCGACTGTAAGCGTAGGGTCGGTGGACTGTACGGTTAGGGTGGAGGGACTGTAGGCTCAGGGTCAGTGGACTGTACACTTCGGTACGGTCTCCATACGCTTAGGGCGGACCGACTGTAGGCGTAGGGTCGGTGGACTGTACGCTTGGGGTGGAGGGACTGTACGCTCAGGGTCGTTCCACCGTAGGCGTCGGGTCTCTCTCCATACGATTCGGTTGGGTCGACTGTACGCTTAGGGTCGAGGGACTGTACGCTTCGGTTGCTGTGGTCAGGGGCGGGCGATCTCGTCACCGTGACTGCCGAGACGCCGCGAAGTGCTTTTGCGGCAAGAAGCGCAGTTTACTGCCGTCTGGCGTAGTCTGTTCCCATGCGCGCGCTGATCTGGGTGGCCGCGATCGTCCTGGTGATCATCGGGGTCGCGTCCGTGCTCGCGCGGCTCTGGTATCCGGCGGAGCTGACGTTCCGCATCGAGCCGGCGCGGAACGCGGTCATGGAGCGCTTCGGCCGCACCGACCCGCTCGCGTCTCAGCGGGAAGCCGTGTTGCAGCGCTTCGAAGGTCGTTACGCCGCGCATCCGGTCGTCGTGTACGTGCACGTGATCGCGGGCGGCGTGTTCCTGCTGCTGTTGCCGTTGCAGTTCTCCGCGTCCGTCCGTCGCCGCTTCATTCGACTGCATCGCTGGTCCGGACGCCTGCTGCTCGTGCTCGCGATCCCCGCGACGATCACCGGCCTCTGGTTCGGAGTGCTGATGCCGATCTCCGGAGCAGGGGAGGCGACGGTCATCGCGCTCGTCGCCGCGTTTTTCGTGGTCTCGCTGACTCGCGCGTTCCGCGCCATTCGCCGCGGCGACGTCGCCGCGCATCGCGAGTGGATGATCCGCGCCGCAAGCGTCGCCTTCGGAGTCTCGCTGGTCCGCATCGCCGGCGTCGTGGTCGATTTCGCGCTCACGCCGCGAGGGATTCCGATGACGCAGCTCTTCGTCTTGGCGATGTGGTCCGGCTGGCTGCTGACGACGATCGCGGCAGAGCTGTGGATCCGCCGGACGCGGAACGTTGAGGCGCCAATGCGGATGAAACGCGCCGCGGCCGCTGCCGTGCTGCTTCTCGTTCTCGCGTTTCCTGCACAGGCGAACGAAAAAGTGCTCGAGACCATGGACACGACCCGCTTATATGAGCAGAACGGCCATTCGCCGTCACACTGCAGTGGATAACGGCAGACCGGAACACGCCTTTGACGCGAAACCATAGAGTTTCCACATGTTACGATCGACGCTCAATAGCACTCTTCGCCCGATATCCGTCAGGGGATTTGTTTGTTGTCGAGGTTGTCGGGGTGAGTGGGGCTCAATAAAGAGTTAGGTCGCTGGGCAAGCATCGCGGCAGCCGCAGGGGAACCGTGTATTCATCCTAGTGGCGTGTAAATGATCGTTTGGGACCAGTAATGCGCTTGGTGACGTCGACGTAGCTCCAGCGAATCGGCCGCGGTTGATCGTTGTATCGGGTGATGTAGGTCATCAGCTTGCGGCGTAGATCCGGTATCGAGGTGAAGACACCGCGACTGATCACGTCGCGCTCGATCTTGCTGAACCAGATCTCTACCTGATTCAGCCAGGACGAGTACGTGGGCGTGAAGTGCAGAGTGACATTGGGATAGTCGACCAGGAACTGTTTTACGCGCTCGGTTTTGTGAGCCGAGAGATTGTCCAGAATGATGTGGATCTCTTTGCCTTTCGGCTGCGACGACACGACCGATAGAAGAAAGGCGACGAACTCTTCGCTGGTATGACGTGCTGCGGTCTTGCCGATGACCTCTCCTGATTTCGTGTCGAGCGCCGCGTAGAGGGAAAGTGTTCCGTGCCGGTAGTACTCGAATCCGTGGCGTTCGAGTCGCCCCGGTGAGAACGGCAGTACCGGATCGAGTCGGTCGAGAGCCTGAATGGCTGTCTTCTCGTCCACGCAGAAGACAGCAGCATGCTGCGGCGGATTCACGTACAACCCGATCACATCCGCCGCCTTCGTCTCGAAGTCGGGATCGTTCGACGCCATGTAACGCTCGATCCGATGAATCTTCAGGTTCGCTCGCTTCCACACCGTCGCCACCTGCGTGTGACTGATCCCGAGCTTCCTAGCCAGCTTTCGCGTCGTCCAGTGCGTCGATCCATCCGTCGGTTTTCGCGAGGTCCACTTCAGAACCCGAGCTTCCATGGCCGGAGTCAGAACGGATCGCTTCCGCCCCTGTTGTCGCGCATAAAGTGAGGCAATTCCTCCTTCGAGGAATCGAGCTTTCCATCGGCTCACGTAGCTGCGGTTACACCTCAGCTTCGACTGAATGGAGGTGTACGGTTCGCCGTCTGCCAGCAGCAGAATCAACCGCGCTCTTCGTGCGTCCTCTGCCCGAACCACCCGGCTTCTGGCGCGACTCTCCAGTTCATCCCGATCCGACTGCCCCAGCTCCAGCTTTCCCATGCACGTGAGAACAGTAGTTTACTGGTCCCAATTGCATCTTTACACTCCACTAGTCCGTCTCAAGCGGCGGCGAGGCGCCGAACCACCTCGCGCGCCCTTCCTTAGATCAGATAGCGAATTGTCTCAAGGCTACATGGTTTAACCACCCCATTATGATTTTACTATCTCACGCGCATGATGCCAGTTGCCCTCCCGCCATAGCTCCAACAACCGCACCTGTGGGGCCACCGAAACCAAAGCCGATGAGACCACCCATCGCTCCCCCTAAAATATCCCTCGCTGCAAAACCTATATGGACTTTGTCTCGACATTTGGTTCGTGCCGCAGCGGGCGCATTAGTTGCCGGATCATTTAACAACCAGTAAGCCAGACTGTAACGTGCAATAGAACCGGCACCGCCAATGACGGTTTGCTCTTTGGGCGTAAGGGTTTTCGCCGATTTTTTTTGCCACAACTCCAGTTGTGCTTTCCCTTTTTCTGGAGTCATGTCTGGATCAATGAAGTTTTCAAGTAATTTGAGTAACGTGGACATACTTTGATTCGCAGGCCGACTCAGAGCGGAGTGGGATTTCCAAACAAATGAATCAGATATCTCGTCCAGATTGATTTGCCCCAGCACCTTTCTCGCCAGTTCAGTATGTTCCTTTTTTGACACCTTGCCGAAAGTGCCATTTGGGATCGTTGTACAGAATTCAACGATGAGCTCTTTGATTCGTGAACCGTCTGCCTCTTTTGACGTCTCAATACGGCTCATGACGTAATACAAACCCTCATTATGGTAATAACCGACGAGCTCCGTTTCACCGAAGTCCGACTTGGCCGCCAGCGCTGCGATACTTAATGTAAGTCTGTTCATCATGGCTGAGAATATATTCTCGCTTCATACATACCACAAGATTAATGTTTGCGTCGGGTAAGGTGCGGGCAGCCGAACAACTCATTCAACCCGACCCTCGCCAGCGAATCTTTCATCATCAAGTCGGCTGATTTCTGATATCTTGCCGCTATCGCGCTGGCGTCGGTCGGGTTAATTCGGGCGTTGAACGAAACCGCTTCGCGGTAGGCTTGGGCGGCGCAGTAAGGCTAGGATTGCCGATGTGGCGTGGCAGGCACCCGTCGGCGCCTCCACCATCGGCGCGTCTTTACTGGTTTGGTGCGGAGCCGGCCGGCCGACGCCTAACAATCGGCTGCAGGGGATGCGGGGCCGTCCATGATTGTAGCGAGCCGAAAGCCTTGCGCGCCGGCCCCGCACCCCTGACCCTTGGTGCGTTAGGCGCCTGAGGTCGGGTAACGACGAATGCAAGAACTTCCGCCCGCCCTGAAGGATGAACACGGCGAACATCCCGTTGCGGGTGCGTGGCGGGACGTGTTCCGAGAGGTCGTGCGTTCACTTGCCGAGAACGATTACTCAGTGTCGCGGAACGTGCCTCACCTTCGCCCGGTTGAAGCCGAAACTGCAGAACGAATGCGGGCTTACGTGAAGAACTATGGAGCTACCTTGATGGATCTACCCGAGCAGTCATGGGAAACGTCGGTCGCGCAGTGGATGAATACGCACTGGGAGGTTCTCGTTGACCTGTGGAGCGCTCAGGAAGGCCGCAGCGACCTTGTCCTGCACGCTGAAGTCTCCGAGGTTGGCGACGACTTCGAAGTCCAAATTGAAGGAATCTGGGTTCCATGAAGCGAACGCTTTCGGCCGAAACGGCGCCTAACTCGGCGGTGGAGCCGACTTCGGCCCGCCGTCTGATAGGCTTACTCCCACGTTCGAGGCGTGGGCCGAAGCGGCTCACCTTGGGACGTTAGCCAGCGGAGGGTCCACCGCTGGTAGGGCTCGGGCGCGCGGTGCTACGATCGCGGCTTGAGCCCCACCGTCTTTCGCGACGGACCGTACCGGTTCTACTTCTTCTCGCTCGAAGAAGACCGAATTCACGTCCATGTTGAGGCGCCGGACGGCGAACTCAAGGTCTGGCTTGAGCCTCGCATCGAAGTGGCGCAGAATCATGGAATCGCCGAGCGCGAAGTCACCAAGATACTTCGCATCGTCGAAGAGCGTCATGTCGAAATCGAGCAAAGGTGGCGCGACCACCACCGGCGTTGAAGTAGTAAGCATCGGAAGGCACGGGTTCTGGCTCAGCCTCGAGGGCCGAGAACTCTTCCTGGCATTCGCCGAGTTCCCTTGGTTCGCCAATGCCGCCGTGCGGCAAATCTTGAATGTTCGCGTGCCGTCGCCCGATCATCTCTATTGGCCCGACCTCGATGTGGATCTATCGCTCGAGTCAATCGAGCACCCGGAGCGCTTTCCCCTGCGGTTCGATCCGTCCGAAGTGAACGCCGGCTAACTCAGGCTACTCGGCGGTGGAGCCGACTTCGGCCTAACGCCGAGGCACTGCCCGAAGCATTCCGAGTAGACTTTCTCGCGCGGTTGGCGCGGGTGAACGTCAAGCCGTTCGCCGGAGACGACAGCAATGGAGCGTCAGATCTCGGAAGCCGATTGGAAGCGGTGGCGGAAACTGTCGCAGGTCGCACTGGATCGATACTGCGAGAGAGCGCTGGCCAAGGTCGTTGTGCTTGCGGAAGACGATGGAACCGCTCACGAACGCTACCTGAACCTCTGGAAGTTCCTGCGGAAGACGGATCGCAAGCTGGGAGAGGTCTTCGACAACCCCCGTCGGTCAGTGGCGTACGCACAGATCGCGCAAGGCGTTGCAGCCGGAATCATCAAGCGCCCGGAGTTGGCTGAGTTCTCGGAAGAGACCCAAGCCATCATCGAGTTCTTAACCGGACTGGGCGAACCTTGACGCCGAATCGAACTTCGACCCGATAACCCGAGAAGCGTTGAAGCCTGAGGACGCAATGAACCGGTGCAAGAATTCCTGGGTATCTTGCTGGATTGCGACCGTGCTGTGTGCGTTCACGGCGTCGCTCATTTTCGGGAGCTGCAGTAAAGCACCGGCTAAGGAAATGTCCGGCACCGGCGGGCGAGTCTGCATCGCTGACTCCATCCATGATCTCGAGCTCGCGTCAACCGTTCCGACGTGCAAGCCAGCCGACTGGCTATGCCGTGCGAAGTGCGCGGCTGGGAGTGCGGCGTCTTGTCTTGGGATGGCCTATGCGGCCGAAAAGGACCCCCAAAACGCAGCGGAGGCTGTACGCCTCTATCAGCGGGCGTGCCTTCTCGGAGAAGCAAATGCCTGTACGAACTACGCGGCAAGTATCTGGGCAAACGATCCCTCCGACGAGCAACTCACCTGCGCGCGACGAACGTTCGAAAAAGCATGTGCCGCAAAGGAACCCTTCGCCTGCGGTATGGTTGGTCGGATCATGTTCGCATCCGCGACTCCGCCGCAGTTCGCCGAAGTTCGGAGATACCTCGAAGCGGCCTGTGATGAAGTGAACGGATTCCCCTGCCGAGTGCTTGCGAAACATCTCGAGTCTGGAAAGCTCGGTGAGTATCAACCGGGACTCATTCGGAGCCTGCTCGCACGAGCGTGCGCCGCGGGCGATCCCGACGCTTGCGGCGAACCTGCAACTGCGTCCGAAACATTTCGTTGAAGCGCGTTCGAGAAGGGCCGTTGGGCGTCGAAGTCAACTCACCTGGTACTGTGGCCTTCTGATGCACCGTTCAAGAGCACTGACGATTCTGGTGGTCGGGAACCTGGTCGCCAGTGTCCTTCATTTCGGCGACAACATCGTCCATTTTCACGAATACCCGGAACCCTCATGGATCCCCTCCCCGCACATCGTCGATGCCCTCTGGTTTGCGATCACGCCGCTGCTCCTCCTGGCATGGTGGTTGGCCTCACAAGGAAGGCGATGGCCGGCGATCGCTCTCTTCTGGTCCTATGGCGCTCTGAGCATGTTCGTCCTGGGACACTACAATTTTGCGTCGCCGGCAGAGCTTTCTTTTCGAATCAATTTCTTGATCTGGCTGGAGGCTCTGGCAGCACTGCTTCTCATCGTGCTCGTGCCCAGATACGTGGAGAGCGGGTACGGGGCGCACTAGAGCGAACGGATCGTGAGGAAGATCAGGGGTGGGTCTGTCGCCCGCTACGCGGGCTCGGTCTGCTGGACGCCTCCAGGTCCCCCGGCTGAAGCCGGGGGCTAGCGGGTCACCGTGACCATCGTCGACGCGCTCGTCGGGCTGCCGCCGTCGTCGACCGCATCCACCGTGAGTTGCACCGAGACGCCGTTGAACAGTCGCTCGTCCGGTACTTCCCTGCGCGGCGCGAAGCGATAGCGGAGCTCGCCGTTCGCGGCGACGGACGTCGAGAAACCCAGCGCGCGGAGGCGCTCCGCGTCATACATCTCGTTCGCCAACGTCATTCCACCGAATCCCTTCACCGACGCGCTGACCCGCGTCACGTTCACCGGACGTCCGCCCGTCTCGCGCACGATCACCTCGAACGGGAAGTCGTACATCGCGCCGGAGACCTGCGTCGCGCGGATCGGGTTCGGAATGACCTGCACCGTGATCGCGCCCTGGCCGGGCACCGACTCTACGCCGGGCCGCGGACCGCCCGCGCATGCGGCGAGGGCGATCATCGTCAAAGCCAGTGTGAGTCTCCTCATTGGAGCGTGACCACGCCGCAGGCGATCCGCGCGCCCGCGTTCCCCGTCGGCTGCGTCTTCAGGTCGTCAGGGTCCGCGTGCAGAATGATCGCGCGGTCCACCGCGCTCTTCGCGCCGGCGTCGACCGTCACGGAGCGCGTCGTGAAGCGCGTGTGCACTTCGCCCGCGTCGTTGGCCGTCACATTGCCGAAGTCGCCGGCGTGATGCGGCGGCGCGTCCGGGGCGCCGTGAGCTTCCGTCATGGGATTGAAGTGCATGCCCGCGGCGCCGCCGTTGTTGCCGCAGTCTCCCTTTTCGTGAATGTGAAAGCCGTGCACGCCGGCGGGCACGCCGGTGAGATCGACCTTCACGTCGACGCTGCCGTCGGCCATTTGGATGAGCAGCACCGTTCCCGCCGCTGTCTGGCCGCTGGCCGGGGCAAGATTGGCGATCGCGGACGGGCCGCTGTTCATCGAAGCACAGGCGGCGAGGACGAGAATGAGGAGCGAGAGCAAGGCGAGCTTCTTCATGTCTCTAGTTTATCCCGCGCGAAGACGCGGGATCTCCGGTGCGTCCGGAGCAAGCCCTGCCACAGGCGCGATCCCTGCGGTGGCACCGACGATCCCGCGTCTGCGCGCGGGATAAACTGCCGGTCGAGGGCGGGCTGAGCCCGCCCTCGTTCACGAATGCGATGCGCAGCAGGAGTCCGCGATTCTCGGCGGAAACGGATACCCCGACACCTCATCGACGCGGTAATCGTCGTCGTACCGATCGTGATGGCGCAGCCAGGCCATCTTGAACGCCAGCCCGTCCTCGTCGCGTCCCTTCGGAACGATGTCGAGCCAGTTGTACGTGCCGACGAAGAGGTCCACGCCGCGCTCGTAGGTCGAATACGTGTGATAGATCGCGCCGTCGGCGTCCTTGTAGAAGACGCTGACGCCTTCCCTCTCATCGAGCGGTACTTCCGACCCGACCTCGACGGTCGTGAAGTTGTACATGATCGTTCCGTCGACGATGCGCTCGGGCGGGAACGACACGTTGTAGTCGTAGTTGAACTCGTTCCGGAACGACGACACCCAGTGAAACTTCCATCCCATCCGTTCGCGGAACGCCTCGATGTGCTCGATCGGCGCGCGCGAGATGACGCGGAACGTGACGTCGCGGTGCGCGAGATGGATGAGCGTCGGATCGATGTGATCGGCGACGTACGAGCAGCTCGGGCAGCCGTACTCCCAGTCCGGCCGGAACATGAAGTGATAGACGACGAGCTGACTGCGGCCTTCGAAGAGATCGCTGAGCGTCTCCGGACCGTTCGGACCGTCGAACACATACTCCTTGTCGATCTTCACCCACGGCAGCGCGCGGCCGCCGCGGGTCACTTCATCGCGAAGCCGCGTGAGCTCCTTCTCCTTCGCGAGATGGGCCCTGCGCGCGAGAAGCCACTCAGCGCGCGTCACGATTTTTGGTTGCAGCATTCTGTTCTCCTTTTTTTCGATTCCACTGGCGGGCGATGAGTGCGGCGACTCCGGCCACGCCGGCGGTCGATGTGGTGCCGGCTACGACGAGCACGGTCGTACTGATGCAGATGGGACACATGACGTTCTCCTTCCGCATATAGTCGACAGCCGTGCGCGAATTCGACATGAGGCGCGAAAAAAATTTGAGCGCGGTCCTCGACGACCTCTACCGCGCGGAATCCCGCCGCGTCTTCGCCACGCTCGTCCGCCTCCTCGGCGACTTCGATCTCGCCGAAGAAGCTCTTCACGATGCCTTCGCGGCGGCGCTCGAGCAGTGGTCGCGCGACGGCGTTCCCGCGAGCCCGCGGGCGTGGCTGATCTCGACGGGGCGCTTCAAGGCAATCGACGCCATCCGCCGCCGGTCGAGATTCGATGCGTCGCTCGCTGCGCTGGCCGAGGTGCTCGACGCGCGTGCGGCGGAGACCGCGGAGCCGCAGGACGACGGTCATCTCGAGGACGACCGCCTGCGTCTCATCTTCACCTGTTGTCACCCCGCGCTCGCGCCCGACGCGCAGGTCGCGCTGACGCTGCGCGAGGTGTGCGGGCTCACGACCGAAGAGATCGCGCGCACGTTTCTCGCGGCCGCACCCACGATCGCGCAACGCATCGTCCGCGCGAAGGCAAAGATCCGCGACGCGCGAATTCCGTATCAGGTTCCGTCGCGCGACGAATTGGCGGAGCGGCTCGAGGCCGTCCTCGCCGTCGTATATCTCGTGTTCAACGAAGGCTACTCGACGACCTCCGGAGAAACGCTCACACGCGAAGCGATCCGCCTCGGACGCCTGCTCACCGAGCTGCTGCCGGAACCGGAAGCGCTCGGACTGCTCGCATTGATGTTGTTGCAGGAATCGCGGCGCGCGGCGCGCACGACGGCGGACGGCGAGCCCGTTGCGCTCGATGAACAGGATCGCTCGCTGTGGAATCGCGAGTGGATCGCGGAAGGATTGGCGCTCGTGGAGCGCGCACTGCAGTCTCCGCGCTTCGGTGCGTACTCCGTGCAGGCGGCGATTGCGGCCGTGCACGCCGAGGCGGCGACCGCGGAGGCGACCGACTGGCCGCAGATCGTCGGGCTTTACGACGTGCTGTTGCGCATCCGGCCGACGCCGGTGGTCGAGCTCAATCGCGCGGCTGCGATTGCGATGCGCGACGGAGCGGCGACGGGACTCGCGTTGATCGATGCGATCCTCGCGCGCGGCGAGCTCGCGGACTACGCTCCCGCACACGCCGCGCGAGCCGCGCTCGCGGATCGCCTGGAAGAACGATGAAATACCTCTGTCTGATCTACCACGCTCAATCGATGCTGGACGCGATCTCGCCTTCCGAGCTCTCCAAGATGCAGGAAGGGATTCGTGACTTTCTCGAAGAGCTTCAGGAGAAAGGGCAGCTCGTCGACGTCAATCGGCTGAAGCCCGTCCGTACCGCGACGACCGTGCGCATGCGCGAAGGAAAGTTGTCCACGACCGACGGGCCGTTCGCCGAGACGAAGGAGCAGCTTCTCGGATACCTGCTCATCGAGGCGGGCGATCTCAACGAGGCCATTCGCATCATCGCGAGGTTTCCGTCGACGCGTTTCGGCAGCGTCGAAATCCGGCCGATCGAGGATTCGCTCTATGTGTGAAGATGGAACGCCGCCGTCTCGGCGGCTGGCCCGGCGGCGTCCTCGCCGCCGCGCAGAACGCAGGCGCGGGACGCCTGCGGGCCAGCCGGCGAGGACGCCAGCGTTCCAGGGCACGCAGTCGGACCGCCGCGCGTCCCGCCGGCTGATGTGGCGGCGTCCCGCGCCGCCACCCGGGGCGGGCGGCGCGGGACGCCGCCCGGTCAGCCGCCGGGACGGCAGCGGTCCAGCGTTCCACGACCTCACTGCGACATCGCCGCGACGAACTTACCCACCGCCCCGAGCCAGCCCTTCGCGACGTCCGCGTAATACAGCGACGCCGTCTTCTGCACGCCGTCAGCGAGCGACGGGTAGGCGGAGATCCGCTGGGCGAGGTCGCCGATCTTCATACCCTTGCGCCGCGCGAGCACGATCTCTTCGATGACCGTCGATGCGTTCGCGCAGAGGACGTGTCCGCCGAGGATGCGGCCCTTCGCGTCGCAGACGAGCTTGATCAGGCCCGAGGACGCGCGATCGACGACCGCGCGGTCGACGTCGTGCATCTGCGTCACGTACGTGCGCACGTCGCCGCCGTGTTTCGTCCGCGCCTCTTCCTCCGTCATCCCGATGTGCCCGACCTCGGGGTCGGTGTAGAGCGCCCACGGCACGTTCGAATAATCGACTGCGGACTTGCCGGGGAAGAGCATGTTGCGCACGAGCTTCACAGCCTCGTACGCGGCCACGTGCGTGAACTGCAGCCCGCCGTGCACGTCACCGCAGGCCCAGATGCGCGGCACGGACGTCTGCAGGAACTGATCGACCTTGACGAACGAGCGCTCGACTTTCACGCCGACGCTCTCGAGTCCGAGGTCCTCGGTGTTCCCGCGGCGTCCGGAGGCGACGAAGATCTCGTCGACCGCGATCTCGCGCGACTCGCCGAGCTTGTTCTCAATGCGCGCGAGCTTCTTGTCGCCTTCGCGACGCACTGACTTCACGGCCCAGCCGGTGTGTAGCTCGACGTGCTCGTCCGCGAGGATCTCGCGCACGCGAGTGATGATCGCCGCGTCTTCCTTGTTGATGATCTCGTCGAGCATCTCCACGACGGTCACGCGCGAACCGAAGCGCGCGAACATCTGCGCGAACTCGATGCCGATGTAGCCGCCGCCGAGGACGAGGATCGAGGCAGGAAACTCATCCTGCGCGAGGAAGCTCACGTGATCGAGGAAGCCGTGCTCCTTCAATCCCTCGATCGGAGGAACGGAAGTGCGCGCGCCGGTGGCGATGACGACGTCCTTCGCGACGAGACGCCGCGCGCCGACCTCCACTTCATTGCGCGCGACGAGTTTCGCGTTCCCTTCAATAACGTCGATTCCGAGGCGCCGGAACTTTTCGGGGTCGTCGTGACGGCTGATGTCGCGGCGCTGCTCGCGCATCGAGTCCATCACCGACTTCGGCGTGATCCGCGGCGTCACCGGCTCGAGCCCGAAGACGTCCGCGTGCCGCATCTGATGCGCGAGCTTGGCTGTCGCCACCAGCGCCTTCGTCGGCACGCACCCGGTCCACAGACAATCCCCGCCCAGCGCCTCGCGCTCGATGAGCGCGACCTTGCGCCCGAGCCTCGCGCAGCCGGAGGCAGTGACGAGGCCGGCGGTGCCCCCGCCGATGACGACTACGTCGAAGTTTTCGGCCATGAGTGCCTTTAGCCCCGAGCGAGCAGCGCGAGTCGAGGGGCCATGTTAGCCCCTGCGATGCACATGCGACGTGATGCTAAGTTGGCCCCTCGACTCGCTGCGCTCGCTCGGGGTCGAACGACAATCATATAATTCCAATCACACAACCAAGACCACGGTCCTCATGCCCTTCTTCTGCATCCACTGCAAGTCGGAGATCGACTCCCGCTACAAAGCCTGCCCGCATTGCGGAGAGGCAATCACCGATTTCCTGCGCCGCTACCTGGAGACGCCGCTCGACGGCAAGTACCGGCTCATCGCACGCCTCGGCGTCGGAGGCATGGGCGAGGTCTACAAGGTCCTGCACACGCACCTCAACGCAATCCGAGTCATCAAACTGATGCGCTCGAACATCTCGGCGGATGCCGGCGCGCATGAACGGTTTCTCCGCGAGGCGCGGCTGGCGACGAAGATCCAGCATCCCAACGTCGCCGCGCTCTTCGACTTCTCGACCCTCGACGACGGCTCGCATTACATGGTCTGGGAGTACATCGAGGGCATCAACCTGCACGAGCTGATCGATCAGCGGGGGCCGCTCTCCGCGCGTTACGCGGCGAAGCTGGCCGTGCAGGCGCTGATGGGACTCGACGCGATCCATCGCGCCGGCATCGTCCACCGCGACATCAGTCCCGAGAACCTGATGATCCTGCGCGACGACGAGGGTGCGGAGCGCGTGAAGATCATCGACCTCGGCATCGCCAAGTCCGCGGCGTCCGACGACAACAAAACCAAGACCGGCATCTTCGTCGGCAAGTGGAAGTACTGCTCGCCTGAGCACCTCGGCATGCTGACCCCGGGCGAGCGCATCGACGGCCGCGCGGACCTCTATTCGTTCGGCATCGTGATGTACGAGATGCTCACCGGCGTCCCGCCGTTCATGGCCGACACGCCGCACGCGTATCTGATGAAACACGCGTCGGAGCGGCCCAAGCCGCTGCGCGAGGTGAATCCCGGCGTCGTGGCGGCGCCGCAACTCGAGGCGTTGATCTTCCGCGCGCTCGAGAAAGACCGCAACAACCGTTACGCGACCGCGCGCGAGTTCGCGATGGAGCTCGAGCGCGTCGCCGAGTCGCTGCCCGATACGCCCGGCGCGCCGCCGCCGGTGACGGTCGCCGCGGAAATCACGCGCGAAGGGACGCGTGTGGCGGCCGAGGCCGTGACGATCGTGTCCATCGAAGACAACGCACCCGCGGCGCCCGCGGTGCAGAAGACGCTCGACCGCGTCGTCGCTCAAGAAGACAGCGCGCCTCCCGCGAAGAAACGCTCGTCGTGGATGCTCTACGCGGCCGCGCTCGTGCTTGCGGTGCTCGTCGCCGGCGGATGGATGCTCACCCGCGAGCGTCCCGCGCCTCCGCGTCCGACGACGCCCGTGAAAGCGTCGGTGACGGTGCCGGCCGCGCAGGGACGCATCGCCGTCAACGCGTTTCCGTGGGCGAACATCACCAGCGTGCGCAATCTCGAGAATGGAGCGGCGGTCGACATCGGCGCGAACCTCGTCACGCCCGCGCCCCTCGACCTCGCGCCGGGACGTTACGAAGTCACGCTCGCGAATCCGAATTTTCCGAAGCCGATCTCGCGCACCGTCGACGTCGCGCCCGGCGGCGACGTGACGCTGTACGTGACGTTCAGCGATCCCGCACTGGCCAGTGTTCCTGATTTCGGAGTCGCGGAATGAAACGCGTCCTCGCGATCCTGCTGTTTGCGACGAGCGCGTTCGCCGCGGACAAGTGGTGGGACTTTTACAACCGCGGCGTCGCTGCAGTGAACGGCGGGAGCTACGCGCTCGCCGCGTCCTCGCTGCAGAAAGCGATCGCGGAGAATCCGACGGAAAGCACCTCCGTGCGCGCGGGCAAGTCGATCATCACCTACGTCCCGCATTTCTACCTCGGCATCGCCAAGTTCAACCTCGGCGACACGGAGGGCGCGCTGCGCGAGTGGCGGATCTCCGAGGAGCAGGGAGCGGTTGCGCGGACTCAGTACTACGGGAAGATGAAGGACTGGGTCGCGCGCGCGCAGAAGGAAAAGCAGCGCGAGGCGCAGGACGCGGTGAGCGGCCCGAAGAAAGCGGCCGAGGGAGCGGTCAGCCGCGCGATGCAGATTCAGGGCGACGCGATGAGCGCCGGCGGCGATCGCACGCAGAGCTACCGCGACGCGCAGCGCAAGCTGCAGGACGCGCTCGCTCAATTGCGCAAAGCGGGCACCGATGCGAACGCGTACGGATCGGTCGCGCAAACGGCGGAGCAAGCCGCGCAACTCTTTTCCGCAGCGGCGGAGGAAGGAAAAAAACTGAAGGCGGCCGCCGCCACTCGCCCGAAACCCTCAAAACCGATCGCCCCGGTGATCGCGAAAACCGAAACCGTCGCGCCCCCGCCCGTGAAAACCGAGACCGTCGAAGCCGCCCCCGTCATCAGCCAGGCCAAAGTCGCGGCCGAGGTCGCGGTGCAGGAGTTTCGTCGCAAGGCGCCGCGTGCCGAGGCGGAGCGAGTGCGTAGGCAGCTCGACGCCGCGAAGAGCGACGCGGAGTACGACGTGGTGCGGCTCGCGGTGGAGAAGCGTCTCGCCGAACTGGCGAAGCCGCCTGAGCCGAAGCCGGTCGTCGTTGCCGCGGTTGCGAGAGTCGACGTCGCGCCCGCGTATCGCGCGTATGCCAACGGCGACCTCGCGAGCGCGGAACAGTTGCTCACGAAGATGATCGTCGCGAGTCCCGCGGCGGAGGCGTATCTGCTGCGGGGCTGCGTGCGATACACGCGGGCGATGCTCTCGCGCACGCCCGACGCGCTGCTCGTCTCCGCGAACGACGACTTCAAGGCCGCGCTGCAGCGCAATCGCGCGCTGCGCCTCGACCCGAGCGTCTTCTCGCCGAAGCTCGTCGCGCGCTTCGAGCAGGTGCGCAACGGAAGTTGATGCTACGTTGTTCATGAACGTCCATGCCGCAGCCGAGCGTCTCGCGCCGTACGCGAAGCCGACGCCGCTCGTCCGCTCGTTGATTCTGTCGGCGGAGCTCGGATGCGATCTCTGGGTGAAGAACGAGACCGTCTCACCGATCGCGTCGTTCAAGTGGCGCGGCGCGCTGAATGACATCCTCCAGGAGCCTTCGTTGTCAGTGGTCACGTCGTCGACGGGCAATCACGGCCAGGGCGTCGCGTGGGCCGCGAAGGTCGCGGACGTGGTCGCGCACGTGTTTCTCCCGCGGGGCGCGAATCCGGTCAAGCGCGCGAAGATCGAGCTCCTCGGCGCGACGATCCACGACGGCGGCGAAGACCTCGACGACGCGAAGGCGATGGCGATGCAGTTCGCGCGCGACGAAGGCCTGCGCTTCATCGACGACGGCGAGAGCGCGAGCGTGATCGAAGGCGCCGGGACGGTGGGTCTCGAGATCGCGCGGGAGCTCGAGCACATTGACGTCGTGTACGTGCCGATGGGCAGTGGCTCGCTCGCGGCGGGAGTCGGAATGGCGATGCCGCACGCGCGCGTGGTCGCGGTGCAGGCGAAAGGCTCGCCGGCGATGGTGGAGAGCTTTCACGCGCGCCGCGCAATCGAGCGCCCGATCGACACGCTCGCGGACGGATTGATGTGCCGCGTGCCCGCGCAGTTCGCGCTCGACGCGCTGCTCGAGCACGTCGACGACGCGATGACCGTCAGCGACGACGAGCTGCTCGCCGCCACGCGCGCGATGATCCTCGGCGCGCACGTTCTCGTCGAGCCCTCAGGCGCCGCAGGTCTGGCGGCGGCGATGAAGCACGACGTGCGCGGGAAGACGGTCGTCGTGATCGCAACGGGAGCAAACATTCAGTTTATCCCGCGCGTAGACGCGGGATCTCTGGTGCCCTCTCGCTGGCCGCGCTGAAACACGCTGGTCGTGAGGGCTCCATAGATCCCGCGTCTGCGCGCGGGATAAACTGAATGAAACGATGCCTGAAGTCCTGCTCCTCGGAGATCCGCGCCTGCGCGTCCGCTCGGCGGAAGTGAAGTCGTACGACGGGCAGGCGTTCGACGCGCTCGCCGCGACGCTGGAGGAGTTCCGCCGCGCTCACGGATTCGGCCGCGCGATCTCCGCGCCGCAGATCGGAATCGCGCAACGCTTCATCGCCGTGAACCTCGGATCCGGGACGTTTTTCGTCGTGAATCCCGTCGTCACCTGGCGTAGCGAAGAGACGTTCACGATGTGGGACGACTGCATGAGCTTCCCGGACCTGCTCGTGCGCGTGGAGCGCGCACGCTCCCTGTCGTTGGAGTACGTGGACGAGCAGGGGAAGCGGAAGGAATGGCGCGAGCTCGACCAGGCCGCGGCCGAGCTGCTCCAGCACGAGATCGATCACCTCGACGGAGTGCTCGCCGTTGATTACGTTATGGGTACAGAGCGCGCGATGGATCTCGTGGTGCGCCGCGAGTACGAACGGAACCGCGAGTACTTCGACGCGAAGGTGGACTACACGATCATGCCGACGATCTCCGCCCCGTAGCTCTGAGCGAAGCCGAAGAGCCAATTGAGCCCCCACGCTGCGTAAACCGACTGGCGTTCGCGCGTGCGGTCGCCTGTGGGTTCGCGCAGCGTGAGGGCTCAGCTGACCCTTCGGCTTCGCTCAGGGTTTTCCGGGGGGAGTCAGCTCCACCCCGTTCGCGACGAACGACACCTCGATCGCGGATCCGTCTTCGTTGCGCTTGAGCTTCGCGCCTTCTTCCTCGAGGTGATCGGCTTCCTGCTTCGAGAGCTTCTTCACGGTCGTGACGCCCTCGGCGCGCGCCTTCATCCCTTTCGAATCGAGCGGGACGAAGAAAGCGTAGTCCTTGAACGTGACGCGCACGTTCTGGTCGCCGTCCACGGGTTTGAGCTGCATCCAGCAACCCTTGCGCTCGCAGGCGTTACTGATGACGCCTTCGACGACGACCGGCGTCTTCGTGTACTCGGCCGGCGAAGCGAGGACGGTCGTGAGCGGAACCGCCTGCGCGTCTTTGGCGATGGCCGCGCCGCGGGAGATCTTCTCGCCCGCGAAGGCGAGGGTGGCAAGGAGAAGTGTGGCGATGAGTGTGATGCGTTTCATGATGACCTCATTCTAGGCTGGGCAGCGTTCGCAGAGCGGCAGCCGTTCGTGCTCGCGCAACAGCCGCCGAAATGCGCGGAATTTCGTTCCATTCCACACCGCCTGAAACGATTCGTCGAACACATTGCCCATGTCGAGCGTCAGGCAGGGGTAAAGACGCCCGCGCGGGTCGACGAACGCGTAATTCGAGATCAGCGTGCAGGGCCGCTCGGTCACGCGTTTGAATTCGGGGTTGCGGTAGAACTCGATCATCTCGTGCACCGGCAGCGGCGGATGGAACTCGACCTTGAACGGGTACGTCGTTGCGCGCAGGTGATGGAGATGCCGCTCGAGGATTTCCGCATCGACGTTCGGCATCGCGTCGCTGCAGTAGGTGTCGACATCGGAGCGGAAGAACGTCGAGTCCCCGCACGCCTCCGCGATCATCGCCTCGGACACCGGACGCTGCGCGGTGCGCAACCAGATCTGGTGCTGGAAGCGGAGCATGTCGATCGGCCAGCCGCGCAGCTCGTCCGCCCATTCGATGAGGTGGTCGTACGTTCCTTCGTACACGGTCGTGAAGATCTCGATGAGCGGCGTGCCGGAGCCGAGCTTCGCTTTCGCGTCGCACAGCTCGTCGATGACGCTCCTGCACATCGCGAAGCTGCCCGCGCCGCGGTATCGGTCGTGCGCCTCCGGCGGATCGACGGAGATGCCGACCGCGGTGATGCCGCTGCGCACGAGCTCTTCCGCGCGTCCCGCGATGCGTGTGCCGTTCGTGACGATCGTGAACGGCAGCCCCAGCTCGTGCGTGCGCGCGAAGATGCGCGGCCACTCCGGATGCAGGAGCGGCTCGCCGCCGAACATGCGGATCATCGGACGGAAGGATGCGACGGACTCGAGGAAGCGCAGCGCCTTGTCCGTGTTCATGACCGCGCTCGGCCGCAGCGTGACCATGTCCGTCGTGATCGGACAGTAGGCGCAACGGAGATTGCACGCGTCGGTGAGCAGGAGATCGATGCCCCAGGGCAGCGGAGCGAACCCGAGCGCACGGTCGAGCATGGGTTTGATACGCCTCGTGGTTCTTTGGTGTCTAAACTAATAAACTAAAATCCTCCTATGAACGGCTGGTGGGTGGTGTCGCTGATGTGGATCGCCGCGATCGCGCCGCACGACAGCAGAACGTTCAACGTCACGGCGCGGCAGTTCACGTTCGAGTTTTCGCCCGCGCCGATCGTGAATCAGGGCGACGTCGTGACGATCATCCTCACAGCGGCCGACGACGGCGTGGGCGACGGCCACAGTTTCCGGCTGGAGACCTACGCCAACTCGTCGCATCCGGTGAATCCCGGCGACGAGCCGATGACGATCCAGTTCACCGCGCACACCGCCGGAGAGTTCACGTACTTCTGCTCGCGTTTCTGCGGCAGCGGACACAGCGGGATGCACGGCACGTTTACGGTTCTCGCCGTGCAGCCGCTGTCGGTCGAAGATGTCTCGCCATCGACAGGACCGACGAGCGGCGGAACGACGGTCACGATCGAAGGGACGAGCTTCGCATCCGGCGCAACCGTGAAGTTCGGGACGCTGCCTGCGGCGAGCGTTGAAGTGATCAGCCCCTCCGAGATCCGTGCGGTCACGCCGCCCGGTCCGTTCGACTTCGTGTCGACGCGCATGGTCGACGTCATCGTCACGAATCCCGACGGCGCGAGCGCGAAGAAGAGCTTCACCTGGAGCGTGCCCGCGCCGTCGATCGCGTCACTCTCGCCTCCCGCGGGAACGAAGTCGGGCGGAACGCTGGTGACGATTCGCGGCGGGGGATTCTCCACCGCGGTGCCGGCGAGCGTGACCTTCGGAGGAATTGCGGCGACCGAGGTGACGGTCGTCGATGCGGTCACGCTCCGCGCCCGCACTCCCGCGCACACGCCAGGACGCGTCGACGTCGCGGTCACGACGAGCAAAGGCAGCACGTCCTCCGCCGGCGGATACACGTTCTCGTCGTCGCGGCGCCGCGCGGTGCGACCCTGAACGGCTTTCGCTTCAGTTTATCCCGCGCGTAGACGCGGGATCTCCCGGTGCCCCTACGCGAAACATGGCGTGTGCGCTGCCGGTGCACGAAGAGATCCCGCGTCTTCGCGCGGGATGAACTGAAGAAGAGACTTACGGCGTAACGGTGAACGGCGTTGAGCTCGTGGTCTCTCCGGTCGGTGTCACGAGGCGAATGGGTCCGGTCGTGGCGCCGGTGGGGACGAAGACCTGAACGAAATTCGGGGTGACGATGCCGATCGGGGCGGGTGTGCCGTTGAACGTCACCTGGCTCGTTCCGCTCAGGTTCGCGCCGGCGATGGTGACGCTGAATCCGACCTTCCCCGACTGCGGCTGGAAGTCGGTGATCACCGGCCCGCCGGTGGTGACTGCGAACGACGAGAAGCTCGTGGCCGTACCGCCCGGCGTCGTTACGCGAATCTGTCCCGTCATCGCGCCCGGCGGCACGGTGGCGAAGATGCTGTTCTGCTGAGGCGGCTCGAACGAGGCATTGACGCCCGCGAACGTCACCTGCGTCGCGCCGGCGAGATTGGAGCCGATGATCTGTACGCGCGTTCCAGCGGCACCGGAGATCGGACTGAAGCCGCCGATCTCGGGCAGGTTGGGCGTCGTCACGTTGAAAGCCTCGGCGCTGGTGGCCATGCCGGAAAGCGTCATCACGCGGAAGAAGCCGCTGACTGCTCCGGGCGGGATGAGGACGTCGACGCGCGTGGCGTCGAATGGCGTGAACGGAATGGGGTTGAACCCGAAGGCCGGCGTCCCCATGCTCACGGCGATCACGCCGCCGAGGTTCACGCCCATGATTCGGACGTTCGTTCCGGCCACGCCGCCCGTGGGGCTGAAGCCCGTGATCTGCGGCGCCTGCGACGACGTGCCGACGATGAACGGAGTGCTGGATGTCGCCATGCCGCCGGCGGTGATCACGGTGATCGGACCGGTCGTGGCAAACCCGGGCACGGTGGTGTTGATCTGCGTCGGAGTGATCGTCGCGAACGGGGTGCCGGTGCCGTTGAACAGAACGTTTTGAACGCCGACGAAATTGGTGCCGGTGATCTGCACGGGCGTTCCCGCCGTTCCGTTGGTCGGCGTGAAGAAGGAGATCGTGGGAGGGGAAGCGCTGCCCGAAGCGACGACCGTCAGCCCGGCCGTGGCGGTGGCGAACGGCGCGCCGCTTGCCGTCGCGTTGACGGTGAAGGTGAACGTGCCGGTCGGTGTGGAGGAGCTGGTGTTCAGAGTGACCTGGGCCATGCTGCCGGGGATGGGATTCGGCACCACCGAGGCTGTGACGCCTGCCGGAAGTCCGGTCACGTTGACGGCGATCGGTCCCTGCGTGTTGCCGCGGTTGAGGGTCAGCGTGTAGGCGGCGCTCTGGCCGCGTTGGATGGTCTGGCCGGCCGGAGCGAGCGTCGCGGTCACCAGCGGCGGAATCATGATGGCCGGGAAGACTGTGCCGAAGATCCTGAAGGAGGCTCCGAGGCAATTGTCCGCCATCACGCGCACCGTCAGCGTGTAGGGCGTTTCTCCCATCACGGGACTCGGAAAGACATTCGTCCCAATCTCCTGAAACGTCCCCAAGTCGATGGTGAACAGGTTCGCTGGCACGGACTCATAGCTATAACGGAGTTGCGACTGGCACCCGTTGCGCGCAACGCTAGCCCTCAGAAAGAAGGGGCCGCGGACGTCGACAGGGAAATTCACGTCAGGCTGCCAGACGCCGAATTGAAGTTGAGGCTGGGTCACCATGTACCTGATGACCGGGATGTCGCGAACTGCGAGGGGAACCGGCGCGCTGTCGACCTTAACCGTCATCTCGCCGGTCGGTTTGGCGTCGAACGGCGTCTCGAAGATCAGCAGCTTGGTTACGGGAACGGTCTCCGTGCCATTGAGAATGGCGGTATCGTCGTCATCTTGGAAGCTGGTCGTGATCTCCTTGGTCAGATTCTCCGGGACCAAGAGCTCCACGCTCCCGGCGTAGCCGTTCTTGGGAAGGACATTGATCGGGACAAACGTCCGGAGTCCCGGGTTGAGCTTGACGATTTCATCCTTGACGGTGATCGCAATGGACCCGTTCAAAGGCCGCTCGACGATGAGATTCACCGCCTTCGACTTGATCATCTGTCCGTTGTTGTTCTCGCCCGACACGGTGCCCAGCGCCGAGAGCAGGTACGTGCCCGGCGGCGTGCTGGCATTGGTGACCGCGTTGAGCTTTCGGGCTTCCGCGTCCACGGTTGCCATCACTCCGGGCTTGTCGACCTCGGCGCCCGTCAACTTGATCGGGCCCGTGACGTCGATGTCGTACGCCGCTTCGTTCGGGATCGTGATCGTCCGGCTCGTGGGCGTCAACGTGATCGTAGGCATGGCGGTGGTCTGGACCATGAGTGTGACCGGAAACTCGGTCTGTCCCGTGTTCGCCGGCTTGACCTGGAACGCGTACTGCCCCGGCGTGCTCGGATCGATGGTGATGCCCAATGTAAACGCCGCCTCGGAGGTGAGCGTCGCGGGCTCGATGCGCGTGGTGAACTTTCCTCCCGGCGGCTTCTCGGTCGCGGTGACGGCGAGGTTGACTGGGCCGAAGTAGTTGAGGCGATCCACTTGCAGCCGAAAGACCGCTTCCCGTCCCGGGTCGACGGTGGCGGAGGTCCGGTCCGGGATCAGCGACACCCCCCCGAGGACCACGAGCTGTACGTTCGTGGGCTCGACCGGCACCTCGGCCATGCCGTTGATCTCGATGCGACACCCCTGTGGCGGAAGGCATTCGAAGGTGGTCTTGGGTACTTGCACGATGAAGTTGCTGAAGCTGCCGGTGGCGTTCTGCGGAACGAAGGACATCCCGAAGACATCGGGCAGCCCAACCGTCTCCAGTTTCACAGGGCCGGCGAATCTGGTCCCGTCGCGCTTGCGGAGTCGATCGATCTGGAGGCGAATCATGTTCGTCGATCCCGGGAAGACGAACTGTGTGGAGCCAATGACCGACAATTGCACCGGGCGGCGGACGAAGAGCGTGAAGGTCTCGCTCGTGCTCGGGCAGGCTGCCGCGGAGGCACCGATTCCCAGGATGGTGATCTCGTACGGCCCGGGCGGTGTGTTGACCGGAACGTCCGCCGTCAGCCGGAAGAGCGAGCCGACGGAAATACGGCCTGGCTCGGGGATCACATCGAAGAAGGCCGGACGAACCTGTACGCGAATACGGACCTCGCCGATGCTGGCGTTGGCGCTGGCGCTGGCGTTGGTCCTGGAGGTTGGCCCGCCTCCAACGAAGCAAAGGACCTGGAAGTCCTCTTGGTAGGTATCGCCCGCGACGACCTCGCGGTCGAACAGTCCCTGCCCGAATACGACCGGACCAACAATGAGAAGCAATGCGCTCACAACCAGGCGTGCCATCCGCGATTTGTTCATGATCGCTTCTCATACGGATGAGGATGGTGCGCGGATTCGTCGGGGTTCAGTTCATCCCACGCGATCCATGGCGTGTGCGCTGCCGGTGCACGAAGAGATCCCTCGTCTCCGCGCGGGATAAACTGAAAAAAAGGCCGGCGTTGCCGCCGGCCTTCGTTGCATTGCGATGGGTTGGGATCAGTGCGCGGGCTTCGCGTCAGACCTTGGTGTAAGCTGCGGCGGGCTTCACGTGCCAAGAGCTTTGCGGCCGGCGTGATGCCGTGACGCTGGCGATGAGGTAGGCCGCTCGGCTGCCGGGCCTGAGCCGGGCCGTGCCAGCTTCACACCAAAGTTAGGCGGCGCACACTTGAGCAACGAGCGTCGGCCGTAGTCGTCAAATGAGCCCTTGATCCAATCCGTTGCCGAGTGTGTGGAACAGACGGTACGATACGCTTGTGTACGTTCCTGTTCGAAAGATATTTTTGTCACACTCAAGCAAAGACAAACCGTTCGTTAGACGGCTGGCGACCAGATTGGAGAAACACGGGTTTCAAGTCTGGCTGGACGAGAAAGAACTTCTTGTTGGTGACTCGCTCAGTGCCTCTATTGCGACAGCGCTACAGCGGGCAGCGATCGTGCTTGTCATTGTGTCACCGGCGTCGGTGGCATCTCGATGGTTACGCTACGAGCTGAACTTGGCGACAAAGAGAATGATAAACGGTCAGTGTCGCGTCATCCCTATTTTGATTGGTGATGTGTCATTACCGGCCGAGATCGCCGGGCTGCTGTACGCAGATTTTCGGCGACGTTTTGATATGGGACTGCAAAGTGTACTTAGAGCGCTGATGCATGAGAAGGATTTGGCGCTTCTAAATGAACGGCTAAGAGTCGAACGATGGCGCAAGAGTACCGACGATGCGGTAAAGCGCGTATTCGATGGCGTTTGGAAAGTTTTATCACGCCATCGTGACTCCGGGAGCATGGGCTGTCTCTGGCACGCCGTATCCGTACCTGTATTAAGTGGACGACACGAGGAGACATTGGTGTTTTATTACGCGATCAGCCCATATGGCGATCCACTTGGCGCGCTGACGGAAGACTGGTGTATGCAGTTGCAAAGCTCGGTGCAAACGGGCGCACGCCTTCTTCGTGACGTTATAAGTGATCGTCCGACCACGATTGGTCGCACTCGCCTTAGTTTGGTAGTCACTGGTCGGCCAATACGTTTCGGTGTTACACGATCGGACAAAGCGTATCCAATGCTCGCCTATCGAACTTTCCCGTCAGACGACGGTCGCGGCGAGGATTACATTGTGTTCGTGGAACGGCTTCGGAAACCGAGGCGTGTCTGGGTGCCGGCTGTTTCCCGAAGCCGCGAGCTCCTTATCGCCTTCGCGGAACAACAGCTCCGGCCCGCGACCGCCTAACGGATCTCACGCTAAGCTGTGCGGCCAGGGCCCACGTGCCGAAGCCGAAGCGGCGCGGCGGTTGCTGGCGAGGGAGTTGCGTGCAACAACTGCCGATCTGCAACCGCCGTGACGCCATCGCGCTGCGACGACGCAGGCAGCTCGGCTGCCGGGCCGGAGCCGGGCCGCATCAGCTTCAGCTTCAAGTTGGACTAAGCCGCCTAGCGGCGGCGCGCTGCGCGTAGTGCACGTGTGAGGCAGTGGCGCGATGGTGATGACCGCCCGATCGTGATTGGGGAGTTCCAAACCTCAACACGAAAGGAGCGAGATCATGGTCACCACCGCGCTACGGGAGAAGATGCGCGCGATTCTGCGCGCCCGCAACTATTCGCCTCGAACCGAGGAGACGTACGTCGCTGCCGTCATTCACTTCGCCAGTCACTTCGGGACACCGCCCGATCAACTCGGACCCGAACATGTCATCGCCTATCAAGTCTGGATGCGTGATCAGAAGCACGCTTCACACGTGCTGTTCAACCAGACCGTGTGCGCTCTCCGCTTCTTCTACGGCGAGGTCCTGAACCGCCCCGACGTCGTGGAGCGCATTCGCTATGCGCGTCGCGAGCGTCGGTTGCCTGTCGTTCTGTCGGTCGAGGAGACGATCGAGTTACTCAGCTCGATCGACCATCCTCGCTACCGGATACTGCTGACGACGATCTATGCCACTGGTCTTCGGCTGAGCGAGGCTTTGGCCCTCCGCGTCGCCGACATCGACTCCAAGCGCATGGTCGTTCGCGTTCGTCAGGGCAAAGGCAAAAAGGATCGCTACGTCCCGCTTCCCTCGGCTTTGCTGGATCTACTGCGCGAGCACTGGCGTCGCGAGCATCTGCGCGACTTGCTGTTCCCGCATTCGTCCGATCCATCGCGTCCGGCCGATCCAACAGGGGTACAGAGATACCTGCAGCGGATGATGGCGAAGTCCGGATGGGCCAAGAAGGTCACCCCGCGGACGCTGCGCCATTGCTATGCCACGCACTTGATCGAGCAGGGCACGAGCACACGCGTCGTCCAGGTGTTGCTCGGTCATTCGAACGTTCATACGACCGAGACCTACACGCACGTGTCTCCCTCGACGTTGGGGAACGTGACCGGTCCCCTCGATCGGGTTCTGAAGGCCGCCACAAAGAGCTCGCACGAGTGAGGCGTGACCGCCGAGCCTGACCTCGGCGCAATCGTACGAGCTCGAAGGCAGATCTTTCTGCGCAACCGCCGAACCACGGCTGCGCAGCGCAAAGCCTTGCGTGCGATTGGCGCATGCCGTACGCCCGCCCTCGGCGGGCAACGCCAGCAGTGTGACCGGTGCGGCCACGAGCACATTCAATGGCACTCCTGCCGCAACCGCGCCTGTCCGCGATGCGGCGCTGCGGCTCGCCAACGATGGCTCGAGGCTCGAAGCAGCGAGCTCCTTCCCGTTCCCTATTTCCATGTAGTCTTCACCATCCCCGAGGCGCTCAACGTCATCGCATTGCACGCACCGCGCGTCTTCTACGACCTGCTGTTCCGTGCCGCCGGTGGGGCACTCGTCGATGTCGCACACAGCCGTCTTCAGGTCCAGCCCGGATGCCTGTGCGTGCTTCACACCTGGGGACAGACGTTGACGCTGCACCCTCACATCCACTGCGTCGTACCGGGCGGCGGCTTTTCCGTTCATGGCCGGCAATGGCGCTCGGTGGACAAGCCCACGTTCTTACTTCCCGTAAGGGTGCTCTCGCGTCGCTTTCGAAGTCTCCTGATTCGTTTTCTTCGACAGGCATGGCGTGAGGGAAGGCTCCGGCTCCCTGAGCGAGTCCTGGCTGACTCGGTTGCTCTCGACCTGCTCCTTGCACGGGCCGCCGCCACAGACTGGGTCGTCTACTGCAAACCGCCCTTCGGCGGGCCGAACCAGGTTCTCGCGTATCTCGCCAACTACACCCACCGCATCGCCATCAGCAACTCCCGGATCGTCTCCTTCGACGGCGAGCGCGTCTCCTTCCGCTATCGCGACTATGCGCACGGCAACGCCGAAAAGCTTCTCACCCTGGATGTCGACGAGTTCCTCCGCCGCTTCCTGTTGCATGTGCTGCCGCCGCGACTGGTCCGCATCCGCTATTACGGCTTTCTCGCAAACCGTAAACGCGCTCAGAGCATCAAAATGGCGCGGCAGTTGATCGGCGAACGCTTTCTTCCACCTCTCTCGCAACTTTCGACCGATGACCATCGTTGTCCCCATTGTGGCAAGGGCACCTTGCGCCTCGTTGGACTCGTGCCGGCCGAACGGCCGCCGCCATCACACGAGGACTTGTTGTGATTACTCCTGTCCACTGCCGACCTTCATCAGACCGCACATTCCTGCGGCCCTGTGTCCCGTCTTCGCTTCTCGCACCTCGCTCGATCGATCAGCGTCGCTTCGGCCAGCTCAACTCCGCCATGTCACGTTGCCTTCGGCAGAGCGGACGCTCTCGGCCGTCAATCATCACCCATGCGAAGGGCGGCGGCTCAGTCCAACTTGGCTCCATCCGAAATCCTGATTGCCAGCCGTAGCGACGAGTGCTCCGACCTCACGCTATCTTCTCGCCGGCACGTGTAGCGCGATGGGCGGATTCCGGATAGGCGGCGGGCTCAATAGCCACGCCGCCGCGCGATCGTTTCTCTGACGAACCGGTCATTCTCGCGTTGCCGCTGCTCTTGCTCAATCCTTTCAAGTTCTCTCTCTCTAGACATGTCGGGCGAGTGTTGTGCGGTGCCCCGAAGTCCAAAGTCGGGAAGCGGATCTATCGTGAGCTCGGGCAAGAGAAACTCGGGCACGTCTCGGTGCCCCAAGCCGTGTGCCCACAAGAAGAGCTCGACGCCAAATCCGGTGGGCTGAACGAAATAACCGCTGGCGGTCATCCCCGGCTCGCCTGCTCGAACAACTTCCTCATCACCTCCCCACCATGCCGCGTCGATCAAATCCTGTCGCGCGAGGCCGTTGAGCACGTGCGTGAACACGACCTCAGTCGGTTCGGAATGCGAGTGCAGGTTGTCGCGCAGATACGCCATCGGAAGGAAGATGCGCGCATGCGGCGCGTCATCGAAGTTGAGAATATTAAGTTCACGGCCGTCCAGTAACGCTTTCACAGATGAGTAGATGAGGTAGTGGGCACGTAGCTGATAGCCGGAAAGTTGGCGAATTACGGCTAAATAGGTAACACCACGATCGTCGCTCTCATTGTCAGTTCGTGCCGCGGCCAAAACGCCAGCGACGTACTCGGCAGCCACAGAGTCATCGCAGAATGCTCCCTGATCGAGCACGTCTTTCAAGACGCGGGCGCCTACGCCACCAGGTGTATCGATCCTCTCACCGAGCTTTCGGCGCGCTCGCGCGAAGATATCGGTTAGGTTGATGTTGCACTTCTCAGTGAACGCGCGAACTTCACCGCCGATGTATTCGAATGTGGGGCCAAGCAACTTACCCGCTAACTCCTTAGATGCCCAGGCGGTGGCTCCGAGCGCCGCAAGATCTGTGATCGTCTTCGGATCTGTCATTTGCATATGATAAAGGACGTGCGTCGACTGCGAGTGCATCGAGAGACGTCGTCGGTTGCGCATTCTTCAAGAGTGACGCGCTACGGCGGTCCGTTCGTCCGCCCAACTTCATATCGACTGCAGACTTTCCGTCGATTCCGCCGTGTAGTGGTCCTTCCTTGGTCAGCGTCTCGGTGGCGTTATCCAACTAAGGCGTATCCAGCGGGCTACGTACGCCGCGGGCGCCGTGGCGCAGGACGTGGGTGTAGATCATGGTCGTGGAGACGTCGCGGTGGCCGAGCAGTTCCTGGATGGTGCGGATGTCGTGGCCGCGTTCGAGGAGATGCGTGGCGAAGGAGTGCCGGAATGTGTGGCAGGTCACACGCTTGTCGACTCCGGCAGCTTTCGCCGCGTCGGTCACCGCTCTCCGCACGACTGTCTCGTGCAGATGATGCCGTCCCTCCTTTTCATGCCGGTCTTTCCAACGCCGGGTCGCGGGGAATGCCCATTGCCATCGCCAGTCCCGCGCGGCCGACGGGATTTTTCTCACAATCGCCTCCGGCAACCAGGTTTCTCCCCACCCGGCTCGTGCAGTGCGGCCGTCACCGCTGCTGGCAGCATCGTGATGCGGTCGTGTTTCCACTTGGGATCCATCGCCGCTTGTGAGCAACGTCCACCGCCCACCCGACCGCAGGCGCGGGACGCCTGCGGGACAGCCGGCGGGGACGCCGGCGGTCCTGGCGTGTGCGCTGCCGGTGCACGAAGAGATCCCGCGTCTTCGCGCGGGATAAACTGAAAAACAAAAAGGCCGGCGTTGCCGCCGGCCTTGGTTGCATTCGATGAGAAGCGCGTTCAGCGCGCGTGCGACTCTGCTTCGCCGATGCGCATGCCGTAGAACGAGCGGTAGACGAAGAACATCGAGATCAGCAGGAACACGACCGAAAGGATGCGCGTCAGGTTGCCCTGGCCGGCGCGAGTCATCTCGACCGCGAGCTCGACGGCGAGGAGGCCGAAGAGCGTCGTGAATTTGATCACCGGGTTCATGGCCACCGAGGAGGTGTCCTTGAACGGATCGCCGACGGTGTCGCCGACCACGACGGCCGCGTGCAGCGGCGTGCCCTTCATCTTCAGCTCCGTCTCGACGATCTTCTTCGCGTTGTCCCACGCGCCGCCGGCGTTGGCCATGAAGATCGCCTGGTACAGACCGAACAGCGCGATCGAGATCAGGTAGCCGATGAAGAAGAACGGCTCGAAACAGGCAAAAGCGAGCGTCGAGAAGAACACCACCAGGAAGATGTTGATCATGCCCTTCTGCGCGTACTGCGTGCAGATCTCGACGACTTTCTTCGAGTCCTCCACCGAGGCTCTTTCCGCGCCGGAGTCGAGCTTGATGTTGGCCTTGATGAACTCGACCGCGCGGTACGCGCCCGTCGACACCGCCTGCGTTGCCGCGCCGGTGAACCAGTAAATCACCGCGCCGCCGACGAGCAGTCCGAGGAGGAACTGAGGGTGAAGCACCGACAGCTTGTCGATGTTGACCGTGAGTCCCTCGGTGAGCATGACGATGATCGCGAAGATCATCGTCGTCGCGCCGACGACCGCGGTGCCGATGAGCACCGGCTTCGCCGTGGCCTTGAACGTATTGCCCGCGCCGTCGTTCTCCTCGAGGTACTCCTTGCCCTTCTCCCACGCCGGAGTGAACCCGAAGTCGCGCTTGATCTCCTCGGTGATCCCGGGGATCGTCTCGATCGTGGAGAGCTCGTAGACCGACTGCGCGTTGTCGGTGACGGGACCGTACGAGTCGACGGCGATCGTCACCGGGCCCATGCCCAGGAAACCGAATGCGACGAGACCGAAGGCGAAGATCGCGGGGGCGATCATCAGCGCGCTCGCGCCGGTCGCGAACGTGCCCGCGATCCACGCGGCCACGCCCATCAGTCCCGCGATGGCAAGACCCATCCAGTAGGCGGAGAAGTTGCCGGCGATGAAGCCGGCGAGGATGTTCAGGGACGCGCCGCCTTCACGCGACGCGGTGACGACCTCGCGCACGTGAGCCGATTCCGTCGAGGTGAAGACCTTCACGAGCTCGGGAATGATCGCGCCGGCGAGCGTGCCGCAGGTGATGATCGTGGAGAGCTTCCACCACATCGTCGGGTCGCCGCCGAGGGTGGGGATGAGCAGGTACGAGACGGCGTAGGTGACTGCGACGGAGAGGATCGACGTCAGCCACACGAGGGACGTGAGCGGCGCCTCGAAGTTCATCTTGTCGGCGTTGCCGAAACGGGCTTTCGCGATCGCTTCGTTGATGAAGTACGAGACCGCGGAAGTGACGACCATCAGAACGCGCATGACGAAGATCCAGACCAGGAGCTGGACCTGCACCGTGGCGTCGGTGACGGCGAGAAGGATGAACGTGATCAGCGCCACGCCGGTGACGCCGTAGGTCTCGAAGCCGTCCGCGGTCGGGCCGACCGAGTCGCCGGCGTTGTCGCCGACGCAGTCCGCGATGACGCCGGGGTTGCGCGCGTCGTCTTCCTTGATGTTGAAGACGATCTTCATGAGGTCGGAGCCGATGTCGGCGATCTTGGTGAAGATGCCGCCGGCGATGCGCAGCGCCGCGGCGCCGAGGGACTCACCGATGGCGAAGCCGATGAAGACCGGGCCGGCGTAGTCGCCCGGCACGAACAACAGGATGGCCAGCATGATCAGCAGCTCGACGGAGATGAGCAGCATGCCGATGGACATGCCTGCCTTGAGCGGGATCGAGTACGTGGGGAAGGGCTTGCCCATCAGCGAGGCGAACGCGGTGCGCGAGTTCGCGAAGGTGTTGATCCGGATGCCGAACCAGGCCACGCCGTAGGAGCCGGCGATGCCGACGAGGCTGGCCGCGATGATGATCGTGACCCGCAGCGCGTCGAAATGGCGTAGCACGCCGAAGTACACCACCATGATCGCGCCGATCATGAGCCAGAGCCGCATGATGAACTTGCCCTGCGTGGTGAGGTAGGTCTTGCAGGTCTCGTAGATCAGCTCGGAGATCTCCCGCATCGCGCGATGCACGGGGAGGTTCTTGAGCTGCATGTACATCATCAGGCCGAAGAGCAGGCCGAGGACGCAGACGGCGAGTCCGCCGAGCAGGAGGCGATCGCCTCCCATCCCGAGAAATAGCACGCTGCCGAGGTCCGGCAGCACGAGGTTGGCCTCCGAGCGATGCTCGGCCGGTTGGGTTTCCTGCGCGACGGCGACTGCGCCGAGCGCGAGGATACTGATCAGCGCGACGAGGAGTACGCGCATAGTCCAGGACTTCATTGATTCCTCCGTGAGTTGGATGAAGAGACCTCGCCCGTGGCTGGGGGTCTCCAAGGCGCGCGGATTCTAGCCGAAAGCGCGAGCTACGTCACGCCACCTGTCATCCCGAGCGGAGTCGAGGGACCTGGGCGGGCGGGGCGCGCGAGATGAGTCGACGAGGCTTCGAGTCGACGAGTCGTCGAGCTTCCAAGGCTCACAGTAGTCTCAGAGTCTCACAGTCTCATAGAGGCTATGAGCGCTATGAGCCTATGAGACTCGACGACTCGAAGACTAGTCGACTCGGAGCCTCGTCGACTCGTCGCCGCCACGCCCTACGCTTACCTACGGCTTTCTCTTCGCCAATGCTACGTAGGTTTCGCGTCCCGGCTCGAGCGAGTACACCACCACCTCTTCCGGCCCGGCGCTCACTCTTACGGCATCGCCTTCGAGGTAAAGCTCTGCACCTGGCGCGAACACCTTCAGATAGCCGTCCGCTCCGCGCCATTTCGGAACCGCACGGAATCCGCGATCATCGACATCCAGATCGATTCCACCATCGCGCGCTTCGCTGGGGCGTGACTGCAGATCGGCATCGAGCTGTCTCGCGAACGGAAGCACGTCCACAGACTCACGGCCGAAGCTGTGCACGGCCAGCAGGAGGTTGCCCCGCACGAAGAACGCCGCGGGCGGCGCTTCGCGCGGATGCACGAAGCTGATCTCGCCCAGGTCTTCGGGGCCGCGGGGAACTTCGAGAAGCTGGTTGTATTCGAGCTCGACGCCCAGCCCGGTGAGCGCCTCGCGGAGCGACGAATATTCGCTCACCGTCAGGGCCACGCGGCCGCGCTGCAGGTCCCATACGGCGCGAGAGCGCCGGGTGCTGAGCGGTTCGCGCGCCTGCAACGCGCCCTCCGGCGGCTGTGGAGCGGCCCAGGCCTTGAAGCCGATGATGAGAAGTCCCGCGTTTTTCGGATTCGCGATCACAGGTTCGATGGCCTTGTTCGATTCGTCTCGCAGCATGATCGCCTCCTCAAACGACGGGGCGCCGCCGTACCGGTGGCTTGAGGGCACCCGATCCCGACGCGATCAGCCGTGATTTGTAGTCGTCCGGACTGACCGTGTCGAACGCCATCTTCACAGGAAGCTGCGCCACGTGCGTACCCGGAACATTGCTCATGTCGAGTTGCAGGCATCCATCCCACACCGTATTGCTGGCGTAGTCGTTCTGCCAGCAGATCTCGTGATACCCCCAGTTCCAGCTCACCCAGTCGCCGGGAATCGATGGATCGCCGGACAGCGTGAGGAATGTCTTCGTGTTGAGCGGGCCGAACTGTCCCTCGGCCAACGTGCATCCGAGAAGATTCGAGAGCGTCGTGACGGCATCCGCGCAATCGGTGCAGTTCATCTGGAACGCACCGCCCGCAAGCGCGGAGAGGTAAGCCTGCAATTCGTAAGAGTCGGTCGCGAAATCGACGAAGAGCGTCGACGGCGTGTACGTCACGTTGGGGACCTGATTGACGCCGCGTGTGATCCGTGCTGCTACGTCATCGGCCGTCTGCGCCAGCACCGCCCACGAGCACGCCTGATCGAGTGCGGTCGCCCACGGGAGTTGACTGGCATCGCCCGATTGCACCCAGGGCGCGTTCGGCATCCCGAGACTCACATACACCGTGTGATCGCTGGTGTCGAAGTCCGTCCACGTACCGTTCTGATCGTATTGCCAGCGCCAGACGACGTTCCGCTTCGACACATAGCCCGAGGACGTGAGCCACGGCGCGTTGAGCTGGAACGAGGTCAGGCCCGAATTGCCGGAGCCGTTGAACGTCACCGGTGTGGAGACGACTTCGCTGTTCGTGCCGAAGATCGCCCGCACCAGTGTCTCGATGAGCCAGGTGATGAAGCCGGCGCATCCCTGTTTCTGCGCCGGCGGCGTGGTGGCGTCGATGGCGCGAACGTTCCTGGTCGCGTTCTTCGGTCCGCCGGAGAACTTCGCTTTGATCGTGACCGGGCCGGTGATCGCATCGCGCGCGTAGGCGGCCGGTTCGCGTTTGACCGGACTGCGCTTCCACTCGGGCGCAACGATCGCGCCCGACAGTTTGTCGCGGCAGATGGTGATGGCATCGCCCGTAGCCGTGCCCGGGCTGTGATTGAAGTGGACTTCTTCGAGCTGCATACAGGCCCGCTCCTTTCTGGTAGTGCAGGAAAGGGCCGATTCGTTTCACGAGTCGACGAGTCTTCGAGTCGACAAGTCGTCGAGCTTCCAAGGCGCATAGGCTCACTCGACGACTCGAAGACTTGTCGACTCGACGACTCGGTTGCTTCCCCGCCCGCCCCCTACGGTTTCCTCTCCGCCAGCATTTTCATCGTCGCCGCGTGTCCGTCTTTCTGGCACGGCTGCACCGGCTTCGCGCGTCCGAGGAGGAAGCTGAAGTCGGCGGGCTCGCATTGCGCGCCGTTCGCACCCGAGTGACAGCCGAGGCAAGAACCTACATGGAAGCCCGGCAGCACGGTGCCGTTCTGCAGGTACGTCTCCGCAGCCACGTTCTGAAGCATCGGCGGCGCGGCGATCGAGCCCGGCGGGAAGTCTGGATTCACGTACGCGACGGACGCGGTATCCGTACTCGCGGGAGGAGAATCGCTGGGCGCGAACCATTGCGAGCCGATGAGCATGTAGCTCGAGAACGGCGCGGGAACCTTCTGCTGCCACTGCGGATTGAGCGAGGCCGTACCGCCGTCGACGTGGTAGATCGAAGAACAGCGGACGACTTGCGTCCCGAACTGGCCATTGGTCAGGTATTGCTTCGCGTACGGCTGCGACGTCGCCCACTGGACGTCCTTCGTCCCCGGCGGGACCGGCGGCGCGTTGAGGGGGCACGGCGATCCGTCCGGCAGCTTGCACGCGGGGTTGTAGAGCGACATCTTCGGCGAGCTTGCCGGCGGCGCGCATTGGCCCGCGGGCTCCTTCGCCTCCGCGGGAAGCGGCGTGGAGCTCAGCGGCGCGTTGTTCACGTGCTCGAACGTCGACCAGATCCAGGCCGGCTCTTTCTCGGTTTTGTGAATGATGTGCAGTCCGATCAATCCCATCTGGAGCGGCGGCGTGCAGAAGTTCTGCGCGGGCACGTACAACTGCATCATCCGCGTGATGTACGTCGACGCGTCGTCGGCCGCGGTGAGGACCTTCCACGCCGATTTCAATTCGATCGACCCTTCGGCGCCGCCCGTCACTCCGGGCGGGAAGTCCACCATGAACGTGGGATCCGTGGTCGTCGGCGGAGGCTGGTTGTTCGAGTTGTAGTACTTCTTCGAGAAGATGTACGTGAACTCGTCCTTGTTCATGGCCACGTCGTAGGCGACGAAGTTCCCGTTGCTGTCGATGAGGGGAACGTTGACGGCAGCTTCGTTGAACGAATCGGTAATGTTCAGCTGATCGTCGTCCTTCGAGAACATCTGAACGACGTGCGCGCGCGCGCCGCCGGTGAGTGTGTTGCTCGCCGTGCAGGCCGGCGGAGGCGGCGGAAAGAGCTGCGTCGGATAGTTGCCATCGGGCGTCGCGCCTCCCGGGAGGAAGACGTCGTCCGCGCGTTTGTAGAGGTCCCACACGGTCGGCCCCGGACTGCCGAGAGGAGCGGTCGACGGTGTGCCGTCCGGGTTCGACGGCCAGTTCAGCGCGACGAACGACTGCCAGGAGAAGTTGTCGAAGTCCGCCTGGACGGCCGCGTTCATGTTTGCGGTGTTGTAGCCGGGATTGGTCTTGACGTTGTGCGGCATCTGCGAGCACGGCACGGTCACCGCCGTGTCGGTGCAGTAGACCGGCGTCTGCTGCGTCACGGCAGTCGTCGTTGTCCCCGTCTGCGTTGAGGTCGTGTCTTCCTTCCGCTCGCCTGAGCAGGCGACGATCGCGATCAAAAACCCGATGAGCAACGTGAGGCTGATGCCGGCAGATGCAGCGATTCTTTTCACGATCGTCCCTCCGTGTGATTTGTGTGATGCCATTGAAGGAGTGCCGAGAGGAGGGAAATCCCTACCCCCTCGACATGCGCCGGAGGCGCTCCAGAGGGTAGCCGGTGGCGAGCGCAACGCGCCGCCACCGGGAACGCGGCGACGACCTAACACCCGCCCCGGCCGGGGCGATAGACGTTTCTCTGCCGCCCCTCGCGGGGCGGAATGTTGTGCGCGGCATCCTCACCGGTGGCGGCGCATTTTGCGCTCGCCACCGGCTACCCTCTGGAGCGCCTCCGGCGCATTTATCTTTCCACCAGCTCCAGCTCCGCAACGATCTCCAACGTGAACTTCCCTCGTCCGGCGGGCATGATCTGCACCTCGGGACATTTCTCGCGCAGCCGGTGCTTGAGCAGGATCAGGCGGCTCTCGAGGTTGTCTTTTACCTCCGGCAATCCGAGCGCGCGATCCATGCGCAGCTCGCGATTGGTGAACGACGTGCGTCCCTGCCGCTTCCATTCGCCGAGGAGCTTCCAGAGGATGCGGCCGGGGACGTTGCGGACGAGGTATTCGTCGTTGAGGAAAACGCAATCGTCGTTGCGGTAGTAGGTGAGCGTGTGTCGCGTACGAACCGGCGGCGGCGCAACGACGCGCAGCGGCGGAGGCACGTCCTGCTCGATCGGCGCGGCGTCTTCTTCGAGCACGCGGTCGATGCCGAGCGCGATCTGGTTGGCGATCACGCCGAGGTAGGCCTCGTCCCATTCTCCGAAGGCCATCGCGTCGCGCGATTCGGCGGCGAGGATGCCGATCAGCCGATCCTCGATCAGCAGCGGCAGAATCAGCGCGCTCTGCGCATCGGGGAGTCCGGGCAGCGGGATCTCGGGACGCACGCGGCTGCCGTCCGACATCACCGAGCGGCGCACCGCGCGTCCGTAGCGAAGACTCTCCTCGAGTCCGCTCATGCGCAGCACGCGGCGCTCGCGCGCGGCCGTGCCGATCAGCCCATCGCCGATCGCCACCTCCGCGCCGACGCCGCCGCCGTAGCCGCGGCAGGCGATGGTGATGAGCTTCTGCGTCGGCTCGTCGTTCAGCAACACGATCGTGTTGCTCATGCCGAAGTAGACGTCGAGCGCGTCGAGCGTCGCGGCGAGCAGCGTCTCCAGATCGTCCGCGCGATTGATGCGGTCGGAGACGAGCTGCAAGCCGCGGATCTCCGTGCGCAGTCCGGTCGCGGCGACCGTCTCGTTCGGGACCTCCGTCTCGTTGAGAACGCCCTCGTTGAGGAAGCCCTCCACTTTTTCCGCGCGCAGCACTTCGAAGACGTCCGCGGCGATGAGGCGGAACACGCCGTCCATTCCCGTGTGCGACGCGATGGCCTGGATGCGGAGCTTCATCGTGTCGAAGAGTGGTCCGCTTTTTTCGGATCGGAGGAACTTCAGGCGCAGGCGATAGGCCTGCATGGTCACCGGGTCGTAGACCTCCGCGGTCGCGTGCGGGTTCTCGGCGAGGTTGCGGCGGGTTTTGTTGAAGAACTGCTGCGACAGCGCGACGTTCCTGTCGTCGAGCAGATAGACCTGGCTCACGTACGCGACGTTCGGCAGACCGTGCGCGTCGGCGGAGGCGATGAGGCTCGGGATGACACCCTGAAAGCAGCGGGAGATCGAGGAGAGCTTCAGCATGCGAGTGGGAATCCCGCCCTCGGACCGGGAGTCTGGTCGAAGACTTCTTCGACGGAGACGTCGATGGCGAACGCGGGCCAGTGCGTGATGCGATGCGTGACGCGCCGCGGCAGTCCGAGCTCCGCGAGCACGTCCGCGAACTGATGGAGGCGCGTGCGCACGAACTCTTCGTCGGTCGGCAGAGCGAGCTTCACTCCGCGGCTGATTCCCTTGATCTGGATCGATCCGTGAGAGAGCGGCGCGGTGCAGGAGATCGCGACCCGTCGCGTCGTGGCGACGTTGGCGATCGTCTCCTGTCCCGTGACGGCTGGGATGTAAACCGTGACGGTCTCGAAGTTGTCTTTGGTGGAGATGGCGATGGCGCGGCAGCAGGTGGGCACCTTGTCCGCGTCGGCGGTGCCGACGATGACGGAGATGCCTCCCTCCACCCACTGCTGGAGCCTGTGTCCCTCGGTCGTGGTCATGAGCGAGGGAGATTTTAGGATCTTTTTAGGAAAGGTGGGGGGCGGGCATCCTGCCCGCCCCTCCATCGCTGCGGGCTGGAAGCCCGCGCCCCCCAAGTTACAGGCCGGCCTGTTGCGGCGCGCGGATGTGGATCTCGACGCGGCGGTTGAGCTGCCGTCCCTCGGCGGTGTCGTTACTGGACTTCGGGTCCGACTCGCCATAGCCGTAGACGATGACCTTGCTCGACGAGACGCCGTGGTCGATCACGTAGTCGGCGACGCTGGAAGCGCGCTGCTCTGACAATCTCTTGTTGTACGCGTCGGTCCCGGTCGAATCCGTGTGTCCCTCGACGACGATCTGGTTGTCGGGGTACTGCGAGAAGTTTTCCGCGAGCTCGTTCAACGTCGTACGCGATGCGGAGCGCAAGCCGGCGGAGTCGTAGTCGAAGAGGATGTCGTTCGTGAGACGCACCTCGATCTCGCCCTCGGACGGGCGAGTCACTTCGACGCCTTCGATCTGACGGAGCTCCTGTTCCTGCTTGTCCATGCGCCGTCCGACCGCCGCGCCGACCGCGGCACCCGCGGCCGCGCCGACCACTGCGCCCGTGCGGTTTTTGCCGCTCTGATTACCGATCACCGCGCCGGCCACGCCGCCGACGACCGCGCCGATCACCGCACCGCGTTTGGTCTTGCGGTTCGGGTCTGTGCCGCTATCCGTCGTCGCGCAGGCGAAGGCGAAGACGGAGATGAAGATGAGAATGAAACTCTTTCGAAGCATTTGACCTCCCAGCCAAAAAAGACGCTCGTCGCCGAGCGTCTTTTTGAATTGCACCATTGATACCGTGTTTGTCACTTACGCGTTCGCTTTGACGTAGAGCTCGACGCGCCGGTTGCGCTGACGGCCGCTCGACGTGCTGTTCGTCGCCTTCGGACGGGACTCGCCGTAGCCGGTGGCGTCGAGACGCGAGCCGCTAACGCCGCGGGCCTCGAGATAGTTGGCGACCGAGTTGGCGCGGCGGTCCGACAGGCGGTCGTTGTACGAGGCCGAGCCGGTCGAGTCCGTGTGACCCGCGACCACGATCGTGGTGTCGCCGTAGCGGTCGAATACCTCGGCCATTTCGCTGAGCTCGTCGCGCGAGCTGGAGCGGAGGGCCGCCGAGTTGAAGTCGAAGAGGATCTCGTTCCTCATCGTGACCTTCAGCTCGTCTTCGTCGGTACGGGTGACGTCAATGCCATCGATCTGACGGAGCTCGCGCTCCTGCTTGTCCATCATGTGGCCGACGATGGCACCGGTGGCCGCGCCGACCGCGGTACCGATGACGGCGCCGCGCTTCGCGTCGCCTTTGCCGCCGAGGCGCTTGTTGTTGCCGATGATCGTGCCGGCGATGGCTCCGGCCACGCCGCCGATGATGGCGCCCTTCTTGGTCTTGTCGCGCTCGGTCGCTACGTCGGCCAGAGCCGCCGGAACGAACAGGGCCGCGATGAGCATGGTTGCGATGAATCTCTTCATGATGGTCTCCTTGTTTCCTGCCGGTCTCTTATCGCAACCGGCCTGCCATGCAACCAATAAGTGACGTAGGGCGTGGCTTCAGCCCGCCTTCCTCGGTGTACCATTCCGCGCGATGCCGCCCGAGTCCAGCATGAGCGACGTCCTCCGTAACGCATTGCACTACGGAGACTTATCGTTTCGCGACTTCGTCGAGCTGGCGCTCTACCATCCCCAGTTCGGCTATTACGCGCGGTCCGAAAACCCGGTCGGCAAGGACGCGGATTACGTCACCGCGCCCGTGCTCAGTCCGGTGTTTTCGTTCGCTTTGAGCAACCTCGTCCGCGAATTCGTGCGCCGGAACGAGGGCGCACTGTGCTCGATCGTGGACATCGGATGCGGCGATGGCGGGCTGATCGAGAGCGTTGCCCGTTGCCCGTTGCCCGTTGCCAGTGATGTCAGGTTCTTTGGAGTCGATCGCGAGCTCGGTCGGGTTGCGCTTGACGACTCGACGACTCGACGACTTGTCGACTATGTTCGCACCATCGATGAGCTCCCTCGCGACGGCGCCCATCTATTCATCTCCAACGAGCTGTACGACGCGTTTCCGTTCGCGCGACTCGTGAAGCGCGGCGAGCACGTTCACGAGCTGTGGGTCACCGTGCAGGACGGCGTGCTCGACTGGACGGAGCGCGAGGCGCCGCCGGCGTACGACGATTACTTCGCCGCGAACGGTGTCGAGCTCGCGGAGGGACAGTTCGCGGACGTCTCGCTCGAATGGGAGGCGTACCACGCCGACGTCGCGCGGTTCCTGCAGCACGGACTCATCGTCACGATCGACTACGGCTTTCCCGCGAACAAGCTCTTCCACACGCGCGCGCGGCGCTTCGGAACCGCGGCTGCGTACGCGGGACAGCGCGTGTCGCGCGATCTGCTCGCAAATCCGGGGGAGCAGGACCTCACCGCTCATGTGAATTTCAGCGACCTCGAGCGCGCGGGCGAGCATCACGGTGCCACCACTCTTTTCTTCGATCGCATGGCAAAGTTTCTTCTCTCCCTCGGCGTTACCGAGCACGAGCTCTTCCGTCCGGTCCACGATCTCTCCATCGACAATCCCGAGCAGGGGATGCAACTGATCGAAGCGCGCGAGGAAGCGCGGCGGCTCGTATTGCCGGACGGGATCGGCGAGGAGATGCGCGTTCTCGTGCAAGCGAAGAACGTCGAGCTCGACGGTTGGTCGTTTCAGCAGACGTTGTACTGAGCGCGAAGGGGCGCGGGCTTTCAGCCCGCGAACTCTTGTGCGGGCTGGAAGCCCGCACCCCTCTCTGCTGAAACGCTTTCGCATCTCGATGCACTACTCGAGCGGAGACCCGAAATGCGATCCGCTTCGAGATGGCTGCCGATTCTCACCGTCGCGGTTCTCCTTCTAGGCGCGTCCTGTCACCATTCGTCGGAATCGCAGGCCGGCACGGTGACGGACGCGCCGCCTTCAGAAACTCCCGAGATCCGAATCGTGGCGAGAACGCCGAGCGACGACAACCGCACGCGCGGCGCGTCGCGCTCGTTCGTGTCGACCGACCGCATCGTGCTCGAGGCTGACCTGGCGGAGACGCTGTGGAAGCTCGAGGACGGCTCCTCGGACGGCACACTCGACCCGTCATCGCACAGCGGGCCGCGCTTCGAGATCATCACGTTGCGTCCGAAGCCGATCGCCGGCAGCCGTTCGAGACCGTTGAAGTACACGCTGCGCGCATCCTCGGGAGATCGCCAGTCGACATTCGTGCTCGAGCAGGATCCGATCGACACGATCCGCCAGCAGTACCTCGACTTGAAAAAGAAGCGCATGCCGTCGCGGGAGGAGTTCCTCAGCGGCGGCCGCAGCAAGCGTGGCTTCTTCCAGTTCAAGGAAATCCAGAGCCGCGACGGCGCGCCGTGGGCGGTGTTTACCTCGCTCGACCACCTCGACGAATGGCGCGAGAACTACGGCGGACCGCTGAAGGTCAACCGCGGCTTCTCGACTCCGCGGCACAACGCGAAGATCAAAGGCGCCGCGAGGAACAGTCAGCACCTCTACGGTACGGCGGCGGACATCGACTCCGACGCGAGCGACTGGCACGCGAAGCGCGACGCCGCACGCGAGGCCGGTGCGTGTCTCGAGCCGCTGGCGATCTCCGGATACGGCCACGTGCACGGCGATTGGAGGGAGCAATGTCCCGCAGGTTGGTGATGCTATGACCTTAACTTTAGGTGCCCGAAGGGCGGATGAGGGGTTGTCCTCGTCTAAGGTTACGGCCATTGAGTTGGTGATGCTCGCGAGTCTGTTGCTGGTCGCGACACCGATGTTCGCGCAAGTGCATCGCGGCCTCACGCATGTGCGTCCGGATATGCCCGTGCTCGTGCTTCAAGTCCCGGAGAAGAAGTTTCCCCCCGACGCGACGCCGGAGTCGGACGCGCAGTGGCAGAAGAATTACGAGTCGCGCGCGGTTCGTTTCGACTCGATCCGGAAGAAACCGTCCGACAAGGACAAGTTGTGGGCGATGCAGACGCTCTATCTCGAAGCGGCGTTCATGCAGCGTCACTTCTCGCGCACCGGTGAGCCTCTCGGCGAGGACTACGGCGCGTACTACATCGACCTCGGTCTGTTCGTCACGGGGCTCAAGGACCCGCGCTCGATCGAATCGCTCGCCGTCGCCACCGACATCGCGCCCGCGGTCTCCGCGACGCTTGCGGAGTTCGGCGATCCGGCGGTCGACGCGGTCGTCCGCACGCTCAACAATCCCTTCCTCGGAGAGAGCGGGGCGTACACGCTCGGCAAGTTCCTGCAGGGAACGAACGAGCGGCGGATCAAAGTCGCACCCGCGAAGATGCAGACGATTCGCGGCGCGCTGACCCAGGCCATCGAGAAGGGCACGCCCACGCTTCAGCGGAACGCGATCCGCGCCATGAGGCACGTGAAGCTGACCGAACAGGAGAAAACGATCCTCCGCCGCGTCGAGAAGAACACGAAGACGAACCCCTCGGTGAAGATGGAAATCCGCCGTTCGCTGCCGCAGTGACGTTCCTTTCTTGACTCTTCGACTTCGCGGGCTAGAATGGCCGCGGTCTCAAAAAGTCAGCGAGCGAACGATCAATGGCGAACTACTCAGTACTGCTGGTAGCCGTGCTCATCGTCCTCTCGGTTCCGATCTTGACGTTGTTCATCCTGGCGCCCCTGGTGCGCGCCTCGCGAGCGAACAAAGTGAAGCTCGAGCCGTACGAATGCGGCATCGCGCCCACGTCCATGGCCTTCGATCACCGGTTTTCGGTCCGCTACTTTCTCATCGCGGTCCTCTTCATCATTTTCGACGTCGAAACGGTGTTCCTCTTCCCCTGGGCGATCCGATTCAAGCAGCTCGGGTGGTTCGGAGCTGTGGAGATGGCGATCTTCCTTGCGATCCTCCTGG
>DASYGV010000015.1:0-3434 GCA_035999335.1 Thermoanaerobaculia bacterium | reverse complement strand
GAGAACACGATCGCCACGAGCACCACGAGCATTACCGCGGCTGACACCCACATCGCCTGGATCGTGGGCTTGTGCATGTTCACCGGCTCGCGGCGCTCGCCGAGGAGGTACTGCAGGTACTCCACGCGCGGCCGCAACACGCCGATCTTGTCCTCGATGTTCGGGTAGAGCACTTCGTTGATGCCGGGCACGATCACCACCGGGATGAACGTCGCGCCGCCCTGGCGGCTGATGTACTCGGCGAGCGGCTCGTTGTGAGGCGTGTCAGTCGTGCAGACGAGGCAGTGATAGACGGTCGTCGATTGCAGCACCGCCAGCGCCTTCTGCAGAAAATTGCGCGCGCCGTACGTGTGCACGACCGCGTCCGAGGTCTGGCGGAGGATGCGCTCGTTCACGTCCCGCACCCGCGTGAAGATGAAGATCGTCTCCCCTTCGGCCAGAGGCAGCTTCTCCTGCCGGCGATAGATCGTCTCCCCGTAATCGTCCCACCACTCCGGCCCCTGCTCCGTGGTGAAACCTTCCTCGCCGAGGCGGGCCATCAGTCGAACCACGGGGCCGCTTCCCTCCGGAGACTCCGGAGGCTTTTCAGCTTTGAGCTCTTGCATATTTATTCACGAGACGAATCAGGTCCTCGAATTCAAACGGCTTGCCCATGTAGTCGTCGGCGCCGCATTGCCTCGCCTTTTCCGCGACGTCGCGGTCGCCGGAGACGACTACGTACGGGATGTCCTTCGTCTCCGCTTGCGCCTTCAGCGCACTGCAGAGCGCCTCGCCGCCCATCCCCTTGATGGTGAGGTCGGCGAAGATCATAGCCGGCCGCTGCTCGCGCGCGCTGATCAGCGCGCTCTGTCCATCCGACACGACGTACGACTTGTGCCCGCTGCGTTGCAGCACCAGCGAGATCAACCGGGCGACCTGCGGATCATCTTCGACCACGAGAATCACTACGGCCTCCTCAGAAGTCGAACCGGACGCGCACGGTCTTGCGCGTGTGACCGAGCGCCGCGCCCGCGAGCGCGCCGGCGGCATTCGCGAACGTATCCGGCAGCGACGTGACGCGCGTCGGCAGAAACTCCTGCCACGCGGACAACGCCCCGGCGACGACCAGCGCACCGATGATGGTCAGAAAGTACGTGGTCCTGCGCGAACGTTGCGGGGAGTCGAGCGCGACGAACGCGAGAAAGCCCCACGGCACGAACAGGATGACGTTCGCGATCACCGGCATGAGGAACGCGAGCAACGCGTCGCGCGAGATCGGAACGCCGCTCCCGCCGAGGAACCGCGCCGTCAGATCCAGCAGCGGATGCCGGTCCGCCGCGTAGGCACGCCCGCTCAACACGAACAAGAGCGAAGCGATCGCCGCGGTGATGACGGCCAGCAACGCGAACGTCGCCGGCTTCCGCACCGCGATCACGCGAACCTGGCGTTTCCCCATCAGCGGAGAATATCCGATACCGTGACATGGCTCGGTTTGGCTGCGGTTGCGAGATGGGTACCAGTGCTGAGTGCTGAGTGCTGAGTGCTGAGTCCCACCCGCCCTTCTCAGCACCCAGCACCCAGCACTCAGCACTCACCCGTCAGCCCCCAACTGCTAGAATCTTCACAACTTCTCATGCCCTCCCTCCGGTTCGCCCCCTATCGCGAGATCGCCCGTGAGATTGCCACACGCCTCCTCGCGGCGCGTGACGGGCAGGACCCGCTCGCGGCCTGGGAGGAAGAGGTCATCGTCTCCTCGCGCGGGGCGGCCGAGGCAATCACGGCCGAGTTGCTGACACGACTTCCGCACGGCGTCGCCGGGCTGCAGTTGCAGTCGCTCGATGAGCTCGCGAGACGCATCCTCGCATCAAACGGACAAACGCCACGCGTCGCCTCCGACGCGGAACGCCGTCTCGCGATGCGCATCGCCATCCGCTCCATCGACGACGTGATGATGTCGAGCCGCGGCGTCGCGGCGATGCTCGAGCGCTCCTATCGCGACGTACGCGACAGCGGGTTCACGCTCGCGGACTTCGTTCGTCGCGCGGGGAACGTGCGCGGATTGCGCAACGCACGTCGGACGGAGCTCGTCATCCGCGCATGGACGGAGTACGAGCGCCTGATCGCGCAGATCGGCGCGATCGATCCCGCCGATCTTCTCGCGCGCGCCACGCGCGTCGTGGACCCGCGCGTCAAACCGCAGTTGCTCGCGGGCTTCTACGACATGACCGGCGCGCAGCGACAGCTCACCGAGGCGTTGCTGCGCGCGGAGCGCGTGCCCGCGATCTGGGTGCCGTCGGAGGCGCCGTTCGCGGAGCCGTTCGTGCGCGCGATCGGCGCGTACGCAGGCCCCGCTGTCATCCTGAGCCGCGCAGACGGCGAAGGACCCCCTACCGATACACGGGACGCGTTCCAATCAGGAGGTCCTTCGCCGTCTTCGCGGCTCAGGATGACAGACGGGGAGGGCGGGCTGAAGCCACGCCCTACGTTCACCGCGACCGCGTACAACACGCGCCTCGACGAGCTGCGCGACGTCTGCGCGCGCGTCGCGCGCTTGCTCGCCGAGGGGACGCCCGCGCGCGAGATCGGCGTCGTCGCGCGGTCGCTCGAGCCGTACGACATGCGCCTGCTGAATCGCTTCGCATCCGAGCACGGATTTCCGACGACGCTCACGGAAGAGATCCCGCTCTCCGCTCACCGCATCGGCCGCGGCGCGCTGACGCTCCTCCGCCTGCGCGAGCGCGGCTTCCCCCGCGCGGAAGTCCTCGGACTGCTGCGCGACGGTCTGCACACGCAGACGCGCCTCGAAGTCGACGCCGTCGACGCGGCGACTCGCCGCACGCGCATCGCCGGCGGCACGAGCGAGGAGCTGCGCCGCATGCGCAACCGCTCGCCGGTGATCGAAGGCTACATCGCGCTCGTCGCGGAACTCGAAGCGCTCACCGCAAACATCGACCTCAACCGCCTCGGCAGCCTGTTCCGCATCGAGACCGAGACCGATCTCGCCGCAGCCGAGAAACTCGATGCGATCACCACGCTGTTCGATCGCGTGAAGGGATGGACCGCAACGGATGTGATCGACGCGATCGAAAATGAATCGATCTCCCGCCAACCGCCAACCGCCAACCGCCAACCGGTGTGGGCCGGCGAGGTCCTCCGCTTTCGCGGGCGCTCGTTCTCGCACCTGTTCGCCCTGCGCATGCAGGACGACGTCTTCCCGCAACGCCGCACCGAGGATCCGCTCCTCCCCGACTCCGACCGCCGCCTCCTCGGCCTTCGCGAGATCGGCGACGGCCGCGAGGAGGAGCAGTTGTTGTTTTCGCTGCTCGCGGACGCGACGAGCACGCAGGTGCATTACTCGTTTGCTTCCGGCGATGGGTTCGGGAAGGTCTTGCGGCGCTCACGATTTGTACGCTCAGTTGCGAGTCGCGAGTTGCGAGTCGCCGCCACACAGCCCT
>DASYGV010000167.1:0-35363 GCA_035999335.1 Thermoanaerobaculia bacterium | reverse complement strand
TCGCCGCCTCCGCAGAACGCAGGCGCGGGACGCCTGCGAGCCAGCCGGCGAGGACGCCGGCGTTCCGCTCTTGCGCTGTCATATAATGCCGTCTATATAGCCATCCAGTAGACAAGATGTTTCTCCGACGTTCGATCGGTTGCGGAAGCCATGTCGGATGGACCGCAAGCCGCGCACGGTATACGAGTTGAATTGATGCGAGCCTCCTTCGATGTGGATGTGATCGTGGCAGGCGCCGGAGTCGGCGGCGCCGCTCTCGCTCTGGCGCTGGCGCACAAGTATCCGCTGCGGGTTCTGGTGGCGGAGCGCCGTTCCGGTCCAGGGAACGTGAATCGCGGCGACAGCCTGCTGCCGGCGGTCACGGCGCACCTCGCTGCCTGGAACGTCATCGACAGAGCGATGGCGGCCGGGGCGCGTTCCATTTCGTCGATGGAGGTTTTCCATCATCGGGCAGGGTTGCTCATGGAAGCCCGCCTCGAGACTCCGACGCATCCGTATCTGGTTTTGCCGCACAAGGACATCGAACGCGTATTGGCCGAAGCTGCTCTGGCCACGTCCCGTGTGGAGATTTGTTATGGCCGCCGCATCACGGGTTTGATTGAAGAAGGAAACCGCGTATGCGGCGCGATGATCGCAAATGGCTCGGGCAGTCCGGAGCCGGTTCGCGCGCGGCTCGTGGTCGGTGCCGATGGTTCCCATTCCACGATTCGAGAGCACCTCGGCATTGCGTTTCCTAGCGCGCCGTACGATCACAGCTCCTTTGCGATCGATTTCGAACGCCCCCTGCAATATCGCGACGCGGTGCGTGTCGAATTGCACCCGGCTGGAGGAATGCTCGTCGTGCCGGGACATGGATGCGTGGGTCTCGCGGCGCTGGTGCGCAATGACGAAGAAGCGATCTTCCGCCAAGGTTCGATCGAAGAGAAGGCCTCGAGGCTACGCCGCCGGTCGCCGCTGCTGGCCGAATGCAGCGTGTTTCCCAAGAGCGCGAGTTTCTATCAGCTTTCGCGTGCCCACGCCGAACGTTACACGGCGCGGGGTGCGGTCCTGATCGGTGATGCCGCTCACGTCACCAACCCCGTCGTCGGACAAGGGATGACCATGGCTGTGGAAGACGCTGCCGCGCTGGCATCCCACGTGGGCCCGGCGCTGGCCGTTGGAGAAGCCGGAGCGTTGCTGGACCCACGGCTGGCGGCCTACGAGCGTGAGCGGATGCCGCGCAACGCGGCGTCTGTCCGGTGGTCCCATTGGATGAGCCGAGTCTATGCGCTCGGACCGCCGTTCGGCGATGCGCTGGTCCGATCGGTGTTCGCCTTTGGCGGATCGCGGCTCGGTGCCCGCCTGCAACGGCGCGTCTGGTCGCGAGTCGCCGAGAGAGAGGGAGCCTGATCGGCGCTCCCGATCGCCGGCTTCACGCGCTATCATGATTCGCCGATCGCCTGGTAGCGGCTGTCGAATCCATGACTGTTCTTCTCGCCGATCGCCTCCCCCGCGGTGGCCTCGCCGCGGCATGCCGGCTTCTGTTGGCGCTGCTGCTGCTGTCGACTGCGTCTTCGCCTGCACAACCTGCGGATACGCGCGAGCCGTGGGCCCTGCACACGGGCGATGATCTCCGTTGGGCGCGGCCCGACTTCGACGACTCGGCATGGCCACGAGGTCCCGTGCGTTCGACGTGGCGGGAGCTCGGCCATCAAGGCTACGACGGCATGGTCTGGTTCCGGCGGGTGGTGGTCCTCGACGAGGAAACACGCCTGGCCGCCCGCAGAAACGAGCTCGGACTGCTTCTCGGTCCGCCGGCGTACGGAGGCTATGAAGCCTACGCGGGCGGTCGTCGGATCGGGCAATCGCGCGGCTGGGCTTCGGTGCTGCCCTTCGGATTCCCCGCGGTCTTTCGCGTGCCCCGCGATGCCATCGATGACGACGGGACCGTGCACGTGGCGCTGCGGGTGCGAAGGATCGGCTGGGTGTCGGATCGAGACCCGCAGAGCGCGCCGGTGAGCGCGGTCCTCACGCTCGGCGAATATCGGGCCCTCGCAAACCGACTGCGTGTCGACTGGACTGGCAGCTTGTTGACCGAGGCTCCCCTGCTCATTCTCGCGGTGCTCTTCGGGCTCGTGTTTCTTCGTCACCTCCTGATGTTCGTTCACCGCCGCAAACAGATCGAGCACCTCTGGTTCAGTCTTGTTGCTCTCACCTTCGCGATCAACACGTTCGCCAGCACCTATTGGATCTACGAGCTCACTGCCAGCCGCGCGATCGCGGTTCGATTGACCGACATGACCGGCCACCTGGCCGCGGCGCTGGCAATCCAGTTCCTCTGGTCCTTTTTCTCACGGCCAATCTCGCGGCCGTTGCGCGCGTATCAGCTCTCCCATGTTGCGCTGGCCGGTTTCGTCGGTCTGTGGCCGGACCTCCGTCCGATCTTCGTCAGCGGCGCCGCGCGTTGGTTGTGGCTGCTGCCGCTGCTGGTCCTCGCCGCCGTTCTGGTGTTGAGGGAGGCGTGGCGTGGTCATGCGGATGCGCGGATCATCGCCGCGGGCGGCGCGGTCATGATCGTCGTCCAGACCGGCGAGATGGCTCGCAACGTCCTTGGTCTGGAGTGGCCTTTTGATTTCTCGGTGGCCGCCTTCGGCTTCGGTGCGGTGATCGTTGCGATGAGTCTGGCCCTCTCGCTTCGCTTCCGCCGCGTCCACGATGAGCTCGACCGCCTCCGATTCCGCCTGGAGGACGAGGTGGTTGAGCGGACCCGCGATTTGGCGGAAGCGCGGGATGAGGCATTGGCCGCCAACCGCGCCAAGAGCGAGTTCCTCGCGAACATCAGCCACGAGATCCGGACGCCGATGAACGGCGTGATCGGCATGGCTGAGTTGCTGGCGTGTACACCGCTTGCGCCGGAGCAGCGGACGCAGTTGAAGGCCATCCAGGTCAGCGGCCGATCTCTGCTGACGCTGCTCAATGACATCCTCGAGTTCTCACGTCTGGAATCGAAAACGCTGACTGTGGAACACAATCCATTCCTCCTCACACGCGTAGTCGAGGATTGTCTCGAGATCATGGCCCCATTGGCCGGCGGGAAGGGACTTGTGCTTCATTCCTCGGTCGCGGAAGGCACGGCGCAGGCATTTGTGGGGGATGAGCACCGCACACGTCAGGTGCTCCTCAACCTGCTGAGCAATGCGATCAAGTTCACCTCTCACGGACGAGTGGAGGTGGCACTCAGCTCCCGGCCATTGGCAGACGGCCGCATCGAGGTCCGATTCTGCGTCAGCGACACCGGCCCGGGCATCGCCAGTGAAGATCTCGGCCGCCTCTTCGTTGCCTTCCAACAGGTCGACGGTTCGTCGAGCCGCCCTTACGGCGGCGCAGGCCTCGGACTGGCGATCAGCAAGCGGTTGACGGAGCTCATGGGCGGTACGATCACGGTGGAAACCACTCCAGGCCGGGGTGCGATCTTCCAGTTCACGATCGTCGGCGAACCTACCGCAATGGCGTCGCCTCCACCGCCAGAAGCCTCGCGACAACGCCGTTCTCCCGACGACCACTCATTACGCGTCCTCCTGGCCGAGGACGAAGCCATCAACCGAATCGTGGTCCTCGGCATGCTGCAACATCTCGGCTATCAGGCCGACTCCGTGAACAATGGGATCGAAGTTCTGCAGGCGCTGGATCGGAAAGACTATGACGTCGTGCTCATGGACATCCAGATGCCCGGTCTGGACGGTCTCGAGGTGACACGACGCATCCGTGACACCAAGGGCGAGCAGTTGTACATCATCGCATTGACCGCGCACGCTCTGTCCGGCGACCGCGAGCGCTGCCTCGCCGCGGGAATGAACGACTATTTGAGCAAACCGCTGGCGCTGACCGATCTACAAACCGCGCTTGCCGCCGTCGCCCGGAGCACGCCTAAATCCGAGGCAGCCACATGAGCAAGGCCATTGTGTGTTCTTAGACCGGTTCCACGACGCCCGGCCCTCGCCCGATGACCGACAGCTCACGCGTGGTATCGACAGCCTGCGCCTTATTGCGGCGCATCACGCGAAATCTATGAAACAGCATCGATCCAAGCAACAGCACATGCGGCACAAACAGCAGGTTGGTTTCACGTAACCACATGGGGAACAGCTTCGCCTGCCCCGGGTAGAAGGAGAACGTGGCAATCAACAGCGCGAAGCACATGCGATACAGATGTCGCGCGACCCGGCGTGGACCGGTCACGCCGCCGCGCGCCAACATGCGGATATCCGATATGGCGCCGAGCAGGGCCATCGACCCGAAGAAGAAATACAGACCGGCGGGCATGTGGTCTTTGGCGCCCGTCGGGCTGCTCGCCGCTTCGAAACCGAACGTCAGGCCGGCCGCGGCGACCAGCAGGATGAATACGAGCGCGACCACCTCGAACGCCCCTGTGCGTCCATCTCTGTGCCTTGCGGTCCACCAGGCCGTCGTCACCAGATAGAACGTCAGAAGGGCGACGACGACATTGAGCGCGTTGGGTCTCAGGAAGGCGGCGATGTACGCGGCGGTGCTGGTCATGATCAGCATCGATCCGAAGAATACGGTTCCTGCCGCGCCATGCCGGCTGGAGCCCTTGCGCAACATCATTGCGAGGGCACCGGACAACAATCCCGCGGTCGCGGCGCTGATATGAATTACCAATATGGGCCACAGCATGAGTTGAGTCTCCTTTGTCACGACAATTCTTCTATGGTCATCCTCACGGCACCGATCGCTTTGGATTGAGGCGCGCGTTTGCGAACCGCCACGCGATACAACCAAAGAAGCATCACGCCGAGGAGCAGCACAGCCGGCACATAAGGAAGGTTCGTGTCACGCAGCCATTTGGGGATGAATCTCCCGCCCTGTCCGGGATAGAACGAGAGCCAGGCGAACAACAACGCCATGCAATTTCGCCACAGATGCCGGGCGATGCGTTTCGCGCCGAAAACACCTCCGCGTACGACCATGCGAAGATCCGAGACGGCGAACAGCAGGGCAATCGAACCGAAGACAAAGTAAAAGCCGGCGGCGTATCCGCCTTTCGAGCCAGTCGGGCTGTTCGCCGCTTGGAAGCCCCACGTCGCGCCGAAAGCGGCGATCGCCAGCGCAAACAGGAGCGCGCCCAGATCGAAGGGACCCGCTTTCCTATCTCTCCATTTGGCGGCCACCCAGGCCGTCGCAACCAGATAAAGAGTCAGAGCGCTGCCCATCACGTTGCCGGTGTTGGCGCTCTCGAACGCCGCCATGTACAACCCGGCTCCGGACGCGCCGAGCATGGAGACGAAGAACACGGTTCCCGCCGCGCCATGCAGGCCCGAGCCCTTGCGGAACGCAACGGTCATGAAACCGGACAGCAACCCGATGGTCGCCGAACAAATGTGAATGAGGGATAGCGTTGGAGAATGCATGGTCCGTTACCTGTGATGAATCAGATCGGTTCGCGATTCCGACGCAGCCGCACCGCGACGGCGAGGCATGCAGCGGCGAATGCCAGCCCGACCCACAGACCTGGCGTGGTCAGAAAATTCAACGGTGTGATCTGAGCGAGACGAGTGACCGGGCCTTTCAAGGCGTCGACAGCGAAACCCTCGGTCATGGCACCCATCAGGCGGTACTTCAGGAAAGCGGCGAAATACGTAGTGCCGGACGCCATCCTTTCGATGATGAGAACGGTGACGAATGGAAGTGCGGCCCAAAGAAATGTCGCGCGCCGCGCCCATGCAGACACCAGCAGCAGCCAGCCGTAGATCGGCGCATACCAGAGCGCATGCACGGTCACGCCGTAAATCATCACAAGCGTCATCTGGAACAACGGCAGCCGAGTCCACAATGTCGCGGGATTCACGCCGTTCACCACCAGGACCGCGGTGCTCAGCATCAGCATGATCAACTGCGTGGCGAGAGCGACCGCCATGCAATACAGCGGCAGAAATGCGACAGGAATGCTCGCCTTGGCGAGCACGGTCGTGCGATCCGAAACCGGCAGCGACTTCCAGAACAGGATGCTGCGATCGCGCCGCTCGCTGTTCAGTGCATCGAGACAGTAGATCAACCCGACAACGATTCCCGTAAAAAGGATCATGGACGCAGCCATGCTGTAGGGCATGACCACCGTCAATTGTTGCTTCGCCGCGTCGAGCTCCGCCAGGCCTCGCATCTTGTTCGGCAGCCGAAATGTGCTGATCAGGAAGCCAAATAGAAAGACGGCGGCGACCATCAGCGGGGCGATGTAAAGCGAACGGTTCTCCCACAATTCACGCCGCACCGACCAGTAAATGGGCCGAGTCGGCGACAGGACGGCGGGCGATATGTTCTGCGAGTCGACGGGAAGCTCGGGACCCGCGTTCGATGGAGGATTCATCGCGCCGCTCCTTGTCCCTGGCCAACCTGGTTCCCCACCACCGCAACGAACAAGTCCGCGATGCTGGGCGTGCGCACGTCGCCGAGCGCGCCGAGCTGATCGCGATCGGCGTGATCGAACATCAGAACGCTGCGGCCGAACACCTGTCGCTCGTGAATCGGCCGGAGCGCGCGTGCTGCCTCGACATGTTCCGGACGCACCATCACTTCCAGATAGCGCCCCTCGAATTGCTCCATGCTGCAGCCAAGCACGATCCGCCCTCGGTGGATGAACATGAGGTCCGTGAGGACCTCCTGAATCTCTTCAACCTGATGGGTCGTCACCACAATGGTGCGGCTGCGATCGAAGTAGTCGTTCAAGAGCGAGTCGTAGAACTGCTTGCGATACAGGATGTCCAGGCCGAGGGTCGGCTCGTCCAATACGAGCAACTTCGCGTCGATGGCCATGACCAGCGCGAGGTGCAGTTGGGTCACCATGCCTTTCGACAATTCCCTGATCTTCCTCGAGCGGCCGATGTCGGTCTTCGCCAGAAAACCTTCCGCCTTGTTGCGATCGAATCGCGGATGCACACCGCCGACGTAATCGAGCGCCTGCCAGACTCGCATCCAGCGCGGCAGCACGGCGACGTCGGCGATGAAGGAGACATCGCGCATGAGCAGATCGCGCTCGGTCCAGGGATCGCGCCCGAGAACCTTCAGCTCTCCTTGATATCGCGTCAGACCGAGGATCGCGTTGAGCGCGGTGCTCTTGCCGGCGCCGTTGGGGCCGATCAGTCCAAAGATCCTGCCCTCTTCGACGCGCAGATCGACGCCGTCCAGCGCGATGGTCTTGCCGAAAGCCTTGCGGAGACCGCGTGCTTCTATGCATGCCATGGCTTCAGCCTTCCTCCACTGCGACATCCGACGACGACTGGCCGGTTGTGGCCGCATTCAGAAGTTCTTCCGGCGTCAGGCCGAGACGCTGAATGGTTGCGTAGACCCTCGGCCACTGTTCCTGGAGAAACTTCTGGCGTTCGCCCTGCAGCAGCAGATCGCGCGCACCGGCGTTGATGAACATGCCGCGACCTCGCTTGCTCTCGACGAGTTGCTCGTCGACGAGTTGTTGATAGCTCTTCAGAACCGTGAGTGGATTGACGCGGTAGTCGGCCGCGACGGTGCGCACGGACGGCAGCGGATCGCCTTCGTTGAGCAGGCCGTCGAGAATCATGGCGACAACCCGATCGCGAATCTGTCGGTAAATCGGCTGACTGTCGTTCCATTCACGATCCATTCTGGTTTCCGTCAAATCTAGTGATATAGTTAACTACAACACTATCTCACATTGCAAGTCTTTTCTTTGAATCTCGGCCAAGAACAGGCTAACGAACACGAACTAAAGCGGTTACTGGCGAAGTCGACCTCCGCGAACGGAACGCCGCTGGCTCGTGTTCTTCCTCCAAAGGAGTCCTGAACCCATGAAAAACCCACGAATGGCCGTTACGTGCCTCGTCCTCCTGGTCATGCTCTGCGTCCCGCTCTCCGCTCCGCTTCACGGGGCCGAGCCGATCGATCCCGATGTCCTCGCGGTGCGCGAGGCGGCCTGGCGGGCGTGGTTTGCCGGCGATGAGGCAGCCCTGCGCGCTATGCTGCCGGAGGAATTCCTCGGCATCGGCTGGGATGGCATGGAGATCTCCGACCGCAACACAACCCTCGCGTCCTCACGCGGCTTCAAGGAATCGGGAGGTCGATTGGTCGCGCTGTCATTCCCCGAAACCCGCGCGCAGCGTTTCGGCGACACGGTCGTTTTCTATGGAAGCTACGAAGTGACGTTCGCCAACGGCACCAAAGAAACAAAGGTGCGCGGGCACCTGACCGAGGTATTCGTCAAACGCGGCGGCAAGTGGCTTCACCCCGGCTGGCATCTCGACTCGAGGTAATAAAGCATCCCTCCCCCACCGACTGTGCGATCATCGAGCCGGTCCAGCCAGCACGTCGGAGGGGAACATGCGCATCGGCGTCATTGAGTTTCTCAAGTCGTCGCCCTATCGCGGCGTCGCGCAGCGGCTGTATGCGCAGGTGATCATCAAACAGTACGCGAGCGTGATGCCGCAGGCGATCAGCGTCTGGTGCCGCGAGCTCGGGCATGAGGTCCACTATGCGACGTATTACGGCCAGCAGGACCCGCGCAGCCTGTTGCCGCGCGACCTCGACCTCGTCTTCATCGCTACGTACACGCAGGCCAGCGTGCTCGCTTATGCCTTGGCGAAGATGTTTCGCGCCGAGGGAACGACCACCATCGCGGGCGGACATCACGCCAAATCGTTCCCTGAGGATTGTCAGCGATTCTTCGACGTGGTCGTGCTCGAGTGCGATCGCACGCTGATCCGGGAGATGCTGCGCGATCTCCCGCGTGGACAGATCGTCAGCAGCGGGCGCGCTCTCCGCGAATTACCAAGTGTCGAAGCGCGGATGCCGGAGATCCGCAAGGCTTTTTTCTACAACAGCCGCCCGAACTCAGCGAGCACCGTTCCTCTTCTGGCGAGCGTGGGCTGTCCTTACACCTGTGACTTCTGCGTCGACGCGCGCAGCCGCTACAGCCCTTTGCCGATGGATCGAGTGGAAGCGGACCTGCGCTTCCTGCGCGAACGATTCCCGCGGCTGATCGTGAGCTTCCACGATCCGAATTTCGCCATCCGGTTCGACGAAGTGCTCGAGGTGATGCAGAGAGTCTCCCGCGGCGGACGGCGGTATTACGTCGTCGAAAGCTCGCTTTCCGTGCTCAAGAACGAGGAGCGGCTGCGCCGTTTGCGCGACAGCGGATGTCTCTACATCGCGCCGGGCATCGAGTCGTTCGCCAACTATGCCGACAAGTCCGGCCTGCGCGGGATTCATTCTGCGCACGAGCGCCTCGACGCCGTCGCCGTTCAATTGAAGACCATCCATGAATACATCCCGGGCATCCAGGCAAACTATATGTTCGGACTGGAGACCGACGCCGGCGACGAGCCGGTCGAACTGCTCAAGGAGGTCATGATCCGCACGCCGTTCGTCTGGAGCGCGGTCAGCACCCCGATGCCTTTCGGAGGATCGCCGTTGTACGACCAGTTGCTGGCCGCCGGCAGGATCCTCGAGACGATGCCCTTCCACTTCTATTACGAGCCCTACCTGACGCTGAAGCCCGCGCATTACGACCCTGTCTCGTATTACCGCAGGATGATCGCCATCTCGAAGCACGTGGTGTCACCGGCGATGACCGCCCGGCGCCTGGCCATGACACCGGGATTGCTCCGCATTCTTCACGGATTGAGGACGTATCACACCTTCCGCCTCATGCGCGCCTATCAGGCAATTCTCGGCCGCTTGGAAAAGGATCGCGCGTTTCGGAGATTTCACGAAGGCGAAACGGACGTCGTCCCCCCGTTTTACCGGCAAACGATTACCCGCGACCTCGGCGCATACGCATCGCTCCTCACCGAGGAGGATCTGCGCCCCGTGCCGAACCGGCTTCCTGTCGCTGCCGTGTCATAGCGAGTGGTAATCTTCCCGCCGATTTCACGTCAAACGCTGTGCGGCTCTCGGGTCGCATGCAGGCCTCGGAATGCGTGAGCTCTCGATCCTGGACCGGCAAGACGGTGTCGAGGAGATCTCCGTCGACGGCATGGGCGACGACGCCATCGTCGTCCGTGCGGTTCCGGTGATCGAGACGGTCATCCGCCGACGCTGCCGCTATTGGAAGATCGCCGACGACGTTCGCGACGACCTCCGCAGTGAGACCGTCATGCGACTGCTCAAGAGACTGCGCGATCCGCAACGGAGCCCGATCGGGACGTTCGAAGACTACGTGGCCGCCGTCACCTCACGCGTCATCGACGACCTCGTGCGCGCGATCTCGCCCGAGTGGGCGCGGCTGAAGCACCGCATCCGTTACGTCCTCAATCATGATGACCGGTTCTGCGTCTCGATCCTCGCGGACGGCCGCATCCGATGCTCGCTCCAGGCGGCGCCCGCAATCGGCGCCCGACGCGTGCGAACGCGCGCGGCCGACGTCCTCACGAAAATGGTGCTGGACGTTCTCGCCCACCCGGAGGAGGGACGGACGATCGACGATCTCGTGAACGCCGTCGCGGCCCGCATGGGGATCGCCGATCCGATCCGCACCAGCGGCGATCACATCGCCGCCGCACACACGTCGAGTCCTCTGAGCATCGTGGAGTCCACCGAGTCTCTGCATCGGCTTTGGAGCGAGATCGTGGCGCTGCCGCGCCGCCAGCGGCTGGCCCTCCTACTCAATGCGCGCGATCCTGCCGGCGAATCGGTGCTTCGTCTTCTCATCGCTGAACGGATCGTCACGATGCAGGAGCTGGCCGCGACGCTGGAGATCAGCGCTGCGGAACTGGATGCCTTGTGGAACGGCGTGCCACTGATCGACGCGGCCATCGCCGAGCGTCTGCAAGTCACGCGGCAACAGGTGATCAATCTCCGAAAAGCGGCGCGCGACCGGCTCGCGCGGCGGATGGAGCGGCCGCGATGAGCGAAGGCACGACACGGCGCGAATCGATCCGGCATGCGCTCGCCGGCGAGCTCGACGAGCATCCGGCGTACGAGGTGCTCGAGCAGTACATCGACGGCACGATCGACGACGTGACGCGCGAGATCGTCGCGAGCCATCGCGAGATCTGCGCGACGTGCGACGCCGAGGTGCGCGATCTAATGGCGTTCACGGGCCGCTCTTCATCGACCTCGTTGCGCTGGCTGACCGCAGCGGCCGCGGTGATCGCGTTGAGTCTCGCCGGCGTGTATCTGATGCGCACCCGCCCGGTGGAGCAGACGCGGAAACCGGCAGTCCGCGAATCCGCACCGCGATCCGTCGCCGCGACCGGATACGGGCGCGACGATTGGAACGCGGCGGTCCGCGACGCGCTCGCGCACGGAACGATCGCCCCGCCGGCGATCCTCGCCTCACTGCGGCCGACGCCCGACGTCCTGCGTGCGCCGGCGTCCCCTTCCGGAGCGGCCATCATGATTCCCGCGGGTGTCGTGATCGACACTCCCACACCGTTGCTCACGTGGCGGGCAGAGCCGGGACGGTTCGTTGTCAGCGTGTACGACGGATTCAAGCGTGTGGCACAAAGCGGCGTTCAGCGATCGCGGGAATGGCGCGTCGAGCCCGCGCTCGCGCGCGGACGGACATACACCTGGCAGGTCGAGATCCAACGCGGCGCTTCCATGGAACTGCTTCCGTCGCCACCTGCACCGGCGACTCTCTTTCACGTGCTCGACCAGAACAGCTCGGCAACACTCGCGGAAGCACGTCGCCGTTTCCCCAATGACCACCTTCTCCTCGGAGTCCTTCATGCGCGATTTGGATTGCAGCAAACGGCGGTCGAGGAACTGCGTCGATACGCAGCCCAGCATCCCGAAGTGCACAATGCGACTGCGCTCGCCGACAGCGTGTCGTCGTGGTAGGCCTCCCCGCAATTCTGCGGATACTGCTGGCGTCCATCCTCGCGTTTTCGTTCGTTCCGGCCTACGGCGCGTCGAACGACAAGATCATGGCCGCGGGCGACGCGTTCGTCGCGGCAATGCACGCCGGAACCCTCGCCGCATTCGAGCCGCTCTCCGACGTTCCGGTCAGCCATGCTGAGTGGAAGCCCATTCGCGAGCTCATCGAGACGAGCAAATGCATCAATGTGCATTCGCATCGGACGATCATCGACAAACGCGACGATCGCGGTGCGACGATCATCGTGGACGTCGACGCCCTGCGCCTGACGCGCGGCGCGGTCAAGGACTGGTCTCCCGTTCCCTCCTCATGGGTCCTCGAGCTCGCATGCGGCGCGGACGCGTGCCGCATTCATTCGGTTCTGAGACGGGAGCGCGTGGTCGCGCGGGCGATCGTCGCCGCACCGGCCGATCAGCGCTGGCGCATCATTCGTGAGGCCCACGTCGACGAAAGCGCTCTCGCGCGCGACCTCGCGGAAGAAGCGCTTTTGGCACCCATCCCCTATGAGAAAGATCCGGTCGAGCTGGAGCGCCGGAGGAACGAGCTGTTCGAATTCGCCCGCGAGCTCGCGCGGCACAACGGCGACCGCGCCGCCGAGGCGTATTGCTTCCGGCAGCTGTCGATCTTCATCAGAATCCACGCCCGGAACGGGATCCCGGCGGCGGAGGAAGGGGTCGAGCTCGCGCGGCTGAGCGGCGACGCGGACGCCATCGCCGAAGCGATTTTTACGGTCGGCCTCGCGCGCTGGGGCACCGGCGATTCGCGTGGCGCTATCGAGGATCTGCGAACGGCATCCTCGACGCTCGATCAATTGCGCGATCCGCGTCTCGGCCTGAAGGCGCTGGCGATGAAGTCCTACATCGCGATTCAGTACGGACAACTCCGCCAGGGTCTCGCCACCGCGCAACAGTTGCGTGAGGAATCGGTCCGCTACGGATGGATCGAAGGGGAAGCCTCTGCCGCAGGGTACCTCGGATGGGTGCACAACATCCTCAAGGCGCCCGAAATCGAGCGTACCTACCAGCAGACGTCCTATCGAAAAGCGCTCGAGGCGCGCGACGCCCGCAATGAGGTCTACGCGCTGAAAAATCTCGCGCTTTGCGACTATCTGGCAGACGATTTCGAAGGCGCGATTCTCGGATTCCGGCGCGCCGTGGCGCGCCTCGACTTCGACCCGAACAACAAAGGTCTCCATGCCACGGTCCGCGGTGGACTCGCGCTCGCACTGTTACGCGCCGGTCGTCCGGCCGAAGCCGGCGAGGCCATGAGGACCGTCCTGGAAGACGCGCGGAAGGCGGATCCCGCATCGCTGACCAACGCTCTGACGATTCTCGCGGAGTTCAGACTCGCGCAGGGACGGCCGCACGAGTCGTTGGCGGCGGCCAACGAAGCATTGGAGATCCGCGAGAAAACGCGCACCGCGACCGATGGACTGTCGTCACACTTCAACGACTGGGCATGGACCGTCGAAGCCGCGGCCGGACGCGCGCTGCGGAGCCTCGGCCGAACGAGCGAGGCGGAACGCGCATTTCGCCGCTCCATCGCTCTCATTGAGGCGCAGCGGTCGCAGATCTCCGCCGGAGAAGACGCATCCGCACGCTATTTCGAGCACAAGGTCGACCCGTATGCCGAGCTCGCGCAGATTCTCGCGGCGCAGGGGCGTTCCCCCGAAGCGCTGCAAATCTCCGAGCGCGTCCGAGCCCGCGCGCTCACGATGGTGCTCGAACAGGGGAAGATCGACCTGTCCGCGTCGATGACGGACGCGGAGAAGGAACGCGAGCGCGAGCTCAACACCCGGCTGTCCGTATTGAATCAAACGCTGCTCGACAAATCGGAGGATCAGGCGGCGCTGTCGGCGCGCGATGCGGTGCGCGTCGAGCTCGATCGCTTTCGCGACGAGCTGTATCTCTCCCGCCCGGCACTTCGCATCCGCCGCCCCTTTTCCGACGACGCGGTGACCATCCCTCCTTCGCTAGCCGGCACGGTCTTCGTCGAATACATCGTTCGCGATCCGGGAGTCGTGGTCGTGACGGCGCGCCGTGGGAGCGACGGACAGACGCTCACGTCCGCGAAGTTCATCCATATCCCGCTGCGTCGATTGAACGCCCTCACGAATTCCCTCCTGCGAACGCTCGAGAACCGGGACGCGGGATATCAAGATCGCGCGCGCAAGCTCTATGACCTGCTGTTGCTACCAGTCGAGGAACAAACGCGCCGGGGCAAACGAGTGTGCATCATTCCCGACGGCATTCTCTGGCGATTGCCCTTTCACGCGCTCATCGCCCGCGACGGGCGGCACGTGATCGAGCGAACTCCGTTGTTCTATGCGGCCTCGATGCGGACGCTCGCTCTCGCCGCCGCTGCGTCTCCATCATCCGAAGGGCTCGGCGAGCTATTCGCGCTCGGCGATCCGAAGTTGTCGGCGAAAGCGGCGGCCGAGGCGGTCGCATTCCGTCGCGACGCCCAGGTGGGCGCGTTGCCCGACGCGCTGCACGAGGTGCAGACGATCCGCCGCCTCTATCCCGCCGCCGCGGCAAAAGTTCTCGTCGGCGCGGCGGCGAGCGAGGATGCGTTCAAGCGCGACGCCGCACGCTATCGCGTCCTTCACGTCGCGACGCACGGACTCTTCGACGAGCGCGCGCCGATGTATTCCGCTCTCCTGCTGTCCGCGCCGGCCGACGGCAGTGAAGACGGGTTTCTCGAAGCGCGCGAGATTGCGAACCTGTCCTTGCGCAGCGACGTCGCGATCTTGTCCGCATGCGACACCGCGCGCGGCCGCTATGGCGCCGGCGAAGGGTTGATCGGAATGTCGTGGGCCCTGCAGGTCGCCGGTTGTCCCACGGCCATCGTCAGCCAGTGGAAAGCCGCGTCGGCACCGACCGCGCGACTCATGATCGCGTTTCACCGTCACCTGCTCACCGGCGCGTCGAAGTCGGAGTCCCTCCGCCGCGCGTCCATGGAATTGATGCGAACGAAAAAGTACGCGCACCCGTTTTATTGGGCGCCGTTCGTCCTCGTCGGTGCGCCGTGAGCCGGCACGGCCGGAGCGCTGGTTGGCCTAGCCTTGGGCACGTGCGGTCGCTCCGAGGCAAGCTTTTCTACCGCGCAGGCTCCTAACTATGACACCACTGGAACCGAAACCGGTTGATCGCGGTCCAACAGAATCGCCACCAGCATGTCGCTCAGCACGTTCACGGCCGATCGGCAGCGCGCCAGAATCCAATCCACAGGCAGCACGAAAGCGATGGCCACCGCCACCATCTCGGTCGACAACCCCATCGCCCCGAGCACCAGCGGCAACATCACCAGCCCCGCTTCAGGAATCCCAGCGATTCCGATCCCTGCCATCAGCGACGCGAGCACCACGACGGTCTGTTGTCCAAGCGTTAGGTCGAGGCCGAGCGCCTGGGCGATGAAGAGCGCCGCCATCGCTTCGTAGAGGGTGATCCCGTCGTTGTTGAGGTTCGTTCCGACGCACGCCGCCATTCGAGCCGACGAGTGAGAGACGCCCATCTTTTCGGTCAGACAGCGCAGCGTCACCGGCACCGTGGCCAGGCTGGAGTTGGTCGAGAGCGACGTCAGCACCGCGTCGAGCCCTTGTCCCAAGTAGACCCGCGGGGATTTTCCGCCGAAGAACCAGGCCATGGCGGGGTAGTAGAGCAGCGCATGCAGGGTAAAGCCGAGCAACACGATGCCCAGAAACGGAGCGAGTCCGATAAACACAGACAGGCCCGCTTTTCCGACCACGTGCGCGACGACTCCGAATACCGCGTAAGGGACGGCCAGGATCACCCAGCCCAGCGTCTGCATCAGAACCTGAAACGTCCCATGGACGAACGACGCGACCGCCTGCATGTCGGGACCGCCGTGACGCTCTCCCTGCCGCCGGATCGCCGCGCCGAACAGTAGTCCCAGCAGGACCACCGGGATGACGCTGTTCTCGAGGAACGGCTCCACCAGGCTCTCGGGCACGTAGCTGTCGATTGCCTTCAGCGGAGAAATCGACGCCCTGGCGGAAAGCGCAATCGGGGCAGCGGCTTCGGGATCCGGATGCTCTTTGAGTTTTTCGAGCTGCACGCGCGAGCCGGATCCCGGTTGGATGACGTTCATCAAGGTGAGCCCGATCGCGAAGGCAACCGAAACGTTCACCAGGCAGATCAGAATCAGTCGGAGACCGCGGCGGCCGGAGATCTCGGTGCGCAGAAAGGCGTCGAGGATCGCGAACAGCACCAACGGCACCGCCAGCGCCTTCAACATCCGGATGACGAGCATCCCCAGCGCGCCGAGCTCAGTGTTGCCGATCCCCCACACAATCGGCGCTCTGCCGAACACCACTCCGAAGATCGCGCCAAGGGTCACCCCGATGATGACCTGAACGTAAAGCGGCAGCTTGAAAGCGGAAGACTTGCTCATCGGGCGCCATCTTGCCGTCGTCGCGAGCTCAAGGCCAGGAGTTTTCGTTCGACGACCGCGCGTATCGCGACCTCGGACATACAATCGGCGAGTGTCATCTGAGAAAACCGCTCCGGTGCGCGTGCTCTCGTGGAACGTCCATGGGACGTTCTTCAGGGGTGCGAGGAAGCGGCTGCCGCGGATTGCGGCGGTCGTCGCTGAACGACACCCGGACTTCATCGCGTTCCAGGAGGTCTGGACTGCGCGTCAGGCGTCGATGTTTCGCCGGGCTTTAGAACCGATCGGCTACGCCTCGTATCGGTATACGCGTGAGCTCGCGAGGCCCGGCGGTCTTCTGCTCTTGTGGGATACGACCAAAGGATGGAGTGTCGCCGAAGCATCGTTCGTACGATTTGAGCGTGAGGCGCCGTTGTGGCGACTCAGCGAGCAGGACGGCCTTGCCCGGAAAGGCTTCCTCGTTGCCAGCGCGCGCAACACGGACGGCAGATCCATGCGGATCGTCGTGACGCACCTGCAGGCGCAGTACCCGAACAATCAACGGACCTACGACGACATGCGTCTCGCGCAGATCCGACAGCTCGCTGCCGCCGTCGACGGCGGCACCGATCCGTTGATCGTTGCAGGAGACTTCAACACGATGCCCGGCGAGAGATCGGGGGGATATGAATGGCTGCTCGCGCGCGGCTGGCGGGATGCAACGGCCGAATTCCGGCGGCGCTGTGAAGCGACGGGAACGGTACCGTGCGGCACGTGCTTCGATGCGGACGGAAAGCGTTGGCTGGACTACATCTTCATCCGTGGTGACGCCGTGAGCGCGGACGGCACGGAATTGATCCAGAACCAAAAAGCGGACGATCCCTACTCCGACCACGACGGGCTTGTGTGTAGCCTCGCGGTTGCGGCACAGTGACGTGCATCCTGCGTCGCGAGATTGCGAAACCAGCAACGACTGGTCAAATGATTCTATGTCCAAGATGAGCGCCTTCGAAGCGAAGACCCGTTTCGGCGAACTGCTGCATCGCGTCGAACAGGGCGAGGAGATCGTGATTACCCGACACGACCGTCCCGTCGCGCGCGTCGTGCGGGAGGGGACCCCGAACCTCGAATCCGTGAAGCGGTCCGTCGAAGGGCTGCGCCAGCTGCAGCAACGCATTCACAAGCGCAGCCGAGGTAAGCCCGCTCTCTCGCAGGCCGGGGTTCGCGATGCAATCGGACACGGGCGGCGACGCGACTTACATCGAACTGGCGACACGCAGACAATTGCCTGCCCCTTGCGTCGAACGACGCGCGGATGAAACAGGCGGGAACCCGATCAGGCGTTGATCTGTGGTCCAGCGACGGCGATCCGCCCTCGACATCGTAATGTTCCCGAGAAGAGGGAGTACGACGTTCGCTCGACAGCTCGGTCGATATACTTCCGCCATGTCGAGGGCTTTGGCGCTTCGCGATCACGACGACACGCCGTCATGCCATGAGGCGTGAGGGCATAACGCTTGAAGCAACAACGAATTACAGGCAGCGCTCCAAGAACCGGCCGTCCGATTCTGGGACGCTCGTGTCCGGACGCGGACGCTGGAGGGATCACGCTCGCCCATAGAGACCAACTCGTTCGCGCTCGCCGCGCTCCTTCAGCAACACGATCACCGCTACTTCGGCGCCGACGCCGTCCCCTCCCAGTACGCCTTGTAGCGCGGGAACACGAACTCCGCGAGCTTGCGGCCGAGCTTCAGCCCGTCGTCGTTGTCGGACCGGATGTGGTACCCGCCCAGCATGCGTGACTCCGCAGCCATCTCCGCCGTCGCCGAGAACGTCGGAAGGGCGAGGTCGACCGCCGCCGTCGGCGCCACGTCCTTCGCCGGCACACCCTCCACCGCCTGCATCTGGGACGTCGGCACATTCGGTTCCGTCAGCTCGCCCGCGATCTTCTTCGCGACGAACTCGAAACGGTCGCTGCCGCTGAAGAGCTCGAGAATCTTCCCGGACGCGCCACTGACCGTCGCGTGGCCCGATGTGTACCCCGGGAACGGCGGTGTCACGAACGTGTCGGGCGAGTACGGATGCCACTCATCTGCCGGGATGCTCTTGAAGCCCTGGCCCGGACCCGCGTAGCCGCGCACCATCTGCCCCTTCCGGTTCCACCGCACGTACCAATACGGGCGCGACGAGTCGAAGTACCGCTTCGTCTCCCAGCACGAGATGAACGCGTCGAAGGCCACGTTCGCGATGGAGAAGAAGAGCTTCACGTCCTGGTCGAGGTCGTACTGGTCGCGGCGCGACAGGTCCTGCGCGAACTGGAGCCAGTGGCCCGACTGGCCGGTCGAGCGCGGGCCGTCGCGCATGAACTCTACGACCGCCTTCTCCTCGAGGGTCAGCGCGGCGTTCGCCTCGATGCACTCGTCCACTTCCTTGCGGAACTGCTCCGAGCCCGGGCTCGGCGGCCCCTCGCCGCGGAACTGGTCGTTTCGGTCGAGTCCGACCGACTTCACGCGGTACCAGTGCGGCGTGAGGAAGCCCGGCCGGATCGTGCCGCCCTTCCCGTCGCTGAACGGGATCGGCTTCCAGCGCGCGGGATCCTGCTCCTCTTTTTCGCCGCGCGTCGGCTTGTACATCGTGTAGTCGGAGTACGGTTGCCCGTTGCTCCCGATCTCGTCGCCAAGCTGGTTCGCGCCGTCGCGGTGCCGGTAGGCGATGATCGCGGCGGCGACTGCATTGCCGACGCCCGCCGGCGTGGACGGATCGGTCGACGTGTTCGCGGGATCGACCCCGAGCTTCGCGACGCGCTCGCGGATCCACGCGACGTCCTCCGGGAAGACGTCCTCGAGGCTGCGCGTGATCGCGTACCCCATCGCCTTCGTCTGGTTCTCCTTCGTGCGCTCGGCGGTGGGGCGGCGAAGCTTCCCGCCCAGCTGCGTGCCGACTGCCTTGTCGTCGTAGCACGCCCACGCGTCGAACATGGCGGTGGTCGCGATCATCATCTCGCGCGCGATGATCGTCGGGCGGGCGCCGACGCGGCCGACGCGCCGCGCGGACGTCTCGAGGATCACGTTCATCCACGTATACGCGGCGGAAGGGTTCGGATGCGCTGTGGCGTGGATCGGCCACCCTTTCGCCTCCACGCGCGGCGGACTGTAGCGTTCGAAGTGGTGCGACGATTTGCCGTCCCGCGGACGCGTGGTGCCGCTGGCACAGCCGGCGACGAGGAACAACGTAGCGACGACGACGGCGGGACGTGAGATCCCCAGCATGATGGCTCCTTGACCGCTTTGTTGGGGAGGCAGTTTACTGAGGCTCATTTCGCAATGCGAGTTGACAATCGTCGACGGCAAAAAAACGCCGGCGTTGCCGCCGGCGTTTTGAGTATTTCGATTTGGTGGAGCTGGACGGGATCGAACCGACGACCTCCTCATTGCGAACGAGGCGCTCTCCCAACTGAGCTACAGCCCCACATCTCGTGGAAAGTATCGCTCCTAACTCGTGCTCAGCGATCTACATTCCACCGGAAGAGCGGCGGAGTATACCTCAGGGGCGTTTCGTCTTGCGCAGCAGGTCCGCGAACCGGGGATCGCCGCGGATGGGGTCGACCGCCGGGTCGACGTTGAGGTAGACCAGATAGCCCGCCCGCTCCTCACAGGCGCGGTCGAGAGAAGCGAAGGCCTGCTCGTAGTCGCCGAGGCCGATGTGCACGAGGGAGATGGCGTACGACGACACGTACCGCTGGTGCGCGAGTTGTTCGAGCTCGGCGAGCACCTGCCGCGCTTTCTCGGACTGGCCGGCGAGGCCGGCGGCGTGGCCCACCGCGGCGAGAATCTTGGTCGAGCGGCCGGAGATCGCTAGCGCTTTCTCGAGCTCGGCGATGGCTCCGTCGACGTCGCCTGTCTGCTCGCGCGCGAGGCCGAGGAGAAAGCGGGCCCAGGAAAAATCGGGATCGAGCTCCAGCGTGGCGCGGTAACGGCGGATCGCCGTTGCATAGTCGCGCGCGAAGTAGCTCACCCAGCCGATGTCCGCGCTGATGGCGAGCGACAGCGGATCGAGCTCGTGCGCGATGGCCATTTGCTCGGCAGCCTCTTCGAATCGCGAGGCCTCGCAATACAGCAGCGCGCGCCAATGCCGCGCGGTCGCATAGTCCTTGTTCAGCGCGCAGGCCTGTCGGAAATCGCGCTCCGCCTCGGCCCAGTCCCAATCGTAAAAGCGGCGCACGAATGCGAGCGTCGTCTGCGCCTCGACGAGCGACGAATCGATTTCGAGCGCGCGAAGCGCGGCCGCTTTCGCGCGGGGCATGGCCTCCCGCGGAGAGAGCAGCTCGAACGCCGCCGCGCCCATCAGCGCATACGAGTCCGCGAGACCCGCATACGGGAGCGCATACACCGGATCCTGCTCGATGGCGGCCTCGAAGTGATCGATCGCCTTCTGAAAACCCTCTTCTGTGCGCTTGTTCCAGAAGAATCGCCCCTTGAGGTAGGACTGGTACGCCGCCGGATCGTGCGTGAAACGCTTCTTGATCTTCTTCTTCTGCTCACCGGTCAGAGCGACACGAAGATTCTCGGAAATCTCCAGCGCGATCTGCTCCTGAACTTCGAAGATGTCCGCCAGCTTGCGGTTGTACGTCTGTCCCCAGACCTGGCGATCGGTGGTCGCGTCGATGAGCTCACAGCTCACGACGAGAGTGTCGCCGCGCAGCACGACGCGTCCGGTGACCACGGACCGCACATCGAGCTCGCGGGCCATGTCCCGCGGAGCGATCTCCTTCGCCTTGTACCGAAACGCGGTCGTGCGCGGCACGACGCGCAACTTCGGGAGGCTGGACAGGCTGTTGATCACGGCTTCGGCGATTCCGTCGCCGAGGTACTCGAGCGAGGCATCGCTGCTCTGATTGACGAACGGAAGCACGACGACCGCCGTGAGCGGCTTCGCGCGCCGCGCGGAGTCTTTCCTCGCGCCGCTGAGCAACGAGCGAAGCGCCAGTCCGAGATCGCGCGCGGAGCTGTAGCGCGCCGACGGTTCTTTCTCGAGACAAGTGCGGACGATCGAGCCGAGCTCGGAAGGAAACGCGCGCCGCGAAAGCGACGGCGCCGGCTCGAGCAGCACGGCCATCGACACCTCGATCTGGCTCGTGCGCGCGAAAGCCCCTTGGCCGGTGAGCATCTCGTACATCACGCAACCGAGCGAAAAGAGGTCGCTGGCCGGCTCGACCGGCTGCGCGCGCAGCTGTTCGGGAGACATGTAACCGATCGTGCCGACGATCATGTTGGCCGCCGACTCCGTGCCCGTTTCGCTCGCGGCCGTATGAGCGAGACCGAAGTCGAGGATCTTCACGCGCGCGTCGGAGGTGATGAAGAGATTCTCGGGTTTGAGGTCGCGGTGAACGATGCCTTTCGCGTGTGCTGCCGCGAGACCGTCGGCCACTTCCGCGGCCAATTCGACAACTTCACGCCAGGCCATCGTTCCGCGTCCGAGGCGGCTTCGCAGCGACTCCCCTTCCAGCAATTCCATCACCGCGTACGTGACGCCGTTTTCGGATCCGAAGTCGAAGATCGAGAGGATGTTCGCGTGGCTAAGCGACGCCACGGCGCGCGCCTCGCGCACGAAGCGCGCCGCGGCATCGGCATCGGAGATGAGCGCGCGCGAAAGCACCTTCACGGCCACGTCGCGCCCGAGGCGCGGATCGTTGGCCCGATAGACCTCGCCCATGCCGCCCTGGCCCAGTGTGTCGATGATCTGGTAATGGCCGAGGTAGGAGCCGGACGCAATGGACGTCATCGCTGCTGATTGTACGAGCCTGACGGGAAGGAGTTCGTCACCGGTCGGTTACCGAGCTTCCTGAGTGCTGAGTGCTGAGTGCTGGGTCCTGAGTCCTCAGTCCTGAGTCCTGAGTACAGCTCGCCGGAAGTTCGTGACCAGTGCCCTGCTGTCATCCTGAGCTGCGTAGACAGCGAAGGAACCCCTGATTCGTGCGCTCATCGTGCATCCGGAGGGGGTCCTTCGCCGTCTGCGCGGCTCAGGATGACAGAGCTTTGGACACGTATTTCCGGGAAGCTGTACTAAGTCGCAGGGCGTGCGGGACTCAGGACTGAGGACTCAGGACTCATCACTCCCCACCTCGTCCACGAACCTCTGTGTGAACAGCGGGGCGAGCATGTTGTCCACCGGCGCGTAGTCATCGGTGAACACGATCGCGTCCCGTTGGAGGACATAGCGCCGCAGTTCCTCGTGCGGGAGCGTGTGCGCGGCGTAGAACTTCGGCATCGCGCGCGAGCCGATGACGACGAACGTTGAGCGATCGCTCTTTAGATCCTCCCGTGTCTCGACCACGACCGCGACGTTCGACTCGCCGAACACCGACTGCAGCGTTCGCACGTACGACGCGAGAAAGCGTCCCTTTCCGTAGTCGTCGATCACGTTCGCGACGAGCGCCCTCCGGCCGCACCCGAAGATCCACTACGCCCTATGGCGCCGAACCTTGTTTTCGGGCTCACTTCGTTGTGAACGGATTCAACGTCTCGACCTGAAAGATGGTGAAGTCACGAGTGTTTCGCGTGACAACGGTGAGGTGATGCACGATCGCAGTGGCAGCGATCAGCGCATCCTCGATCAGGTGATCGGGGCGCCGGTGCATGAGCGTTGCCCAGGACCTGAAGACGCGGGCATCAGCCGGAAGAACGTTCCAGGTTTGCGCGACTAGATCGATCCACGCCTCGATGTCGGCAGCCTTGTTCGGGTCCTGTTCACGAGTGATTTCCACACCCGCCTGCAACTCGCCCAGCGTCACGGCTGAGAGGTAAAGGTCCTCGTCCGGCGTTCGATCGACCCAGGCGACGACCGCGCCGTGCGGACGAGGCTTGCGCAATTCGGATACGACGTTCGTGTCGAGAATGTACACGTTCTCTCAATCCAACGTAGGCGGTTCCCGCCGGCGCCGAGTTCGGCGTGGCGGTACAGCAATCTCCGCTCGCGGTGCGGCGGAGAGCAAGAGCTCCTTCAACGTCGGGCGTGTCGTTTCTTCCAGTCGACGCCATTGGTCGACGGGCACGAGGACGGCCATCTCCACACCTCGTCGAGTGACGATCTGCGGCCCTTTGCTGATGCTAGCCTCCAGCAATTCACTGAAGCGCGCTTTGGCGTCCTGCACAGGCCACGTTCTGGATTCTTTTTTTCGCGCCACTTTGCCAACCCTGCCAGTTAGTCATCGAACTAGTCAGCTTCATGATACCGCGCCCGGGGCTGACGGTGCGTTCCAACCGGGTTGGGAGCGCGGATCATAGGGGCCGCGACGGCCGACGCAACGGCAGAAGCCGATCATTCCACCTCGTCCACGAACCTCTGCGTGAACAGCGGCGCGAGCATGTTGTCCACCGGCGCGTAGTCGTCGGTGAGCACGATCGCGTCCCGTTGGAGGACATAACGCCGCAGCTCCTCGTGCGGGAGCGTGTGCGCGGCGTAGAACTTCGGCATCGCGCGCGAGCCGATGACGACGAACGTCGAGCGATCGCTCTTCAGATCCTCCCGCGTTTCGACCACGACCGCGACGTTCGGCTCGCCGAACACGGACTGCAACGTTCGCACGTACGACGCGAGAAAGCGTCCCTTTCCGTAGTCGTCGATCACGTTTGCGACCAGCGCCCCCTCCGGCCGCAGCAACTGCCGCAGCCGCGCCGTCATCTCAAGCGTCGTGAGGTGATACGGCACGGACAGATCGTTGAACGCGTCGATGAAGATCGCGTCGTACACGCCGGTCTCCGGCGAGCGCATCGCGAACCAGCGCGCGTCCTCGTTGATCGTGCGGATGCGCCCGTTGCGCGACAGTCCGAACCATCGCCGCGCGACTCGTGTCACCGCGGGATCGATCTCCGCTACATCGACGCGCGCGAGCGGATAGTCGCGCTCCACCAGCCGCGGGAGCGTGTAACCGCCGCCGCCGATGAAGAGTAGCCGGAAGTCCGGACGCCGCTTCGCCGTCGCGCGCACGACTTCGTTGAACGCGCGCAGGTAGTCGTACTCGAGCCAGGCCGGATCGCTCGGATCGGAATACGAGTGCACGAGATGGTCGAGGTGCAGCGCGTTGATCGGCGAGCCGTTGTCCTCGCGCACGGTGCGGTCGACGCGGATCGTGTAGTACTGGCTCTCCTCGAAATGCACCATCCCGATGCCCGCGTGCAGCACGGGATCGTAACGCGGCGGCAGCTGCGGCTTGGTCTGCGCGGCGGCGAAGATCCCGCCGGCGATGAACACCAGCGCGGCGTAGACGCGCCCGCGGCGTCCCAGGAGGTCGCCGAGGAGGAGCGCGGCGGCGATGAGGGCCACGCCGGTGCCGATGAGCGTCGAGCGCGTTCCGAAGGCGGCCACGAGCCAGAAGCCGGTCACGAACGTCCCCGCGATCGAACCGAGCGTCGAAAACGCGTAGATCTTCCCCACCGTCCGCCCCGCGGTGTCGAGGTCGCGCACGGCGAGCTTCACCGCGACCGGCGAGATCATGCCGAGGAAGAACGACGGAAGGAAGAACAGGAGAAACGCGAGGACCACCACGCGCGTGAGGAGCGTCGTGGCGATGCCCATGGTCGTGAGCAGTCCTTCATCGCCCGCGAGCATCGACGTCGCGGGCGCGATCGCGATCGACGTGAGTCCCGCCGCGAACAAGAGCCACCCGAGCGTCGACGGCGCGGGACGCCGATCCGCGAGCCAGCCGCCCGCGTACGCTCCGCCGCTGATCCCCGCGAGCACGACGCCGATGATGCTCGTCCACGTGTACAGCGAAACGCCGACGTGCGGCGCGAGCACGCGCCCGGCCACGAGCTCGATCACCAGAGTGCAGAAGGAAGCCGTGAAGACGACGACGGCAGCACGGACGATCGGCGGACGCATGGTTTGGTAGTTTATCCCGCGCGTAGACGCGGGATCTGCGGCGGCACCGCGAGATCAGCGCCAGTAGTATGGCTCACGTGGGGGCACCGGAGATCCCGCGTCTACGCGCGGGATAAACTGAAGAAACCCACGCTACGACAGTGCCGCCGCCACTTCCTCATCGCCCGCTCGCAACTCCTCCTGCGGGTGCGCGAGGTAGTAGCCCTGGAGCAGGTCGATGCCGAGCTCGCGGCAGGTCTCGTACTCCTCCTGCGTCTCGATCCCCTCGGCGATCGTCTTCGCGTTGATCTTGCCGGCGAGATCCACCAGCATCCGCACCAGGTCCTGCTTGATCGGCTCCTCGGCCAGCGTCGAGACCAGGCCCTTCGTGATCTTCAGGTAGTCCGGCGCGAGGGCGGCGATCGCCTCGAGCGACGCGTAGCCCGAGCCGGCGTCGTCGATCGCGACTTCGATGCCCTTGTCGCGGAACTCGCTGAGCAGCTCGCGGAACTGCGCGTAGTCTTCGATAGCGGCGCGCTCGGTCAGCTCGAACACGAAGTGTCCGCGGTGCTCGGCGAAGAACGTCACCATCTCGTGGATGCGGAACTCCGACTCGCCGAACATCTCCGCCTCGAGGTTGAGCAGGAACTTGCGGTCCGCGAAATCCACCTGGCGCAGGCGGCGCAGCGCACCCTCGAGCGCGATCGCCTCCAGCGCCCAGGCGAGCTTCGCCTCGCGCGCGAAAGAGAAGAGCATGTCCGAATTGCGGAACGACGAGCTCGCGGGACCGCGCGTCAGGATCTCGTAGCCGAACACCGTCGACTCGCGCGCGCGGACGATCGGCTGGAAGAGCGTCGTGATCCGCTTGCGCCGGATGATGTCGCGCAGCTCGCGGATGAGCTGCTTCTTGCGCTGCTGTTCCGCGTCGCGCACGGCGTCGGCCGCGGTCTGCATCCCGTGATACACCTGCCGCTCGAGGCGGATCTGCGGGCGATAGTCGATGCGCGCGCTGCCCACGAAGAAGCCGATCTGGTCCGCGGCGATGCTCGGGAAGCGCTGCTTGGTCGTGTCGATGAGCCTCTGGCGCATGTCGTTGGCGATGCGCTCGGACGCGTTTTCGGCGGTCAGGTCCTGCCCGCGCGTCTCGTAGAAGATGTAGAAGCTCGAGCCGCCGGTGCGGTGGCAGGTCACGAGCGGGTTGCGGAACCGCTCCTTCGCCTCGGCGGAAACGATCTGCCCGACGTTGCACAGCAGCTCGTCGAAGAACGCCCATCCGTATTCGGCCTCCACGGCCTCGAACTGCTCGAGGTCGATGAAGACGATCCCGATCTCGCCCTGCTCGATGAGGATCTCCTTCACACGGTCGAGCACGATCGGGAGCGTGGGCAGCGCGGTCGCGCGGTCGAGGAGCGCCGACTCGAGCGCGCTCCGTCCCGCCTGCGACGCCTCCTTGCGCAGTTCCGGCGCGCGGTTGAGGACGGCCTGCACGCGCTTGGTGACTTCGTTGCGGTCGAAGGGCTTGACCAGATAGTCGTCCGCGCCGACTTGCAGGCCGGTCAGGCGGTCCTTCACGTCCCCGCGGCCGGTGACGAGGATCACGCCGATTTGCGAGGTGCGCTGGACGGCCTTCAGCGCCTGGCAGACTTCCCAGCCGCTGCGCTTCGGCATCATCACGTCGAGGAGGACCGCCGCGGGCAGACGTGACTGCGCGATGGCGAGCGCTTCCTCGCCGTCTCGTGCGACGAGCACTTCCACGTCGAGCGGTTTGAGGTACGTCCTCAGCAACAGCGCGACTTCTTCGTCGTCATCGGCAATGAGCACGACGGGCCGGGACATAGGCTATGGGGCCATCATTGCGGAAAACAAGCCAGGGGGCAACCGGGAGGATGGAAGAGTGCTGGGTGCTGAGTGCTGGGTGCTGAGTGAGGTCCTGAGTAGGGGCCGGGGCGGGACTCAGCACTCAGCACCCAGCACTCAGCACTTCATTTCTTCTTCGGCTCCTCGTATTCGTCCACCTCGGTCGTCCGAAGGATGCGATACGTCGCACCCTTCGGCGACACGAACACCTTCTCCTCGACGATCGACTCCTCCGCCGGGAGTCCCGGCCTGCGGGGCTTTTTCTTCGTCGTTTTCTTTTTCGTCGTCATCCCGGTGGAAACAGTTTCATCTTCGAGATCGGATGCACTTCCCACACGACCGGCATGTTGGGACGGAGGCTCTGCGGTCCCGGCCGGCTGCCTTTCGCGTGGCTCGCGTCCCAGAACAGCGAGCCTTCGACTTGCACACGGATCGGCGGATCGTAGAAGTCGTAGCTCTTGCCGGGGAGGTCGCCGTTGAAGACCTTCGCGAAGAATTTCTTGAAGGCCTCGCGCGTGCTTTTCAGCGCCGCATGCGACTTCATGTTCGCGGGCGGAAGGCCCGCGAGCTCCATGGTCATGTACACCGGAGAGCCGCCGGCGTCCGGGTCGCGTCCGAGGATCAGGTGATAGTCGTTATCGTCCTCGACGCTTGCCGCGTAGATGAACGCCTCGAGGCGCACGTTGCGCTTCTCCTCGTCCACGCGGTTCGACTTCGCGTCGGTGGGGATCTTTTTCTTCTGCATGGTCGCATGCGCGGGAAGCGTGGCGATGAGAGCGCCGACGTCGGCGAACTTCTCGAACTTCACGTCGGCGACCGACAGCTTCGCGATGCGCCGCGAGGTGCCGCCGAATTGTTCGCCCGGCGCCTTTTTCTTCTTCGCCTCGACGAACATGGCTTCAGCCACGGCTGCTTTCGTCGGTTTCTTCTCGTACCCGTCGACCTCGTTCGTGCGGAGAATGCGGTAGACCGGCGCCGCCTCGCCGACGGCCTCAGCGCCGCCCGCGCTGAACGGGATCTCGGCCACGATCGACTTGGGATTGGGCAATCCGGGGCGCGCGTTACTGGTAGCCATTCTTTCCCTCCCTTTGTGTGGAAGGAAGTGTACGCCTCTCTCCGCGGAACGCATTGTGCTAACGTTCGTTCCCCCAACTCCCACGCGGAGAGAGAAGCGTTCATGATCAAATTCGGTACCTCGGGCTGGCGCGGCATCATCGGCGAAGACTTCACTTTCGAGAACGTACGGATCGCCAGCCAAGGCATCGCGAGCTTTCTCAAGAAATCGCAGCAGCAGGGCTCGGGCGTGATCGTCGCGTACGACACGCGGTTCCTCTCCGAGAAATTCGCGTCCGAGGCGGCGAAGATCCTGGCCTTCAACGGCATCCAGGCCTACCTCTGTACGCGGGATGTCCCCACGCCGTGCGTCTCGTTCGAGACCGTGCGGCGCAAGGCAATGGGCGCGATCAACTTCACCGCTTCGCACAACCCCCCCGAGTACAACGGCCTCAAGTTCTCCACCTCCAACGGCGCGCCGGCGCTTCCCGAGATCACCAAGCAGATCGAGCGCGAGATCCACCTCGTCCAGCAGAAGAACGAGCGGATGGACGTGTACGAGAGGACGGAGCTGATCGAGGAGATCGACCCGAAGGACCGCTACCTGAACGAGCTGCGGCAGAAGGTCGACGTCGACGCGATCCGCAAGAGCGGTCTGCGCATCGCCATCGACGCGCTCTACGGCACCTCGCGCGACTACCTCGACTACTTCCTCCTCGAGGCCGGCGTCGAGGTCAAGACGATCCACAACTATCGCGACCCGTATTTCGGCGGCTTCTCGCCGGAGTGCAGCGAGAAGAACCTCGGCGAACTGCGCCGGGTCATCACCGAAGAGAAGTACGACCTCGGCCTCGCCACCGACGGCGACGCGGACCGCTTCGGCATCATCGACGACCGCAATCGCTTCGTCTCGCCGAACACGATCATCGCGCTGCTCGCGGTCTATCTGAAGCGCTACCGCAACATCCCCGGCGGTCTCGCGCGCTCGGTCGCGACGACGCATCTCATCGATTCCATCGCGCGCAAGCTCGACGTGCCGCTGTACGAGACGCCGGTGGGCTTCAAGTACATCGGCGAGTTGATCCTCGCGGACAAGATCGCCCTCGGCGGCGAGGAGTCGGCCGGCATGTCGATGTACCGGCATCTGCCGGAGAAGGACGGCGTGCTTGCCTGCCTGCTAGTCGCGGAGATGGTCGCGCGCACGGGGAAGAAACTCGGCCAGCTCACCGAAGAGATGCACGCGGAGTTCGGTCACTTCTACACCAAGCGCGTCGATCTCAAGCTGACGCCGCAACTCAAGGAGTCGGTCGCGCAGAAGCTCGCCAATCCACCCTCGGAGCTCGACGGAAACGTCGTTCGCGACGTCAACACGACCGATGGGGTGAAGTTGATCTTCGATCAGCAGACCTGGCTGCTGTTCCGGTTGTCCGGGACGGAGCCGGTCGCGCGCGTGTACGCCGAGGCTTGCAGCCCGAAGGACCTCAAGCACATTCTCGACGCGGGGCGGAAGTTCGTCACCGCATGAAGTATCCGTTCGAGAAACTGTTCCTCGTCTGCACCGGCAAGAGCTGCAACGACCTGGTCCGCGGCGACGAGCGCGGCGAGATCATTCGCCAGGAACTGAAGGACCACAACAAGAGCATGGGCCGCAAGCCGACCGTGCGCGTGTGCGCCGTTTCGTGCCTCGACATGTGCGACTACGGACCGAACATGGTCGTGCAACCGTCCGGGGACCTCTACTCGGGATTGAACCGCTCGCGCGCGCGAGCGGTATACGACGCGGAGATGGGAGATGCGTAGCTTCGCACTCGCGCTCGCGCTGCTCACCCTTCCCCTGTCCGCACAGACGCTCGACGAAGTCCGTGTCGTCGCGGTCGGCGGGAAGAGCGCGACCACGTGGCACGGCCAGGCAGACATGCAAGCGCTGCAGATCGAGCTCGGCCACGCGCTCTCCCCGCGTACGACGGTCGCGATCGTCGCCGGCGGGGTGAACCTCTGGCAGCCGCGGAGTTGGTTCGGCAATCAATACGGCGACGGCCACGAATCGGTGCGCGGGCTGGCCGCGTCGCTGCTCGTCCGCCGCGCGTTCTACGCGCACGCAAAAGTACATCCGTACGTCGAAGGTGGCACCGGCCCGATGATCGCGGAGAAGCGTGTGCCGGCATCGACGTCGCGCTTCAACTTCATCACGCACGCCGGCGCGGGGATCGTGCTGAACGCGAACGGACGCATGCCCATCCTGGCCGGCTACCGGTTCATGCACGTCTCGAACGGCGGCTATTCACCGCGCAACCCGGGGCTGAACGTCTCGGCGGCGACGTTCGGCGTGCAGATCAGAACCGCCACGCGGCGCCGGCGCTGACGATCAAAGGATCGACGGCGATCGACGACGGCAGCGGCGCTGGTGCCTCGAGCTCGAGCGGCATGTACGTCACGCCCATCTCGAGCACGACGCGCGGGTGAATTCGATACCGCACCCCCGCCTCGGCGACGAACGTCGTCTCGGGATCGAACTCGATCTCCACCGCATCGCCAAATTGATCGTCGAGATTGCCGATCACCACCAGCGCCGCGCCGCCGCCCGCGAAAGCGGAGAAGCGGTTTCCGAAGTGAATGCGCGCAGTCGCGGAGTAGATGTCGAGTCCGAGCGTGCCGAGGTCGACGTCGGTGGGCGGCGGGTTGTCCGGGAAGAGGATTGCCGCGGGATTGAGGAACGTCGCCGTACCGCGCGTCGACACGCGGTCGGACCAGAACACTTCCACATGCGCGCTGAAACCGCGGCTGGTCTTGACGTCGAGCGTGCCCGTGTCGCCGGCAGCCATCGCGATCACGTGCGATCCGCCGGCTTCGATCTCGGCAGCGTGAAGGGGCAGGGCGATGAGGAGGACGCAGAGAAAGACGATGCGCATGCGGGGCGCAGTTTAGCGGAGCGCCGGCTTCCAGCCGGCCGCTACGCCGGCATCTTGCCGGCACGCTCTCGCGAGGAACCCGGGCCGCCTGGAAGGCGGCGGAGCGGCCGGCTGGAAGCCGGCGCTCCTATCAGGCCGCGGGGCGGTTCCGCTCGGCGCCGTTCACGGCCTCGTAGATATCCGTGATCTCCGAGAGGAACTTGATGCGCCCGTTGCGCGACGGCATGATGAACGAGCGGAAGAACGCCCATCCGTTCTGCAGCGCCGCCTTGAAGCCCGAGCGCACGACGTTGTAGAAAATCCTTCGCGGCGTCAGCCAGAACCGCAGATACGCCTGCCGCTGGAACTGCAAGAGCGCTTTCGTGTCGAGGTCGTTCACTTCCATGACGACCTTCTGCCCCTGCCGTCTGAGCTCCGAGTACTCCTCGGTGAGCAGACGAACGCCTGCCTCCCCCGCCAGTGCCTGCCGGCGGATCTCGGTGCCGGGATACGGCATGGCGATGTTGAAGTACGCGTGATCGCATTCCTTCAGGCTGACGACGAAGTCGATCGTCTCCTGCACGGATGCCTTCGTGTCGCCGGGCAGTCCGAGGATCACGGAGCCACGGGTCTCGATGCCCGCGTCCTTCGCCCATTTGTAGGCTTCGCGGACGCGCGGCAGCGTCGAGTTCTTCTGCAGCGACTTGAGCACCTCGGCGTTACCGGACTCGATGCCGAACGAGAGGCGGCGCAGTCCCGCATCCGCCATCACGTGCAGCAGGTCGGGCGAGACGGTGTTGACGTGCGTCCAGCCTTCCCAGGTGATGTCGAGCTTGCGATCCTTCAGCTGAGCGCACATGTCCATGATGCGCTCTTTGCGAGTCGTGAGCGTGTCGTCGACGAAGATGAAGTGATTGATCTGATGACGATCGTGAAAGTCCTGGATCTCGTCGACGACGTTCGTCGCGGAGCGGAAGCGCGTCGTGCGTCCGTACATCAGCGGCTCCGTGCAGAAGGTGCAGTTGTACGGGCAGCCGCGCGAGGTGATGAGCGTGGTGAAGCGGCGGATGCCCGCTCCCGGCACGCTGAAGAGGTACTTGCTGTGATCGAGATCCGCACGGTTGGGAAAGTGGAGGTTGTCGACGTCGGGGCGGAGTGTCCGCGGCGGCGTCGCACGGACTTCGTCGCCGTTGCGATAGAGGATGCCGGTGACCTTGCTGACGTCGTGGGACTCGCCGTGGGTGATCGCCTCGCACAGCTCGCGCATGCCGTCTTCCGACTCGGAGAGGACCGCGTAATCGAAGGCCGGAGCCTCGCGGAGCGCCTCTTCACGAGTCAGCGTCACGTGCGGACCGCCGGCGACGACGCGGATTTTCTGGCCGAACCGCTCCTTGATGGCCGTGGCGATTGCGACCGCGGTCAGCCAGAGGGGGGAGACGATCTGGATGCCGACGATGTCGGGTTGGTAATCGTTGACCGCCGACAGGATCTGCGGCAGCGACAAGCCCGACGCCTCGGCGTCGACCACTTTGACCTCATGCCCGTCGGCCTGCAGGGGGCTCTTCAGGTAGCAGAGGCCGAGCGGCGGATAGAAGACGCCGACTTTCGCAACGTGTTTGAAGTTCCCGTAAACGTCGCCCCACGGGGGGCCGATCAGTAGAATGCGCGCCATAGTTCTCTTTACGAATGCCAGAAACGATCTGTTTGGGTCAATCTAACACAGTGTCCACGCATGCCTGGGGCAGCCAACCCGAAATGTTCGGTCCGCTGCACGGACACCGCCTCGGCAGAATGCTTCGCGAGGTGGCAAACCTGCCGCCGGGCTCACGAATTCTCGATGGAGCCGTCGGTCTCGGAACGCTCGCCGTGAGCATCCAGAAGCAAGGCCATCGTGCGTTCGGCATCGACTATTCATTCGACGCGGCGCTGCACGTGAAACGGACCTCGACCGTGCCCGTGATCGTCGGCGACATGACCCGGATGCCCTTCCGCGACGGCGTCTTCGACGGGATGACCTCGGGCGAGACGCTGGAGCATCTCGAAGGCGATGCGGACGCGGCGCGCGAGATGCGGCGCGTGGTCCGTGACGGCGGGATGTGCGTCATCACTGTGCCGGCGTTGATGAGTCTCTGGAGCTCGTCGGATGAGTATTACGGTCACCTCCGCCGCTACTCGCGCGGCACTCTGCGCGCGCTGTTCCGCTCCGCCGGCTTCGACGTCGCGAAGGCGCGGTACTGGGGCTTCCCCACCGCGCTCGCGTACGACATCGCATTCCTCCGCCGGATGAACCGCCGTCGCGCGACGCGCCGCGTGGACGACGATGCGATGCTGCGCTCCGTGGCCCGCGTAGGGAAACTGCGCCCGCTCGTCGCAATCGTCCGCGCGCTGTTCAACGTGGACTATTTGTTCGCGTGGCTGCCGTTCGGGCCGGGACTGCTGTTGGTGGCGCGGAAGTAGTGGAACGGATGAATCACTCGAACAGCGTATCCACGTACGCCTGCGGATCGAACGGAATCAGATCCTCCGCCCCTTCCCCCACCCCCACGAACTTCACCGGGATGTCGAACTGGCGCATGATCGAGAGGATCACGCCGCCCTTGGCGGTCCCGTCGAGCTTCGTGACCACCATCCCCGTCACCTTCGCCGCTTCGAGGAACGCCTCGGCCTGACTGACCCCGTTCTGGCCGGTCGTGCCGTCGAGGACGAGCAGCGTCTCGTGCGGCGCGCCGGGGAGCTCGCGCTCGATCACGCGGTGGATCTTCGAGAGCTCCTGCATCAAGTGCGATTTGTTGTGCAGCCGGCCTGCAGTGTCGATGATGACGACGTCCGCTTTGCGCGATTTCGCCGCCGCGACCGCGTCGTGCGCCACCGCGGCCGGATCCGATCCCGCCTTGTGCTTGATGAGCGGCACGCCCACGCGATCGGCCCACATCTGGAGTTGCTCGATCGCCGCGGCGCGAAACGTGTCGGCGGCGCCGAGGACGACGGACTTGCCTTCGTTCTTCCAGCGCGAGGCGAGCTTGGCGATGGTCGTGGTCTTGCCCGTGCCGTTCACGCCGACGACGAGAATGACGAACGGCTTCGCGCGATCGATCTCGATTGTCGACGCTGTCCGCTGCGGAATCAGCGCGCGCGTTTCCTCGCGCATCACCTGCGTGAAGCGCTCCATCTTCGTGATCTTCTCGTCGCGCACGCGCTGTTCGACCCGCTCGACCAGCGCCATCGTCAGGTCCGCTCCGACGTCCGCGCCGAGGAGGCCTTCCTCGAGCCCCTCGATCGCCGATTGATCGATCGGAAGGTCGGGAGTCATCGACTCCTTCACCTTCTCGATGATCTCGGTGTGGGTCATGAACAAGCCGCGCTTCAGCTTGTCGAAGAGTGATTTTTTTGGTTCACCCATGATTGAAGTCGTCGAGACTCGCTATCTCGTCCCCGCCTCCCTCGCGGCGATCGCCTTTTTCACCATCTCCTCGTCGATCGTCAGCACGCCGGCGGCGCGGGGCTCGAACTCCAGGCCGCGGATCACGCGGCGGTAGGTCTCGCGCAGCGCGCGGGCGCCGAGGCGCTTCTGGCGCGCGGCGTCCCAGGCGATGGCGATGAGCGCGCCGCGCGTGATCTGCAGGTCGATGCCGAAGCGCTGGAAGTAGTCGCGCGACGTCCGGAAGATCGACGCGTCCGGCTCCACGAAAATCCTCGCGAGATCGCCTTCGGCGAGGTCGTTGAGCACCACGATCGACTCGAAACGCGAAACGAACTGCGGCGTCATCCCGTAGCGGAAAAGATCGTCGTATTTCAGGTAGTCGCCGAGGTGAAACGGCAGTTCTTCACGCACCTCGCCCGAAGCCGACACCACCACCACCGGCTTCATCGCGACGACGTCCTGCCCGATCGTCGCGCGCCGGTGCACGCTGTCGTACAACTCCTCGAACGCGCCGCCGGCGACGAAGAGGATCTGCGCGGAGTTGATGGCGAACGTCCAGCCGTCGGCTTCGAATTCGACGTTCTCGTTCTCCATCAGTGTGAGCAGCGCTTCCTGCGCAACGATGCCGCGCACGTTCGGCTGCCCGCTCACCTGCGCGCGGACCTTGTCGACCTCGTCGACGAAGACGATGCCGCGTTGCACCGCGCGGATGATCTCGTCCGGCGTCGCGGTCGCGCCGAGCATCTTCCGCGCGTTCGCGTACAACCGCCCGAGGACGACCTTGCCGTAGCCTTGCCGTTCTTCCGCGAGGACGTTCGCGTTAAGGCGGACGACATTCGCGTATTCGCCGAGGTCCGGGGTGTGCGCGAGGAAATGCTCGACCGCGCGCATGAGCGTCGTTTTTCCCGAGCCGGAGTTCCCGATGAGGAGAATGTTCGGCGCGGGATGCCCGACCAAGTGCTTCACCAACGCGACGGAGATCTCGCGGATGGCATCGTCCTGCCCGACGACGGATTTGCGCAACTCCTCGAAGATGTCCTTCGGCTTCAGGGGG
>DASYGV010000006.1:0-13251 GCA_035999335.1 Thermoanaerobaculia bacterium | reverse complement strand
CCCCCCACCCCACTCCTAGACTATCCTCTCAGCGTGTCGTCCCTCGACTCGCAGATCTTCGCCATCCATCGGCCGTCCCCGGCACTCTTCAAGTATTACGTCCTCTCCTCCTTCCTCCTCGGGCCGCTGTTCTTCTTTCCGCTGATCTATCTCTACTTCCGCTACCACACCATGCGCTACGAGTTCGACGAGGAAGGGATCTCGATGCGCTGGGGCATCCTCTTCCGCCGCGAGATCACGCTCACCTACGCGCGCATCCAGGACATCCACCTCACCAGCAACATCCTCGAGCGCTGGCTGAAGCTGGCGCGCATCCAGATCCAGACCGCCAGCGCGAGCGCCGCCGCGGAAATGACCATCGAGGGATTGCACGAGTTCGAGACCGTGCGCGATTTCCTCTACACGAAAATGCGCGGCGTCCGCGCCACGACGTCCCATCAGCAGACCGCGACTCCGCAAAACGATCTCGCCGCCGCATTGCGCGAAGTCGCGTCCGAATTGCGCGCGGTTCGCGAAGCGCTGGAAAAACGATGAGCTGGCGCGACTCGGCATTGAATCTCCTGCGCGTCCCGCCGACGCCCGAGCCTCCGCCGGGATCGCCGCCGCGCGTCTTCCGCGCGGCGCCGAACTACTTCAAGCTGCGCTTGATCCGCTGGGGCCTCACGCAATTGCTCGCGGTGGCCGGTCTTCTCTGGGCGATCACGTTCGTCGGCTGGGTCGGGTCAACGAAGACGCCGCGAGTGATCGTCTGGCTGCTCACCGCCGGCGAGATCTTTGCCTGGACCGCCTTCGCCGCCGAGGTCGTCCTCGGTTGGATCCTCGTGCGCCTCGATTACGAAATGCGCTGGTACATGCTCTCCGACCGCGCCATCCGCATCCGCGAAGGCGTCGCGACCGTACGCGAGAAAACGATTGCGCTCGCGAACGTGCAGAACATTTCCATCCGCCAGGGACCGCTGCAGCGTCTCCTTGGCATCGCCGACGTGGAAGTGAAAACCGCCGGCGGCGGCGGGAGCTCGACGGAGATGGACGGCAAGAAGCACAGCGAGCCGATGCACGTCGCCTACTTCCGCGGCGTCGACAACGCCGCGGAGATCCGCGATCTGGTGCGCGAAGGAGTGCGCATGCAACGCAACGCGGGACTCGGCGATCCGGACGAACAAGAAGACGACGCGATGGTTGCCGCGGCGGAACTGTTGCGCGAGGCGCGGGCGCTGCGAGGAGTTGCGGGTGGCGAGTTGCGAGTTGCGAGCGACGACTCTCGCAACTCGTAACTCGCAACTCGCAACTCCTGGGAAGCCGCACGCTCCCTCCCGTGTTCACCGGCGCGCATGATCTCCTTCGCCAACGTCAGCAAGCAGTACGGCAAACAGGTCCTCTTCGTCGAGGCATCCTTCCAGCTCAATCCCGGCGAGAAGGCCGGCTTGGTCGGCCCCAACGGCGCCGGCAAGTCGACGCTCTTCCGCATGATCACCGGCGAGGAAGGGGCCGACGACGGTGTGGTCAACGTGCCGAAGAAGATCGCCATCGGCTACTTCAAACAGGAAGTCGATGAGATGAGCGGCCGTCCTGTGCTCGACGAGGCGATCGCCGGCAGCGGCCGGCTCGGCGATCTCCATCACGAGCTGATCGAGCTGGAACAGAACCTTCACGACGAGCAAGCGCTCGCCCGCTATGGCGAAGTCCAGGAGGAGTATCAGCACCTCGGCGGCTACGAGCTCGAGGCCCGCGCCCGCGAAGTGCTGCACGGCCTCGGCTTCGACGACGCGCAGATCGACGGCGACGTCGGCGCGCTCTCCGGCGGATGGAAGATGCGCGTCTCCATGGCCAAGATCCTCCTCGGCAAGTTCGACGTCCTCCTGCTCGACGAGCCAACCAACCACCTCGACATCGAGTCCATCGTCTGGCTCGAGCGCTACCTCCGCTCCGTCCCCTCGACGATCCTCATGACTTCGCACGACCGCGACTTCATGAACCGCCTCGTGACGAAGGTCGTCGAGATCGACGACGGCGACATCCTCACCTACTCCGGCGACTACGACTTCTACGTGCGCGAGCGCGAGATCCGCGAGGCCAATCAGGAAGCGGCGTATGGCCGCCAGCAGGCCAAGCTCGCCAAAGAGCAGCGCTTCATCGACCGTTTCTCCGCGCACGCCGCGAAGGCCGCGCAAGTGCAGAGCCGCGTGAAGATGCTGGAGAAGCAGGAGCGCATCGAGCCGCCGAAGAAGCGCAAAGCGATGAAGTTCGACTTCCGCAGCCCGCAACGTTCGGGCGAGGACGTCGTCGCGCTCAAAGGCGTGCACAAGACCTTCGGCAAGCGGACGATCTACGACGGCTTCGACTTCCAGGTCCGCCGCGGCGAGCGCTGGTGCGTGATGGGAAAGAACGGCGCCGGAAAGTCGACGCTGCTGAAGATGGTCGCCGGCGCCCTGACGCCCGACAGCGGCAGCGTGCGTCTCGGCGCGAGTCTGAAGGTGGGCTACTTCGCGCAGCAGTCGCTCGATCTGCTCGATGCGGATCTCACGGTGATGGAGCAGATCCAGAAGGACTTTCCTCTCGAAGGCATCGGCACGCTGCGCAGCCTCCTCGGCGCGTTCCAGTTCTCCGGCGACGACGTCGACAAGCGCATCCGCTCCCTGAGCGGCGGCGAGAAGTCCCGCCTGGTCATGGCGCGCATGCTTCTCGATCCGCCGAACTTCCTCGTGCTCGACGAGCCGACCAACCACCTCGACCTGGCCACGAAAGAGATGCTCGTCGACGCCTTGAAGGACTTCGAAGGGACGATGCTCTTCGTGTCGCACGACCGCACCTTCCTGCGCGGACTCGCGAACCGCGTCCTCGAGCTCGCTCCCGAAGACCACCCTCAGCCGCTCACCTACGGCGGGTCGTACGTGGAGTACGTCGAGAAGACAGGACGCGAGGCGCCGGGCGTGCACGCGTAAATCAGTCTCGTCAGAAAGAGCGGGCTACAATCTGCGCATGAGCGCATACCGTCGTCAGCTCATCTCCGCCGCGTTCTGCGTTCTTGCGGCATGCGGGCATAATCACGACGAAGGAACCATCCGCCACCTCTCCGGCTCCATCAGGCTCGACGCAGAGCCGCATGGCCCAACGCGCCGCTTCGACACCATCGAGCTCACGCTGCCGCGCGACTTCGCGATCGACAAAATCGGCTCGACAACCCTCATCGATGCGCAGGGGCGACGTTACCGTCCCAGCTCGATGGGACTAAACCCTCACGCGAACGGCGAAGCCACGGTGATCGGCACGTTTGAAGTGACGGAAAACGCGGAGCCGAAGTTTCTGCACATCGGCGATCTGTGGATCGACCTCGACCGGAGCCACGTGCGGCGCTTGCGCGCTCCGCCTCCGGCGCCCTGACGACGGGCTATGCGCGTGGCGCGGCTCCGCGCGATGGTGGAGGAGGAGTCAGGGATGCCTATCCGAGGTAAGATCGCTGCGTGACCAGACGGATCGATTCGACGCGTATTCTCCGTGGCCGTCCCGTTGGGAGAGACGTGTCTGGATGGGAAAACACGACCGCCGAAGAGCGGCTCGAAGCCGTTTGGGATCTGACGCGGCTGGTGGCAGAGTGGTCCGGCAATGGTGAATCAAGACTTCAGAGATCTGTTTGCCGAATTCAACGCTCGCCACGTTGATTTTCTCGTGGTTGGTGCATACGCCCTCGCCGTTCACGGTCACGTTCGTGCGACGAAGGATCTCGACGTATGGGTGAGGCCACATGCGGAAAATGCCCGGAGGGTGTTCCACGCCCTGCAGGCGTTCGGTGCGCCGACCGGTGACCTGACTCAGGATGACTTCGCACAACCCGGTCTGACATTTCAAATCGGAGTAGCACCAATTCGAATCGACGTTCTATCGTCCATCGATGGCGTCGAATTCGATGCTGCATGGCCGAACAGAATCGAAATGAAGTATGGCGATCAACGTGCTTACGTAATCTCGAGGAATGACCTCCTTACCAACAAGCGTGCGGCCGCGCGTCTCCAGGACCTTGCCGACGTCGAGGCGCTCGAGGCACTGAATCCTGCGGAGCCACAATGAACGCGGACGCACGCCGCGCGCTCGCGCGGGTTAGAATCAAACGAACCCTCCCTTGAGGCTCGTATGACCAAAGTTCAAGCAATCGAAGAAGAGATCAAGCGGCTCTCACCAGGAGAGCTTGCCGAACTTCGCGACTGGCTCCTGGAACACACACGCAGCATCTTCTCCGCGTACGTACTGCTGTCCGTTCGAGACGCGGTCAACGCCCGTTGACGACCGCGATGCACTCGATCTCGACGCGCGCGCCAAGAGGCAGCGCGGCAACGCCGAAGGTCGTCCGCGCGGGTGTGTTCCGAGGGAAATACTCGCGATAGACCTGGTTCATCGCGTCGAAGTCGCTGATGTCCGCGAGCATGACCGTGCACTTCGCCACGCGATCGAGCGACGAGCCGTGGGCTTCGAGATTCGTCTTGATGTTTGTCAGCGCCTGCCGCGTTTCCGCGACCACACCGCCCGAAACCACCTGACGCGTTCCCGGCACCTGGCCGACCGTTCCGGAGAGAAACAGCAGGTTCCCGACGCGCACCGCGTCTGAATACGGCAGCCCGAGAGACGCTCGCTCGGGAAGCGTGTGGTACTTCGGATCGACGGCAACCGTGCAGCCCGCGAAGAGCAACAGTGCCGCAATCAACACCACCAGGATGATCAGGACCGCTTGTCGCACACGTACATTCTAGGCGGCGGGGCGGCGTGGTACAGTCCCGCGCCCGGAGGAACCATGTCCAAAATCAATGGAGAAAAAGCGCGCGCGGCGATCGCCAAGAAGCGCCGCACTGCACAGAGAGCAAAAGACCGCGTTGCGCGAGCCGCCGCGGTGAAGGCTGCCGGCAACGAAGGCGGCAAGACCAAGAGCTGAGCGTACCTACTGAGGGAATTGAAGATACGCCTCCCTGGTTGGGCGGGAGGCATGTCTTTTACAACACTCGGGCTTGGCCCGAAGCTACTCCAGTCCATCGCTGACGCCGGCTACACCCAACCCACTCCCATCCAGACCGCCGCAATCCCCCGCCTCCTCGCGGGCCGCGACCTGATCGGAATCGCGCAGACGGGTACCGGCAAAACGGCGGCCTTCGTGCTGCCGCTCCTCGAGCGCATCGCCTCGCATCCGAAGCAGACGCGAAACGCGCGCGCCCTCATCGTCGCGCCGACGCGCGAGCTTGCCCTCCAGATCGACGAGCACGTGCGCATGCTCGGATCGCACCTTCGCATCCGCTGCGCCACCATCTTCGGCGGCGTCGGCGAGTCGCCGCAGATCCAGGCCGTCCGCCGCGGCGTTGACGTCATCGTCGCCACTCCCGGCCGACTGCTCGACCTCATGAGCTCCGGCCACGTTTCCCTCGCGAACGTCGAGATCGCGGTCCTCGACGAGGCCGACCGCATGCTCGACATGGGCTTCCTCCCGCAGATCCGCCGCGTTGTGAAAGCGCTGCCGAAGAAGCGGCAGACGCTCCTCTTCTCGGCGACGCTCTCCAGCGACATCGAGAAAATCACCGCTGAGTTCCTGAACGCGCCGGAGACCGTCGAGATCGGACGCCGCGCCAATCCCGCGGAGTCGGTCGCGCAGTTCCTCTACCCCGTTCCGAAGAGCCGCAAGATCGATCTCCTCGCGCACCTGCTGCGCGACCAGTCGCTCGATTCGGTGCTGGTCTTCTCGCGCACGAAGCACGGCGCGGACAAGATCGTCTGCAAGCTCCAGGCGCTCAACGTGAAAGCCGCGGCGCTGCACTCGAACCGCTCGCAGAGCCAGCGCGTCGCCGCGCTGGACGCGTTCAAGAGCGGCCGCGCGCGCGTCCTCGTCGCCACCGACATCGCCTCGCGCGGCATCGACGTCGAGGGGATCTCGCACGTCGTCAACTTCGACTTTCCCATGCACGCCGAGGATTACGTGCACCGCATCGGACGCACGGGACGCGCGGACGCCGTCGGCGACGCGATCAGCTTCGTGACGCCGGACGACGAGCCGTATGTGAAGGACCTGGAGAAGATGACCAAGAAGACCGTCGCGCGCAAGCGCGTGGACGGCTTCGATTACACGGAAGCCCCCGCTTCCGCGCATCATCTGTCGCGGCCAGCACATCAGCGGCGGCCCGCGCACGCGCCGCCGGCGCAGCGCGCGTTCGCACGCCGTCGACCGTAAGGTCAGGAGTGCGCGAGCGCAAGCTCGCGCACCTTCTTCCTGGCGTCACGTCCAGTCCTCTTCGATCGAGATCTCGACGACTCGATCATCGACGAATGTGAACACGACGCGGCCATCGAACCGCGCCGTTTCATAACGGTAGCGTTGTCTGCCTTGCTCGTCCGGTTCATCGGCGACTGGCGACCCGAGAGCTTGTCGGACATCCGCGAGCGATGAGCCGACCTGTAATCCGGCAGGCGTGCTCCAATTCCCTGTACTGATGGTGATGCTTGCGACGTACGGTTTCATGGGCCGCTTTTCGAGCACTCCCTCTTCCGGCAGGATCACGAGGACCAGCAGACCCGGATAGTGAAGCTCCTCCCACTGCCCCATCCCCATCACATCATCGTGACCGCGACGCGTTTTCGCCGGCGGACCCAGGTCAGCCAATACCGCTGATCGAGCGGTACCGATGCGCACATTCCTCACCGACAATTGCTCGGCTCGGACGCCCATGGTGTGCTGGTCAACGAATTTGATGCCGCGAAAGGAAAACTCGTACTCATCGCCTGAGAACTTTGCTTTGACACGAAGCATCAGGAACAAGCTCGCATTCGCGGACATCTTTGGAAAGCGCACCCGCCCCTCGATCGACGCGCGATGAGGCACCCGCACACCACGCACGAAGTTGGTCGACGGATCACCCGCACCAAGTGCCACGTCGGTGGAACGATAAATATTGCCGAGGTCATCGACTGCGCGCGAATCGCCTGCCGTCAATAGGCAAAACGTCTCCCGACGCTTGCTCGAATTGTTCGTGAAGCTCAAGTGGCAGTCGATCGAGTCCGTTTGTCTTACGCAGCGCGTCACCTCGGCCCTGAACCCGTTGTGCGTCACTGCACGGATTTCCTGGCTCCTGAGATCGCGCGGTCCCATCGTGTCCCAGGCGATCCCTGAGCCGGCGAGAACGCCGGCTGATGCTATGGCGACAAACATCCGCATGAACATTGATTTGCTCACGTCCTGATTGCTCATGATCAGTCTATCGACAAGCGTCGGTGCTCAATCCGGCATGTGGCGCCGGAACCATTCGACCGCGAGGGCATCGCGTTCCGTGCGCCACTCCGTGAGCACGTGGTTCGCTCCCGCGCGAATGACGATCTCGTACGGCTTGCCGAGCTCCTGAAGCTTCGCCGCCAGGGCGAGAGCGTGCGACGGAGAGACGTCGGTATCCGCGCCTCCGTGCATGATCAGCACCGGAACGTGGAAGGCTTCCGGCCATGCGATCGCCGAGCGCCTGGAGTCGATCTCGGCCTTGAGCTCCGCGTAGTCCGGCCAGATCGCCGCCGCCGCGCGGGCGAACTTGCCGCCGGGTCCGGCCAGCGGCGCGAGATCCGTGAAACCGCCGCAGACCGCCGCCGCACGCATCGGATAGCGCTCGCGAATGGCCTGGTAGGTCATCATCCCGCCGCGCGACTCGCCGTAGAGGAAAACCAGTTCCGTGTTCACCCCCGGCAGGCGTCGCAGGAGCGGCGCGGTGTTCAGCAGATCCTCGAGGTCGGCGCCTCCCATTTCGTCGCGTCCCGCCGCTCCGCCGCTTCCGCGGTACATCGGCGCCGCGACCGTGAAACCGGCGACGGCCAGCCGGTGAAAGGTGGTCAGGTACTCACCGGCAAATTCCTTCCAGACATAGCTTCCGCGGCTGAACACCACGACCGGCCGGCTCTGGCGAGAGACAGTCGTCGGCGCATAGACATAGGCGAATACGGTGAGGCCGCCGCTTTCGTAGCTGACGCGCGTCAGCCGGAACTTCGAGTCGCGGCGCGCCGCTTCGTATTCTTCCCGCGACGCATACCGCTCGATGTGCGGAACGGCGGAGTACTCCGGAACGGTCACGGGCCGCTCGTCCAACGGCGGGACCTGGCCAGCGGCGGTGAGGGCGGTGAAAAGGAACGCGGCAATCGCGATCTTCATGTACCGGCAACATACGCGGCGGAAGGCAGCGCGAATGCGGCTAAAGGGTCACAACTTCCCTTCCAACTCCGCCCAGCGCGCATACAACCGATCCACCTCGGCCCGCGCCGCACTCAATTCCGCGTACCGCTCCTGCAATGCGTTCGCGTCCGCGGCAATGCTTGGATCTTCCGCACGTTTCTTCGCTTCAGTAAGACGCTCCTCGGCCGCGAGGACGTTGGACTCCATCGAGTCGAACTCGCGTTGTTCGAGGTAGCCGAGGCGTTTCGTTTTCGGGGTTGGGGGTTGGCGGTTGGCGGTTGGCTGGGGAGCCGGTGTCGATGACGAAACGCGTGAAGATTCGAGCGCCTGCGAAAAGTCCGCGAAATACTCCGCGCCGCCCTTCCCGTCCAGCGCCAGCACGCGCGTCGATACGCGATCCAATAGATACCTGTCGTGCGTCACGAGCACCAATGCGCCGGGGAACTCCAGCAGCGACTCCTCGAGCACGTCCAGCGTCGGGATGTCGAGGTCGTTGGTTGGCTCGTCCATCACCAACAGGTCCGCGGGCTGGAGCATCAGCCGCGCGAGGACGATGCGCGCTTTCTCTCCTCCCGACAATCGCGACACCGACGTCTCCAACTGCTCGGGACGAAACAGGAACCGCTTCGCCCATCCCGCGACGTGAATCGCGCGTCCGGCATAGACGACCGTGTCCCCCTCCGGCGCGAGGGCGCGCTTGAGCGTCAGGTTCGGATCGAGCGACTCACGGTTCTGTTCGAAATAGACGACCCGCAATCCGTCGGCTTTCTCGATGGTCCCCGCATCCGGCTCGAGCTCGCCGACGATGACGCGCAACAGCGTCGTCTTGCCCGACCCGTTCGGACCGAGGACGCCGAGACGGGCGCCGGGCGTGAGGAGGAGATCGAGGTGGGAGAAGAGTTGGCGTTTCGCGAGGCTTTTGCCCGACCAAAGCCGCTTGGTCTTCCTCTGCGACGCATTGAACTCGATCTCCGCAGAAAACGACTGCGCGCGATCACGGCTCTCGGACAGATCGTCGATCAGCCGCTCCGCGTTCTGGATGCGCGCCTTCGCCTTCGTGGTGCGCGCCTTCGGGCCGCGGCGCAGCCACTCCACCTCGCGGCGGACGAGGTTCGCCAACGTCTCCTGATACGCGGCCTCGTTGCGCAGCACCTCGTCGCGCCTCACGAGCAGATCGCTGTACGTCCCGTCGACCTGCAGCAGGCCGCCGGGATAGGCGCGGTTCAGCTCGAGCATTCGCTTGGTGACGTTTTCGAGGAAATAGCGGTCATGGCTGACGACGACGAATGCCTCCGGCTCGTCGCGCAGCAGTCCTTCGAGCCATAAGATCGCCTCGACGTCGAGATGGTTCGTCGGCTCATCGAGCAGCAGGACGTCCGGCTCGCGCACGAGCTCGCGCGCGATCGCGAGGCGTTTCCGCCAGCCGCCCGACAGCACGTCCGTCTGCTGTTCGCGATCGAGAAACCCCGCTTTGCCGAGCGCCACCGCAACGCGGCCATGCTTCTCGTGCTCGTCGAGCGCGACGTGATCCCGCAACGCCTCGAGCAGCACGTCCTCGACCGACTTCCCCGGCGCGAACACCGGATCCTGCGGCACGTACCCGACCCGCACGCTCTTGCGCAGCGCTCGCGTGCCCGAGTCGGAGTCTTCCGTTCCGGCCAGAATCTTCAGCAGCGTCGACTTCCCCGAGCCGTTCGGACCGACGAGGCCGACGTGATCGCCGGCGAAGAGGGCGAAAGAGAGGTTTTCGAAAAGGGGGCGGGAGCCGTACGATTTTGTGAGACTTTCGGCTGAGAGGAGAACGTCCGGCATCTGTTCTCCAGTTTATCCCGCGCGTAGACGCGGGATCTCAGCGTGCACCCTCGCTGCATATGGCTCGTGCGCTGCCAGTGCACGGAGAGATCCCGCGTCTACGCGCGGGATAAACTGAAAAAACAAGCCCGAACGAAAAGCACACACCCCGTGTTATGACCAACATGAAGAACTCATGGACCGGCGGCAGCGCCGTGGCCCTTCGGGACGTCTCCGAGGAGAACCTCGCGGTTTCGGTCCATCGGGGAGAGCCGGGGGCGCTGGAGCGGCTCATCGACCGGTTCGAGCCCGCGCTCTACGGCTACGCGCACGGCATCCTGCAGAACACCTTCGACGCGCAGGAAGTCGTTCAGGACGCGATGCTGCGAACCCACCGTGCGCTGACGCGGCAGTACGACGAAGCGCGCTGTGCGGCGCTCGCGCTGCGTCCGTGGCTCTTCAAGATGGTCCGCAATCTCTGTCTCAACAAACGCCGCTCGAAGACCCGCGCGCTCGAGCGCCCGCTCGAGGATTTCGACGACGGCCGCATCGGGCCGTTCGTGCGCGAGCACGGCTCGTCCGACCTCGAGCGGCAGCAGGACGCGCAATTGTTGCGCGACGCCATGGCCGGACTGCCGGTCGAAGCGCGCGAGCTGATCGTTCTCAGATTCATGGAGGACATGTCTTACGCCGACATCGCGAAAACCGTGGGCACGACCGAGTCGTCGCTGCGCGGGAAAGTGTTCCGCAGCCTCAAACTGCTGCGGGACGCTCTGGAAAAGAAGGGAGTAGCCCATGCAGTGTAGATCCGTACTGACTCGAGTCGACGCGCTGCGCACCGGAGAGCTGCAGGCTGACGAGCGCGGTGCGGTGAGCGAGCACCTCCGCACCTGCCCCACGTGCGAAGCCTCGGTCTCGGACTGCGACGATCTCGCCCGCAGCATCAAATCGCTCGCGGCCGTGCCGCCGCGCTCGTGCAAGGAATCCATCGGCGATTCCTACGAACAGGTCGACGATGTCTGGGTCGCGTTCTCCGAGCGCGGCATCCGCATGATCCACCGCGGCTCGTTCGAGGAGTTCCACGCCGCGTACACCGCGCGTTGCGGCTGCACGCTGAAAGCGGGGACGCTGCCGGACGCGCTGCGCAAGCAGGTCCACTCGGCCCTACACGGCGAAGGTGTCGACAAGCCGCGCGTCGACTGGACCGACGAGCTCACGGAGCTCGAGCGCGACGTCCTCGGCACGCTCACGCGCATCCCGCGCGGCGAGGTGCGCACGTACGAATGGGTCGCGCGCCAGGTCGGCCGCCCGAAGGCCGTGCGCGCGGTCGGCAGCGTCTGCGCGAAGAACACCATCCCGTTCGTCGTGCCGTGTCACCGCGTCGTTCCCTCGACCGGCGGCGTCGGCCAGTATGCGTTCGGTCCCGCGCTCAAGCGCGAGATGCTCCGCCGCGAAGGCGTCGACGTCGACGCGCTCGAGAACCTCGGACGCAAAGGTGTCCGCTTCATTGGCTCGAGGACCACGAAGATCGTCTGCTTCCCCACCTGCCGCGACGCGAGGAGGATCCGCGAAGAGAATCGCGTCCCTTTTCGCGCGGCGGACGAAGCTCTGGAGAAAGGATTCCGCCCGTGTCGTCGATGCCAGCCGTTCGCAATCGCGTCATAAGACGGGCTGAAGCCCGTCCTACAGTTGACGTGCAGGCGGTGTCCCGCGCCGCCCGCACGTTCACCGGCGACTTTTATTTCACGCATCGCAACCGCGACCGTCTCTGGATCGCACTCGGCGACGTCGCCGGCAAGGGTCTGCCCGCCGCGATCGTGATGGCGATGATCCAGGAAGAGCTCGAGCAGCGCATCGCGTCATGCGCGTCGACGGAATGCGATCCCGCGCGCACGACGCTGCGCTTGCACGAATTCCTCGCGCCGCTCCTCCCGAGCAATCGCTTCGCAACCGCGGTCATCGGCTGGCTGCGCGACGACGGGACGCTGACGCTCGTCAACGCCGGTCACCCGCCGCCATTGATCGTGCGCCGCGATGGGACGATCGAAGAGATCGGGTCCACGGGGCCGATCATCGGCGTGCTACCGAATTCTTCGTGGTCGACGATTACTTTGCGTCTGGAAGAAGGCGACGCGCTGGTGTTGTACAGCGATGGCGTGTCCGAGGCGATCGTGGATGGCGCGGAGCTGGGCGTTGCGGGCTTGCGGCGACTGCTGGCCAGGACGACTTCGCCGCATGAGCTGGTCGATGCGCTCGAGACCAGCGACGACGTAACGATGGTTGTGGCGTCTTTTGGAGTGCGGCGGCCTTAGGAGGGTGTCTCAAAACCATCCGCGTCACTCCGTAAGATGAAGGAGAGGACAGCGAATGAGTCGAGAGCTTCGGGCGGATTACACGACGCAGTTTCTGTTCCCGCCGTCGTTGGAGAACTGGGTCAAGCCAGAGGATCCGGCGCGGTTCATCCGGGCCTTCGTCGATTCGCTGGATCTGGAGGAGATCGCCGGTGAGGAATGGGCCAAGGGGGCCGACGATCCGTACGGGCGGCCGCACTACGCATTCGATCTGCTGCTCAAGGTGTGGCTGTACGGGTACGTGTTCAACATCCGCAGCTCGCGCAAGCTGGAGCGGGCCTGCCGGCAGATGATGCCGCTGGTGTGGCTGGCGGGGATGTACGAGCCGGACCACAACACTCTGTGGCGGTTCTGGAAGCAGTACCGCGAGTCTCTGAAGAAGGTGTTCGTCAACAGTGTCCGAGTGGCGATCGAGGCCAACCTGGTGGGGATGGTGGTGCAAGCGGTCGACGGGACCAAGATCGCTTCGGCGGGCTCGCCGAAGGCGGCCTGGCACCGCGAGAATCTGGAGAAGATTCTGAAGGCCGTCGACGAGCGGATCGAAACCCTCGAGCGAGAGATCGAGATGGCCAAACAGAGCGACGCGGAGGTCGATGAGCGTCTGCCGCAGAAGCTCCAGGACGAGGCCGAGCTCCGAGCGACGGTCCAGCAGGCCCTGCAGACACTCCAGACTGCCGAGGCCGAGCATCTGCACCCTCACGACCGCGATGCGCGGATGATGAAAGGGGGCACGGCCAAGCGGATCGAGTTTGCCTACAACGCCCAGGCCGTATGCGACGCGAGCCACGGGATTGTGGTGGCCGCGGACGTGGTGAACGAGGAAAACGATCAGCGGCAGCTCGGACCGATGCTCGAGCAGGTGATCGAGAACGCCGGCCGGGCGGCCGACGAGACGCTGGCCGACAGCGGCTACGACACGGCCGAATCTCTGGC
>DASYGV010000189.1:0-70403 GCA_035999335.1 Thermoanaerobaculia bacterium | reverse complement strand
CGGCTGGTCCGCAGGCGTCCCGCGCCTGCGTTCTGCGCAGGCGGCGAGGACGCCGCCTGGCCAGCCGGCGGGACGCCGGCGCTCCAACTCAGCGCTCGCGCGGACGCGCTCGCGGAGCGTCATACAGCGGCGACCGCGCCATCGCGAACTGTTTGAGCCACTCCTGCAGATCATCGCCCGGCATTGGCGGGCTCACGTAGTACCCCTGAGCCATGTCGCAGCCGAGGTCTCGCAGGATGCGCCAGGCCTCGGCGTCCTCGACGCCTTCGGCGATCACCTTCAAGCCCATGTTGTGTCCGAGCTCGATCGTCGAGCGGATGATCAACACGTCCTCCGGCGCGGCGTTGCGAAGATGGGTCACGAACGACTTGTCGATCTTCAGCTCGTCCACGGGCAGGCGTTTGAGGTGGGCGAGGGAAGAGTGGCCGGTGCCGTAGTCGTCGATTGCCAACGTAATCCCACGGTCCTTGAGGTCGCCGAGGATCTTGGCCGCGTAGATCGGGTCCTTCATCACCGCGCTCTCGGTGATCTCCAGGACGAGCTTCGAAGGCGAGAGCCCGGACTCGGTGAGCAGGCCGTCGATGTAAGCCGGCAGCTTTGCGTCGAATAGATCGAGCGCCGAGAGATTCACCGCGACGGTCAGCTCGAGACCGTTCGCGTTCCAGGCTCCGCAGTCCGTGATCGCCTTGCGCAACACCCACTTCGTGATCATGCCGATGTTGCCGGACTGCTCGGCCAGCGGGATGAACTCATCCGGCGCAAGAATGCCGTGCACCGGATGCTGCCATCGCACGAGCGCCTCGGCGTGCACGGGCTTGTCGTGCCGCACGTCGACCTTCGGCTGGTAGTGGAGGGTGAGCTCTTCGCGCGCAATCGCGTTGCGCAACTCGGACAGCATCGCCAGGCGGCGCAGTGAATGCTCGTCGCGGCCGGGCGCGTACGTTGCGAACGCGCTGTGAGTCGTCTTCGCGTCGTACATCGCGATGTCGGCGCGCTTCATCAGCGTCTCCGCATCGTCGGCGTGTTGCGGGCAGAGCGCGATGCCCATGCTCGCCGCGACTTCGATCGAGACCGTGCCGATGACGAACGGAGTCTCGAGCGCGGTCCGGATTCTCATGGCCACGTCGGCCGCCTGCGACGCTTCTTTCACGTAGAAGGTGACGGCGAATTCGTCGCCGCCGAGGCGGGCGACCGTGTCGCTGTCGGGCAGCAGGTCGAGGAGTCGCTTGCCGATCTCTTTCAGCAGATCGTCGCCGAAGTGATGACCGAGCGTGTCGTTGATCTCCTTGAAACGATCGAGATCCATCATCAGGATCGCGACCATCGTGCCGCTGCGTCGCGCGCGCGTCACCGCCTGCGCGAGCCGCTCCAGAAACAGCACACGGTTCGGAAGACCGGTCAGCGCGTCGTGTGTCGCCTGGAAGCGGATCTTGTCTTCGCGCTCGGCGATGCCGGTGCGCATCCGGTCGAATGCCGTCGCCAGCCGGCCGATCTCGTCGCGCTGACGGATGTCGATCTTCTCCGCGTAGTCCCCGCGCTCGATGCGCTGCGCTCCTTCCGCGAGCCGCTCGAGCGGCCGGCTCACGCCGCGCGCGAAGAGACTCGCGGCGATGAGGGCCGCCACGAGAGCCAGGGTCGAGAGCGCCGCGATCTGCAGCTCGAGATTGCGGTACGACTTCTCCGCGTCGGCGACCGATCGTTGCAGCAGCGTCTCGATCTTCGAGTTGTCGGCCGTGGTCAGCGGGTGCGCGAGCGAGCGGTAGTCGCTCGAGCCGATGCGGTCCGGCGGGAGCGTCGAAATGACGAACGGGTTCTTTCCCCCGGACGAATCCGAAAGCGAGACGTCGAGCGCCGTGAGCCGCCGCACTTCGTTCAGCACCGCTCCGTCGATCTCGAATCCCATCGACACCCACGCGATCGGCCGCGGCGCGAGCACCGGCACGACGACCAGTTGGTACGGCCGGCCGTTGAGCGACACGATTCCCGACGATTCCCCCTGCTGCTGTGCCTCGGACACGAGGGCCGGCAGAGGGAAAGGGCGGCCGGCTAGACGGCTGCCGACCGTGTCGGCGACGACGCTGCCGTCGAGCGAGATCAGGAACGCCGCGTCGGCGGAGATGCGCGAGGCGTGATTCGACAGAGCCGACGCGATGGTCGGTGCGTCGCCGAGAGCGACCGCTTCGCGAAACGCGAAGTCCGTGGCCAGGATGCGGACCGTTCCGGAGAGCTCTCGCCCCTTGCCGCTGAGGATCTCGTCGAGAATCCTCGTTCCGACTTTGAGCTCGTCGTCGATGCCCTTCACCATCGTCTGCCGTCCCATGACGTGGACCGCGATGAGCGTCGCCGCCTGCAGGAGCACCAGTACGGCGACCATCAGGTAGATGAGCTTTGCCTGGAAGCTGCGCACGGGCATCGGGCCTCAACGCACGACGAACGCCAGTTCTCGTTGATCGCTCGAGCCAAGCGTCAGCGGTGCCGGATCCGCGTTCAGCTCGGAGTGCCAGACGTGCACGACGTACCTGCCGGCGCTCAAGTTCGATAGGATCACGCGACCCTCTTTGCCGGTCGCGGCGAAGTGCGGAGTGTCGACGACGACGATGTACGCGCTCATCCGGTCATGGATGCTGCAACCGAGCGTGGCCACGCCCGGCTTGTCGAACACGATCGGATTCGCAGGCGTGCCGGTGTACAGCGGGAGCTGAAACGTCTTCGCGCCGGAGAATGAGTAGACCTGATGCCGGATGTCGTCGCTGTTCGGAAACTCGACCGCCGTTCCGGTCTGCACGGGGAGAACGTGGGGGACGAACATGCGGTTCTTCTGGTCCATCACCGCTCTTCGCCTCGCCGGCGCCATGCTCTCGCGTCCGTCGCGGATCGCGTACACCACCGCGTTGGGCATCGCGACGCCGCGCGCATTGCGGACATCGACCGTGAGCGTCGCCGCCGCTGCTTGCAGCGAGAGGAACACCAGCAGAACAGTCAGAAAAGATCGACGCACCCGCGAACCCGTATGCAAATAGTACGCGCGGAAGTCGGGAGAGTTTGTCACTTTCCTGAGAAGTGGTAGCGAACCTCGAGCAAAACGCGGCGCGAGTCGTCCGTCGCGGAGACTTCTCCGCCGAGGCGGAGCCGTGGGATACCGGTCCAGAAATAGGCGAAAGTGACGGCGTTCTCGCGCGTGTCGTCGATGCTGAAGGAGTCGACGCGCACCGTGGCCCGCGAGCGTGGCCAGCGGCGCGAGACGAGCGCATAACCGGCCTGCAGGTCGTTCGTGAACCGCTCGCCGTCGGGGATCAGGTAGGTCGGGCCCCATCCGTTCTCGGCCGCGAACGTCCAATCCTCGCGCGTGTATTCGGCGCTCACGAGGTTGAAGCGGGTGCCCCAGTTGAACAACTCGCCGTAATCGAGTCCGTCGGATCGGTTGTCGAAGTGCGTGACCTGGATGAGGAGATGGTCGCCGTTCCAGCCGCCGCGAGCCATCCAGCCGAGGCGACCATCCGACTCCGCGGAAACGGAGGTGAAGTCCTCGGCGTCGACCGGCACCCATTCTCCGAGGAGCGTCCAGTGATCGTCGAGCGTCCAGCCGCGGGCGGGAGGCAGCGCGCCGAGCGTGTCGTTGCCGCGGAACACCGTCGCGCCGGCGAACGCCCGCCGGCGAAAGTACGTCGCGTCGACTCCGATCGGCCGTAGCTCCTCGCCGAGCCAGCTGTTCAGCGCGGAGGAAGTGATCGCGTACGGGTTCTCCCAGAGCGCGTCGACGTTCTCGCGCGAGGTCGGGAGGAAAAATGCGCCTCCGCGGACGCGCAGCCGATCGCCGGCCGGGCGGAGGTTCAGCTCTGCATACGCCTCCGCCACGCCCGCCGTCGCGCGCCGTCCATCGTCGTCGCTGCGTCCGAGGAGGTGAACGTGCGCGCCGAACGAGGGCGACGCCCACCAGTCGAGTCCCAACTGCACCTGCGCGCCGAGCTGCTCATGCTGCAGCGGCCCGGAATCGACCGAGGATGATCCGCGCAGCAAGGCGAACCCGCTCCACTGAAGCGCATCGCCTTTTGCGCCGCACGCAAACGCGAGCAGGGCAATCGCCAGGAACGAGATCCGCCGTCGCACGATGTCGAGAGGATACCGGATGCGCCGCGGCGATGAGTCGGAGCAGCTTGTCGAAATCTTCGGGGAGGGGTTTCGGCTCCCGGACTTCGTTGACACGCTCTGCGCGCGCCCCGCATGATGCACGGTCGATGAGTCTTGCCGAAGAAGTGGGAGCGGGCCTCGACGGTCTCGCACAACTGCGCGCGCTGATCGCCTCGGGCCGCAGACCCGGGATCGCAGTCTCATTGCAATTCGGCCTCGTCGAAGTCGAAGTCGGCCGCGCGGTCTTCGCGGGGACTCCCGGCGAGCACGCGTACAACCCGATCGGCACGGTGCACGGCGGCTACGCCGCGACGCTGCTCGATTCCGCCTGCGGCTGCGCGGTGCACACGCGCCTCAGCGCGACGCAGGCGTACACGACTCTCGAGCTGAAGGTTGCGTACCACAAGCCAATCACGCGCGAAACCGGTCCGCTGCGCGCAGAAGGGCGCGTGATCTCGTTCGGACGCCGCGCGGCATTTGCGGAGGCAACGCTCGTCGACGCGGAGGGGCGGCTGTATGCGAGTGCGACGTCGACGCTGCTCGTCATCGACCGCACGTAGTCGCTGCGCCTTCGGGGAGTCGCAAAGTCGCAAAGTCTCAAAGTCGCAAAGGGCGTGATGGCGACCATCTTTGAGACTTTGCGACTTTGAGACTTTGCGACGGCCGGCGAGGTCGAGCATGCGAGGGTCAGGAGCACGGCAAACATGAGACTCATCGGTTTCACCTGACCTCAGTCGAGGAGCTTGTCGATCAACGGCGCGCGCATGTACACCGGTCCTAGCTCCAGCGCGTCCTGCTCTTCCTTCGCGCTGACGTCGAAGGTCAACTGCTTGACCTTCAGCAGCGGGACTTTCTTGAACCGGCGGAAGTTGATCTCGACGTACACCGGCGTGCCGGGGAGCGAGCGCGCGACGCTCGCGGTACCCGGCGAGATTCCGCTCACGAGCTGCTCGGTGATGTGGCGCATCTGCGGATTCTCCGGGATCGCGGTCGTCGTCCAGAGATCGATCCACGCCTCAGCACCGTAGATGAGGCGATAGCGCGTGGCGTCGATGCCCTGGACCTTGCCTTTCATCTTCGGACCGCGAAGCGGAGTGGCGTTCTGCTCGATCGATCCCGCCGCGCCGGCGATCTTCTGCAGCAGGGGCGCGATCTCCGCGACCGGCATGTCGACGTACATGCGTCCGAGGGGATTCGCGATCGTGACCGCCGAGGCGCCGTTCTTCGAGAAGCTGTTCAGCCAGAGCGCCTCGGCGCGAACGCCGGAAGGATAGACGTGCAGCTCGATGGTCGTTCCGAACTTCGAGAGATATGGGAATGCCGCGGCGGGATTGGCCTCGAGCTCGAGGTGATAACGCCGCGGCGGGGCGGCGGAGGAAGTTGCGGCGATGAAGACGATGAAGATCAGGAGCGGGCGCGGGGACATCGGGCCGGATCGTATCGTGGAATCCGCGTGCTGACGAAGGGTAGGGATTGGAGCCCCCGAGACTGAAGGTCAACTACTTGATCTTGTGGCGCGCAAGAAACTCCAGGGCGTCCTGGCCCCAGCCGTCGAATACCTGATCGCGTGACTTGATGAAGCGCGTGTGCACGTCGTCGTCTTTGTCTTTGATGTCGATCGGCGGATAGATGTGCGCCCGGTCGTCTTTGCGCGCGACCTTCACCAGGTTGAACGTCGAGCCCAGCGACACACCGTTCGCCGGCTGCAGGAAGAGGATCGGATAGCGCCCGTTCGCCACGGCCGCCGGGAGCGTGGCGTGAATGATCTGATTCCGGTCCCAGGTCAGCTCGCCGCCCGAGATGTCGATGATCGCCCGGTGCTGGCCCTTCTCCAGTTTGGGGAACAACGTGTTCGCGTACAGCACCGCCATTCCGCCATACGAATGACCCAGGATGACGATCTCGTCGGGATCGGCATAGTCGTTCTTCGAGATCCATTTCACGGCATCGACGATGTCTTCGCTCTGCTTCTGCAGGTACATGGTCTCGCGGGCGTCATAGACCTCCTGTTCATCGCAATCGTCGCAAGCCTTCGCATAGTCGGCGATGAAGACTCCCGTCGATACGCCCTGTCCGCGGCGCAGCGGGGCGAAGACCAGGAAGCCGTTGTTGCGAAAGAAATTCACGATCGCGCACGGCGGCTGGGTCGAGTCGTGTCCGTGGTTGTAAACGAGAACGGGATGCGCGTGCGCCTTGCGAGTGGCAGCGTCGGGCAGCCATACATGGCCCTTCAGGTCGATGCGCCAGTGCGGTTTGCCGTTCTTGTCGAAGTTCGCGTCAGCGCGCGTATCGTTCGCCGGTGCGTGCTCGTCGACGAGATAACTCATCGTGAGCGGGATCGGTCCGATGGGCTCACCCTCGTAGTTTGTGCAATGCCATGCCTTCTCCTCGGCGCGCGCGCTGGAAAAGGCGAGGACGGCGGCAACAGACAACGCGACGACCGTCGGAACGCGCATCAGGGGGACCTCCGCGGCGATCATACGCTCGAAGCCGGATGTGGGATGGGCTTCAGCCCGGTCTCCTTCCGATGCTGCTGGCGTGATCGGCTCGTCAAGCGCGGCTTTGTATTACAATTTCGTCATGCGTGGACGACCTAAACATGATACGGCGGTGAGCGTGCGGCTCAGCAAGGATGAGGAGCGTATCGTCCGTCAGATCGCCAGACGGCAGAAGAGCACGGTCTCGCATGTCATTCGGAGCGCCGTCAGCAACCTCGTGCAGAGTGAAGAGCAGAAACCGCTCCGTCCTTACGATCGGATCGCAGACGTCATTGGTTCCGTAGCCGGTCTTCCTCCCGACCTGTCCGCGACGACAGGTCAGCAACTCGCGGAACTCATGCAAGAAAAGGCCGGGAAGCGGAAGTGATCCTGATCGACGCCGGTCCGCTCGTCGCCTTGATCAGTGTCAGCGACCGTCACCATGCCATCTGCCGCTCCGCTTTTGCCGGCATCGAAGAACCGGTCGGCTCCGTTTGGCCGGCCCTGACCGAAACGATGTACCTTCTCCGCGGATCGCGAACGGCGCAGCGTGCGTTGTGGGAAATCGTCGAGCGTGGGGCCGTCGAAATCCTGCCTCTGACAGTCGACGACGTGCCGCGCATGCGTGAATTGATGGAGCAGTATCACGATCTGCCGATGGATCTCGCCGATGCCGCGCTTGTGCGCATTGCCGAGCGGGAAAGAATCCGCCGGGTTTTCACGCTCGATCGGCGTGATTTTACCGTCTATCGCCCGTCTGGAATTGGCCGATTCACTCTTCTGCCGACTGTGCTTCGATAACGTCGCGTTCATTGGCGGGCCGACGGGGCTCGAACCTGGCTTGACCCTGCGACCTCCGGCGTGACAGGCCGGAGGGCTAACCGTCCAGCGGTTGACCGTGCTGCCCCAGGCGATGCGGTCCTTGTGGCCCTGCACGACCAGCGGAGCGCCGGGAAAGCCGACGCCGGCCGCGTTGATCCGCGCGCCGCGCATGACTAGCGGATAGAAGATCGACGGCATGCGCAGCGAGAGATGCGGATCGTTCGCGATCATCGAGTTGCCGGTCGCGGAGAGGCTCCAAGCGATGGCCCACTCGTTCGACGCGCCGCGGTGGTCGGGATCCATGATCTTCTGCAGCTGCGGGATCGCACGAAGCTCGTTCGCGTAGTTCACGAAGAGCCCGACGGCGTTCGGATCGAGCTCCACCGCGGCCTTGCCGAACGCGGACCAGTCGTGGTCGACCTGCTCGGCCGCCGGCTCCGCGACGCTCGTTCCCTCGATCGCGTCGGGGACGGTCGATGCGGGATCGAACGGTGCGGAGCGGAAGAGGTCTTCGAAGAAGAGCGCGTCGCCGCGGAAGCCGATCTGCTGGCCCGCGCCAGTGTAGGTGAGCAGCGCGGTGTTGTCGACGTCGAGCTCGAAGGAGAGGCCGAACGCGAGGAGCTTCGCGACGGCGATGCTGTCCAGCGCGGTCCACGGCTCCCAGCGCGTGATCTCGAGCGCGCGGTATTCGGCGGAGCCCGTTCGCCGCGACGTACACATTCACGCCGGCCGAACAGGCCTCGAGGATCTGCGAGACGTCGGCCGAGTACTCGAGCTGCGACAACTGCGCCGCGCGGCGCAGTCCGAGCGTCCGGAGCTGGATGTCGTTCGGCAACGCGGCGGCGCCGAGGAGTTCCGCGAGCGTGCCACTCGCCGTGCGCCGGTTCTCGTCCATCTGGAAGAGCCGGTCCTGCGCGTGCACCCAGCCGTTGAGATACGCGGCGTCGTAGTCGGTGAAGGCCTGAATGTGCGCGATGCCCTGCGCGTCGTGCGCGACGCGGCCAGCAAACTTCATCCCGGGAAGCCTCTGCCAGGTCTGAGCGGCGAGCGGAGAAGGAGAAACCCGAGGAGCAACAGTAGCGGTCTACGCATGCAACCTCCTGCTGTGAAGTGAGGGGAAACGGTACACCGGAATGGATCGCCCGCGGGAGCGCGTACACTCTGGAGAGATGGCATGATGTAGGTCCGAGCGCAATGTCCGTCAGCGTGTTCATCAGCCACAGCACGAGCACCATTCCGGAGCATGCGGCGTTCTGCCGCGCGATCCACGATTGCCTCACCGCGGCGAAGCTCAACGTCTTCCTCGATGAAAAAAACGTGGAGATCGGCGCACACTGGCGCGACGTGATCTTCGGCAGCCTCGCCGAATGTAACGCCGCGGTGCTCCTCGTCAACGAGAAGGCCATGAGCGCGTCGGACTGGGTCGACACCGAGGCGCGGATCCTCTGCTGGCGGGCATGGGTCGAACGGAAGCACTTCCGGGTCGTGATCATCCCGTTCGGCGGCGTCACCCGACAGCAGATCGCCGAGCACAAGCCGTGGCAGCCGCTCGCGCTCGCGGAAGTGCAGATGATTCCCGCGGCCGGAACACTGGAGATCGACGACCCCGAAGCCGTGAAGGCAGTCGTCGCCGACGTCATCAAGCTCCTGACGTCGATGCCCGATCACGAAGGCAGCCGCGCAGGCGAGGCCTGGATCGTCAACACGCTGTGCAGTTTTCTTCCGGCGAAGCTCGCGGACCTGAAACGCGTCGCGATCGACCTCGGGATTGCCACGGACTGTTCCGAAAGCGCGCTGCGGAAAGCGGTCGCGAAGTGGATGTACGACACCGGACCGGCCGCATTGCGGATCCTTCTCGATCTGCTGGTGCGTCCGATTCCCACGCGCGACCGCGAGTTCCTGCTCGAGCTGCTCAGCACGCACTGGATCGATCCGCGCGCATCGACTTCGATCCTTCGCTACTGCATCCGCGAGGCGACCGGCCAGATCTTCGCCATCAATGCCGCCAAGCAGTGGTTCACGCCGCGCGCCTACGTTCAGCAGCTCCGGCGGTCGAGCGTCGTCTGGCCGGTCATTCCGATCGACAAGAAGCGCTCCCGCAGCGAGATCCTCGGCGACATCCGATCCGATCTGCGCAACGCGTACATCAAGCCGCTGCGCAAGTTGATGCGGAAGCCCGAGCGCGCGAAGGCAGACGTCATCGATCCGATGCTCAACGAACTGCTCGAAGAGGATGCGAAGCGCGACGACTTCGTCTTCGTGGCCCTGCCGCCGGAAGCGGCACACGACGCGAAGCTCATCGCCGCCATTCACGAGACCTGGAAATGGCTGCGCGTGATCGTGTGCACGGGGACCGTGCAGGGGAAAAATCCGCTGCCCGCCGTACCGATGATCGAGCCCCAGCTCGACATCCATCTCGAAGAGGAGGAGAGCAAGAGCTACCTTGCCGCGGCGAAACTCACATGAAAAAGAAGAAGGATGACGATCCCGGCTACACCCCAATGATTCCGCTCCGCGACGTCGAGGATTTCCGGACCGCGCTCGATCGCAACGTGATCGGCGACCGGCGCGACGGGAAGATCTATCGCTACACGGACTACATCAAGCTGCACGTCAACGTCGCTCTTGCCACCGGCCGCCCCCTGCTTCTTCTCGGGCCGACGGGATGCGGGAAGTCATCGCTCGCCTTCAACCTCGCGCGGGTGATGAAGCGGCAGTACTACGAGCTCGTGGTCACCTCGCGCAGCGAAGCGCGCGATCTGTTCTATCGCTTCGACGCCGTCCGTCGGCTCGGCGACGTGCACGCCACCGGAACACCGGCCGGCGGCGACGCGACGTGGGATACCTACTATCCGTACATCGACCCGGGACCGCTCTGGTGGATCTTCAACCGCGCCAGCGCGAAGCGGCGCGGATACCCCGACGAAAAGACACTCCCGTTCGACGAAGCACGCGATCCCGCTGTGTTCACGCCGCCGATCGAAAAGGAGAAGGACGAGGACCAGGTCCCGGCCGTGCTGCTGATCGACGAGTTGGACAAGGCCGAGCCCGATTTTCCGAACAATCTCCTCGTGCCTCTCGGCTCGCAGCAGTTCACGATCGAGGAGCTGGGCCAACCGATCCAACTCAAACGTCCCGCCGGCGACGAGGCGGTGTCCGCGCCGCTCGTCGTGATCACTTCCAATCGCGAGCGCGAACTGCCCGTCGCATTCGTGCGCCGTTGCGTGGTGCTCGAGCTGCCGGCGCCATCGGTCGACGAGCTCGTCGAAGTGGGCAAGGTCGTGACCAGCGCGGACCGAGAAGCGGACCTGCGATCGATCGCGACGAAAATCGAGGTACTGCGAGGGCCGGAGCGATTGAGCATCGCGGAGTTCCTCGACGCCGTGCGCGCGATCGATCGCCTCACAGCGCATGACGACGCGCTCGCGAACATCATCCGCAGCACGACCTGGCGGGCGGAGGACTCCGAGGAGTGAGAAGCACGTTGCCGATCGGCCTTGCCGATCTCGCGGACGCGCTACGGCATCTGAACCCCGATGCGGAGGGCCTTCGCGCGATCGCGCACGCGCTCGGCATGCGGGCGATCTCGGCGCGTCCGCGCGAGGACGCGCAGCCGCCGATCCTTCCCGACTTCGATCGTCCGCCCGACGAGCGGAAAGAGCCGCCGCGAGAGCCCGAGTCTCCATCGCAGTCACGACGATCGGCGAGAGGCCTGAACGTCGAGGTCGTGAAGCTCGCGAGCCGGCGCGATTCGATTCCCGCCGCGGTGCGGCGTGCGACGCCGCTCGCGATCTCCGACGAGATGCTCCATCCCGCACCGGCGCCGTTGCTCCGGCCGCAGCAGGCCCGCACGTTCCTGCAGGACCACGCCGGGCAGCTCGTTCCGATGGCGGCGATCGACGTCGACGCGGCCATCGAACAGCTTGCCCGGCTTCGCCTCTTCGCGTTGCCGCGCGAACATCGGAAGGGTTTCCGGCGCGGCGTCAGCGTCGTCTTCGACGAGAGTCCGGGGATGGAGCCGTTTCGCGACGACGTCGATCAACTGCGCGATGCCGTGCAACGCTTCGCCGGTCCGCACGTCATCGCAACGTGCGACGTGTCACGCTCGCCGAACGAGTGCGACGTCGCGAGCCTCGCGCGCGCCGGCACCGTTCTTCTGATCACGGATCTCGGCCTCGGCCGTTTGCGCGGAACGCAGCGCTCCTGGACGGAAGACTGGATCGACTTGTCGAAACGCCTGGCGCGTGCGGGACGACGCGTCGTCGCCATCGTGCCGTATGGCCCGAAGCGGTGGCCGCAGCGCACGGAAATCGAGATCACCCATTGGAACGATTCGACGGAGCCGCAGAACCGCGACTCCGCGAGCGAAGTCGAGCAGCTCGCGCGCGCGTTGTCGATTGCGGGGCGCATCGATCCGGCGCTGGTGCGCTCCGCGAGAAGAAGTCTCTTCCCGGGTTTCGATCCGGGACTCGAGGGCGATTTTCTGTTCAGCCCTCTGCTCGAGGTGTCGACGTCGCGGGCCGTAGTCTTTCACGACGAGGAGCTGCATCGACTGCGTGACGAGATCGCGAAACGTCCTTTCGAGCTCGAGAATGCGCGGCGATTTCTCGCGGCGTACCGCCAAACGGTGGGACCGAAGAGCGTCGCGCTGGAAGAGGACATCGTCTACTTCGCGCTGCGCCAGTCGCGCGGCGATCGAAAGGAAATCGAGCAGCGGATCGCGTCGATCGTGCGGACGATGCTCGATCGCGCCGACGACTTCGATCTCGCGCGCTGGGCGTCCGGGGTCTATGCGGAGCTGCCGGCGTGGGCGCGCGAACTGAAGCTCAGCGAGTCGCTCGATCAGGCTGCGAGCGTCCGCCTTGGACGCCCGCTCGCGCGCGTGAAGTCGTGGCTCCTCCCGAGCGAGCCGATCGTCGCCGGTATCGCGCGTGAGGGCGACTCGCTCGTCATTCGAGAGCCGCGCGAGGCAGGCGACCCGGCGATCACCGTTCCGGCGACGAACCCGCGCGTCGTGATCGCGGGCGACGAGATCGTGCAGTTCGGCGCGGGACAACCGGGACGAATCGCGGCGCCATCGTTGCCGTTGCAGTTGGAGACGCTGGACGGCGCTCGCTTCCGCGTGATCGCTGCGGAGGGGCGCGCGCTCGCGCCGGGGATCGACTGGATCGAGTCCATCGGCGGAAGCGCAGGTCCGGTCAACGCGATCGCGTTCGATCCGTCGGGACGCCTGTTCGCGACGGCGAACGACAACGGCCAAGTCGAGTTGTGGAACATCGCGACCTCGCAGTTCGTCGGCTCGCTCCACGGCCACAGCGGACGCGTTCACTGCGTCGTGTTCGATCGAGCGGGAGACATGCTCGCAAGCGGCGCTTCCGACGGGAAGGTCCTGGTCCGGGAGACGCGCAGCGGCATGTTCGATCGCGAACTTTTAGGAAGACACGACGGTGATGTGCTCAGCCTTTCGTTCGACGAATACGGCCACCTGGCGAGCGGCGGCGGCGACGAGACGATCCGGATCTGGTCGACGACGCCTGACGAAGGGCCGCTCCGCACATTGAAGGTCCACCAAGGGCCCGTCCAAACAGTCGCCTTCAATCACAGCGGGCCTCTACTGGCCCACGGAAGCATCGATGGAAGAGTCGAGGTGACGGATCCGGCCAACGAGACGATCGTTCGGGAACTCACCGGGAGTTCCCCGGCCGTCGCGTTCAGTCCGGATGGGCAGCTGTTGGCGACCGCCACCCTTCAGGGTGCGATCCGCATCTCGAAGGTCGCCCCTCGCACCGAAGCGAGCGACATTCCTTGGATCTTCGAAGGACATGTCGCCGAAGTCGAGACCCTGTCGTTCTCCCACGACGGACGCTTCCTAGCATCCCTCGATGCCACAGGTCAGCTGCGGATCTGGGACTGCGCGACCGGTGCGTGTCTCGCCGTGATCCCTTCCTCGCCAATGCATCGCGTCGTCGCGTTTCATCCGACGCGCAACGAACTCGCGACAGTGGGAATCGGTCCGGGCAGCGACCCGTCGCGCGTCGATCTCTGGTCGGTCGACCCTTCGACGATCGGCGTCGCCGAGATGGCGGCTGTGTACACCGACGCAAAGATCGTGCTCCTCGGTGACACGGGGGTCGGCAAGTCAGGATTGGCCCTGGCGCTGGCAGAGAAACGATTCCAGATGACGGAATCGACCCATGCCAGCAACGTGTACAGACTGGACTTGCAGGAGATCGTCGAAAGAAATCAGCGCACTGTTCGCGAGGCGATTCTGTGGGATCTCGCAGGACAGCCGGACTACCGGCTCCTCAACCAACTGCATCTCGATGACGTCGCGGTCGCCATCCTCGTCTTCGACGCAAGAAGTGAGACGGATCCACTCGCCGGAGTTCGCTACTGGGATCGCGCCCTCCGTCATGCGAATCCCAACCGCCGCGTCCGGAAGCTCCTGGTCGCCGCCCGCACGGACGTCGGCCGGGTGGGCCTCAGTCGCGATCGAATCCAGAGCCTCGTTCGCGACCTCGAATTCGACGGTTTCTTCGAAACGAGCGCAAAGGAAGGCCGGGGCGTCGACGAATTGCGCGCGGCCATTCTCAACGCGATTGAGTGGGGCGAGTTGCCGCGGACGATGTGGCCCGAGGTCGTTGTCCGCATGCGGTCGTTCGTCATGGCGCTCAAAGGCCGCGGCAAGCGGATGAGCGCCATCGACGTGCTCGTCGAAGAGTTCTCCAAGGCGAATCCGGATGTCGTAGCCGATCTCCGTCCGCTCTTCGACATCTGTCTCGGCTCGCTCGAGAGGCACGATCTGATTCGAAGGCTGACCGTCGAGAATCTCGTGCTGCTTCAGCCGGAATTGCTCGACGCCACCGCATCCGCGCTCATCGCCGAGGCAAGGAATCACCCGGACGGGATGGGCGCGATCACCGAGCGTGCAGCTTTCTCTTTGTATGACGACCCGCAGCTGGCGCAGGCAGCGATCGAGGAGCTCGTGCGTCTCGATCTCGCGACGTGGGAAAGGACGGAGGCCGGGCGCTATCTCGTCTTTCCGTCCGCAGTGACGCGCGAGTCGAGTGCGTCGCCAGATCCAGATGGCGTCGCCGTCACTATCTACGTCAGCGGATCGATCCTCAGCATCTACGCGACGCTCGTCGTGCGACTCAGCCTCACGAATATATTCACCAGCTACGAGCTGTGGCGAAACGCAGCCACATTCAAGGATCCCGTCGGCGCGTGGTACGGCGTTTCGCTCGAACAGAGCGATTTTGATCGGGCCAGTCTGCAGATCTTCTTCGATCCGAACGCGAGCTCCGACACGCGCGCGGTTTTCGAGCGCTACGTCATCGCTCACCTCGAATCGCGCGCCACCGCCGGATCGGTGGAAGTCATTCGCGCCGTGCTCTGCCCGAACTGCGGCACGCGCGTGCCGGACAACGTCGTCGCGCAACGGAAGCGCGACGGGAAAGACTTCGCGTTTTGCTCGAGCTGCGGGTTGCGCGTTCCGTTCGAGCCCGGCCAGGCGGACACGGCGAAGAAGATCGTGCGCATCGGTGTCCTCAGCTCCATCACAAAGCTCGACCCGCGCGACGCCGTCGACAACATCAGCGGCATGGTCCTCGATCAGATCTTCGAGGCGCCGTACGCCCTTCCGGCCGGTGAGTCGGCCGTGCGGCCGCAACTCCTCGATCTGCTGAAGCCTGAGGGACCACTGCAGTACTCGGCGGCGGTAAGGAGCGGGATCCGATTCTCCGACGGCACGCCGCTGACCGCGGAGATCGTGGCGCGCTCGCTGCGCGAAACGCGATTCCTCGCGAGCAAGGCCAACGTCAGCGTACAGGGCGATCGCGTCTGGTTCTCGCTCAGGGCGCCGAATCCGCGCTTCGACCTCACGCTCACGCAGGGCAACTGCGCGATCGTCCTTGAGCGCAACGGTCAGTTCCTCGGCACGGGTCCGTTTATGTTCGAGCAGAAACCGAACCTGCGGATGCTGCAGAACGCGAAGACGATCACGCTCGTGCGCAATCCGCATCACCACGACACGACGTCGGTCGACGAGGCGCAGTTCGTGATCTGCCCGGCGGAAACGGATGGATCGCCACGCATGCTCCTGGATGCGCTGCGGCAGGGACAGGTGGACATCACAACCGCGGTGACGATGGCGGAGCTAATGGCGAGTCAGATTCCGGGCGTGGCACCGTCGCTCCAGCCGGGGAATTCGACCGGCATCCTCTTCTTCAACACCGAGCGCCCGTTGCTCGCCGATGCGAACATCCGCCGCGGGATCGCACTCGCGCTCGACGTGAGCGAGATCGCGGCCGTGTCGTACGACAAGAACCCGATGGCGTTCGTCGCCCCGTCGCTGCTGCCGCCGATGATGGGTCGCAGCGTCGGCATGCCGACGACCGATCACAAAGAGGCAAGGCGCCTCTTCGCGAGCGCGAACGATGCGGAGCCAAGCCGACTGACGCTGCTCGTACCCTGGGCGCCGCGTCCGTACCTGCCGAAGCCGCTGCCGGTTGCAAACGCGATTCAGCAGCAGCTCGAGGATTTCGGCATCGCGATCGATCTCGTGAAACCGACGACGAGCGACGACTTCTTCAACGATCTCATTCGAGGGAACTACGACCTCGCGCTCGCGGGCTGGATCGCCGACACGCCGGATCCCGCGGACTTCTTCGAGGCGCTCCTCTGGTCGAAGATGTGCGAAGGGGAGAATCACTCGAATCACAGCCGTTGGAAGCACCCGCCAATGGACGCGGCGCTCGCAAAGTTCCGCGACCTCCCGACCGAAGAGAACAAACGCGAGATCCATCGCCTGGTGCGGGAAGAAGCGCCGCTCGTGCCGCTGATCTACGGCCAGTCCGTGATCGTGCACTCGCGGAAAATTCGGAACGTAAACACGTCGGCGACAGGCGTGTTGTCGCTGGCGGGGATCAAGCTGTAGTCCACTGAAGTTCACCCTCTGGTCCCTTGTTCCTCCTCCCGCATGAAACGCCTGCTCGTCGTCGCTGCGCTCCTCCTCGCCCCGCCGGATTGCAACCTCTCTAGTACTTACGTTCGTAAATGAGTGATATATGATTTCGGGGTAACGGGTCGGACTTCGGCCTTCGTCCACTGAAAGGGAACACCGTTCTCGTCCCAGTGCTTGATGAATCGATCGATGGCGGCGCGAAGCTTGCTCGGCGAGGTAAAGCTGGCGCCCTGCAAGGACCGCCGCGCCCGCGCTTCGCGCTCGCTTTCAAATGCGCTCGTGACACGTTTTTTCCGTGGAACATTCGAGCCAAACCCGGAAACATTTCGTGTGTCTGGTCGCGGGTCCGCGCAGGATTCCGCTCGCGAAATTGACGACCTTGCGAGTGACTTTGCGAGTCTCCAAGTTTCTAAGCAACCCTCTGAAAACACGAAACGCTGCGAAGTCGCGGCGCATGAGAGCTTTAGATTGGCGGGGCCGACGGGACTCGAACCCGCGACCTCCGGCGTGACAGGCCGGAGGGCTAACTGCGGTCTCTCATTGGTCAGCCCCGTTGCGTCCGAAGCGCCGATATGCATGGCGCGCTGTACGGTTCTCGCTGGATGTTCGTGAGAGCCATTCCTCGATCTTCCCCGCACGCTGGAACGCTTCCCTGTCGCCCCGTGCTCGAATCCACCGCAGTACGCGCAGGATCTCTTCGGGGGTGGATGGATAGTAATCCGAGCGAACGAACCAGAGGCATCGTTCCCGGTATTCGTCGACGAGGGAACGCACCTCCGCTTCGAGCGCCGGATCGAATGTCATCGCGCTTCGCAAGGTAGCACACGGTCCGCGTCGTTTCAGCGACTCCGCCGGACCCGGAAGCATCGGATCGAGCTTCACTCCAAGAGCCGCAACAACACACCCGCCAGATATTCGCGGTCGTATTCGAAGCCGAGGTCCTCTCCGCTGCGATAGCGGACGGAGAGACCGACCTTCGAGTTGGGCTGCAACCACTTCAGCGCGATGTCGGCGAAGAACTGGGTCTTGTCGTCATTGCCTCCGGTCGGGCGCGACGCCTTCAGCTCGATCGAGAGGCTCACCGGGAACTCCGGACGCTTCGGAACCGGCGTGGTGTCGAAATCGAAATTCGGATCGCAGACGGCGTTCTTCAGATATTCGCTGCGCGCTTTCTTGAATGCCTGCAGCTCCGACCGCTTCACCGTGAACGGCACCGGAACTTCCGCGCGGAACGTCGCTTGAATCTGATCGGTCTCGAGATCCGGATCGGGACTGTCGCTCGTGAACGCGTTGTAGTAAGTGGCCGAGAACGTGGGCATGTCGACGTCCGTACCGGTGATGCCGGACCAGCGGAGGAGGAACGGGGGATAGACCCTCATCCGCACGCCGACTCCGCCCAGCGCGGAGTTCTGGTAGTCGACGGCATCGGACTTGTCGACGTCCGCGTATCGATTGCGGATCGCGGCGTAAACGGATGCGCTGCCGCCCGGCACTTGCGGGAACGCGTCGCCGCAGCCGGACGGCTCCGGATTCTGGATCAGCCACGAGCGCGTGAAGCCGGGAGTCACGGAGACGTCGGCGATCCGATTCTTTCCGCCGTCGCCGTACTCGCCGTCGACGGAGTATTGAGCGTATCCCTTCCAACTTGCCGGCTCAGCGGATGCACCGGCCAGAATGCCGATCCCTTTGACGACGACGGCGTCGGGGCCGATCTCCCAGTCGAGCGGTTTCTTGTCGATCTCGGGGATGTCCTTGGCGGCGAGGCCGCCCGCGGGGGCGTCTTGCGCCTGCAATGGAGTAAGAGCGACGAACGAAGCGATGACGAGGCTTTGAAGGAGTCGCATGCAATCTCCTAGATGATCCCCTGGCGTTCGTGTTCGCTCATCGCATTGGCGAAGAACGCGTGCGTCTGGTCCTTGGAGGGCGCCGGCTCGCCGGTATCCGCGGCCTCGAGACCGTCGGCCATCGAGGCCGCATCGAGATTCGGCAGCACAGCCTCCGTGGTCGCCGGGCTCATGTGCAAATAGACGAGGCCCGCGTACATCCGAACGGTCTTGATGCCGGCGCGGAAGATGTCCTGGGCGACGATGAACTTCCAGGCGAACTGCCGCTGCGCCATGAACGGCGGCAGGAACTTGTTCATGAGCGACGCTTCCTGCACGCACTCGTCGGCTTCGTCGAGCTGCTTTTCGATCGGGTCGTCGGGAAAACGCTTCCAGCGGCTGACCGCGGCCTGCATCGCGACCTTCGCGGTTTTCGGGTCGATCGTTGCCATGACGGGTTCCTCCTCGTTTCCATTGTAGGTTTACGAGCGAGCAGGGGTACGGCCATCTCGCAGGGCGCGAGTCTCATGACGCAAGCTCATCGAGCGCTCCCGCGGGCTCGACCGGACGGAAGGACCTTCTGGCGCCCGGAATCCGCAGCACATACGTGATGCCGCCCACGACGTTTTCGTCGATGACCTGCCGCACTTCGAACGGGTACTCCATACCCGGCGGCAGATCGTCCGGCACATCGAGAGTCAGAACTGCCGCGCACATGCCCCGGGGTGGCAGGCGAACGCCTTGAATGCGGACGAGCGACGATGGTGCCGCTTCGTACACCGTAGAACCAAAACCAGGACGCCGAAACCGGCGCTGTCTGTGCGAACGGCGAAAGACGTTGCGCAGCAGATGAGCGAGCCATCGCAACAGCTCGAGGATGGGGCTTGGCCGCCACATCCTGGCCACTCCGGAGATCGATCGCGGCAGCGACGCTGTCGTATCGAGCGGCGTGAGAACGAACCGGGTGTTGACGCTCCCCGGCAAGCCGCGAAAGTCGAGCTCCAGCGTGACCTCGCGGTCTTCGAGCGTCGGGTTGTGGAACTCGATGGAACCTCCGGACACGGGACCGAACGCGGTCTGGTCGAGAATGTGAACATTCTTCTGGCCGATCTGGCAGGACTTCGGCGTCTGCGCATCGACGTCGTAGTTTTTCAGGTCGACCTTGTTCCGGATCGGATGCTCTTTGCTGTGAATGAACGTGACGACGCAGTAGTGACCGGGCTCATCCCCGGAGCTGCTGGGGATCGTCCAGTTCCACGAGGCGACCTTCGGCTCCGCGACGTGGATGCCTGACAGGACCACCGGCTTTCCCATCGACTTCCAAGGGCTGCCGGCGGGAAGTTCATTCGCGACGATCGTCCCGTTCTCGTTGAAGAGCTGCCAGAAGTCGAACGACGGGCCGTCCTTGACCTTGTCGAGCGCCGGAACGACCGCCGCCGCGTTGCAGTAGATCGTCCAGACGGAGACCTTGTCGGGCGGCGTCACGCCGCGGTAATGCACCTGGACATGCACGCGCGCCGCGCGGCCCTCGACGAGAAGCCCGCTGTTGTCGCGCAGTTGTTCGAAGAGCACATGCGAGAGTGGCGAATCGGCTGTCTGGAACCCGGCGGGATCCTCCTTGAAGATCTTCGTGTCGATCTTCAGATCAGCGCAGTGAAAATGCCGGACATGGCGGTCCGGATGATAGGGATTCGGCGCGCCATCGGGAGATTTCGAGAGCCAGCCCATGTCCAGGACGTTGTCGCGGACGTACAGCACATTCTGGGGCGGCGCGCCGACGGTGACATCGCATTCCCACATCCCGCGCGTCGGCACGGCGGCGCGAAGCAGGATCTTCGGTTTCTTCGCCGTTCCGACATTCCCGACCCAGAGGTCGTAGACGCCGCATTTCGGCAGTCCTTGCGCCGTCTCGTCCGAGGTCCACTGATCGAGGGAACGCGTCAGCGTGTAGACGAAGCCGGCGTAAGCGACAAAGAGGCAGTCCGGATCGAGCGGATGGGCGACGATCTTTCGAAAACGCAGAAAGTCGCCGTCCGCGCTTGCGAACGGTCCGCCCGAAGGAGGATCGATCGTTTCCGCTTGCCACGTCCACAGACCGTTGCTTTGAAAAACCTTGTAAAGAGCGCTTGTCGGCGCGGATCCCTTCGTGAGGAGCACATAGAGCGCATGATCTGCACCGATGGCGATCGACGAGAGCGCAATCGCGCCCGAGGGCTTGCCATCGGTAATCTCTGTCCATTGAGCAGGCGGTGAGGCAATCGCGGCCTGGGTTGTGGTCCAGAGGCGATAAAGCGCCTTGGGAGGCACATTGCCGGTGTGGTAATAGCTTTTGATCGGCGGCTTGTCGAGGTCGGAAGTCACGCAAAAGAGATTCTCTTCGTCATTGTTTGCGGCCACGCGAACCGGATGTTGTCCAACGGTATCGAGGAAGTTCTGGCTCAACCGGGTCACATCGCCGGATGCGGAGATGCTGGCGACGAATGTCTTCAAGGGAGCTGGATCACCCACCCAGCACGGCGCGAGACAAACATCATCGAGCACGACATAGTTGCCCGAGCTGAGGAGACTGAGGCCCTCGAACGTGGTCTCATGCGCTTCTGCCAGCCCGAGCTCGCCTACGTCCCGCGCGGCCACGACGTGTTGGCCCTGCCTGGCGAACCAGACATTGACGCCGTCGGTTCCCGCTTTTGCAGCAATGATGTAGATATCGCCGCCCATGAGAGCGCGCCAGCTCGCAAGGCTTGCCGCGCCGCCTGCCACCGCGGTGTCCTGGCAGGCGAGGTATCCGAGCGCCGCAATTTCGGGATCACTGGCATAACCGGCAACGGCGCTGCTCTGCATCCCGTGATTCGAGTTCTCCCACACCACGGATCCCGAATGCTCCTCCAAACCCTCGTTGTAGTTGTAGGCCGCTTGCGCCGGATGCTGGAAATCGCTGGACGTTTCGTTCGGAGGCGGAGGAAGGGCTGGATCACAATAGCGGTGATTGCGCGCCAGCCCGCCGTCATTGCCGCTGTAGATCACGGCGATCTCGGTCTCGCCTCCGGGCAGGAATGCGAAGCGGTGCTGCTCGCCGCCGTAGAAGAGCGGGTCGCTGTACGCTACGTTCTCGGGGTCGGCCGTGGCAGGGTCGGTGGCGGTCCATCGCCACGTCTGTCCACCGTCGCCCGACCGGCTGACACAGAGATTCCCGAAAAAGATCACGTCCGTTGCTTCTTCGTCGCCCGCCGAATTCGGCGAAACGCCGAACACAGTGGAACGAAAGTCCATCACTTTGCCGTCGGACTTCGCCTGATCGACGTTCAAATCCGTCCACGTCCACTGCAGGTTGGGCGGCGGCGAGCTGAGATCGCCGCGGAAGAGCCCTTGTGTTTTGCCCTTGTCGTTGGTGAGGCGTGCATACAGCCGCTGCGGCGTCCTCGGAACGAAATCGACATAGGCCCGGGCGTACTGCATCGTCCCGCCGATCGTGTCGTCGAAAATTCGAGTCCAGGCCGTGTCCACCGGGTCGGTGGTGTGATAGATGCCGCCGCCGGCAATGGGTTGATCGCCGCCGAAGGTCAGAAAATTCGGAACGCCGGCGAAGAAGTGTGCCTGGTTCTTGAACGGATCCGGCGAGAACGGCAGAGGAAAGTACGCCGTAAGCGACGACACGGGAACGATCGCGGATGACCACTTCTCGTTCGACCAGATCTCTCCGCCATTCTGAGATACCAATACGCCGCTCTCTGTCGCTGCATATACCCGCGAAGGGTTGAGCGGATCGAAGATCATCCGAATGACACGGCCGGCGACTGGAAACGTCGTCCAGTGCAGCCCCCCGTCGGTGGTCTCGAGCACCGAATGATCGCTCGTCGTTCTGTAATCCTTGGCGACCTTGGCGGCGCCGATGAGAATGTGATCGCCGTTGCCGGGATCGGCGGCAATGCAGTCGAAGGAGAGGACGAGATTGTCGGCGGAGTCGGAAATGCACCGCCAGGAATCGCCGCGGTCATCGCTGCGAAACGCGGACGTTGGCCAGTTGTGAAACGGTGGCCGCACGACGGCGTACAGGGAGTTGCCGCGTACCGCGAGGTCGTGCACCGCGCCCTGCGCGCAAAACTCGTTCTTCCGCGAGAGGCGCATGAAGTCCGAATTGCGCGGGGAAAAGACGAAGTCCGGCCCGATCGGGAACCAGTTCATACGCCATCCTTCCGGATTGAAGGGATGATAGCTCACATCCCGGGGCCACCGGCTTCCGCACCCGCGTATCATCTTTGGATGCGCGTCGCATTGGCAGTACTCTTCGGTTCCTGCTCGCTGTCGATGCTTGCGCAGGGGGCGGCCTGGTCCGAGTTGCTGGAGCGGGCGCAACGCGAGAAGAAGCCGCTCGTCGTCTTCTTCCGTGCGGACCCGTGCGAGCGCTGCGATTCCTTCGAGCGCGTCTCGGTTGCACATCCGATGATCGAGCGGCGGATGCCGTCAGTCGTTTTCGCCGTGCTTCCCGCGAAGATGGGCGAGGATTCGCACATCGCGTTTTTCGATCGCGCCGGCACGCCGCGCGTTCGCTGGCCGTTCGTGCCCGACACGACGAACCTCGGGATCATCCTCGACTCCGCCGTTGCCGTCGCTCCGCAATTCGAGCGCGCGGTGCAATTGTCCGAAGCGGGCGCGCCCGGCGACGGAGAGCTCGAAGCGGCCATCGCTCTGGCGCGGCTCGGTCGGTTCTCCGACGCTCGGGCGGCGCTCGCGTGTGCGCGCGAGTACGGCAGTCCGGAAGCGCGGCAAACCGCGATCGTCACGAATGCCGTGCTCGACGCGAACGACGGGAAAGCTGCTGAGGCGCTGATCGAGCTCCAACAGGTCGCCGCGAACGCCGCAACGTCGAAGATCGCCGCCGATGCACACGCGGCCATCACCGCGATTCAACACGGCGTCGCGCCGGCTCCGCCCCCCAGCCGCGCGATCCGCATTCTTCCCCTCGGACGTCAGGTCGTCAGCGGGCCGCACACCGTGAAGACACAAGTCGTCTCCGCCGACGTGGCTCAGGTGTCGTTCGCCCTCGACGGGCAGGAGCTTGCTCGCATTCAAAATCCGCCGTTCTCGGTCGCTCTCGATTTCGGCGCGATGCCGCAGAGGCATTCGATCCGCGTGACCGCTTTCGATCGCAAGGGCCGGGAGATCGGTCGCGACGAGCGGGTCGTCAACGAGGCCGGCGAGATGTTCTGGGTGCGGCTCACCGCTCCCGAGGAGGGGCCGGTCGGCGGTGCGGTGCGCGTGTCGATGAACGTGCGCACACCGGGAGCGCGTCGCATGAGACGTGTCGTCGTCTCGTGGAACGATGCGGAGCGCGCGGTTCTGAAGGCCGCTCCGTGGGAGTCGTCGATCCGAATCCCTCACGGACAGGTCGGCGTCTTGCGCGCGGTGGCGGAGCTGGATGACGGACGCACGTCGGAGGATGCCGTGCTTCTGAATGCCGGAGGCGTGGCAGGCGAGGCGAACGTCCAGCTCGTCGAGCTCCCGATTACCGTCTCCAGCCGCAGGGGCGCGGTTCCAGAGATCACGCCCGCTGGCATCACCGTGCGCGAAGGCGACCAGGTGCGCCGCGTCGAAGCGGTGGCGACTGCCGCCGAGACGCCGCTCACCGTGGGCTTGCTGATCGACGTGTCGGACAGCATGCAGAAGACGCTGCCGGATCTCCAGGAGGCGGCGATCCGCTTCGTCCAGACGATCCTCGGCGAGCGCGATCGCGCGTTTCTCGTCACGTTCGACAGTTACGCGCACCTGATTCAACCCGCGACCTCGGACATCACTCTGCTGCGCCGCGAGATCATGCGCATCCGGCCGAACGGCCTCACGGCGTTGAATGATGCGATGGTCCTCGGCCTGCTGCAGTTCGAAGGCATCAAAGGCCGGCGCGCGATGATCGTCTTCAGCGATGGGCTCGATCGCACGAGTCACTATCGCCCGGAGGAAGTGAGCGAGCTGTCGCGGCGCGTCAACGTTCCCATTCACGTGATCGAATCGATTCCCATCGAGCCGTCGGATGGGGAACTGAAGCGCGTGGCCCGTGCGACGGGCGGCTCGGCGCACACGCTCGAGCAACTCGCGGAGCTGCCGAAAGTCTACGCACAGATCGAGGCCGCGCTCCGCGCGCAATTCCTCGCGTTCGTCCGCACCGATCCCGCGACGCGCGAGAACGAGTGGCGCACCGTGCGCGTGGAGGTGAGGGGCGAGGACCTGAAGGTGTACGCGCCGGAGGGGTATTACGCGGGTTGGTGAAGGCACTGTAATCCTGAGCGAAGCGAAGGATCAATGGAGCCCCCGCGATGACGTGCGATGCACGTTACGCGTGAGGGCACCATTGATCCTTCGCCGTCTACGCGGCTTCAGGATGAAAAGATCGCGTGCTGAGGGCGAACGAAGCCGCTGGCGATCAGTCGATCTTCTGTTCAAGCACGGTTACTTTGGTCAATTCGGCAGTCTGCGCCGGAGTGGGCGTCTCGTCGAGCACTTCCACCGCCTCGACGCGGAATTCCGACGCGAGCGGCGCGACGGACTGCGGGCTGCCGAACGGTTCACACGGGTCTTCGAGCTCGCACCAATGTTCGGACGGGACCCACAAGCAGTAGTACCAGGCCGGGTGGTTCACGTAGACGCACTTCTGCAGCCCCGCGCTACAGCGCCAACAACTGGCGGATGCATCGGGTACGGCGAAGAGGCACAACACCACGGCCAGAGTGAGAAGCGGAATCAGTCGTTTCATCATCAAACCTCCACGGTCTTTGACGCAGGCCTCGCGGCCCTCAACACGCCTCATTCATCGCGCCGCGAACTTCACCACGACGCTGTTCTTCCCCATGCGCACGTTCACCCGGATCGGAGCCGCGAAGTCGTCGCCTGACGCGACGATCGCGTCCGCTTCCTCTTCCGTGCGATAGGGCCAGAACTCGTAGCTGCCGCCCGGGATGCGGTCGAGTTGCACCTCACCGTCCGCACCGGTCCCGAAGCGCAGCCCCTGCACCGCGCTCAGCTCCTCGAGGATCTCGATCGGAACGACCGCGCCGTCGTAGCGCATGAGGAGCGAAAACGGCGGCATCTCCGCACCGTTCGTCGTGTGCGCGCGAATGGAGAGCGACGACGACGCGCGCGGCAAGTCGACGCGCAGGCGCCCTCCGGTCTGTTTCCGCGCGACGCGTGAAACGGCGAACCCTCCTTCCGGATGGATCACGAAGAGCACCGCTTCTTCGTCCTCCGGAACCGCGATCGCCGTTCTTCCGTCTTCGTCGGTTGTCGTCCGCGCGCAGAGCTTCGCGCCCGCGAGCGCATAGACCGTCGCCTGATCGACCGGATCGCCGTCCGCGCCGACGACGATCAGCGGGATCGCGCGGCCGGGATCGAGGCGGAAGTCGAGCTCGCGCAGCGGTGCGGATTTGTTGATCTCGAAAACGACCGGGATCGGCTCGACGTATGCCGGCGAGAGGACGCGCACCTTGTGCCGCCCGTACTTCATCCCGACGAAATCGAAGCGTCCCTGCGCGTCGGTCGTCGTGCGAACGTGCTGCTCGGAGCGACCGGCGTTGGTCTGCAGCGCGATGCTCACGCCGGCGACCGCCGCGCCGCTCTTCGCGTCGCGCACGGTCCCGACGATCCGTCCTTCGGGGATGTCGATTGCGACCGGGGCCGTCTCCTCGATCGCGATGTGCGCGGAATAGGGAGTCGGCATTGCCGGGGTGCGCACGCTGTACGTGAAGGCGCCGTACTGCCAGAAGGGAGCCTGGAACGTGCCGTCCTCGCGGACCGGAATGCCAGCCTCCCAGCGGAACTCCTTGTGCCGCAGGATGAGCGCGGCGACGCCGAGGTTTACGCCGCCGATGGTGATGCGTCCGGTGATCTCGCGCGGCTCGATCGTGATCGTGGTGCGGCGCTCGTCGTTCTGACCGACGCCGACTTTCACCGCGAGCTGCTCACTGTTCTCGCGGCCGCGGACGCGGATCTGGTAGACGCCGGACGCGAGTCCTTCGAAGCGCACCTGCCGCGTCGCAGCGGTGAGGTTCCGGTGCTCGATCTCCTGCCAGCCTTCGTCTTCCTGCCGGAGCAGCAGCTCGACTTCGACCGGCTGCCGCACCCCTCGTATCGTCGCCTCGATCGCGCTGCCCGGCGGCGTCGTACCCGACTCGAGCAACGCCAGCAACAGGAACAGGAGGGTCATTCGACCCGACGATCATGGGACGACGTCCATATGGAAGGATAGAGACATTATGTGAGGTGGATGCTCGCTCCTCCAGACACGAAGGGTGTCGTTCGTGCACCGCCCACGAGGAATGGCTGACGCAGGCTGGCCTCATCTCGTTTCGATCTCCGCCGTCCGCCCGGCGCGTCGCTACGAATGCGAGGAGTGCGTCAGGGTCGGCTCGCAGTGGGTACGTGTCAGGAGTGCGGAGGCACGCGTCGTTGCGACAGCTCGCCGAACTCGCACGCCAGCAAGCACGCGAGAGCGAGCGGCCATCGGGTGATCGCTTCCGCGGAGCCGGGCGAGCGGTGGCTCTACTGCTATCCGAAGAACTGCTCGCCGAGTATTGAGGTCATGACGATCACCTCCAGAGCTGCTTCCGATCCGTAGCAACGCCCGAAGAGATGTTGCAGTCGCTGAGCAAGGCGCCGCTCGCGCGCATCCGTTTTACGGCCATGTGAGGCGCACGGAGCGGGGCGAGATCCTTCAGGAGTACGGAGAGGCATCCATCAGTCTCTTCGTCGTTGACTCGGGTGACCGCGCGGGTAGGGAAACGCGCTCCGCTCACACTCCTAAGGTTGATGCCGGTCTCCGATTCCGCGCTGTTGGACGTCCACACGATCGAGGAAATCAGCCGTCTCCGTCTCGACGAGCCGGCCACGCCGGAACTGCAAGACTTTGCGAGAGTCATCGCCGCGGCGCGCCAGTACGTCGAACAGCGATACGACGACCGCTACGGGCGTCAACTGACCGCGCTGAAATTCGAGACGTTCGATACGGTCAGAAGCGCGTGGCGAAATCTGCGCCGGCAGCTCCTGGAAAGCAAATCCGGATCCGCCCGAGAGATCATCCGAGCGTGGGACATGGCCTTCGACCGCGAACAGCACGAGGAGTTGCTGAGGGATCTCGCGGAAATCGTGCTGGAGCGATCGGATGAGGAGGAGGAGGAGACCAGCCGTCTCGATCCCGACTCCGAGACGATGTTCGTGCAGAATTTGTTCGTCCGTCTCGTCGCATCGTCCGAGCCGGTATTCGCCGCTCTCGCGAGCGAGCGCTCAGTCGCCGAAGATTTTCCTATCCACCACTATGACGATCAGAGCAGGTCCGTCGCGGCCGCCACACAACCGCACCTCCCGGGCTGGCTGCCGGACTCCGCGTCATTGCAGCCTGGCGAGTCTGTGAGCGATGCCTTTGTGGCACATTTGAAAGTCAGAAACCCGGCTCTCGAAACCGACCTTTTGCTGATTCCCCACTTCCCCGTTACGGGCGTGTCGTCCTTCATCCTTCTCGCATGGCCGCCGGGAGCGGAAGAGCGCCGGCAGTATGAGACCGCGCGCGCCCACTGGGCGCTGCTTCTCAGCACCACGACGCGCGCCCGCCGTGCGGCATTGAGCCGCCGTCTGTTCTCGATGGTCGCGCACAACCTCGGAGCGCCCGTGTTTCATCTTACCTCGGATGCCCGGATACTGGCCGATGGATATCTCGAGGAGAACGACGTCGAGCGCCGCCTGAAATACGATCAGATTCTCCGGCAATCGCGGCATCTCCAGGGAATCATCGATGCCATTCTGTCGCTCGACAAGCGCGATCCAGTGCTAAACATCAAACAGGTTTCTCTCGCGGAGCTGGCTTACGACGTCGTCCGTACGATCCGCCAAGACGCACGGGAACGGCGCGTCAGGATCGACTTTCCGAAGCCCACCGCCGAACTGGCGCGGCAGACCCGCTTTCAAACGGACGAAATCCGCGTCTATGACATCCTTCTGAATCTGCTTTCGAATGCGGTCAAGTATTCGCCGCCGGACGGTGTCGTACACGTCCGGCTGAGGGTCAGCGGTCACGGGGCGGAGCTGCGCGTGTCCGACCAGGGGCCAGGCATTCCGCCGGAAGAGCAACGCCATATCTTCCAGCCCTTCTTTCGCGGCCGCATGAAGCACCACCAGGTCGGGGGCCTGGGCCTCGGCCTGTACGTTGTCGACATGTACACGCGGGCCTTGCGTGGCCGCGTTCAGATCACCAGCGAGTCCCCGCACGGGACGACGTTCACGGTGTTCCTGCCTCAGCTGCCGCGACAGCTCCACGTATGATGACGCGCCATGCATGTCCTGCTCATTGACGACGAAGTCCAGGTCGTCCACAACCTGGCCATCTACCTGCGGTCCATTTACCACCACACCGTCTCGTATCTGACCGAAGCGACCGATGAGCAGATGCTCCATGCGCACCTCGACGACGTTCAACCGGATGCCGTGATTCTCGATTACGGCATGGTGCCGGCGGGCGACGTGATCTATCAATGGATCAAGAAGTGGAACCCGCACGTGAAAATCGCGTTCTATACGAGCTACGCGCACGATGCGGAATTCCATCGCGCGATGAGAACGATCGGGGCCAGCGACGACGAGATCATCTCCAAGCGCGAGGTAGGGAACGACATTTCGAAGATCCTGAAGGTCCTCTCGTGAGTTTGGAGAGCATCGATGATCTGAAGTTCCTCTCGGAAGCGGGCCGCAAGACCCTTCGTAATCTCGCACCGGCGTTCGCATTGGGCGACGTCGTTCTGTTCGCAGGCGCAGGGTTGTCATTCAACGCTCTGCGAAATGACGGCAAGCCGAACCGGATGCCGAGCTGGAAAGATCTCGCCGCGAAATTGCGCGACGACCTCGGAAGCGGCATCGCGGCGGATGCGGACCCCCTGCGGGTCGCTGACTATTACGAGGTACGATTCAAGCGGAACGCCCTCATTGAGAAAGTGTCGCGCGCCATTGCCGACGACGAGTATTCGCCCGGCCGGGTCCACGAATGCGTCGCCGAGCTTAATCTGCGCGACATCATCACCACCAATTACGACACGCTGATCGAGCGGGCATTCGAAACCTACCGCTTCCAGCCGCAGGTGATCGTCCGGGGAAGCGACTTTACGTCGACACGACGCTCCCCCCGGATTCTCAAGATGAACGGCTGCATCCTGCGCAATGCGTCCGACATCGTCATCACCGGCGACGATTTCCTCGCGTATCCCAGCCGCGAGCCTCTGATCGAAGCGTTCATGATCCGCAGTTTCGTGGAGTCGCGAGTTCTGTTCGCCGGCTTCAGCCTCAACGACCCGACGTTTCGCCTGATCAACGAAAAAGTGCTGCGCGTCCTAGGCAAGCAATGTCCTATGTCCGTGGCGCTCGTTTTTGGCGTCGATCCCACCGAGATCGAATACTGGAAGACGCGTTTCGTCGATCTCGTCGATCTGCGTGCCGTGCGGAGCGAACCCGAACTGACCGCTGAGGAGACGATGTACCGTGTCCTGCACGCGCTGGTGCTGACCCAGCGGAGATGGTGGTCACTGCCGCCTGACGGCGCCGGGACGGCCGGCAAAACCGACCGACTCCAGGAGCCGATCGTCGTGGCGCAGGCGGCACTGGCGGGCGGCGATGTCGAATTGCTCGAGGCGGTCTCGCGGCTCACCCTCGACTGTCTTGCCACCCCCGAAATGCCGGCACGCGCGCGCTATCTGGAGCTCGCGCTGCTGTTCGGACCATTAGATGACCTGGAGCGCCTCGTCGGCATCTGGATGATGAGCCGTGACGAGCGCGAGTTGCTTCCTTCGTTCAAGGGTCACCTCGAGCCGACGCACGCGGAATACCGGCTACCGATCCTTGGCTTTTTCGGTCTTCTCGACGACTCACCGACTGCGCTGCAACGCGCGGCCGACTCGCTCTGGACACGCCATCTCGCCGTCGTGACCGACAGCGGACAACCGCCGGTAGACTCAGCGGCGCGCTACCGGCACATCCTGCGTTTCTCGGAGCACGAACAACACGAATGGCCCGGCATCTGGATTCACCAGCGGCGTATGAGTCGCGTCGCGGGATCATTCCTCGAAGAATGTGACGCCACACGGGATGCCGTCGAGGCGCTTACACGTGGATGGCTGTTCGAACGCGACGCGATGCTGCCGTCTATCCGCCAGAGCTGGAGCGCCGTCAGCTCGCAGAGCCGGCAGGGACGATTCACGCGTCCATGGCTTCCCCTGCTCGCGGCAACCGTCGCATTCGAAGGCGACCGAGTCGTCTCCGCCTACGGTGATGCACTCTCGGATGCCTGGCATCAGGGCGGTCTCGATCCTCTCCTGCTGTTGCGCTACATCGCTCATCGCATCGGCAACGCCAGATTCCCGAAGCTTGAGCGGCGCACGACCGACAAGAGCCGGGTCCGGCCGGTCCAGTACGCCGAAGACGGGATGGCCGCCCTGACCGCATGGACGATCGACCGAATCGACGAGGAAATCACCGCCGGAACTCTTCGGGAAGAAGCGAGCGGCACCGTCCTTCCGGTCATTGAGCGATGGCTGATGGCGACGAGAAGCACGGTCGTCCGGCAGCACCTGCTGCACACGCTCGCCGTCATCGACGGATGGGACCACCTGCGAGCGCAGCCGATCATCGCCGATTGGATCGACTCGCAGGCTCAAGGCGAGCTGAAAACGCCGATTGACGTTTCGGCCCTCGACCGGACCGGCGAGCTCGCGGCGAAGAACGAGCGCGTGCGGCTGATGGTGGTGCGCGCGGGCGCATCCAAGCTGCGCGGCAGCGACGTGCGTGCGGACATCGAGAAGTGGGTTATCCGCTGGGCGGACTCCGGAGTCATAGATGCGCGTCTCCTCACCGACTTCGCGAGCGAGCTGCTGCAATGGATCCTAGCGGAGGGTGCGACGTTCGAATGGATTGCCCGGGCCGCGCGGATCCGTGCGAGCGCGCGTCTGACCGCGGAAATCACGGCGCTCGATCCCGTTGCCGCCATCGGGTCCCTCGGCAGTTACGTCATGGAGCGGCTTCAGTCCCTTCCGTCGGACGTGGCCAGACTGTGGCCCGAAAAGCGGAGCGCCTTCTTCGAACATCTCGCGGCGTTCGTCCCCGATCTCGATACGAATCAGCGCGCATTTCTAGCAGGCATGGTCGACCCGCTCGAGCTGACGCCGGACGGGCGCGAGGGAGCAGTCGTGCTCGCGGTGCGCATGCTCCAATCAGGAGGCGGTGACACCGCGGATTGGGAAGCGCGTCTCCAACAGCTAGTCAACCTCGGCGCCACCGGCCGCGGGGCGCTGGCGGGTCATCTGGATTCGCGAGCCGCCGCATTTCAACGGAAGGTGGAGAGCAATCTGATCGAAACGCTAGCCCGGGGAATCAACACCGGGAATACCGCGCCTGTGACGTGGATCGCGTCGACGCTTCTCGAGACCCGCGACTCGATCCTCCATGAGCTTGAGTACGCCCTTTGCGCCCTTCTGCTGGAGCGCAATCGCGCGTTCGCCGTCAAAGCGGCGGAAGCGCTGCAGCAACTCGCATCGGCGCGACCCGATGTTATCGAGCGCAATCGGCTCGCTCTCGAGCGCGTAAAACGGATCGTGGAGACCGACGATCGCGCATGTGCGTTTCGTTCCACCGCGCGGTTCATGAGCATCCTTCACTCGCTGAGCAGCGCCGAGGAGGAGAATCAGGCGCCATGACGTGCGCGATCGTAGGAATGTCTGATGTCCGCGGTCCCCATCGGTCTTGCGCTCGCGCATCCCCTTCCACTTCCTGCACGTGAGTCGATCTTCAGCGAGTGTGATGCTCGCTCAAACCGAGTGCCCCCCATGGAGATTCGCGCCGATGGTGGGCGTGGTCTTGCGGTTCAACCAAACTCAAAACCGCCACGTCACGCCGAATGACGGGAGGACTCCGATCACGCTTTCCGTGACCGGGACGGCCGTCACCGCGCCGTTCGCGTCTTGATGGAACTCGAACGTGTTCACGCGGGTGACGTTTTCGTGGCCGAGGACGTTGAAGAGCTCCACGAAGAAACTGAAGGCGCCGGCGGTGCGGCTTGCGCGGAAGTCGAGGCGCTGGTAGTCGGGGAGGCGGGTCGAGGCGCGCGGTCCGAGCTCGGTGAGGAGCTGGGTGCCGTCCACTCGCGCGAGCACGGGCGTGGTCGGCCAGCCGCTGTGCCACGTGCCAGCGAGGTTGAAATTCCATTTCGGGCCGCGCTGATAGTTCACGCTGAAGGTCATGGCGTGCTGCTGATCCCAATCGCGTGGCACTTCGCGGCCATCGACGGTATCGGTGACGCGAGCGAGCGTGTAGCTCATCCAGCCGCTGAACGGTTGCGCTGCATCCGAACGGACGAGCAGCTCCGCTCCGCGTGCATGCCCTTTCTCCGGCGCGATCCGGATGCGGTCGGCGCGCAACTCGGGAAAGATCAGGAGGTGATCGTAGAGGTTCACGTAGCGCGGCCTCAGATGCGTCAGGGTTTTGTCGTAGAGCTCGAGGCGTGCTTCGAAGCCGCTGCGGAACGAATGCTCGATGCCGAGGACGCGATGCTCGGAGCGCTGCGCGGGCTGGTACTCCGTCACGCCGTCTTCGACCTGCAACTCGTGGATCGCCTGCGGCTGATGGAACAGTCCCCATGCCGCGCGCACGGACGTACGCGGCGAGAGCGTCCACGCAGCGTTGAGACGAGGGCTGACATGCACGCCATCAGGCGTGTAACTCTCCGAGCCCGCGCGCAACCCCGCCTCGACCACGACGCTGTCGTTGATCCGCACGCGATCGGCGACGTAGGCGTTGAGCTCACTGCCGCGCGGCCGCACGTGAACCGATCGCCGCACCTCGCGCGGCGGCGAGCCGAGCTCGAAGATCGCGAACGGAACGACGGACGATCCTTCCACGTCGAACCGCGCTCGTAAGCGTTTCGCGGTCGCGCCGAACTTCAGCAAATGCCGCGGTGAGAGATGGAGCGTGGCGTCGTTCTTCAGCGTGACGAACGCCGACTGATGATGATCTTGGAGCTGGCCGCGTTGCAGATCGAACTCGTTGTCGAACGTGCCGTTCCGATCGCGCGCCGTCGTGCCCCACGTGAGCACGCTCTGCGTGAACAGCGCGTCGGTCCATGAGCGACGCAGGTTGAGCCACGCGTAGCGGTCGTCGTACGCCCCGGACGCCGCTGTGCCGGGCCCTTCGTTCAGCGTGAGGCGGTCGCGCGACGCCATCACGTGCGCCGAAACGACCGTGCGCTCGCCGAGCGTCCATTGCACCTTGCCGAGGAGATCGTGGTAACGCGGATTGATGTCCGCGGTGTCTTCGATCATCGCCACCACCTCTCGCAGATAGCCGCGGCGCAGCGAGACCATCCACGCGCCGCGCGACTGCGCGAACGTCCCCTGCGACAGCAATCGGGTGTTGAGCAGGCTGACGCCGACTTCGTGCTTCGTTTCCGTCAGTGAGAGCGTGTTGACGTCCACCACGCCGCTCATGCGCCCGCCGTACTCAGCCGGATATCCCCCGCTCAGCACGTCCACCGATCCGACTGCCTCGGCGTCGATGGTGCTGAATGCGCGATACAGATCGCGGATGTGAAATGGATCGTAGATCTCCGCGCCGTCGACGAGCACCAGCACCTCGTCTTCCTCGCCGCCGCGCAAGTTGAATCGCGCGCTCACGTCCGCGCTCGTCGTTCCCGGGATCCGGCCGATGGCGCGATAGAGGTCGTCGGAGAGATGCGGCACGCGCCGGACCTCTTCGCGGCTGAGAAACTGGCGGCTCTCTGCTTCCTGACGCAGGATCGTGAAACGGCTCGGCGTGACGACGATCTCCTCGAGCGTCACCGGCATCGGCGGAGGCGCTTGCGATGACGACTCGCGCCGGGGACGCTCATCGCGCACGATCAGAAGCGAGCCGCGCGGGCCGTCGCTGGCGCGCAGCGCGTGATCGCGCAGCAGTTCGTCGAGAATCTTCCGCGGCACGGTCGCACGCGGCTCCGCGCGCACGACCATGTGGCTGGTCACGACGTCATCGCTGTAGATGATTCGCAGTCCGCGCAATTGCAGTTCGCGCAGTGCCTCCGCGAGCGGGCGCCCGGCAAATCGGTACTGCGCTGCATGGAGCGTGGTGGCCATCAGGAGAAGAAAGAGCGAACGCCGGATCATGAGCGCCCTCGCACGATCAGGCGATCGCCTTCGATCCGATACGTCACTCCGGCGGCCGCGGTGGCTGCATCGAGCGCTTCACCGACGGAGAGCGGCACGTCGCCGTGCAGCGTTTGGTCGGGACCATTGCGTTCGAGCGTCAAGCCTTTCTCGATGGCGATGCGCTGCAGCACCTCGTCGAGCGATTTCCCTTCGAGGACGATCGGCGGCGCCGCGTTCTCGATCCACGCCCATTCCTCGCCGCTCGTGGGAATCGTCCGCGTTGCCATCGACGTGCGGCTGGCGACGAGCTCCGTCCCGGCGCGCGCGGTCGTGTCGCGCACGATCACCGCTCCGTCGCGGACGCGAACGCGCAACGCGTCGTCGCGCAGGCGGATTTCGAAGCGCGTGCCGACGTCGCGGACATCGCCGAATGGCGTGCGGATCGTGACCGCGACGCCGGGCGTGTCGTTTGCGTAATAGATCGCCCCGCGGAGCAGCGTCGCCGTGCGCGCCGCATCGAATCGCAAATGCGTTTCACGATCGAGGCGGAGCGTTCCGCCGTTCCACTCGACGGATGTCGTCGCATCGCCGGGAGTCGTGAGCTCGCGAACTTCGGCCGTTTCCACGAAAGGCGCAACGACTGGCGCCGACGGCTCGGTTCGCGGACGCGTCAACAGCACGCCTCCGATGGTCGCGGCGACGGCTGCCGCGACTGCAACACGCGTCCAGCGCCGACGCCGCGTCGTCGCGCGCCACTCGTCTGCGACTGCGGCGCGCACGCGCGCGGTCCGTTCGGCAGTCACTTCCGGTCTGCGTCCGGCGAGACGCACAAGCGTCGCGATCGGATCTTTTTCGTGGTCGTTCATGAGCGCACCTCCTCACCGTTCCACCCGCTGCCGTACGCGGCCTTGAAGGCGTCGCGAAAGGCGGCGCGGGCGCGGGTGAGCACCGATTCGGCCGCCTTCGGCGCGAGCGATAACCGCTCCGCGATCTCGGCGACGGAGAATCCATCGATGTACTTCCACTCCAGCGCGTCGCCGTAGCTTCCGGGAAGGCGGTCGAGCACGACGTGGACGATCCTCGCCACCTCGCGCCTTTGCACCGCAGACTCGGCGCCGAGCGATTCGAGCGCCGCGCGGATCTCCGGCAGGTCGTCCGAGAGATCGATCATCGGCGGTACCTTCTTTCGTTGTTGGAAATACGTCGCAATCTCGCGGCGGCAGATCGTCGTGAGCCACGTCAGCAGCGCTGCCTCGCCGCGGTAGCTGGCCAGTTTCCGCACCGCGCGGCAGAGCGTCGTCTGCACGACCTCTTCGGCCGCATCCTCGTCCGCGACGCGCGGCAGGGCGAAGCGATACAGCGGCGCATAGTTCCGGTCGAAGAACTCCGTGAACGCTTCCTCGTCGCCGCGCAACAGGCGGGCAACGAGAAAGCGATCGGCATGTTCGATGGTCATGGTGTGTGTCTCGACCTTCAGTGGCCCACGCTTCTCCTCCGCTTCTTCGCCGGCATCTTCTCGGGCACCGCCGCTGCCGCCGCAGCGTACGCGTCGACGAGACCATAGCCGAAGATAGGATCGCGGCCGGCGTCGCCGAGGTCCGCCGCGGTCGATGCGAGGAGCGCGAGGACTTCGTCTGCGCTGAGATCGGGACGCAACGCGCGTACGAGCGCGGCGACCGCCGCGACGTGCGGCGCGGACATGGACGCGCCGTCGGCAGCGTCGTAATCGGTCACATAGGAGTCGACGAGCACGCTCGCTCCGCGCTCGCGGATGATCTGGCCCGTCTGCCTGGAGACGCTGACAGCTACCGGCCATCGCGGGTCATCGGAACCCAGCGATCCGCGCATCGGCATGTCATCGGGCGCGGAATTGATCACGACGAGAGCAGCGGCCTGTGCGGCGACGGCGTTCGTCGCCTTCAGCGGAATCGGCGTTCCCTCGCGTTGAACGAGAGCGATGTTCTGCGCGGTGGCGGGCGGGAAATCGATCGAGCTGCCAAAGGCGCAATCGACAGGCGTGCCCGCAACCTCTCCCGACTTCGAGTATGCGAATGGGTGAGCGGGCAACGACGTCCCGTCGTCGAACGTGATGCTGCCGATGTGGCCTCGGCCCGAAATCATCGTCGACACGAGATCGACGCCCGGCGCAACGAAATCGACTTCGGCGCCGGTGTTCGAAAACGACGCGATGCGGTGCAGGCGATCGATCGCTCCCACGCCGACCACCGATGGGTACGCGGCGGGATAGCGCACCCACGACGCATGGTTGCCGACCGCCGCGATGACGAGCACGTTCGCGCGACGCGCGCGGGCGTAGGCCTCTTCCTCGAGCCTGGACGGGGTCTCGCCCCCGAACGAGCAGCTCACGACGTCGAGCTTCTGCGCGATCGCCCACTCGACGGCACGGATCACGTTCGAGGTCAACGCGCCGCCGCTCTTCGGGAAGATCTTCAGCGCATAGAGCGAGACGCCCGGAGCCGCGCCGATGAGACCGAAGCCGTTGTCCGACGCGGCGATGATGCCGGCCATGCGCGTGCCATGTGCGAAGGCGCCGCCTTCGGCCTCCTCTTCCGGAACGGAGTCGTTGTGCACGAAGTCATGTCCGCCGCGATACGCCGCCTGCAGATCGGGATGCCCGAGATCGATTCCGGTGTCGATGATTCCGACGCGGACGCCCTCGCCGCGCGTGAGAAACCATACTGGTGGCGCGTGGACGCTGGTCACGCCCCAGGGGGTCATCTGCGCGACGTCGAGGTGCGGTGAGGGCATCCCGAAAACGAAACGCTCGACATCCGGCTCCACGTACCGAACCCCGCTCGTTGCCGCGAGCACCTTCGCTTCGTCATCGGAGAGCTCGACGGCATAGCCATCGACGCCGGCGAAGCGGACGAAGTCCCTCTTTCCGAGCTTTTCTTCGCGAAAGGGCCTCTCCGTTCCAACGAGATACTTCTTGCGCGCAGGTTCCGCGCGAACCGAAAACGCGATGGACACGAGAGCGAAGCAGACGACGATCAGTTTCTTCATGCACCCGTTGGACAGGTGCTGCGCGAGAAATCCTTCGGTCGTCACGCCCTATGTTCAGCAAGAGGAGCTGCTACCATCGAGAAATGCAAAGCGTCACGGTCGAGGGCCACTATCACGGCAGGAATCTCCACGTACAGAACTCGTTCAATGCTGCCCAGGCACGCTTCTGCACGACCGAGATCGTCGTCAACGGTGAGGTGACCAACGACCCCTTCGACTCGAGCCTCTACGAGATCGACCTCAAAGCACGGAACCTCCGCCCTGGGGACGCCGTGACGGTCAGGATTTACCACATGGACGAATGCGGGATCAGGGTGCTGAACCCCGAAGTCCTCGCGCCGTGAACGGCTTTTCGTCCTTACAAAATGAAGCCGGTTTCACGATGAGGTGCTAAATTCAATAACCTTCATGTTCGAGAGCATCGCTCCTGACGTCAACGAGGTCCGGCAGCAGCGCGCCCGGTTCTACCGGACGCTGCCTGCGTCGTTGCTCTTTCATGGGATTGCGATCCTGGCAGTGCCGATCGGCGCGTCGTGGCAGGTCGAGTTTCCGACCCATTCTCCGGGGATGATGGTTTCGTACAACCTCGCCGAGGTCCCGCCTCCGCCTCCGCCGCCACCTCCGCCCGCTCCGCCGAAGCAGCAGATCGTGCAGGAAGCGAAGGTGCCGGAGGTGGTGCCCGAACAGATCGTCGCGCCGAACGTCATCCCCGATCACATCGTGCCGGTGACGGAGCCGCCCCCGCCTCCGCCCGAAGCCGTCGCGGACGGTGTCGAAGGCGGGATCGAGGGCGGCGTCGTCGGCGGTGTGGTCGGCGGAACGCCGGAGGGAGTGCCTGGAGGCATTGTCGGCGGGAAGCTAGCCAGCGTCGTCGACGACAGTCGCGTCGTCATCCCTCGCGACGAGAAGCTGGATCTGTACCCGCTGTCGAAGAACTATCCCGTCTATCCCGGGAAAGCGCAGAAGAACCGCTGGCAGGACCAGCTCGTCGTGCGCTATGTGATCGGCACGAACGGCCGCGTGAAGGAAGCGACCATCATCCAGCCGGCCGAGCGCGAAATGTTCGACCATGCGGCGCTCGAGGCCATCCGCACCTGGCGCTTCCGTCCGATGATCAAGGACGGGAAAAAGGTGGAAGTCGTCCACGAGCTGACGGTCTTCTTCAGGCTCAGGCAAAGCCCGTCGTAGAACGCGTCTCCACGCAGCCTCGCGCGGTGCCGCCGGCGTGATCACGGTCGATCCGCCCGAGATGGCGAAATTGTTCGACTGGAGCCGGCTGGCTAGCAATTCGCACCTGTCGCACTTCCGCTGAAATCGCTCTAGCGCGCGGGCGCGAGAGACGGAGGCCGACGATGCGAATTCGAGCCACGCTCCTCATTCTTCTGGCCGCGGCCGCGCCGACGCTTGCGGCGAATCAGTTCTCGGATTTCTACGTGATTCCCGCTGCCGGTCACGTCAACGGGCGGTCCGGGACGACTTGGCAGTCCGACATCATCATTTACAACTTCCAATCGACGCCGATCACGGTCGAGATGGCCGTCGTCGACACCGGCGTGAGGGTGTTCGACAATGTTTCCCCGATCCAGCCCGGCGGCGCGAGCACCATCACCGTTGCGCCTGGCGCAACGCTCACACTGGCGGACGTACTGAACGATCATCGCGGCCGCGCGGAGACCATGGGCGCGATTCTGATCGGCGCCGACCAACCGTTCGCTGTCGTCAGCCGCTTGTTCGCGGTCATGCCTTCGGGAAGCACCATCGGCCAGACCGTCAGTCCGGTCAGCGACTTCCTCGACAACGTCGGATTCGTGGGTCCTGGAGTTGCGTTTGTTCCCGGCCTCGCCGCAAACGCGCGATTCCGCACGAACCTCGGCTTTCTCGCCGCCGTGAGCTCCGGCGCTCCGCTGGTTCTCGAGGTCTCGCTTGCTGGGCGGACCGGCGCAGCGATCGGAACGACACGCACGTTCGCCATTCCTGCGGGCGCGCTGGCGCATCTTTTCTTTTCGTCCACGGTTCTTGCGGGCGTGTTCGATGAAGGAGTCGCCAGATTTCGGATCGTCTCCGGCTCGGGCGCCGTCGCGCCGTTCGCATCGGTGATCGAGAACTCGTCGAACAACGCGATGTTTCTCAATGGAGGCTTCCCTCCCGGAACGAGTACGACCAGCGGGAGTGCATCGTTTTTTCGCGAGGTCCTACGCTCGGCTCAGTGAACCGGCGTATCTCGCCCGGCGCTACTCCGGGAAAGTTGACGCGTTCCCATCGCGCCGCTAGAGTCGGTCGCCATGCTGAAGACATCCATTTGTCGAGCCGTTCCGCGTCTGATCGGGCTGCTGCTGCTGATCGCGCCGTTCAACGCCTCTGCTCAGGACGCGCCCGCGAGTTGTCCGACAGTGAGAGTTTCCTGTCCCGATATGGTGAACGTCGGCGCGGACCTCACGTTCACCGCCGACGTGAGTGGTGGTCCATCCGACGTCAACCAGACGTACAACTGGACGGTGTCGGCGGGATCGATCAAATCGGGCCAGGGCACCTCGACGATCGTGGTCGACACCGCCGGGGCCGGCGGCCAGACCATCACCGCGACGGTGGACGTGGGCGGGTTCGCGCGCGAGTGCGCCACCTCGAGCTCGTGCACCGCGTCCGTGGAGGAGAAAGCCGCGCCGGCGGTGAAGTTCGGCGAGTACGTCACGCGGGACCTGAGTGCGAACAAGGAGAAGCTCGACGAGTTCGTGCTCGCCCTGCTGAACGACCCGGAAGTGCAGGGCTACATCATTGCGTACGGCGGTAAAACGAGCCGCCCGGAGGACGCACAGAAGGCGGCCGACAACGCCACCGAGCACACGATGAACACGAGGAAGATGGACGGCGCGCGGACGCTGTCCGGTGTCGGCGGCTACCGCGAGGAGCCGACGATCGAGCTCTGGATCGCACCGCCCGGCGGTGCCCCGCCGATGGCCACACCCACGGTCGCGCCGGAGGACGTGAAGCCGCCGTCGCGGTAGACGGGGCTTGGATCCGGAGCCACGGTGCTACCATTCGCGGCCGGCAATGCAATACGTTGATCCTTCTCTTCCCAAACAGGTCGAAGGCTGGCGCAGTCCGGCCCTGGACATGGACATGCCGATCGTCTCCTACGGCGATCGTGGACATCCGCTGCTGCTGTTTCCCACGGCCGCGGCCGACTTCCTGGAGAACGAGCGGTTCTTCCTGATCAAGGCGGTCGAGCCCCTCATCCAACAGGGCCGGCTGCGTCTCTTCTCGATCGAGAGCATCAACCGCTGGTCGTGGATGGATCGGCAGCTGCCGGTCGCGGAGATGGGGCGCAGGCAGGTCCTCTACATGCGCTACATCGAGGACGAAGTCGTACCGTACATCCGCCAGAAAGTGGGAGACGGCGGCGCGCGTATCGCCACGGCCGGAGCGAGCTTCGGCGCGTTCCACGCGGCGAACACGCTCTTCCGGCGGCCGGACCTTTTCGACGCCACGATCGCCATGAGCGGCTTCTACGACCTCGGACCCGATTACCTGCGCGGCTTCGGCGACGGCAACACCTACTTCAACAATCCGGCTTCGTACCTGCCGAACCTCGACGGTTCGTACCTCGATCTCCTCCGCCAGCACTGCAAGATCATCATCTCCACGGGGCAGGGCGCGTACGAGGCTCCGCACGCCTCACGCAAGCTCGCGGCGATCCTGGAGGCGAAGCAGATCCCGCACTGGCTCGACGTCTGGGGCTACGACGTCAATCACGACTGGCCGTGGTGGCGGAAGATGCTGCCGTATTACGTCGAGAAGCTGGAGTGGTGAGACTCCGTGGTCCGTCCTGAAGACCCGCGGGTTCCCGATCTTCCCGAGAACCCGCGGCGAGTCTCACCTGGCGTCACTCGACGCCGTGCCACGTCATTGCCTCGTGACGGTGACCTCCTCCACGTCCTGCGAGACGGCGCGCGATCCGTCGGTTAGGGTGTAGACGCCGGTGACGGTGTAGCGGATCGGCCCGCCGAGGAAGTAGACGAAACCGTCGATGAACGTTCCGGGCGCAACGCCGAGGTAGCCGTAGATGTCGCTGCAGTCCACCTGCATCGACTCGCGCGGCCCCAGGCTCCACGCGATCGACTGCGTCACCTTGCCGGCTTTCTGCCGGAGCAGCGCCACGCTGAAGATCTTCTTGTACGTGTCAATCTTTTCGTCGTTCGGATTTCCGACGTTGATCGAGGTGTAGTACGTCCCCGGTGCGAACGCGAAGGCGTCGGTGACCGTCGAATCGGCGCGGCCGCACACGAACTTCGCTTCGGCGGTGTAGGTCTGGCCGAACGCGGACAGAGAAAGGGTGAACAGAGCGAGAACCAACAGGAATCTTTTCATCTGCGAATCTCCTAAAGCACGTCAGTTAAAGAAGTGCGTTCATTGTCACGTCCGGCGACGTCGCTCTTCATCCGGAGGCATGACGGAGCGCGCCATGCGCTCGTCACTCTTGAAGCGAAGGCAGTTCGGCCTATGCGTAATCACGCCGGAGGTCGCGGGCTCGAGTTCCCGTCTGCCTCACTGGTGAAATCAGTTCGTGTTGAAGCGTGCGGGGCAGGGAGTCCACTGGTACCGGTAGACGCCGCCCGAGCGATGCATGATCGTTCCTTCCGTCGTCAACATAATGTCCGGCAAGAAATTTTTATAGAGACATTTCGTGACGTCCAGACGTCTGGCAGTACGGGCACGCCGGAGATCGTGGTGGAAGTCGTCTCGCCATCCTCGCGAGACGAGCGGCGCGACCGCATCGAGAAGATGGGCGAGTACGCGGCGTTCGGCGTTGCCTGGTACTGGATCGTCGATCCGGGCCTGCTGGCGCTGGAGATCTTAGAACTCACCAGCGGGCGGTACGCGCGTGCCGCGCGGGCAACCGAGGGACGGCTCGAGACGGTCCCAGGTTGCCCGGGCCTGCAACTCGACCTCGATGAGATCTGGAGCGAGATCGCGCGACTCGAAGCATCGCAGGGGAACCCTGAAACGAATCTCCGTTGGGATGCGTCGCTGGATGTCCTTATCGAAGAGGTGCGCGCGATGGCAATGACGATCCCTCCGCCGCGGGTTCATGTTTGGGAGGCTCTCGCCCAACAACCAATTTCGACAGAGCCGCGTCCGTTGCTAAAAGATGATATCCGCCGGCGAACCCGCGACCTCCGGCGTGACAGGCCGGAGATCGCGGGTAGTTCGAGAGGAGGCGATCTCCAGCGAGCCAGATAACTCGCTGAAACCGAGTGGGTCAGCGTCGCCAGAATTGCGAACTTGCGAGCCGCCTTCGAGTTTCGCTCGCCTCGCATGCGAAAGCTGGAGTGAGGGCGCTACGGATCCGAAGTGCTGACATCGCCGGTGACCACGAACTCAAGGTCGACTTTTTCACACGACCGAGGTAAATGGTCGATCACGTTCGCGTCACGCACATAGATCCGTAAAACGCCGTCGCCGATTCCGATTCCCTCGACACCAGGCATGCTTCCGAAATCGCGTTTCGCTACTTCCTTCGCGTCGCGGAGCTGTTGAATGGTCACCATTGCTTACCTCACTACACAATGCTGACGCGAAAAGGACCGAGCACGTCCGCGATGTGATTACAGAACGTGGTATTTCCGCCGCCGGCGAAAAGAAGTCCGACCGGGCGGCGCGTTACCGCATCGACCACGAGCGAGCCCGAATCGCCGCCCGCGCTGAACGCGCCGTTGACGCCGCTCACCGCGATCTGATCGCTGAATTGAGCGACTCTGTTGCCGTATCGAACGCGGACATCGGCTGCGAGGTCCATGACCACGCCGATCGTATGCAGGGTCGTCCGTCCGCGCTTCCGAACCGACTGATAAAGCGCAGCAGGCATCGGCGTTGGGGCAATGGGTCCGATCGTGTTGATTCTGGGGTCGACGTCGGGCGCGTTGATCAACTCGGCGATTGCAGCGTCGATTCGATTCGGCTGGCCGGTGAAGTCGACCGGTTGAAAGGCCGTCAGCCGGGCAATGGGTCGGGTCGGGTCGCCTCCATCGGCCAGACCCGGCTCGAGGATATCGTCGCCGGGCTGCGCCCCGTTGAGGTCTGTGAGAACGTGACAGTTCGAGAGGATGAATCGGCGGTTGCTTCCGTTCGACGTGACGACACAACCGATCGTACCGGCGGTGATCCTGGGGTGGCCGCAGGAAACGCCGCATTCCACGGGCCGCGGAAATTGAGCGGCCAGATCCCCGACCGGGATGACATCGGTCGGCACGTCACCGATGTAAGGGGGCACGAGCTCGGATTCCGGGACCGCTCTTCGCGCGGCCTTGGCGCGGACGTACACGCGGATTGCGACGTCATCGGTTCCGGACCCGGCGGTAACTTTGACGCCATAGCCGACGCCCAGAATATTGGAGTCCTCGGGCAGAGACGCCGACAGGGTCGCGGCACTCTCACTTCCTGCGGCCTGCGCGCTTGCCGCGCCGAACATGCTCTGGAGAAACTCGGATTTATGGACTCGCGCGTTTTCGAAATAGTCGGGCGATGCAAAAACAGTCATGGGAGTGCTCCTTTCACGCCGTGTCCCTGAGACGCGACGCCACGGGGGAACAGACAATGATGGGTGTTTGCGCGACCACGTCGAGCTCCGATGCCAGGACGTCGACGTCGCCGACGATCGATGGGAAGCCGCCGGGTGTGGTCCGCTCCTCCGGAACGAGTGTGCCCACGTCGTCTGCCGGCGCGGTCGTCGTGAATCCAAACGTCGGATCCGGCAATGTGATGCGGTCCTTTGGCATTGTCCGCGGTAGTCGGTAAGGCAGCGGTGTTTGAAGGGACATCGAAAGCTTCCTGAATAGCTGGAAGTCCCGGATTCCTTCCGCGCCGGATATCGGGCTGGCGTTGGCCAGGAAGACTTGCGTCACGGTCGGAGGGATTTCGACGAAGTCACTGCCGAACGCAAAGCGCACCGGAGCACCATCCTCGACCTGCACCGTCCAGCGAACCACGATCATTCCGGCGTCGTTGGCCACGTGAGCGCTGAGTGTGCCGCGGTCGACGTTCATGGTAAGAACGGCATCCGGATCGTTGCTGATCTTGAATTGGGGGTCGCAGTCCTGCAGATTCGTGACGTATCCTTCGAACGCGCTGGTATTGAGCGGCGTCTGCACCAGGCCAGTGATCGTCAACTGGCGCTTTTCGGTCACGAAGAAGTCGTTACGCAGCGCGGGGCCGGACCATCGGACCGTGGCCTTTGCACTGCGATTGCGGACCCACATACCCGCCGCGTGAACCGGGATGTCCGTCAGTTCCGTCACATCCAGACCGTTCGGGAACAGGACGCGATACCCCGATCCGGTCGGCAATGGATCGAAACACATGATCCCGTAGAAGAGGATCGTCAATTCCCGCGCTGAAGTTGGGTCCGGGGTTTCATCGGACCCCGTCGTACTTCTGCTGGCGGCTTTCTCGGCCGCTTTCAGTGCTTCTTTAAAAACGATCAATGAATCTTTGTTGCCATTCATCGCTGTCTCCTCCTGCGTACAGTGAGAGGGCCGCACGATGATTCTTTCCCGCGGCCGGCGATGTCAGTAGCCGATCGTTTGCACGGCGGCCCACAGCGATGACCGGTCTTCCGGAGAACTGCGGATCGATTCGAGCTGCGCGAGGCGGAGTGCTTCCGATGCCGGGAGGCCGGCTGCGAGATGTCGATGCAGCCGCGGGAAGAAGGCGGCGGCCTCGCGGTCCTCGAGCGGCCATAGCGTGGCGATCACCGTCGGCGCGCCGGCCTGCAGGAATGCATGCGTCACGCTGAGCACACCTTCCGCGGATCGAATCGGACCGCGCGCCGTGTCGCATGCCGCGAGCACGACTACATCCGTGTTCCGCAGACTGAGACGCGAGATCGACGCGGCGTCGAAGAGTCCGGAATCGTCGGCGGTCGCGGTGAGGACCAGGGATGCCGACTCGATGCTGCTGACGCCGTGGCCCGCAAAGTGGATGATGTTCGCGCCGCGCGACTCCCGGGTGAATGCGGCGCGGGTTGCATCACGGCCGCTGAGCCGCCGCACCTGCGGATAGACCGCCTGAACGGCCTCTGCCTCGTCATTCGTGCCGGCGAGGCGCTCCAGGATGTCGTTCTCGGGATCGTCCACGATCAGCACGTTCGATCGCGCACGCGCGCCACGGGTCCGCGCAGCCACATAGAGTCGTGCGCTGGGAGCAACGGAGATTGTGACGTCTTCGACGAGCATCCGGTCGGGTGCGGCGCCGGGAAGCGCCGCGAATGCGATTGAGGACGTGGCGGCATCTGTCACGAAGGCGACTTCGCGATGGACGGCGATCGACGGGCGAATCGGCGCCAGGAGCAGCTCGTACAGCCTCGTGGCGAGCTTCTTTCGCTGCGTGGCATCGCGGTTACGCAGCGCCGCGGCGAACTGTTCCGCAAGAGTCGTGAGTTGCGCGCGAGAGATTGCGACCTCGCGAACGTCGAAGCCGTTTCGATCGACAACGAAGATGAGCAGTCTCTCGGGAAGTGCCGCATATTCGACGAGCAGCGCATCGGGTGGCAGGAGCGCGCGATCGAAGACGCGCAGGTTTTGAAGCAGCGCGTCGGAAAGAGAACGTGCCCGCTTTCGCTCGGCGTATTGAAACGCCGGTTCCGCGCCGTTGCGCAGCGCCTCGGCGATCGCTTCATCGAAGAGCTCTTCGGCAGCGTCGAGAATCCCCCAACGTTGCTCGCCTTGCTGAATCGTGTCTCGAAGGCTCTCGAGCAGCGCAATTCCTGTTTCGAAGTCCGATGCCGCGCGGACGTGATCGCCCAGCGCGAGGTGCATACGGCCCCGGCGCAGGTACATCTCGGGCATGAGCTGCCGCCACCCTTTTTCGTCCTGGAAGTTGAGGACATTGGTGAGCAGGTCGATGGCTGTTCGCGGATCGTTCGAGAGGAGTGCAGTCTCCGTCTCGCAGTCGATCTGCAACTTCGTGCGATGCGCCGGATCAGGGACGGTGGCCACGATTGCCCTCGCGGCGCGCAGGTCCGATTCGGCCGCCGTTTGATCGCCGAGCTGGGAATGAAGACGTGCGCGGCGGAGCAGTGCGGTGATCTGGATCTCGGCGTCATTCCCCTTCGCATTCACCGCGAGTTGCACCGTGAGAAACGATCGCGCAACGCGCCACTGTTTGCGCTCGAGGGCGGCATACGTCATCCCGGTGATTGCATGGGCGAGACGGCTGTCGGCGGTCCTGCCGAGATCCCGAAGCGCGAGGGCGCGATGATGCTCGGCCCGCTCATGATCGCGGATGCCGTCGTAGACCTGGGACATGATGTCGTGCAGGTAGGCGACGTTGTTGGTCTCGCGCAAGCGCGTCAAGATCTCGATCGCGCGTGTGAGGTGACTGAGGGAGTTGGTGTTGTCGGCGCGCGCCATGAAACAGGCGGCAAGCTGCCACTCGACATTTGCGCGCAGCGCCGCATACTGCTCCGGAACGATGGGTCGCAACGCGCGAAAGTCCGCTTCCGCTTCGGCGTGGCGGCCCTGCCAGAACCTGGCCCCGGCGGCGTAGAGGCGCACCTGGTTTGCGAACGGACTCGCGCCCGACGCGAGCTCGCGCGCCGCGTCGTTCAGAGTCTGCTCGGCCTCGGCCATCTTCCGCTGATCGAAAGCGCGCCGTCCATCACGACATCCGACATGTCCTCGCGCGAGCGCGTCGCGCTGTGCGTCGCTCGCACGCTCGATGGCGGCGACCGACTCGTGTAATAGCGCTTCACCACTGAATGCTTTCAGCTCCGCGGAAAGAGTGCGCATCGCGGAGAGGTGTTTGTCCGCCGTTGCGTCGTTTCGAAGCCATGCCTCGCCCCAGCGTGCCAGTCCCTCGGTCTCGGTGAAATATCGTGCGTCGCCGGCATCGAGGCTTAGAAGGTCTCGTGCGGCCGAGCGATCACCGGCCTGCAGCCGCGGATACTGCGACTTGATCTCGGTCGCGAAGGTGCGCCGGGGCGCGGTCAAGGCATCGAGATGCCGCTGCGCTTCATCGCGCCATCCGTCAAAGCCGGCACGCGCAAGAAAGCCGCGCCACGCGCTGGCAGCGACGTCGCGCAGGAAAAAGTGCTCGAGGATCAGTGCGCGATTGAACAGGGCCTCGGAGAATACGGGATCGAACAGGAGTGCCTGGTCAACCGCCGCAAGAGCATCTTTCAGCTGCTCGGGCGAGCCGCTGCGAACAGCGGCATCGTACTGCGCTGCGCCGAGATCATTCCATTTCGCTGCGTCAACGCTTTCCTTCGCGATCAAGGTCAACTGCGCGATCGCCATGTCGCCGTGATCCGCGAGAAGGTGCGCGACGGCGACTGCATGAGGCGATGACGGTTCCGCGCTTTGGATGATCCCGCTCATGGCGGCGAGCATCGACAACCTGTGAGGATCCGTTCTGCCTCGCGTCGTGCCGGCGAGTGGTGCCCATCGGAATCCGCCGCTGACGCGAGCCTCGAGAAAACGGACGTCGCGCGGAGCCGCAGCCGCCACTCGGGCCATCGGCGATATCTGCCGTTGCTGCATGAGCCAAACGCCGCTCCCGACAGCGAGTGCGAGCGCGGCGCCCAGCCACGGGAGAAGTCTCTTGTGTTGGATTTTGGGAGGATACACGAGGTGCGGAGGACAGGCACTGAGGAGTGAGGATCAGCGCAAAGCAAAAGGCGGCCGTCGCCGGCCGCCTTTCGAATGTCGATGCAATTGAGCGCTAAAACGTCGCGTCCAAAAACGGCCGCAGCTTCTTCGAGCGCGACGGGTGCCGCAGCTTGCGCAGCGCCTTCGACTCGATCTGGCGGATCCGTTCGCGGGTCACGTTGAACGAACGCCCCACTTCCTCGAGCGTGTGCTCGGCACCGTCGCCGACGCCGAAGCGCATCTTGAGGACCTGCTCCTCGCGCGGGGTGAGCGTACGCAGGACCTTCGAGGTCTGCTCCTTCAGATTCGCGACGATCACGTGCTCGATGGGGGAGATCACGCCGCGATCCTCGATGAAATCTCCCAGATGCGAGTCTTCCTCTTCTCCGATCGGAGTCTCGAGGGAGATCGGCTCCTGGGCGATCTTCATGATCTTGCGGACTTTCGCCACCGGCATGTCCATCCGCTCGGCGATCTCCTCGGCCTGCGGTTCGCGGCCGAGCTCCTGCACGAGCGCGCGGGACGTGCGCGTCAGCTTGTTGATGGTCTCGATCATGTGCACCGGAATGCGGATCGTGCGGGCCTGATCGGCGATCGCACGGGTGATGGCTTGGCGAATCCACCACGTCGCGTACGTGGAGAACTTGTAGCCGCGGCGGTACTCGAACTTCTCGACCGCCTTCATCAGGCCGATGTTGCCTTCCTGGATGAGGTCGAGGAACTGCAGGCCGCGGTTGGTGTACTTCTTGGCGATGGAGACGACCAGGCGGAGGTTGGCCACGATCAGTTCCTGCTTCGCCTGATCGGCTTCCTCTTCCCCGGCGCGGATCTCGCGGATGGTCTTGCGCAGGTCCTCGTGCGTGACGCCGTAGAACATCTCCAGCTCGCCGAGCTTCTCCTGGTACTTCGACAGGCGGCGCTTGTAGAAATCCTTGCGGGTCTTGTCCTTCTCCCGCTTGAGCGCCTGCTCGTCCTTGCGGATCATCGACACCGCCTGGGCGAGCTCGTTGTCGATGTCCTTCAGCTTGTTGATCATCCGATTCCGAGTCTGCGGCGTGAAGTCCACGCGCTGCAGCTCGTCGGCGAGATCCTGCTCGAGGCGATCGATGGTCTTGAGGGTGGTGGCGATGGTGCGGTCCGAAAGCTTCTTCGGATCCGCGAGCTTCACCAGCCCGTCCTTGATCTTCTTGTCGAGCTTCGCGATGCCCTCGAAGATGCCCATGATGTCGGCGATCTTGTTGATCGCGGCGGCGGGCATCTTCGGCTCGCCGTCCGGCGCGGCGGCGTCGATGGTGCTGCCGTCGTCGTCCGGCATGGCCAGATCGATGGTCTCTTTGATCACGCGGGCGTCCTTCTTGGCCGCCTCGTAGATCTTCAGGATTTCTTCACGGATGATGCGATTGGCGGAGAGGGCCTTGAAGACCTTTCGCTCGCCCTTTTCGATGCGCTTGGCGATGTCGACTTCGCCCTGACGGTCGAGGAGCTTGACCGTTCCCATCTCGCGCAGGTACATGCGGACCGGGTCATTGGTCTTGTCGACGATGTTGCTGGCCGCGGCGATGATGTCCTGCTGGACCTCCTCGCGCTGGTCCATTTCCTTCTCTTCGATCGTGCCGTCGATCGTAACGATGCCCTTCGTCGTCCCCTGGAGAGGCTTCTCGGCATCTTCGATGACATCGATCCCGAGATCGTTGAAGCGGATGTAGATCTCGTCCAGTTCTTCCGGGAGCGACGTAACCTCCTCGGGGAGAACTTCGTAGATCTCGTCGTAAAGCAGAAACCCCTTTTCCTTGCCGATTGCGATGAGCTGCTTTACTTCCGCATATTTCTCTTCGACGCTCAACTCGACGACCCCCTCATCTTCATAGTTGGAATCAGGTTCGAGATTCGAAGTGCGCAGGCGTGTCGTCATGGTCTTTCGCTCCTCGGATGGGCAGCTTTCGCCGTCCTGTCGGCACTCTCGAGGCCTTCGAACGAGGCCTTGGCAGGGGTGTCAAAGGTTGGGGTTGACAAGCCAGCCAAAGTATCGTCCAGAGGACACCAACGTAATCTGGCGCGGACGATAATTATTTCAGTGAGTGCAACATACGCGATAGTTGCAGTTTCTCCTGGTAGAGCTCGTCCAGGCGTTCTCCGTCCGGTCCCGCATCGAGGATTTGCCGTTGAATCTGTTGCATCCGGCGAGAGAGGTAAGCCCTCTCCATGGGGAAGAGGTTCTCGTCGATTCGTTGGAGAGAGCGGTCGTCAATGTCTTCGGTGAGGCTGAGCTCGGACAGCAGTGTGAGCTCGGCCTCGCCCCTAAGATGGGTCGCGACCTGCCCAAAATCAATAGGTTGGCCAGCCGAAAGGTCACTTTTTATGATAGAAAATATTGTTTTGCTCGCCGGGTCCTCGAAGTAATCCTCCCTCAGACGCCCGATCTGCTCCTGCGAAAGACGCCCCTGCAGCGCCGCGATGAGCACGAACTTTTCCCCGTTCGACTGAGGCGCCGAGACCTGCCGGTCCGAAGTTGCTCCCGTGGAAGCCTTGCCGCGGACGCGCGACCAGACCGTCTCGAACTCAAGCCGGAAGGCGTCGGCGATCCGCTGCGCAGCCTCGTTGCGCACGACGGGGTCGGTCACCGCTGACAGCAGGGGCATGAACTGCTCGACGCGCTCCGATTTCTCGCGGCCGGTCAGCGAGGACGCGTCGTGTGCCCACTCGCGCAGCCCGAACTCGAAGATGTCGTTCGCGTGCGAGAGCACTTCCAGGAACCCGTCGACGCCGCGCGCCTGCATGAGCGAGTCGGGATCTTTCTCGCCCTGCAGATCGAGCGCTTCGACGTGCAGCCCCGCGGAGAGAAGGATCGGTGCCGCGCGCAGGGTCGCGGCGCGACCCGCGTTGTCGCCGTCGTACGCGAGAACGATGCGTCGCGTGAAGCGCCGCAGCAATGAAGCCTGTCCGGTGGTGAGCGAAGTTCCCATCGATGCGACGACGCCGGGAACTCCCGCGTGATCGATGGCGATCGCGTCGAAGTAACCCTCGACGAGGATCGCGCGATCGTAGCGGCGCATCGCGTCTTTGCTGCGATGGAGGTTGTAGAGCAATCGCGATTTGTTGAAGAGCTCCGACTCGGGGGAGTTGAGGTACTTCGGCTCGCCGCCGTCGAGCGACCGTCCACCGAAGCCGACGATCGCGCCGGTATCGGAGTGGATCGGGATCATGAGACGGTTGCGGAAGCGATCGTAGTAGCCGGCTTTTTCCTTGCGCGGGGTGATCAACCCCGCGGTCTCGAGGCGCTTCTCGCCGTGCTTCTGGCCAAGGAGGCGGAGGAGGTAGTCCCACGAATCGGGCGCGAATCCGAAGCCGTATTTGGTGATGATCTCTTTCGGCACGCCGCGCTGTTTCAGGTAGTCATCCGCCGCATTCGGCGTCCATCCAAGCGCGCGATGAAACGCCTCGGACGCGTCGTCCATCAGTTGGAGGAGATCGTCCTTCTCGCTGTCGCGCGAGGTCCTTTTCTTTTTCGGCAGCTCGATCCCCACGCGCGCCGCGACATGTTCGACGGCTTCTGGAAAGGTGAAGCGCTCGGTCAGCGTGAGGAACTTGAAGATGTCGCCGCCCGTCCCGCAACCGAAGCAATAGAAGAGTCCCTTCGAGCGGTCGACGGTGAACGACGGCGTTTTCTCGCGATGGAACGGGCAGAGTCCCTTGTAGCGCGCCCCCGCCAGCTTCAGCGGTGTGACTTGCTGGATGAAGTCGACGAGGTCGGCCGCGTCGCGCACCTGGGCGATCACACTGTCGTTGAGATCTGTGTAAGCCATCTTGTTTGGCAAGCCCCGAGCGAGCTAACCGAGTCGAGGGGCCAAGTTAGCACCTGCGCTGCACGGGCCTCAGGCGTCGTAGATGCTAACTTGGCTCCTCGACTCGCTTCGCTCGCTCGGAGCTAGGGGTCCTACAGCTCGACAACCGTAGCTCCATCGCCACCCTCATTATCTGCGCCTGCGCGAAAAGACCGCACTGCCGGGTGCTTCCTCAAATGTTCGCGGATCGCTTTACGCAGCGTGCCGGTGCCGAAGCCGTGGATGATGCGCACGGCTTGCTTGCCTTCGAGCAGCGCACGGTCGAGGAACTTGTCGGATTCGTCGAGCGCGTCGTCGACGCGCTGGCCGATGAGGTTCAGCTCCGCGGCGACGACGGCGGCGAGGTCGCTCGTAGCGGGGCGGGGTTCGGCTCGCCCTTTCGTCGGACTCGCGGGGGCGCCTTTCGGCAGGAGGTCGCGTGTTTCGACGGTCATCTTCCGGCCGTTCACGTTCAACACGGCTTTCTGACCGTCGACCGAGACGAGCTCGCCGACGACTTTGAACTTGCGATGCTCCACTTTCTCGCCGACGCGAATGCTGCGCTGTTCGGACGGGATGAACTCGACCGCTTTGTCGACGGTCTTCGTCACCGTGCGGATCACCTCCGTGGCGTTCACCGAGGCGCGCGCGGCGCGGTCCATGTCTCGCAGCGATTTGATCTCCGCGGCGAGCTGGCGCGTCACATCGTCGCGCAGATGCTCGAGCTCTTCGCGATACGACGTGCCGAGGCGCGCGCGTTCCTTTTCGAGCGCGGCCGCTTTCTCCTGCAGCGTCTTGCGATCGTGCTCGAGCGACGCGCGCAGCGACGCGAGCTCGTCCTGCTGCGCGACGATCTCCGCCATCTTCTTCTGCAGCGTGGCCAGCAGATGATCCGTTTCGCCGTAACGTTCGCCGAGGCGCTCGCGGGCGGAGTTAATGATCGACGCAGGGAGGCCGATCATCTTCGCGACTTCGATCGCGCGCGACCGTCCGGGGATGCCGGAGATCATCCGATAGGTCGGATGTCCGGTCGCGGAGTCGAACTCCATCGACGCGTTCACGATGCGCGTGTCGTTCACCGCGAAGCTCTTCAGCGCGGACAGGTGCGTGGTGACGACCACCAGCGCGCCGACTTCGAGGAGATGCTCGATGATCGACGCTGCGAGCGCCGCGCCTTCCTCGGGATCCGTGCCGGAGCCCAGCTCGTCGAGCAGCACGAGCGACTGCTTCGTCACGCGCGACAGAATGAGCTTGAGCCGCGTGAGATACGCGGAGAACGTCGAGAGGTGTTCGAGCACGCTCTGGTCGTCGCCGATCAGGACGTGCAGCGCGTCAACGCACGGGAGCACGGTGCCGTCCGCGGCGGGGACGGGGAGGCCGCTCATGCCCATCGCGACGAGCAGTCCCGCGGTTTTCAACGCGACCGTCTTGCCGCCCGCGTTTGGACCGGAGATGACGAGCGCGGGGGGGGAGTCTTCGAGTCTTCGAGCCGTCGAGTCGTCGAGAGGATTCTTCCCTTGACGACTTGACGACTCGGCGGCTCGGCGACCTCCGAGAGAGATCGAGATGGGCACGACCGTCCGCTGGCCTTCGTCCTCGCCGAACGCTTCCTGCCGCGCGGTGGCGAGGCGCTCGTCGAGCAAAGGATGGCGTCCGTCGATGATGTGCAGCTCGCGGTTGGCGGAGAACGTGGGGCGCGAGCCGCGGATCGTGTCGTGGAAGACGGCGCAGGCCTGCAGCGCATCGAGCTCGCCCGCGATCTTGATCGCATCGCGGATCGCGTCGGCCTCGTCGAACAGCGTCTGGGAGATGAAGCGCGTGATGCGCGCGATCTCCTCGCGCTCCTGGATCAGCAGGTCGGCGAGATCGTTGTTCAACTCGATCGCCGCCATCGGCTCGATGAAGAACGAAGCGCCGGAGCCGGAGCGCTCGTGCAGGATCCCTGGCACCGCGTTGCGGTTGTCGCTGCGGACGGGGATGCAGTAGCGGTCGCCGCGCATGACCACGAGCGGCTCCTGGATCGCGTCCGCGTTGCGGTTCATGACGTCGTTGAGCGTGCGCTGGATCGCGGTGCGCTTCTGCTGTACGCGTGTACGGATCGCGCGCAGCTCGGCCGACGCTTCCTCGCGGAGCTTGCCGTCGCGTGTGAAGTACTTGTTGGTCTTCGTCAACAGCTCATCGAGCTCGGGGATTGCGGAGGCGGTCGTCCGTAGACGCGGGTAGGAGTCGGTGCGCGCGAGCGTCTCGCGCATCGCCTGCGTCGCGCGCACGGCGCGGACGATCAGCCACGACTCGTCGAGCTCGAGCACGGTCTCGCGCGAGAAAAGCGGCGAGACGTCAGCGAGTCCCGCGAGCGGCAGCAGCCCGTCGGTGTGGAAGAAGCGCACCATCTCGCCGAGGTCCGCCTGCGCGCGCTCGCACTCCTCGAGCGTGCGGAGAGGACGGCGGCGCGACACGGCGTACTTGCCGGGCGCGCTCTTCGCCTCCATCGCCACGAGGGTGAGGACGCGGTCGAACTCGAGGGTGTCGAGGGAGGAGCTCATTTCAGGACGCTCAACAAAAGAAAACGCCCGCGATTTCTCGCGGGCGCTTCGAAACAACGAAGGTGTCGATCAGTAACCGCCGGCGCGGCGGTCCTCAGCAAGCTTGCGCAGCACCTTTTTCCGGGCCGCGATCGCTTTCCGCTTCCGCTTTGTGCTCGGCTTTTCGTAATGCTGACGCTTTTTCAGCTCGGACAGAATCCCCGACTTCTCACATTTCCGCTTGAAGCGGCGAAGCGCATTCTCGAATGTCTCGTCTTCTTTGACGTGTACGAGAGGCATCCCCAATCCCCCCCTTCTGTCGTGAGCTGGTGCACAACCCTGTGGGCGGTACACATTTTAAGTTCGCAGTCGAAGCCGGTCAATTGACTCCTCTCGCGTGTGGCCTTCAACCAGCGAGCACGGCGGACGATTCCGGCGACGCTGTGAATTCTTGTAAGCCGCTGAAATCAATGGAGATGGAGTTATTAGTCGCCCCTTCAACTTTGCCCGGGCGTTCGGCAACCTCGGCAGTGCTAATCTTCCACCCCATGAAGAGTTTGCTGACCGTTCTCTTCCTTGCCACCTCTCTCTCCGCGGAGACCCTGGTCCTCGCCGGCGGGAGGCTCATCGACGGCCTCGGCGGCAAACCTCTGGAGAACGCCGTCGTCGTGATCGAGGGCAACACGATCAAGGCCGTCGGCACCGAATCCTCGGTCGCGATTCCGGCGGGCGCGCGAGTCATCGACACGAACGGCTTCACCGTCATGCCCGGTCTCATGGACATGCACGTCCACCTGATGATCGTCGGTCACGGCGACTACGATCATTGGGACCGCACCTATCCGCCGCAGTACCGCGACGTGATCATGCCGATCTCGGCGAAGCAGCTCCTGATGGCGGGCGTCACGACCGCGCGCGATCTCGGCGCGCCGCTCGAGGACATCGTCGCGGTGAAGAAGCGCATCGAGCGCGGGGAGATCCCCGGGCCGCGCATGTTCGTCTCCGGTCCGTTCCTGCAGAAGTCGAACACGCCGCTCACCGAGAAGTTCCGCTGGATCGTCAACGGCCCCGAGGATGCGCGGAAAAAAGTGCGGACGATCGTCGGAGGCGGCGCGGACGTCATCAAGCTGATCGATCAGGACCAGATGACGCTCGACGAAGTGAAGGCGATCGTCGACGAGGCCCACAAGCACGGCAAGCACGTCGCCGCGCACGCGCATCGCTCCGAGGAAATCCGGCAGGGGTTGCGTGCGGGAGTCGATTGCTTCGAGCACACGGGACTTGCGACGAAGCCCGGTTATGACGACGACGTGCTGCAGATGATCCGCGACCGCAACGCGACGCTGTACTGGTGTCCGACGATCGAGGGACTCTTCCTTTCCGCGGAGACGCTGCAGAACCCTGAGCGTATCGACGATCAGCGACTGAAGCGCGATCTCCCCGCCGACTTGTACGCGGACGTGCATGCGTCCATTCGCGATCCGCAGCGCCTGGAGTACTTCCGTCTCGTATCGCGCCGCATCCCGACGCTGCCCGCGAAGTTCAAGCAGTTGCGCGAGTCTGGCGTGACGATCGTCGTCGGCACCGACTCCGGCATTCCGCTCAACTTCCACTTCGACTCCACCTGGCGCGAGCTGAAGACGATGGTGGACCTCGGCATGCCGCCGATGGAAGCGATCCGCGCGGCAACGTACTGGCCGGCGCAGATGCTCAAGCAGCCGAAGCTCGGCACGATCGCGCCGGGCATGCTCGCGGACGTGATCGTCGTCGACGGAGATCCGCTGACGGACATGACGTCGCTGCGGCACGTCGTGCATGTGGTGAAGGACGGAAAACAGTACAAGTGACGTATCATCTCCGGCCGCGTCCAATAACCAATCGGAGAGTCCACAATGTGTCGTTTCTTCCGTCTGCTGCTCGTTCTCTGTCTGTCGGTTCCCGCCTTCGCCGCACCGGCGGTCGCCGATCTCGTTCAGAAATACTCAAAGCTAACCCTCGGTGAGGCGAAGGCCGCCTCCACCGCTTTTCCGGTCACCGTCGGGCACATGAAGTTCGTCCTCGACTCCGGCACGGTCACGCCGGTGATGGCGGGCGACCAGCAAGTCGGTCTCTTTCTCAACGGCTCGGGAACGTTCACGTATGAGTCAGCGAACAAGGACGAGCTGCCGACGCTGAAGTACAACGCGAAGCACGCGGACGTATCTCTGCAGGGGAGCTCGATCACCGAGAAGTTCAAGAGCGTGCTGCTCCGCGGCAACGGTCTGCCGGCGCCCGCTGGCGATGCGGCGGCGGCACCGGCCGCACCGTTCAAAGAAGCGCGCGAGATGGTCGAGCGCTCGAGGTTCGGCTTCGATCGCGCCGAATACGTTTTCGTGCTGCAGGCGCTGAACGCTCCCGCGTCACGCCTGGTGCGCGCGGACATCAACGGAACCGAACGCTCGTATCTTTACCTCTACGACGACGCCTGGACCCGCAACGAGTCGCTGACCATGCTGCGCCGCCCGCGCGAACGCGGCAACAAGGACTCGGAGTGGCTCTACCCGACGCAGCTGTCGCGTCAGTCGATCGGCCGCGACAACCGCGTCGCCGCTCCGGTGAATGCGAGGCTCACGCACCTCGACGTCACGCTCGTGAACACCGACGGTCCGAACGCGACGCTCAACGTCACCGAGACGATCGTCCCGCAGCGGCCCCTTTCGGCGATCTCATTCGAGCTGTACGAGGAATACTGGTTCGACCTGCGCAAGGAGCCGCGCCGCTACAACGTCCGGTCCGTGACCGACGGGCAGGGGAACAAGCTCTCGTATGACCACGACATGGGCACGCTGGTGGTCGGCTTTGCGCAGCCGGCTCCGGCGGGCAAGCCGCTCGAGCTGAAAATCGAGATCGACGGCGACATCCTCTACCGTCCGGACGGCAGCAACTACTGGGAGCTGGGCATCGAGCCGTGGTTCCCGATGCTGGCGCAGAACGAGATGCTGTTCACCTATCACGCGCTGCTCAAGGTGAAGAAGCCGTTCGCAGTCTTCAGCTCGGGCAAGACCGTGCGGCGCGAGACGGAGGGCGACTGGAACGTGCTGGAGGCCAAGCTCGACCAGCCCGTCGGAGCGATCGCAATCCTGGCCGGGAAATATCAGTACGACGAAGAGACGAAGAACGGCTTGACCGTACGCGTGGCGTCGTTCATGGGGAAGAACGCCAGCGCTTGGAAGGCGCTGCGCAGCATCGCCTTCAGCGCCTCGCAGATCTATCCGCGCTTCCTCGGGCCGTTCCCGTTCGACGAGATCACGATCATCGAGCGGAACTCGCTCGGCTGGGGCCAGGCGCCGGCGGGGATCGTCTTCATTACCAAGGAAGCATTCCAGCCGCTGGACGAAGAGAACAACGACTACGTTCAGGGCGTCAATCTGCGCGTCGCGCACGAGCTCGCGCACATGTATTGGGGACACTCAGTGAAGGCGGCGTCGAGCGAGGAAGTGTGGATTCATGAGGCGTTCTCCGAGTATTCCGCGGCGCTGTTCATGAAGGAGGCCGGACGCCCGAACGACTACACCAAAGCGTTCAATGCGTGGAAGAGCGGCGCGAAGGACGCGACGAACATCACCAACATCCCGTGGTCGAACCGGCTCCAGAGCGGTGCGGCAGACGACGGCGACTTCATCGCCAGGACCAATCTGGTCTACAACAAAGGCGCGTACCTCCTCGCCGCATTGCACCGGGAGATGGGCGACGAGCAGTTCCTGACGTTCCTGAAGTCATACCAGCGCAGCTTCAAGGGCAAGTTCGGCACGACGGCGGACGTGATGGGACTCCTCCAGTTCATGACCAAGAAGGACTACGCGCCGTTCTTCGAGCAGTATTACTACGGGACGGCGATGCCGGAAGTGAAGGCGAAATAGCTCTGTCATCCTGAGCCGGCGCAGCGCGGCGAAGGACCCCCTTCATTCATTGCGCGGGTGTCGCAAACCGCAGGGGGTCTTTCGCCGTCTGCGCGGCTTCAGGATGACAGCGGCTACGTGACCAGCCGTTCCACCCGCGCGATGATCGCGTCGATCGCGACGAGGTTCTCGCCGCCCTCGGGGATGATCAGGTCCGCGTGCCGTTTCGACGGCTCGACGAACTCCTCGTGCATCGGGCGCACGGTAGTGATGTATTGCTCGATCACCGACTCCATGCTCCGGCCGCGGCTCTTGATGTCGCGGACGAGTCGCCTCATGAAGCGCAGGTCCGCAGGCGTGTCGACGAACAACTTGATGTCGATGCGCTTGCGGAGCTCGGGCTCGGCGAGGACGAGGATGCCCTCGACGATGATGACCTTGCGCGGCTCGACGCGCTGCGTCTCGGTCTTACGCGCGAATGCAGCGAAGTCGTAGAGCGGGACTTCGACCGACGACCCTTTGCACAACACGTCGAGATGCCGCGCGAGCAACTCCGTCTCGAGCGAGTCGGGATGGTCGAAGTTGATCTGGTGCTTCTCCTCGGCGCTGAGTCCCTCGAAGTCGCGGTAGTAGGAGTCATGTGCGATCCACTCGATGCGGTCTTTGCCGACGCGGTCGTAGATCGCGCGCGCGACGGTGGTCTTTCCCGAGCCGGTGCCGCCGGCGATGCCGATGATGACCGGCTTCACGAGCTCTCTTCCAACTCCGCCTCGGTCATGAATTCGCTGACTTCATCGTTGCCGCAGGTCGTGCACACGACGGTCGCGAGCTTGCCGCTGGAGTATTCGAACTGATACGTCGGCGTCTCGCATTGGAGGCAGATCAGGTAATCCGGCTCGTCGCTCATCGGCGCAAATGTTAACGCACGCCGATGCGCGGCGCGACGAAGCGTCCGCTGTGGGTTGCGCTCTCGATCACCGACGCATACACATGCGTCTCCGGCGAGGCCGTCTCCACGATGACCGAGAAGCCGCTGCCCTCGGTGATCAAAGGGAACACGGACTGGATCGACGTGTGGACGATGCCACCGGCGTGCACGCGCATCTGCGACACCGCGATCGTGCGCCCGGGGATGCGCTGCAGCGCGAGGACGAAGTCGGCGTCGCGCGTGCCGAAGTTCACGAGGCCGATGTTCGTGCGGAACTTCTCGCTGAACGCGAGGCCGTCGAGCAGGCGCGTCGGATGGAACGACGGACCGACGTAGACGCCGAGGGGTTGCGGGGTGGAGAAGAAACTGCCGTCGTCGCGCATCGCGTAGGCGCTCGCGCGCACGGACACCGAACGGCGGCCGCTCGTCGTCACACGGAGCGGGGAGAGGATCTGCTCGAGCCCGAAGGCCTGTCCGATGATGTCGGTGAAGCGCTGCGATTGGCCCGCGCCGAGGGACAGCAGCATCACCGGCTGGTCGGGTGCGCAGGGGAGCTCGAGCGCGATGTCGGTCGGGAGCCCGGTGTCGTTCACGATCTCGACGTCCGTCCGCCAGTGGATCATCGTCGGGCCGAAAACGCTCCCGACGACCGGAACGACCGCGGTCGCGACCTCCTGCGCCGCGGCGGTTCCCGCGGAGAGGAGCAACGCCAGAAGAAATCTGCACTTCATCCAGGACCTACGACGGATTGGATTATCTGTGAGTTTCAAACGAAGTGAGGGCGAAGAACGCGGGTGCCGACGACGAGCACCTTTTGAAGAGGGGAGAGCGAGAGGCGTTTGCGGATGGCGATGAGCGGGTCCTTCCGCAGTTTCGCGAGCACCGTGGCGTACACGCCGCCCATGAGCAGGGTGGGGAAGCGGGCGTCGAAATCGAGCTCGCGCAGCAGCGGCTCGGCCCGCTCGAAGTAGCCGCGCGCGCGCTCGATCTGGAACTCGATCATCCGCTTCATCCGGTCGCTCTCCGCGCGCGCGAAGAGATCGCGCTCCTCGACGCCGAACTGGCGCAGCTCCACCGCCGGGATGTAGACGCGGTCACGCGTGAGGTCGTCGCCGATGTCGCGAGTGACGTTCGTCAGCTGCAGCGCGACCGCGAGATTGCGGCCATACGCGATGGCGTCATCCGTGCGATAGCCGAAGATCGATAGCGAGATGTCGGAGATCGAAGCCGCCACGAGCTCGCAGTACTGCAGCAACTCGTCGAAGGTCTCGTAGCGCGTCTTCACCATGTCCTGACGGCAGCCGTCGATCAGCGCGAGGAACGCGGACTTCGGGATGGCGAAGTGTTGGAGCGCATCCGCGAGGGCGATGGTGATCGGGTGGGTGGGCGTGCCGGCGTAGCAGGCGTCGAGCTCGCGCTGCCAGTCGTCCAATGCTGTCATCCTGAGTCGCGCAGACGACGAAGGACCTCCCTCGCGCTCGGCAGGAGGTCCTTCGCCGTCTTCGCGGCTCAGGATGACAGGGGCTTCTTCATCAGCGATGTCATCCGCCACGCGGCAGAACGCATACGCCGCGTACACCGCGCGCCGCTTCGTCTTCGGCAGGAAGCGAAATCCCACCGAAAAATTCGCGCCGTGCTTGTGCGCGATCTCGCGGCAGTAGCGGTAAGCGTCGTCTACATTCATGTCAGCGGATCTTGACTCAACGGACCAAGCGGCGGGACCTTGATCTCCGTGTCGCGCGCGCGGCACCAGTGCACGTCCGGCTTGTGCAGGCAGCGGCCGCGGTGGCGCCAGAAGCGCCGCACGACCGGCGAAAGCAGCGACTTCCACCACGTCCGCCGATGCCAGCCTCCGAGGTAACGGTTGAAATCTTTTGCGCGCGCGGCTTGGCGGACGAACATCGCGAGGCCCGTATTGCCGCCCGCTTCGTAGAGGAAGCGATTCACGAGCGACGTGTCCTGCTTCGGTGCGAGCTCGCGTTGCCACAACTCGTCGAAGTCGCGGTCCTCGAGGATACTGCGCGCCGCGAGCCATCCACTCGTCAGCGCGTAGCGGATGCCGAGGCCGAAGAGATAGTCCTGAAATCCCGCGGCCTCGCCGACCCAGCGCGCGCCTTCCTTCGTCGCACGCCGCTTCAGATGGAAGTTCATGTACGAGTAGCCCGTCCGCGTTTCCGCGGGGATCTCGAACGGATTCGCTTTCTGCGCCGAGTGCAGCGAATGGTCGAAGTACTCGTCGATCTTCTTGAAGTCCGCGACGATCGCGCAGCCGAATGTGGCGAGACCCTCGAGGATGAACATGTAGGAGTAGCCACCCGGCGAGAGGTGATGGTTGAAGAAAACCTCCACGCGCTCTGGATCGGCGGTGTGCCAGGTCATCTCCCGGGCGAGGCCGTCCGGTGTGGCGGGACCAGTAGCGACGATGTCCGCATCGCCCGGCTGGAGTCTGCTGTTGAAAACGACGTTGACGCCGAGGGATCGCGCCTGCGCGAGTAGGCCGCGGTCGAGCGTTCCGTCTTCGGCGCCGCGGCGAATGAAGTAGCCGAACGGATCTTCGCTGCGGATGGTCCGCTTCGCGTTGTGATGGTCGTAGAACGTCGCTGAAAGCGCGGGGCGGAACCAGAAGTTGCGCTCAATGCCGATGCGGTCGAGAAAATCGAGCACCGGCTCACGCTCGGACGAGCCTTCGATGATCTGCAGGTCGCCGATGAAGCGCGTGCCGACGTCGCGTTTGGCTTCGTGCACTTCCACGGCTCGCCCCCCGCGCGCGAGCGCGATGGCGGCCGCGAGACCGGAGGGGCCGGCACCGGCGATGAGGATGGATTTCATAAGGGTTGGCGGTTGGCGGTTGGCGGTTGGCGGGGGACTGAGAGACTTGGGTCATCTCCCGCCAACCGTCAACCGCCAACCGCCAACCGATCGCGGTATCTTATCGCGCCAGTCATCCGATGAATTCCGACCCAGCCGACGCGGATCTTCCCCGCCAACCGCCAATCGCCAACCGCCAACCGAAGTTCGGCGGTTATGCCGCGCTCGTCGCGGCCGGCATTCTGCTCAGCCGCGTGGCGGGGCTGATCCGCACGAGCGTCTTCGCGCACTACCTCGGCGCATCCGCCGCGGCCGACGCGTTCAATGTCGCGCTGAAGGTCCCGAACTTTCTGCAGAACCTCCTCGGCGAGGGTGTGCTGTCCGCGTCGTTCATCCCGGTCTACTCGCGGCTGCTCGCGCGCGGGGAGCAGAAAGTCGCGGACCGCGTGGCGGGCGTGTTCGTGTCGTTCCTCGCGCTCATCGTCCTCGCGATCGTCATCCTCGGCGTGATCTTCGCGCCGGTGATTCTCGGGATCACCGCGGCGGGACTCGACCCGCCGGTGATGGAGCTCGCGATCAAGTTCACGCGCATCCTCTTCCCCGGCGTCGGCTTGCTGGTTCTCTACGCGTGGGCGTTAGGCATCCTGAACGCGCATCGCCAGTTCTTCACCGCCTACGTAGCGCCCGTGCTTTGGAGCGCGGCGATGATCGCGACGCTGCTGATCTTCGGGATGCGCCTGAGCGGCGCGCCGCTCGCGACCGCGCTGGCGTGGGGGACACTCGTCGGCTGCGCGCTGCAGTTCGGGATCGAAGTGCCGTTCGTGCTGAAGCACGCGAAGCATCTTTCATTCGGCTTCGACCGCTCGCTCGAGCCGGTGAAGACGATCTTCCGCAACATCATCCCCGTCGTCGGCGGACGCGGCGTCATTCAGATCAGCGGCTACGTCGACACGTTCATCTCGTCGTTTCTGCCCACCGGTGCGGTGACGAGTCTCTTCTACGCGCAGACTGTGTACCTGCTGCCGATCTCCGTGTTCGGGATGTCGGTCGCCGCGGCGGAGCTGCCGCAGATGTCGAGCGAGCAAGGTTCCGAGGAAGAGATCAAGGCGGCGCTGCGGAAGCGGCTCGATCGCGCGGTGCGGCAAGTCGCGTTCTTCGTGGTGCCGACGACGGTCGCGTTCATCGCGTTCGGACGTGTGCTGATCGCGGCGTTGTTCGAGCGCGGGAAGTTCTCGCACGACACGACGCTGCTGGTCTGGTACACGCTCGTCGGCGCGTCCCTAGGCCTGCTCGTCGCGACGATGGGACGTCTCTACTCGTCCGCGTTCTACGCGCTGCACGACACGCGGACTCCTTTCCGCATCGCGCTCGCTCGTGTCCTCGGCGGTGCAGCGCTGGCGCTGCTGTTCGCGTTTCCGCTGCGTCCGATGTTCCCCGCGATCGTGCACGCCCTCGGACTGCCGCTGCCGTCGAATCCGACGACGATGGGCATCGTGGGCATCACCGCCGCGTCTGCGATCGCGGGATGGATCGAGTTCCTGCTGTTGCGCCGCGGCATCCGCCGCCGTGTCGGCGCAGGGGAGTCGAAGGCCGCGTTCATGATCAAGCTGTGGATCTCCGCGCTCGCGGGAGGTGTCGTCGGCGTGCTGACGCACATCTACGCCGCGCGCGCGATCGCCGCGCGGCTGCCGTTCCCGAAAATCAGCGAAGCGCTCCTGGTGAGCCTCGCCTTCGGAATCGTGTACTTTGGTGTCGCGCTCGCCCTCGGCGTCCCCGAGGTGCGGGCGACGCTGGTAAGGTTCACGAGGCGGTGACCGGCACGGCCGGCTGCGCTGGTTGGCCTAGCCTTGGGCACGTGCGGTCGCTCCGAGGCGAACTTTTGCCGCGCAGGCCTATACTCGTCGCATGGTCTGTCCCGAATGCGGAAGTGAATATCGCGAGGGGTTCACGAAGTGCTCCGATTGCGACGTCGCGCTCGTCGAGCCTGTGCCGGAAGAGGGTGGGGAACCCGATGTCGAGATCGTGAAGGTGTTCGAGAGCACGAACGCCGCGACCCTTCCGCTGGTCGAGTCCGTCCTCCTCGACGCGAACATCGAGTTCTTGACCAAGGGCGAAGGACTGCAAAATCTCTTCGAGGGGTCGAATAGTGCCATCGGCCCGGCAACGATCTGGGTGCGCAAGGACGACGAGGCGGAAGCGCGCGGGCTGATTGACATGCTCGACGAGCCGGTGACGCCGCAGCAAGAGGAGTGACGCGGCTGTCATTCTTCTTGCTACCATCCGCCTCCGTGTCCGTACCAGGGTTGACCGGGGCCCGCGTCGCAGATCTCGACGTCGACCCGGCCGAGGCGTTGCTGGAGGTGAAGAACCTCCGGACTACCTTCTTCACCGCCGACGGGCCGGTCGACGCGGTCGACAACATCTCCTTCAACGTTCGCCGCGGCGAGGCCGTAGCGCTGGTTGGCGAGTCGGGGTGCGGCAAGAGCGTTACCGCGATGTCGATCATGCGGCTCGTCGCGGTTCCGGGGAAAATCACCGGCGGCGAGATCCGCTTCAAGGGACGCGACCTGGCGTCGCTCTCCGAAAGAGAGATGCGCGACGTCCGCGGCAACGACATCGCCATGGTCTTCCAGGAGCCGATGACGTCGCTCAATCCCGTCTTCAAGATCGGTGCGCAGGTGGCCGAGGCGATCCGCATCCATCGCAAGGTCGGGAAGAAAGAGGCGTGGAAGCAGGCGGGAGACATGCTCGAGCTGGTGTCAATCCCCGATCCGCACAAGCGCCTGCACGACTATCCGCATCAGCTTTCCGGTGGGATGCGCCAGCGCGTGATGATCGCCATCGCGCTCTCGTGCGATCCCGAGCTGCTGATCGCCGATGAGCCGACGACCGCACTCGACGTGACCATTCAAGCGCAGATCATGGAGCTGCTCGCATCGCTGCAGAAGAGGCTTGGCCTTGCCGTGCTGCTCATCACGCACGACCTCGGCGTCGTGGCCGAGTTCTGCGAGCGCGTGATCGTGATGTACACCGGGCGCGTGGTCGAGGAAGCGCCGGTGCGCGCGCTGTTCGCGAATCCCGCGCATCCATACACCCGCGGTCTACTGCGATCGCTGCCGAGCATCACCGAGGTGAACGCTCCGACGAAAACACGCCTCGCCACGATCGAAGGCATGGTCCCCTCGCTGAATGCACTGCCGCAGGGCTGCAAGTTCAACCCGCGCTGTCCCGACGTCATGGAGCTCTGTCTCGGCAACGAGCCGGCATTGATTCCGGTGAGCGAAGGACAGAGCGCGCGGTGCTACCTGCACGGCGACGAAGCTGATCCGGAACGAATTGAAAATTGAAAATTGAAAATTGAAAAAACCGCAATGAGATCCGAACGTGCCATGAACCTTTTTCAATTTTCAATTTTCAATTTTCAATTCGCGCGAGCAAGAGGCGAGCAATGATCGCCGCGGAGCCGCAGACAACGCCGAAAGTGCCGATGGGCGCGGCCGAGCCGCTCCTCGTCGTGCGCGATTTGCGCAAGTACTTCCCGGTGAAGCGCGGCGTGCTTGCGCGCGTGGTCGCGCAGGTGAAAGCCGTCGACGGGATCAGCTTCGGCGTGTCGCGCGGCGAGACGCTGGGACTCGTCGGCGAGTCGGGCTCGGGAAAGACGACGGTCGGACGCTGCATTCTTCGTCTCATCGAGCCGACCGACGGCAGCATCGAGTTCGAGAACACGAATGTACGCGAGCTCGACTCGGGCGACATGCGCCGCATGCGGCGCCACATGCAGATCGTTTTTCAGGACCCGTATGCGTCGCTGAATCCGCGCATGACCGTCGGCACGATCGTCGCGGAACCTTTGATCATCCATGGCGGCATGAGCGGCTCCGAGCGCGACGAGCGCGTCGCGCAACTCCTATTGAAGGTCGGGTTGAGTCCCGAGTTCCGCAAGCGGTATCCGCACGAGTTTTCCGGCGGGCAGCGCCAGCGCATCGGCGTTGCTCGAGCGCTCGCCACGAACCCGAAGTTCCTCGTGCTCGACGAGCCGGTGTCGGCCCTCGACGTCTCGGTGCAGGCGCAAGTCGTCAATCTGCTGCAGGATCTGCAGGACGAGCTGGGGCTCACGTATCTCTTCATCGCCCACGACCTCTCGGTGGTCGAGCACATCTCCACACGCGTCGCGGTGATGTACCTCGGCAAGATCATGGAGCTCGCCGGCCGCGGCGATCTCTACGACGATCCGCTGCATCCATACACGAAAGCGCTCCTCTCCGCGGTGCCTGTGCCCGATCCGACCGTGAAGAAGACGCGCATCCTCCTCAGCGGCGACATCCCCACGCCGCTGAATCCTCCGAGCGGCTGCGTGTTCCACACGCGCTGCCCGATCGCGCAGTTCCCGATCTGCAAGACCGAGGTGCCGGCGCTGATCGAGCACAAACCGGGACACTTCGCGGCGTGTCATTTCGCGGGAGCGCCGTTGCCCGTGGCCACGGACCCGGAGAAGCTGGCGACCGCGGCGCAATAGGCGGGGAGTCGCAAAGTCTCAAAGTCTCAAAAATGGGCGAGCCCCGTTGAGTCGCGCGCGAGTCCCGTTGAATGCCACGTCAGCCCCGGCGAGTCACGCTCGAGTCCTGTTGATTCGCGCGTGAGTACCGCAGAAACTCGAAAGCCGCCAGATGGCGGTCGCGGGTATCTAGAGAGGAACGGTCTACAGGGGTGGGATAACTCGCTGAATCCGAGTGGCGATGGCGTCCCGGAAATCGCGACCTTGCGAGGCACCTTGCGAGGCGCGACTCGCAAGGCGTAACGATTCTCTCGATCGTCAGCGCCGCGTCGTTCGCGAACACGTCGATGCAGACGAAGCTCCCGCTGGCGCGTGCGGTCATGGCTCGCGCGGCGAACACGATCGCATGCCGGCAGGTAGGGAAATGTCGCTCTAAATCACTCCTACCTGCGAGGAGACGAAGCGGTCTCCGGCGGTCCATCCTTTCCCACAACTCGTGCGGCGCGATGCGCGGAGGCGACAGCCATGCCTGACTTCCCGGAGAACCTGATTGGAAAGTTGTTTGTCAACAACTGGCGGATCGAAAGCATCCTCGGCGAGGGCAAATCCGCGGTCGTCTTTCTCGCAAAAAAGGACGGCAAACAGGCCGCCATCAAAGTGTTCAAACGCGATTCCATCCGCGGGCTCGGCTACGACGAGCAGCGCCGTCGCATCGACCGCCAGATGGAGCTCTCGGCGAGGATCCATCACCCGTCGCTGCCGCGCATCGAGTGGGGTGGCGACCACGGGCAATACCTCTGCACGGTGATGGACTACGTCCCCGGCAAACCGCTGGATCAGATCGCCGCCGACGTTCCGGTCGATCGGATCGCGCCGCTGCTGGCCCAGCTCGCGGACGCGGCGAAGCATCTGGAGGAACTGGGCGTGGTCCATCGCGACATCAAGCCGGCGAACATCGTCGTCGATGACAAGTTCCGCAGGGCCACGCTGTTGGATTACGGCGTCATCAAGCCCATCGGGAAAAAGGACATCACCGGTGACGCCGATTTCGTCGGGACGCTCGGCTGGGCGCCGATCGAATTCCTGCTGCGGGAGGAGCCGGATTCGGAGCCCGGTTGGCGAGCAATCACGTTCTATCAGCTCGGCGCAGTCGCGGCGAACATGATCACCGGCAAGCCTCTGTTCAACGAACCGAACTGGGTGAAGGTGGTCCTAGCCACGGGCACGAAACAGCCGGATCTCTCTTCGACGCGGCTCGGCGTTCCTCCGGGGCTCACCACACTGGTCAGGAAGTGCCTCACCGACGAGCGCTTCTCCATGAACTGGGGGGAGTTCGAATGCCGCCGTGTAGTGCGAAAGCCGCGCGTCGTCCTCGTCTACGCAGGTGGCACCATCGGCGCGAGAATCACTGGCAGCGGAACGAAGATCAGGAAGCGGCGAAAGGTAGACAGCGACGACGAACAGCTGCTCGGTGCATTCCATGACCGCGTCATGCGCGATTACAAGCAGCTCAAAGGCCCCGACGCCCCGCTCCCATTCGACTTGCAGTGGACGCACATGCCTCCCGCGCAAACGATCCTGAGCGAGAACGCCACCTCAGAAACATGGAATCAGCTCGCACGCGCGGTGGAGTCGATCTGCGATCAATACGCGCCGCCCGGCGATCCCGCCGGCGAATCCGAAGCTTATTACCTGGCAGGCATCGTCATCCTCCACGGAACCGATACGCTCTCGTACTCGGCGGCCTCGCTTTCGATGTCCCTTCGCAACCTGCCGTGCCCGGTCGTTCTCACCGGCTCGAACCAGCCGCCCAATGAAGACAAGATCAACGAGATGGATCTAATAAAGAGCGAGTCGGACGCCTGGAAGAATCTCCTGCGCTGCCTCGAGTTCATTCAGGCGTTCGGGCATCGCCTCACCGAGGTGTTCGTCTGCTTCAACGACACCGTGCACGTCGCCGTCAACTTGCGCAAGTCCGCAATCGACCGGACGCCGCAGCCGCTGCTGCAGCGCGAGCGAAAAATGTTGCAGGAACCGTATTTCTACCGAAACGTCGGTCCGCTCCGCCAATACGCGTGGCGGGCCATCGACGGTCTTTACTGCAACAACTTCTATCCGGTCACCGAGGAGTTGCGCCACGACATCCTGGTCAACGATCCGACGAACAAGTACCGGCACATCCGCCGGTCCCCCTGGGGCCCGAAGGAGAAAATCGTTCGATACGAATTTGCCCGCGGCGTGCGCCTGCTGCAGGCCTCCCCGATGACTTTGCTTCCGGACGACCTGCGTGCCCGCGATGATCGGCGCGCCGATTTCCAGGTGCTGCTGCTGGAAGGCTACAACTCCGGCACGTTCCCAACGGCCGACGGGCACAAGTTTCAGGACTTTCTGGTCGAGATCCAGCGCAAGGCCATCCCCGTGGTGCTCGTGACCCGAAACGGTCTGGTTCCGTCATCGGAGCCGTATGAAATGTCTCGCATCGACGGGCAGGAAATGCCGCTCCTGAGGCTGTTCGGCCTGATCGCGGAGACAGCCGCCCCTCTGCTCTCCCTCGCTCTGGCCGATGTCGAACATAAATGGAATTCGCCGTACATCGGGAAACCGATGGAGCTCCTGCATCACAGGCACAAGCTGCTCGAGGGGGCCCTGCGCGAACGAACGACTCCGGAACAGGGCGGAATCCTCAGCGCGCTCCTGAGCGACGTTCTCGATCAGGACGAGCAGAGAAAGACACGCGAGGGCGACTTCAAGCGGCAGGAGGAACAGCACAAGGAGCGCACCGACACCCTCTTCTCGGAATCGAAAAGCGCCACGGTCGTCAAGAAAACGGCGCCGCCGTTCGACGAGACGCACACGATCCTGCTGCGGCAGCATTTCCTCTGGCTGCTCGCGGAAGTTGTGTACACCTTCGAGACTTCGAACAGCGGGCCGGACGGCCTCGCCTTCTGGAACGAATTCGGCTTCGGCTGGGGTGCGCGCGTTCGGGACACGTTGGCGCAGTTCTCTGAGAAGGTCGCAGAGAAGGCCGCCGAACGGCGCAAGCGGAAAGGCGAGCGCTGGCGCGAATCCACCGCCGACCGTACGCCGTTTGCGAAACGACCTCCCGAGCAAGTGACTGCGTCGGTCGCCAGCGCGAAACGGCAGACCGAGATCATCCGGCGGTTTCTCTTCGACTACGGAGTCTCGGACATCAGCACCGACCTGCACGTTCGTCCGCCAACGGAAGAAAGCGAGTATTCCGATGGGCGGCTTGAGCTTTCAGTGACCGCGACCAAGCACGGCTTCGGTGGGCGGCGTGACGAGCTCTTCTCAACGGTCGGCTACAGCGATTCGGAATCAAAGTTTTTCCACCGCCTCCGCGAAGGCGTGCCGCTCGAGGAGACGGTTCCTCAATACAGGAAGTCGACCGAGACTGAATTCCGAGCGTTGTTTGCGCGGGCCATGGATTTCCGCGTCTCTCCGCTCGATTGGTTCCTGATCGGCTGCTACAAGGCACTGGCCTGCGGTCTTCTGCGAGACCTCTCTTTCGATCCCTGGGTGGATCGCTGTAACAACGAGGGGACGAACTACGTGGAGGCGCTGCGGCAATCCATTCGAACTGACCTCACCGAGGCGAGCCCGCAGTTTCTACGCTTCACGATGAAATACACGGGTCGCCCGCTGGTTCAACATCCCTGACTCACCGCTCCCAGCGGAATGATTACGCCCGGCTCCTCGCCCTACATGGTGAGCCGCAGTTTCGACACTCCAGCGGCACGGCGTTCTGGCCCGCCTGGGCGGTTAGCCCGGATTATTCACGAACACAGCGCACAAAAACGAAGCGGGCACTCGCAAGTGCTTGTATTCTGAGGGTGTCTAGCCAAACAGAGTACAGCGCTCGGAGGTGCCCGCGTCGTGACAGAGTGTAACTCACAGATCGAC